>DASZMX010000134.1:0-10073 GCA_035551475.1 Verrucomicrobiia bacterium
CTCCGCCGGGGCCATTCTGCCTCCCAGCACCTACGCCTCGGAACAAGTCAGCGAGCGCACGCGTTATTTCGAGGGCGCCAACACGCTGCGCCTGGACCGCAAATTCAACGATTGGCTGCTCGGCTCCGCCGGTTACCTTTATAGCAAGCTCGATGCGGATTCCGGCTTCAATCTTATCACCATGACGTTGCCCGGCTTTCCCAGCCCCGGCGATCAACGCTGGAACGTGCCGCAAATCACGCTCGAAAAGGAATCCCATGTGGCGAACCTAAACGGGCTGTTCGGCCCCTGGGATGGGCTGGTTATTTCCACCGGCGTGCAGGGCGAACTCACGCGCGAAGAAGGCATGGGCGGCGGCATGATCATCCAAGGTCCGCCCTTCACGCCCAACCCGGCCTTTCTCAGTTCAGATTACGATCTTTCCTCCGTGCAAGGCACAGTCGGCCTGCGCTACAGCGGCATTCCTTTCACGTCCCTCTTCGCCGATGCCCAAGTGGAGGAGCAGCGAATTGGACAATCGGAATCACTCTCCGCGGAGCGTAATGTTGACAAAGGCGTTCTCTCCCAGGACACCGCCTTTACCAGCCAATGGACCGATTTTCGCGCCGGCTTCAACACCTCGCCCTGGCGCAGCGTTTCGTTCACCGCCGACTACCATCGCAATCAGGACCAGAGCTGGTACAACAACGATCCCCTGCTGCAGCCGCCGGGCTTTCACGACGGTTATCCCGGGTTCCTCTCCGCGCGCGACATCCTGACGGAGGAAGTGGAGACAAAACTCGCCCTTCGCCTGACCGCCCGCCTCAAGACCACCCTCTCCTACCAATACCGCACGACGGGCTACGCCGAAACCACCGAGCCTTTTATTGACAGCGGCATCATTTATTCCCCCGGCGGCGGCCTCGGCTCCGGGCGCGACCGCGAGAATATTTATTCCCTCAACACCACCTATTCCCCCACCGCGCGCCTCTTCCTTTCCGGCACATTTTCCTACCAGCGTTCCGTCGCGGAGAGCGCCAACGCCAATTCCCCCAGCATTGTTCCGTATCGCGGCGACATCTACAGCGTGATCGCCAACGCCGTTTATAATTTAAATGCCGCCACCGATGTTTTTGCCGGGGTCACGTATGCCGCCGCCAATTACGGGCAGCTCCAATCCACCGCTTTGCCGCTTGGGCTCGAATACACCGAGGAAAATGTGCAGGTGGGAATCACCCGCCGCTTTGGAAAGAACATCTCCAGCAAACTGCAATATCGCTACGGCTCCTACGACGACCCCAGCCTCGGCGGCGCCGCCAATTACCGGGCGCATGCGGTTTTCCTGACGATGACCTATCGGATGAACTAACGGAAAGGGTCTTCCGGAATCCGCCCCACGATCAGATTTTTCGCGTGCGGAAACGTGAATGTCGGCTCCCCGGCCACCACCGCCAGGCCGAAATCCAGAATCGCGTGGTTGCCCGTTTCTTCAATCACGATGGGCGGCAAAAATAAATTCACCGCCGCGCCCTTCAAGGTCCCTTTGAAATTCTGCCACATCGAATCCCCGACGTCCTTGTCTTTGATCGAAGCCACGCTGACCTCCATCTTCGGCACGGCGGCCGTCCGGCGAAACGTCAGCGCATTGACCGTCGCCACCACTTCATTGTAAGACCGGAATTTGCCGTCGGCCCAATGCACGTCGCATAGCGTGATGGAGACCGGGCTTTTGCCGCCGCGCGCATTGAACCGCAACCGCACCTCCGTGACCACCCGCACCCCATTGCTCATCACGCCTTCCACCTCGACGCTGATGGCTCCGCCGCCATTGACCACAATGGACTTCAACTGGCGCTGCATGGATCCTCCCGCTTTCAACTCACGCTCGCGTTTGTGAATTTGCAGGCCAATATCAACGAGGCTTTCCTGCAAGCCCCTCCCATCAAACTCAAAATCGCACGTCGTTACAAAACCAGAGCCGCTGGTGCGATGCGCCACCCCGACCATGTGCGCCTCCTGCGTGCTGCCGCGGCTCGTCACCGAAGCCAGCGGCTGCACGGAAATCAGGGGCACAAAATACATGAAATCCGACACCGGATTGCGGTCGGACACTCCGTTTCCCGCCACCAAATGGATCGTCGGCCCCGTCAACGCCTGGCCCTGCGCGACCACGGACCACAATGCGCCCCACAGGCACAAGCAACGCAGCAAATTCATGGGCCGGGAAGCTGTCACCACTCGATGACCGCAGCGCCCCAGGTAAGTCCGGCGCCAAAAACCACCAGCAATACAAGGTCGCCCCGCTGCACCCGTCCGCAGGTGACGGCTTCGTCCAAGGCAATGGCCACGGAAGCGGCGGAGGTGTTGCCGAATTTGTGCAGGTTGATGAACACCTGTTCCGGGCGCGCGTCGAGGCGTTCCGCCACCGCGTCAATAATCCGGCGGTTGGCCTGGTGCGGGATGATGCATTTGATCTGCGAAATATCCAGGTCGCAGCGCCGCAACGCCTCCTGCGCCGCGGTGCACATCGCGGTCACGGCATTTTTGAAAGTTTCCTTGCCGTCCATGCGCAGGAAATGCATCCCGGCCGCCAGCGACTCATGCGTCGGCGGGCAGGCGGAGCCGCCGCCCGGCATGCACAGCAAATCCGCCTTCGACCCGTCCGCCCCCATGCACGCCGTCAACAATCCGTGCGCGTTGGGCCGATGCCGCAGCACGGCCGCGCCGGCGCCGTCGCCGAACAAAACGCAGGTGTTGCGATCGCCCCAATTGATGATGGACGAAAGTTTTTCCGCGCCGATCACCAGCGCCGTTTCATAAGTCCGCGACATGATGAAATGCTGCCCGATCTCCAGCGCATAAATAAAACCGGAGCAAGCGGCCTCGATGTCAAACGCCGCCGCGCGCGTGGCGCCAATTTTCTTCTGCACCAGGCAGGCGGTGGACGGAAACGGCATGTCCGGCGTGATCGTGGCGACCACAATCAAATCAATTTCCGATGGCTGCACCTTGGCCCGTTCCAGCGCTAGACGCGCCGCGTTGGCCGCCAGATCCGAGGTGGTCTCGTGCTTGGAGGCAATGCGCCGCTCGCTGATGCCCGTGCGCGTAAGGATCCATTCGTCGGACGTGTCCACGATCTTTTCCAATTCGGCGTTGTTGAGCACCCGCTCCGGCACATAGGAGCCGACCGACAGGATGGAGCAGGTGCGGCCCACAAAGTTGTGATGGGCGCGCGGATTCTTGAGTTTCTTCAGGGTAGGCATCAGGCTTTGGCCGCCGCAATGCGGTCATTGGCGGCGGCAATTTCGCGGACGATGATCTCATTGAGACGATGCTGCACGGCCTTGGTGCATTGGCCGATGGCGCTCGTGATCGCGCGTTCGCGCGCCGAGCCGTGGGCTTTAATGATGGTCCCATTCAGGCCGAGCAAGGGCGCACCGCCGTGATTGTCCGGATCCATGCGCTGGGCGATGGTCTTCAGCCCGGGTTTAACCAGCATGGCGCCCAATTTCCGGGTGGGGGTTTGGGTCACCTCGTCCTTGATCCAGGAAAAAAGGCCCTTGGCGAAGCTTTCGATGGTCTTGAGCACGATGTTGCCGACAAATCCGTCGCACACCACGACATCCATCCGGTCGCTGAAAAGATCGTGCCCTTCGACATTGCCGATGAAATTTAGATCGACCATTTGGCAGAGCTTGTGGGCTTCCAAGGTCAATTCCGTGCCTTTATTGGGTTCGGCGCCATTGCTCAACAGACCGACGCGGGGGTTTTTATGCCCCAGAATTTCGCGCGCGTAAATACTGCCCATCACCGCGAAATGCACAAGTTGATTCGGGCGGCACTCGACGCTGGCCCCGGCGTCCAACAGCACGTAATCATGCCCTCTTCCGGGGATGACAGTGGCAATGCAAGGACGGTCCACCCCTTCGAGCGGACGCAACCGGATCGTGCTGGCGGCCACCAAGCCGCCAGTGTTCCCCGAGGAAATCAAGGCGTCGCCGCGCCCTTCCTTGATCAAATCGACCGCGCGCAGGATGGAGCAATCCTTCTTGCGGCGCAACGCCTCGACGGGTTTGTCTTCCATCGAAAGCGCCTCGGTGCAATGGAAGATGCGAATGCGCGGGTCTGGCTTGCCATGCGCGGCCAGCGCCGCCTCAATTTGCTCCTGGCGCCCGACCAAATAGACTTCTGAAATGGTGGCATGGGCTTGCAGAGCCAGGCGCACGCCCTCGACAATAACCCCTGCGCCGTGGTCGCCACCCATGACATCCACAACGATTCGCATAAAGCAAAAGCGCGGAAGATGCCATCTGTCCGCGCTCTAAAAAACGGCTAGGCCGCTTCCACAGTCATCACCTGGCGGCCTTTGTAAAAGCCGCAGGCGGGGCAAACCCGATGGGAAACAGCAGGCGCGCCGCATTGGGAGCAGACGCTCAGTTGCGGCACTTTCATGACGCTGTTGTAGGCGCGCCGCATGCGTTGGCGGCTGTGTGACGGTTTGCGTTTGGGAACACCCATAAAATCTTCTATTTAAATTTTAACTTATTCAATTCAGACCAGGCCGACGCATTTTCACTCTGGGCCGGCTCCGGCGCGATACGATTGGGCAGTCCGGCGCAATCGCTTTCACACAACGGATGTTGCGGAAACCCGAGCAGAATATCCTCCCGGAGGACAGGCGTCAAGTCCACCGAATCATCCTTTAATTCAACCTTTTCCGGGCCATCCAGGGGCAAAAGCGCCGTCCAATCGCTCAATTCCAGCGTTTCCTGGAACGCTTTCAGGCACCGGGCGCACTCGCAATCCAGCCGCGCCCGCAACGTCCCCTGCACCAAAATGCTCTGGTCGATCTTCTGCACCGTCAGGTCATATTCCAAAGGCTGGCGCAGATGCACCAGCTCGTCGGTCTCTTCCAGGCTCAATTCCTCCGCCGGGATTTCCCCTTCCAGATAAAAATCCTTCTCCTCCAACTGATGCAGATTCACTCGCAATGGCATAATGCCTCCTTTGATTATTTGGCTTTCGCACGCTGGCCATACTTCCCCTGCAAGGCCGTCTCCACATGCGGCGGCACAAAACAATGCACGCTGCCCCCCAGCCGCGCCACTTCCTTCACCATGCGCGAGCTCAAAAATGTGTAGGTTTCCCGGGGCATCATGAAAATCGTTTCCACCTTTTCGTTCAATTTACGATTCATCAAGGCCAGTTGAAATTCAAATTCAAAATCAGAGACAGCCCGCAATCCCCGGATGATTGCCACGCCCGCCTGCTCGGTCACGTAATCGACCAGCAACCCGTGAAAGTGCCCCACTTCGGTCTTGGGCTGGCCCTTGATCCCTTCGCGCACCAGCTCAATGCGCTCGCTCATCGTGAACAAGGGCCGTTTCTCGTCATTCTCCGCCACTGCCACCACCACCCGGTCGAACAGCTTCGACGCCCGATCAATAATATCCAAATGCCCATTCGTCAGCGGATCGAAACTGCCGGGATAAATCGCCGTTCGCATCGGACAGAATTAACAAGATTCCCGGGATTAGAAATAAAAAATCCGGCCTCTCCCGCCGCCTATTCCGCGGCGGTCGTCTTCGGCGCAATGTTCCACCCGTCGCAGGCAATCACGGCGGTGGGCAGAATCGCGCTTTGCGACTCAATGCGGAACGACCGATGTTCGCCCGGCATCAGGTCGAAATAATCGTCCGAATAATACGCCGGCAAGATGCGCTGGTTGGTCTTGGGGTCGCGCAGCAAAAGACGCACGGCCAAGGCCGGAGCGCTGTCTGCCTTCGTCGAAGCTTCGCCGACAATCGCGCCGTTCTCGAAATGGAATTTTAACTGCACGTCCGCGTTGGGCAGGTTGGTGAGTTGCGTCAAATCACCCTCTTCCCGCGCGTGCCAGTAAAAATTGTCGGACAACGGCTGACCCGCCTGGTCGGCCAGGGTAAGGCGGACAAAATGGGCGTCATGGGCCGGCCAGGACAACGTGGTGACATCGGTCGCCGCATTGGCCGCCGCCGTCAATTTCTTCGGCGCCGTCTGCTCCACTTTTCCCGTCAGGCTGTAAATCGTGGCCGTGGCCGTGACGTGTTCCAGCGGCTTGGCGGTATGATTGACAATCGTCACCTTGGCGTCCGGCAGGCTCATCTGAATATGAATGGGCTCCGCGCCTTTCTTGGCGCCAAACAGCGCCGCGTTCGGCTCGTAATCCCAGGTGTAGAACTGCCAGACTGTGCTCGGCCACGAAGGATGGCTCATCCAGACCAGCACGCCGCCGCTCGGCTTCCAAAGGCGCGCGCCGAAACCTTCATAAATGGCGCGATACGTCTCGTAATTCACCATCTGCGATTTGCGCGTAAAATCATCCAGGCTGTTGGCCGGGCCAAAGCGGGTGTCGATGGCATGAATCAGCGTGTGGGAATCGCCGTTGCCCACGCTGTGCAAATCGTGGTACGCCCAAACATCGCCCAGCGGCCAGGTGTCCGCCTCATCCATCATCGAGCGAATCACCTCGGACGACGGCACCGAAAAAGCCCCCATTTCCGTGCTAAAACCCTCGTTCAACTCATGGTAATATTTGTCCAGCGGCTGATTGGACCACGGGCCGCTCATGCGCAAATTGACCCAGCGCGAATTCGGCTGGTAATAGCGGGTCCCGTCCAATTCCCGAATCAGGCGGTCATTCCCCTCATTGATGTCATTGGGCGGCACGCCTTCATTCATCGCGCACCAGATGGCAATGGACGGATGGTTGCGATACCGCTTGATGGTGTCGGCCACGTTGCGCAGGAAAAGATCGTGATCGATCGGCGCATAATTCCAGCCTTCCGTGTCCATCCAAAAATCATTCCAGACCAGCAAACCGTATTCGTCGCACAGATCGTAAAACGTCTCGGACGTGCTTTGGCCGCTCCAATTGCGAATCATCACGATATTTCCATCGCGATGCAGCCGCATATAAGGCTCCAGTTTTTCGCGCGAAATGCGTTTCATGGCGTCATCCATGCCCCAATTGCCGCCATAACACATGATGCGCTGCCCATTCACCTTGATGGCGAGGTAGCGGGTCATTTCGGGATCATGCAGCGCCTTCAGCGCGGGTGAGGTTTCCTGGCCGGGCACGATCACCGGATCGACCGGCTCTTCCTTCCAGCCGTTGGTGCGCCAATGCATGGATTTGCGGCGCATATCGATCACCGGCTGACCCCCGCGCGCGGCGCTGGGAATGTATTCGAAACGTTTCTTGGCCCCGCCCGACGTTGCCTCCAATTCATAGCTCATTTCCCGAATGCCAAAACGCACCTCCCGCGTGTCCGAGGCCTGGCCCGACTGGTTCGTGAAGGACAAGGTCAAATGGTACAGCTCCGGTTTGCCATAACCATTCGGCCACCAGAGCCGCGGATTTTGCACGGTCAACTGCGCGAATTCCTGCGGCGTGATGCGCACGAGATTGGTTTCGCCGGGCGGCACCGTCACGGTTTTGTCGAAACTCACCCCTTCAAACGAGCCGTGCAAGGTGCCGCTCTGCGGGCTGGAGGAAGCGTTCGCCAGCTCCACTTCCACGCTGACATCCGCCTTGGAGGTGTCAGGCAAAGGCAGCTTCGTAATGACGTGCGGATCGAGCAACGTCACATCGCCAGAGGCGCGCACCACGACATCCTGCCAGATTCCCGCGCAACGGTCGCGCAACGCGGGGATCCAATCCCAGCCTTCCGAACACACAAACGTCGGGCCATCCAGGCAGCCCGTTCCCCCATTGTCCCCAGGCCCAAACTTGACCGATTGCTCGCTGGGCAAACCCGGGTCAGGCACCGGCATGATCATGACTGCCAACGTGTTAACGCCGGGCTGCGCGGCTTTGGTGATGTCGAAATCTCCGCGAATAAAAGCTCCGGTGATATGCCCGAGATAATGCCCGTTGAGCCAGATTTCCGCATAATAGTTAATGCCCTTGAATTGCAGAGCCAATTGCCGCCCGCTAAAACTGGCCGGCAGGCTGAACTCCGTCCGATACCAATAATCCTGCTTGTTCAGGCTCTCGGGAATCGTGAGGTTGTTCAGTCCGAAATAGGGGTCGCGATAAACGCCTTGATCCACCAACGTCGCCAGCGCCGTGCCGGGCACCGTGGCGTCATACCACGCTTTTGTGTCGAAACCCGCCGTGGAAAGCGCCGCTCCGTCGGCTTTGATATTCGGCGCTTCCGCCATTTCCCAGCCCGCGTTGAGAATCAGCTCGTTGCCGCGCAGAACTGGGGCGCCTTTCTCGGTCAATTTTGCTTTGCGAACCGGTTCCGGGGGCAGCGGCGCCCGGGATTTTGGGTAGGTGTCCTTGGGTTGCGCCTTCTTCCCGGTGGCGCCGACTTTTTCGGTCGGATTGGGAAATGGCTTGGGGCGGAATTGCCCCGGAGTTTCGGCCCAAACCGGGAAACCGAGGAGAAGAGAAGCGGCGAAGGCCAGAGCCCGCAGGTGTTTCATGCGCCCGAGATTAGAATTCCCTCCAGGGGCGCACAACTAAAAATGCCCCGGCAGCCCTCGTTCTTTAGTATAGGATTGCCCAGAATTAGGACGCGCTCGGATTTGAGGAGAACGAACGCTTCCTATTAACTGCGGAGGGGCCGCGCCTTCCCGGGCGTTATCACGAATGAGTTGGCACGGTTCCCGCTTAATCTCAAGTGCGTGTCTCACCAATCCGCGTGTGCGGTTTGGGCGGGGTCCGGTCGAGCTCAACGACTGGACCCCGTTTCGCATTTTTAGAGGCGGCGTTTCACCTGCAACCACCCCTGCCTGCCCTCCCTCAATACAAAAAGGCCCATCTTCCTGTCGCACGAATGCGAACAAGAAGACGGGTGTGCCTGCAATACTGTGAGAAAACCGAAAGGCGCCGCCGCGCCAGGCCGCCCGGAATCAACCGTGCGGCCGCCGCCCGCGTCCCCGAGGGGAATTACTTCGCCAGATGGCCGGAGACCAGCTTGGTCATCTCGAACATGCTGACTTGTTTCTTGCCGTTGAAGACCGCCTGCATCGCTTCATCCGCATTGATGAGGGTGCGCTGCTTCTTGTCTTGGAGACCGTGCTTGCGGATGTAATCCCAAAGCTTTTTGGTCAATTCCGTGCGGGGGAGCGGCTTGGAGCCGACAACTTTAGCGAGCTTCTCGTCCGGCTGCACCGGTTTCATGAACGCTGCGCTCGGTTTTCTCGTGGACTTGGATTTGGTAGCCATGCCTTTTTCTGAACTTTCACCGCGCAGAATGCAACAACTATTTTACACAGTTTTTTTGACATCCTCCTCGGAAAAAACCGTTTTAAACGTAGAGCGCCGCCTGGATTTCCCGCCGCGCCATCTCCATGTCAAGATAACGGCCATCCATGTCCGCCTTCAGGCATTTGAGAATCGCCTTCTCCAGCGGCAGCGGGACTTCCGGGTTATGCTCGCGCGGCGGGGCCGGCGGCCCGCTTAATTGCCGGCGCAAAATCTCGTCCGGCGTGTCGCCGGGAAACGGCTTCTGGCCTGTCAATACTTCGTACATGGAGACCCCCAGCGCGAAGATGTCCGCCCGCTGGTCGATCGGCTGGTGCCGCAACTGCTCCGGCGCCATGTAGGCCGGCGTCCCCGGGTAGCGCGGCATTTTCTCCGGCTTCTCCGGGCGCGTTTGCGCCAGGTCGAAATCAATCAGGCGCACGCCCCCGCTGCGCGTCACCAGCACGTTCTCCGGCTTTATGTCAAGATGAATAAAACCGCTGTCGTGCACCTGCTCCAGCCCCAGCGTCATGTCAATTATAATCTGCGCCACGTTCTCCCCCAGCAGCGGGTCGTTCCGCGCCAGGAGCTGCTTCAGGTTCGAGCTCTCCACATACTCCATCAGCAGGTAGGGCGCGCCCTCGATTTTCCCATGCTCCACGTAATTGATCACATTCGGGTTGTGATGGATTTTTGACAGCACTTCGCACCCGTGCGCGAACTGGCGCCGCTCGGAAAAATTGAAGAAGGAGGCGTTGCGCATTTTGCGCAGCGCAAACGGCTGGCCTTGCGGGTCGGTGGCCACCCAGATCTCCGCCAGGCCGCCGCTGTTGATCAATTCCTGCAGATAAAAACGCCCGAA
>DASZMX010000135.1:0-48069 GCA_035551475.1 Verrucomicrobiia bacterium
TATCATGTTAAAACTTCAAGTGTAAAAAAATCCCAGTTCCCGCAGCGAGGCATAATCCCGTCCTCCCTCCGCCGATTTCCGTCCCAGGATGACGTGATCCACCACTTCAATTTGCAGCAGCCGTCCCGCCCGCACCAAATCCCGCGTCACCTTCACATCCTGTTCCGAAGGAGTTGGGTCGCCGCTCGGATGATTATGCGCCAGCACCACAAACGACGCATTGGCCGCAATGGCCGATTTAAAAACCTCGCGCGGATGCACCAGCAACGTGTCCACCAATCCCTGCGACACCCGTTCCACGCGGATCAACCGTTTGCGCGCGTTAAGCAGCACCACCTGGAAATTCTCCACCTCATAAGCCCGATTATCCTCCCGCAGCAACCCCGCCACACTTTCCGGCGTATCGAGCACCGGGCTTTCCCGGCGCAGCTCCCGCGCCATTCGTCGCGCCAGGGTAAATGCCGCTTGCAGCGCAATCGCCTTATCCGCCCCCACTCCTTTCACCGACTGCAATTCATCCAGGGAAGCATTCGCCAGGCGGTCCAGCGTGCCAAACTTCTGCAAAAGCGCCTCACCCACCTCAATCGCCGAAATCCCCTTCAAGCCCGTCCGCAGCAAAATCGCGATCAACTCCGCCGTCCTCAGCGCTTCCGCGCCCAATTCCGCCAACCGTTCCCGCGGTCTTTCCCCCATCGGCAAATCTTTAATGCGAACGCCATGCGCCATGCGCGTCCCTTTCTACCCCATGCCCGCCCAAAGCAAAACCAAAAACCTCTTCCTGCCCTCCCAATTGGCTCATACCGATTTTATGTCATAGGTATAACATAAAATCGGTCATCGATTTACAATGAGAAACTTGCCGCTTGCCGGCTCGCCTGGCGGAATGCCTGCATCTTGCGCTTCCAGGCTTCCGGCCCTAGATAACCCTTCGGCCATAGTTGTTCTGGCAAAAGCGGGTCCCACCTTACCGCATGCAGCCATGCTTCCCGTTCTTTGGCCGCCCATTGTTGCAATTCCTTGGCGGCAGCTTCGGTTTGCAGGTTTCTTTCCGGACGCTCCGCCAGGACTTTCATGTGTTGTTGGTAGCGATGATTGATCTGTTTGAAATCCCAGGCGCCGTTGACGATCTCGGCGTCCGATTCTCCCGCGCAGGGACGGCCCTCCAGCAACAACAGCGACTTCACGTTGATCACGCCTTCCTCCATGCGTTTCAATTCCGGCCCCACCGAATCCGGTGTCACCCAGACGCTTCCCTGCAGATAGCCGAAAGAACGCTCTTTGAGGCGCCGCCACAACTGCATGCGGTAAGCCTCGCGCGCGGTGGGAATATCAAACACAACAATCCGCCATTGGCCGTCCCAGGCGCGCCCCCATTGCGCCAGCGGATTCCGTCCGCCCAAGGCATGCAAGCGCCCTTCTGCGGTCAATCGGTATAACCGATCCCCGGCCGAGTCTTCGCTTTCCACAAATTTTTTGCGCCGCAACACGTGCGCCTGCCGCCGCAACCCTTGGCGATAAGCCCAGCTCTCAAACGAACTGCTCAAATTCCGGGAAGTTGGCTGGCTCACCAGCGTCGCCGACCACAACAAAAAGTTCAAAAACTCTTCCGTTTTCGGTTTCATCCTCCGCAGCTTAAACCGCCTTTCTCTTCGATGCGATATCAAACTTTGTTATACCTATGACATAAAATCGGTCGTCGAAAATCTTTTTGCGGATGCTCTGTCTTTAATGAGGGCACGAGGAGGGAGGCTTGCGCGCAGTCAAGTGTTGCGTCACGCTGGCGGTGGCTTGGACATGAAACGGATTCTATTTGTCGAAGATTCAGACCTCATTCGGGAAATGTATGAGCTGATTCTGTCAAATGAACGCGGGCGCTGGGAGGTGCGCACGGCGGCGGATGGGCCGGCGGCCTTGGCGTTGCTGCGCGCGAGCGCATTTGATGTCGTGGCGTCGGATATGCGGATGCCGGGGATGGATGGCATTGAATTGCTCAAGGAAGTCGCGCGGCTTTATCCGCAGACGGCGCGGGTCATCATCTCAGGGCTCGGCGATCAAGGCTTCGTGGCCGACGCCCTCGGCTCGATTCACCAATTCCTCGTCAAGCCCGTCCAGATTGACACCCTCAAGGCGACGTTGGTGCGCCTCACGGGTTTGGATGCCTATCTGAAAGATGAAAAGCTCAAAACGCTCGCGGGCCGCATCGGCGTGCTGCCGAGCTTCCCTTCGCTTTACCTGGAAATCATGCAGGCGATCGAGTCGCCCGATGCTTCGCTGAAATCCATCGCGGACTTGATCATCAAAGACCCGGGCATCGCGGCCAAACTGCTGCAGGTGGTCAATTCCACGGCGTTTGGGTTGCCGGAGCGCGTGCATGACCCGGTGGCTGCCGTGCAACAGCTTGGTTTGAACACCATCCGCTCAGTCGCGCTTTCGTCCCAGGTGTTCGCCAATTTCGCGCCGTCGCAGATGAATCATTTCTCCGCCGACACGCTCTGGACGCACCTGATGAATTGCGGGCAAATCGCGCGCGTCATCATGCGCAGCGAAGGCGCCAGGGCGGCGGAAATCGAAGACGCGTTCACGGCGGGCATCCTGCATGACATCGGCAAACTAATGCTCGCTCACAGCCTGCCGCGCGAATTCCAGGAGGCGCTTTCGCTGGCGGATTCGCGCCGGGCGCCGTTGCATGAAGTGGAACTGGAGATTTTCGGCGCCACCCACGCCGGGCTGGCGGCGTATTTGCTGGGGCTTTGGGGATTGCCGGCTCCGATTGTGGAGGCGGTGGCTTTCCATCACATTCCCGAGCGAGGCGCGAGCGCGGGTGTAAGCCCGCTCGCTGCGGTTCATGTGGCCAACGCCTTGGAACATGAGCTGGCCGGTGAACCTTCTCACATCAGCGCCGCCTACTTGGCCCAAGCGAACCTGGCGCATCGCCTTCCGGCCTGGCGCGAGGAAGTTGCCCGGCTGCACGAATCCCCTTCGGCGCCCTGAGGCGCGCGGCATCGTAGGGTTTCCATGAATGGAACCTCGACCAAAGTCGTCCATTTATGGTGTGCAAAATAGTTGGTGATTCGCCGGGGCGATTTGGATTATAGTGAGCCTCCAATCCAATGCGCCAAACTTCGTCAAAACCGCTGTCTTTTGTGATGGCCGCCTGCCTCGGAATTTCCGCGGCGGCGCGGGCGGCGGATGGCGCGCGCGTTTTCCACAAACAGATTCAGCCCATGCTCGTCCAATATTGCGGCGATTGCCATTTGGACGGCATGAAAAAGGGCAATGTCTCCCTCGACGATTTTAAAACCGACCGTGACGCGCTGACCAACAAAGATCTGTGGGCCATGGTGCTCAAAAATGTGCGGGGCAACATCATGCCGCCGCCCAAAAAAGAGCAGCCCACCGCCGCCGAACGCGAGCGTCTGGTTCAATGGATCAAGTTCGATGTCTTCGGGATTGATCCCCGGAATATCGACCCGGGCCGCGTTACGGTGCGCCGCTTGAATCGCGTCGAGTACCGCAACACCATCCGCGACCTGACGGGTGTGGATTTCGACACCGATTCCGAATTTCCACCCGATGACACTGGCTACGGCTTCGATGACATCGGCGAGGTGTTGAATCTTTCGCCGATGCTGCTGGAGAAATATCTCGATGCCGCCAATCGCATCGTGGCGCAGGCGGTGCCCGCGCAGTCCCGCGTGATGCCGGAGAAAATTTTACCGGGACGCGCGTTTCACGCCACCAATGCTCCGGGGTCCGAGGCGTGGGGAAATTTGTCGCTCTCCTATTACGATCCCGCCTTGGTGGTTAATTCGTTTCACGCCGAGCACGCGGGGCATTATCAGGTGGCGGTGGACCTGACCGCCAATGAGCGTTATGTGGAGGACCAGTTTGACGCCAACAAATGCCGCCTGATCGTCCGCATCGACGGCAAGGAAGTGGGCCGTTACGAATACGGACGGGAAAGCGGCCAGCCCTTCCATTACGATTACGCGCAGGATTGGACGGCGGGCGATCATCAGGTGGCGTTGGAAATTGAGCCGCTCACGCACGAAAAACAGATTCGCTCCCTCACCTTGCGCCTGGTCTCCGCCACGATTCACGGCCCGGCTGATGCGCAATACTGGGTTGAGCCGCCGAACTATCGCCGCTTCTTTCCCAAAATTGTCCCAGCCGATGCCGCCGCCCGCCACATTTATGCGCGGGAAATTCTCGGCGATTTTGCCTCCAAGGCTTTTCGCCGTCCGGCGGACGCGGAAACGGTGGAGCGTCTCACCGCGCTGGCCGAGAATCGCGCGCAGGAACCGGGCGCCACATTCGAGGCCGGGATTTCGCATGCGTTTGTCGCTATTCTCGCTTCCCCGCGTTTTCTCTATCGGCAGGAACACGCCGCCTCCACGCAAGCCACGCCGTTCATTGACGAATATTCCCTCGCCTCGCGCCTCTCCTATTTTCTTTGGTCCACGATGCCCGATGCGGAGCTGATGAGCCTCGCCGCCGCCGGCAAACTCCGCGCCGGCCTCGACAATCAAGTCCAGCGCATGCTGGCCGATCCCAAGGCCGCCGCGCTCGCCAAAAATTTCACCGGCCAATGGCTGCAGGCCCGCGACATCGACATTGTGGCGGTTGATCCGCGCACCATTTTGTCGAGCCAGGAAAAGAAAGATCCGCACGCCGAGGAAATGCGCGCGCAATTTCGCGAATTCGCCGCCAAGGACCATCTCACGGCGGAGGAAAAGGAGAAGTTCAACAAGTTGCGCGAAGGTTTTCGGAAAACTTTCGGACGCTTCAACCTGCAATTTGATTACGATCTGCGCACGGCCATGCGTCAGGAGGTGGAGCTGTATTTTTCCCACATTGTGCATGAAGACCGCAGCGTCCTGGATTTCCTGCAAAGCGATTACACGTTCCTGAATGAGCGCCTGGCCCGCCATTACGGCCTCACCAATCTCAATGTCACCGGCTCGCAGATGCGCCTCGTCAAGCTCCCCGCCGACAGCCCCCGCGGCGGCGTGCTGACGATGGGCGGCGTGCTCGCGGTCACTTCCAATCCCACGCGCACCTCGCCCGTCAAACGCGGCCTGTTCGTGCTCGACAATATCCTGGGCAATCCACCGCCGCCCGCGCCGCCGAATATTCCCGCCCTCGAAGACATCGAAAAAGGCGCGCACGATCACGATTTGACCTTGCGCGAAACCCTCGCCATTCACCGCGAAAAACCGGTGTGCGCCTCCTGCCACAACCATATGGATCCGCTGGGCCTGGCCATGGAAAATTTCAACGCGCTCGGCATGTGGCGCGAACACGATCATGGCGAACCCATCGATTGCACTGGCACGCTGCTCAGCGGCGAATCCTTCCAAAGCCCGCGCGAGCTCAAGCAGATTCTCGTCGCCAACCATCACCTTGAATTTTACCGCACCCTTACGGAAAAATTATTGACGTACGCTTTGGGGCGCGGTCTCGAGCCGCAGGACACCGAAACCGTCGATCAAATCGTGGACCAGATGGAGAAGGCCAATGGCCGTTTCTCCGCCCTGCTCGGCGGCGTCATCCATTCCATTCCCTTCCAGAAAACCCGCCAGTCCCCGCTGTTGGGCGGCCCGGAAACCGCCATGACCAAAGAGAAATCATGAACAAGCATTCCACGTCTCAGGATCGCCCGTCCGAACGCGCCGCCGCCTTCAGCCGCCGCCATTTTTTGCGCGGCCTTGGCGCCTGCCTGGCCCTGCCCGCTTTCGAATCGTTGCAGCCGCTCAAGGCCCTCGGCGCGCTTGCCCCCGCCGGCAAATTGGCGGCGACCGCCACCGGCGCCCCGTTGCGCACGGCTTTTATTTTCTTTCCCAATGGCGCCGTGCCGGATGCCTGGTGGCCGGAAAAGACCGGCGCGGATTTCGCCTTCAGCCCCACGCTCCAGGGCTTGGAGGACATGCGCTCCCACGTCCAGGTCATGGGTGAATTGGACCATCTCTGCGCCCTGCCCGGCGCGGACGGCGGCGGCGACCACGCCCGCGGCAATGCCGTTTATTTGACAGGTGTGCGCATCAAAAAAAGCGCGAGCGACGTGCATGCCGGCGTTTCCATCGATCAGGTCATGGCGCGGCAGGTCGGGCATCTCACCCGGCTGCCTTCGCTGGAATTGTCCTGTGACAACGACCACAAATCCTCCGCGTGCGATTCCAATTACGCGTGCGCCTATCAATACAATCTTTCCTGGAGTTCCCCCACGTCACCCGTCACGCCCGAATCCAATCCGCGCCTCGCGTTCGAGCGCATGTTCGGCGTGGGCAAACCGGGCGAACGCTGGGCCAACACCCAGCGCATCGAAGCGGAGCAGCGCTCGATTCTCGATTTCGTCCTGGATGACGCCCATCGCCTGAATCGGCAACTGGCCGCGCGCGATCGCGACAAACTGGACCAATATTTGACAGGCGTCCGTGAAATTGAGACCCGCATCCAGAACGCGGGGCGCTTCGGCCCGGCCAAGGATCCGGACATGGCCACCCCGTCCGGCGTCCCCACCAGCTATGGCGAATACGTCCAATTGATGTATGACCTCATGTGGCTCGCGTTCCAAACCGATTCCACCCGGCTCGCCACCTTCTGCCTCGCGCATGACGGGGACAATCGTTCCTTCGGCGAAATCGGCATTTTTGAAGGGCACCATGATTTGTCGCATCACCAGAACAAGCCGGAGCGCGTGAAAAAGGTGCAGGAGATTGACGCCTGGTATGTCAAGCAATTCGCCAAATTCCTCAAGAAGATGGAAGCGACCAAGGACATCGACGGCAACTCCCTGCTGCACAATTCCATGATCGTGTACGGCGCGGGCAATGCCGATGGCAATCGTCACACCCACAATAATCTTCCCATCGTGCTGGCCGGCGCCGGCGGCGGGACCTTGCGGCCTGGCCGCTACATCAAGCAAAACTCCCAACCGATGACCAATCTGTTCCTCAGCCTGGCCGACCGGATGAGCCTCACCGGCCTCGAGCGTTTCGGCGATTCCACCGGCCGCCTCAAGGACGTATGAAAGCCGCTCTCGCTCTCTGGCTGGCCACGGCGGCGGCGCTTTCCGCGCAGCCGCTTGTGCTGCCGCTTTGGACCAATGGCGCGCCCGGCTTTGAAAGCCGCCGCGACGAACCGGAGCTCGCCAAGGATTATTGGGTGCGCAACATCAACAACCCTTCGCTCACGGTCTTTTTGCCGCCCAAGGACAAAGCGAACGGGGCCGCGGTCGTGATTTGCCCCGGCGGCGGCTTTCGCGAGCTGGTTTTTAACGCCGAAGGCGCCGACTCCGCCCGCTACTTCACCAACCTCGGCGTCGCCGCCTTCGTCTTGAAATATCGGCTGCCGCGTGAAACCAATTCGCCCTATTCGATTGACAAGCATCCGCTGCAGGACGGCCAGCGCGCCATGCGCGTGGTGCGCCATCACGCCGCGGAATGGGGGCTCGACTCGGCCCGCATCGGCATCGAAGGATTTTCCGCCGGCGGCGAAGTTGCCTCGCTCGTCTGCTATGCTCCCACCGAGGGCGATCCCAACGCCGCCGACCCGGTGGACCGCGAAAGCGCCCGCGCTGATTTTGAAATTTCCATTTATCCCGGACCTTACGGCGCGCCCACACAGATTCCCACAAATGCGCCGCCGGTCTTTTTCGCCTGCACGGGCGTTGATGACTGGTTTCACTGCAAAGTCATCGCCGATCTGATCCCGCAATATGGAAAGCTCAAGATACCATTTGAGGTCCACATTTTTGCCCACGGCCAGCATGGCTTTAACATGGGTTACCGCTCGAAA
The DNA here is from genome assembly GCA_035551475.1 of Verrucomicrobiia bacterium. Classification (GTDB taxonomy): domain Bacteria; phylum Verrucomicrobiota; class Verrucomicrobiia; order Limisphaerales; family Palsa-1400; genus DASZMX01. The sequence continues at coordinate 7,798 of DASZMX010000135.1, forward strand.
CTGAAATCGGTCAAAGGCTTTCCCGACCGGCTCACGGATTGGCTGAGCGACAATTGGATTCTCGATCCGAGCCAGCCCGACCGCCACGCGCGCTGACCGCGGCTACTGCAAGGTTAGCGGACGCACCGACTGCACGCGCGTGATCAGCCAGTCATCGTTGGTTTTCTGAAAGGTGATTTGCAGTTCCTGGATAATGTCCTCCTTGTCCTCCGCCAGGCGCGCTTGCAGGGTCACGTCCGCCGTCGCCGATTTCCTATCCCCGTTGACCACCACATTGATGTCCGGGAATTTCACGCTCAATCCCATGCCCTGCCGCGAGGCCATGGCCGCCTCCGCCACCCGTTCCCGGTCGGCGAACGTGTGTTTCGGCCGCCCCGGGAAATCGAGGATCACATCCACCTGTGGCGCAAAAAACCCCGGCACTCGTTGCGCGCTGATCGCCCGCGCGACGGTTCCCTCTCCCGCGCTGAAAGACGCGTTGCGCGCCAGTTTCTCCAGCCGTTGGTGAATCACTGCTTCCGGGCTCGGAAAAAAGGTGCGCCACACCCACAGGCCCGCCGCCACCAAAAGCAGGCCTGCCGCCACGCGGACGAACGTCCTCACAGCAGCGCCTTGCCGATGATCCGTTCCCGGCTCACCTTGCCAAATTCGTGGTCTTGCCAGCGCATCGTGCGGTTGTCGCCCACCACGAAATAATCATCGGCGCCAAGTTTGACCGCCGGCACGTTCCAATGGCTCCGTTCCTTCATATACGGCTCCTCCAGCAAATTTCCGTTGATGAACACCCGGCCATGCACAAACGCCACCGTCTCGCCCGGCAACCCAATGACCCGCTTCATCAGCATCACGTGAATTCCCCCGTAGCGAATCGTCACCACGTCGCCGCGCCGCGGTTCCCGCCATAGAAACACCAGCCGATTGGAAAAGTTGATCGAGCCGTTGTGATACGTCGGCTCCATGCTGATGCCCGTCACCCGCACCGGCAGGAGCGCGAAGCCAAAAACCAGGTAACACGTCACCGCCAGCACGATGATGCGCGCCAGCGTCCGTTTGGGGCGGCGCCCCACCGCAAAAATCTTCAGCAGCCGGAGCCATTCTCCCCTGGAACCGGATGGCGTGGGCGCGGTTTCCATAACGTCAAACCTATTTCAAGGCCCGCTTGATCGTCGCCAGTTCCCGCCGCCGCGCCGGGTCGGCTTGCGGCGCCGCAATCTTCAATTCCTTGAGCGACTCCACGATGATCCGCGAGATAATCAGGCGCGCGTTCATTTTGTCGTCCGCCGGAGCCACATGCCACGGCGCCCACTCCGTGCTCGTCGCCGCCAGGCAATGCTCGTAGGCCTTGGTGTATTCATGCCAATGTCCGCGTTCCCGCACGTCTTCCGGCGTAATTTTCCAATTCTTCTCCGGCTCCTCGATCCGGCTCAAAAATCGCTTGCGTTGCTCGCCCTTGGAGATGTGCAGAAACAGCTTGATGATTTTCGTCCCATTGCGTGCCAGGTGCTTTTCAAATTCGTTGATGGAATGGTAGCGGTGTTTCCAGAGGTCCTTGTCGCGCGCGCATTTCTCCGGGAGGCGCTGCTTGGCCAGCAAATCCGGATGCACGCGCACAATCAGGACCTCCTCATAATAGGACCGGTTAAAAATGCAAATGTCCCCGCGCGGCGGCAATTGCCGCGTGGTGCGCCACAGGAAATCATGCCCCAGCTCCTCCGCGCTCGGCGCCTTGAAGCTCACCACCTGGCAGCCCTGCGGATTCACCCCGGACATCACATGCTTGATTGCGCTGTCCTTCCCGCCCGCGTCCATCGCCTGTAAAATAATCAGCGCCGCGTGCCGGCCGTCGGCATACAGCCGCCCCTGCAATTCCTGCAATTGCTTGACATGCTCCTTGATTTTTTCCTCCCCGTCCTCCTTGGAATCGTACAACGCCTTTATTTCCGTTGGCCAATGCTTCAGCCGCACATTTTTGCCCGGCTTGACCGAAAATTTAGCCACATCGATTTTCATGGCCTTAACGTAACCCCAAGCAGCCCCGCTTGCCACGACATCAATCCTTCCGCCTCGCCCGGGGCTTCCCGCGCCAGGTCCAGGAGCGTCGCCCGGCTCGCGATGATCGTCGGGTCGATTTGCAATTCCGCCGCCACCTGGTTCCGCTTGGTTTCCAGCTCCGCGAACTTCCGCCGCTCCCCCTCGCTCTGCCGGCGCGTCGTGAATTGCCGGAATTGCGGATGCGCCGCCGGATCGACGTTGCGCGCCGCCGCCACGGCCTGGCGCAAGCCCTCGCGCCGCCGGTCCGAGAAATGCCGGGGCATCAAGCGGTCGGTCTCCCGGTTTTCCACCGCCGCCGCCGCGAGCTCAATCAGCGTTTCGTGGCTCAAAATAAAATACGGCGGGCGATTCGCCGCCACCGCTTCCTTCTCCCGCCAATGCCACAATTCCCGCAGCGCCGCCAGCCCGGCGCGCGATAATTTGTGGCTGCCCTTGATGCGCCAGACTTCGTCCGGCTCCTCCGCCGGGGTCCGCGCGCATTCCGCCACCAGCCGCGCGCAGGATTCCTCCAGCCACGGCAACCGCCCCCGCTCCCGCAATTGCCCGCGCAAAATGTCCGACAGCGCCTTCAGATAATGAGTGTCATTCCGCGCGTAGGACTCCATTCGCGGCGTGAGCGGGCGCCGCGCCCAATCCGCCTTTTGCGATCCCTTCTCCAGCGTCACGTCCAAATACTTCTTGACAAGATTCACCAGCCCGAATTCCCGGTCGCCCAGCAGCCGGCTGGCCAGCATCGTGTCAAATATCTTGTGCGGGACGAAATTGTGGTTTTTGCGCAGCAGGCGCAGGTCGTAATCCGACCCGTGCATGATCAGGTCGTGCTTTTTCAACTCCGGCCAGAACGGCCCCAGGTCCATCCCCGCCAGCGGATCCACCAGATAATCACCCGCCGCCAGGCTGATTTGGATAAGGCAGAGCTTTTCCGGGTAGGCATGCAGGCTGTCCGCTTCGGTGTCTAGGGCCACCCATTCCGCCGCCCGGATTGCAGGTAGGAACTCAGCGAGCTTTCCGTCCGAATCAATCACTTGCGCCTCATCCTATCCCAACCCCGTTTTCCGTGGCAAGCCGACAATCAGCCTCTCATATCACCTGCGCAAAATACTGGGCCTCCCCCGAGCCCTTCGCCGCGTGCAACGCCAGCGCCAGCGCCCAAAAACGATCGGCGTGCCCGTGCCGCGTCCGTTCGCCAGTGAAGCGGATGTTGCCCGCCGCGGTCGTTTCCTTGCGCATGCTCCGCAAATCCGCCCGGATCAATTTGTCGCCTGGCAAACGCACCGTTCGGCTCTCCAGCGCCGCCCGCACCCCATAGGCCAGTTCTTCCTTCACCGCCGCCGTAAAATGGATGCCCTCCACGCGTTGGGCGCCGTAGCGCCGCTGCGCCCGCTCCGCGAATTGGCGGCCCATCCCCGTTTGGTCGATGCCGCACCGCTTTACCGCTGGGTTGTCAAGTATTCCGTATAAAACGCTTTCCTGCGCGTCAAAACTTTGCCGGTCCAGCGTCACGACTTTTCGCGTGAAGCGCACGTCGCCAATTTTCTCCACCTCCCAAATCACCGTCAAATCGTGGTCTCGCCCGATGTCCACTCCCACGTAACGCGCGCCGCCCGCGCCGCCGGCCCAGTCCTCCCCCGCCGCGTACTCGCAGCTCGCCATCAGGTCGTATGACAAAAAGGCGGCGTTGTCATCGCCCGGCTGACAACAAAATTCCTCCTGGAACGATTCCTCATCCGCGCAGCCGCTGCGAATGAAATCGAAATACGCCGCTTCATCCATTTCCTGCCGCGCATCGTCCGCCGGCAATTTGCCCTGCAATTTATAAAGCAGCCCCTCCTCCAGCGCCTGTTGCAGCGTCACCGAATGCAGCGAAAATCCCTTCGGGTTCCCCTTGTGCTTGATCTCCGTGATCAGCTCGTTGAAAAAATTCCGCGACCCGCGATGCGTCGAAAAAATCTCCAGGCTCCCGCCCCAGGTGATGCCGGGATAAGCGATGGCATACAATTTCCGCGGATCCTCGTGCAGCGCGAACTCATCCAAAATGCGATCGCCCCGCTTGCCGGCCTGCGCATCGGGATTGCTCGACATGCTATGTATGGCCATCCCGCTCCCCAGCTTCAACACGAACGCCGTCGCCCCGTTTAATTCCAGCGCGGTTTCACCCGTTTCTCCCGAGCCCAGGTCAAACGTCTCGATGAAGCTGCGGCAATCCTCCAGGAACAAACGCGCCTGAATTTCGTCCCGGCTGGAAATCCACGCATCCACTTTGCGCCCCCTGTTCAGGCACTTGCGCGTCACTACCCGGTAAGCCGCCGTCCACGTCCAGCCGATCTGGCGCGACTTTTCCGCGATCTTCAAACGCGCGTCGTCCCGCACCCAGCGCGCTTGATACGGCAGGAGAACGGCGTCGTGCGCCGGACGGATTTTCGCCTGGCCGCTCACATCATTCTGATGCCGTCCTCGATTTGCCGCAGCGTTTCGGGCGAAATGCCGCCCGGTTTCGCCCGCGGCCCCGGGCCGTCCGCCTTCTGTTTTTGCGCGGCCAACTCCAATTTCTGCCGCTCCAATTCCAGCTCCTGCTGGGCCAGTTCATGCTTCTGCTCCTGGTCCTTCGCCTTGAGCAACAGGGAAAACAGAACATCAATGTCCTTGGCGTTCGCGCCCCGGGACAGAATGATTTCGAACACCTTTTGTTGCAGCGCCTCCAGCGTCGCCTTTTCGAAAAGCCCCGGCCGCTCCTCGGCCCGCCGCGCGAATTCCTCCGCTATGAGCGCCGAGCAAATCCGCCAGCCCTGTTGGAAAGGCAGAAAGATTTGCGCCCGAAATCGCGTCACCATCGCGGCGTCGGCCTCGATCTTGAACTGCTTCCGCGCCAGTTGCATGAGCTCCACGCCGCTTTTCCCCGTCTCCATCCAATCGCAGAGCTCGAGCCGCTGGTCATCCGACAAGGCGCACAGTTCGTCTTCCGGCCCTTGCGGCTCGACGTTTGGAAGGCAATTTTTCCGCAGCGCGCGCGTGTTCATGGGCGCAGCTCCGCCTCGCCCAGCTCTGTCAATTTCGTCTTGACGCCTTCTTCATCCGTGCGATGCCGCAGGATGTGGCGCGCCTGCTCCATCCGCGCCAGCACATGCTCAAACTCCGTCACCGTCGCCGGCGGGCGCAGTTGCAGGTTCAGCTCAAACTCCAGGCGCTCCTCCGGCACCAGCATCGGCGCGCATTGTTCCAGGATGGCCGCAATATTGGCGCGGATCAGCGCGAATCGGGTTGGTTTCATATTATTTGGGTGTTTCCATCCGGCCGCGCAGTTCGGACACCGCGGCCAGGATCGCATTGATGCGCTCGTGCAATTTCAAGGCCCGGTCTTCCCCGGACTTCATGATTTCCATTTTGTCCGATTCCAATTTCGCCCAAAGCCGGTCCGTGCTTTCCTCCAGCTTGCGCACGCGCTCCGCCAATTGCTGGTGCGAGGCCTGCAATTGCGCATTCGGCGGCTCGGGCGAGGCGCCGCGCACGCGGTCCGAGAAATCCATCAGGTATTTCAGAATGGCCATGAACGCCGCCAGGCACAGCAGCCAGTCGGTGAATGATTTTGGGGTGGAGAATTCCATAAATTTAAACACGCGCGCGCGCTGTAGAAATCGGCGTCTCGGCCCCTGGCGCGCGCGCCAGCGCCCGGACATACGCCTGCACCGCATGATCCTCCCGCCACGCCGCCCGGCCCTCCCGCCACACTCCAATTAAATCCGACGGAGCCTTGAGCCACCACGGCGGATTCACCAACGGCGCCGTGCCAAACGAAGGGAAAAAAACCTCCGTGCCCGCGTGGCGATACGCCCCCAGCAACCACGGAATCCGCGGCACGACATCATCCGCATGCACCACGCGAAAGGTGCGGGAACGCAACGTGGCATTATAAAAATCCCGGAATGCGGCGCCGCCCACGCGCGGCTGCCCGAACGTATAGCAACCGCGCATCTGCACGCCCGGCCAAGTCCGCATGTCCGCCGCCGCCAGCATGGCCAAGGCGCCGCCCAGGGAATGCCCTGTCAGATAAATGGCGCGCGTCGCCGGCCCCGCCTTCTCCACCCAGTCCCGCACCTGGTCCCGCACGGCCAGCCACGCGGTCAGGAATCCACGGTGCACTTTGCACTCCGGATGAACCGCGTCCCACGCCACCTTTTCGCAGTCCAAATCCGTCCGCCAGTTTTTCCAATCGACCGTGCCCCGAAACGCCAGCGTTCCGTCCGGCCCGCAGTTTCCCATCATCACATGGGTGTCCGTCGCCTCGCTCACCGCCACCGTTGCCGCGGCGGGCGGCGCATAAGCGGCCGCGCTCGCCGCCAGCAAGGCCACGCCCAGCCCGATGTCAAAGCTCGCGTCAGTCTGTGTCATACGCGCTATTTCGCGATTTCCAGCGCGCCGGAAAGAGCCTGATTGGTGGTGTCGTAGGAGCCCGACAAGTCAACAGAGTTGGTTGAAAAGCCAACACTGCCGGAAATGTCGCCCTGAGGCGTCTTGTAATCGCCGGAGAGTTTGGCGGCCGTGCCGCAGCCGGCGAGGGCCAGGGCTGCCGCCGCCAGCATCAAGGGGAGAGGGGATGTTTTCATAGTCTGATCTTTCTTTGCGACGTGCTTGTTCGTCCGTCCGGCGCAGATCAGACCACACCTTTCCCCAGTGGTGTTACCCCGTTATGGACACCATTCCACTTATGCCATTATATTTTTCAACACGGCTTCTTTTGCCATCAGCGGCTGCTGGCAAAGCCAACATGAAAGAAAGCCACGCATGCTTTAAGTGTCGCAGAATGTGAATAACTTTGCCAAGCCTAAGACAGGAGATGTCTCACCCGGCGCCCGACAATGCCGCCATGAAGAACGAAACCAATCCGCCCAAACCTCCGGTCAGGCTGGAGCCGGACCTCGAGGAGATCGCCGGGGCTTTCGACCCCCGCCAGTGCCGCGCTTTGGCGATCCTTTACCGCCGCTGGGCCCGCCAGCTTTTGGTGAAGGCGAAAGTTCTTGAGAAGCGCGCTGAGCCAAAGCCCGCTGGCGTGGTGCGTCCGCTCGCTGCGCGGCGGTTAGCTCTGAATTAAGCCCGTGAATCTCCGCCGGCGCCGGCGCGGCCACCCGGGCGCGGGCGCTCAGGAACTCGCCGCAGAGGGCCTTGGCCGCGTCGCTGATGCGCGCGTCCGCGGTGATGCGCCGCACCGTCTCCATCAGAAAGCGCGCGCTTTGCCCGGCGGCCACCGCCTCCAGGATCAAGGGCAAATCCGCTTCTTCCCCGCTCGCCGCCGCCGGCAGGCCTCCATGCTCCCTCTGCAGTTTATCCACCTTGTCCAACACCCAGTCATGGATGCGTTTGCGCCCGTTTTCCAGCTCCGAAAGATAGGCGCGGTCCATCGGGAGCAGGGCCGCCAGCGCCGCCTGCGACAGCCCGAGTCGCTGCCGGGCCGCGCGCAATTTTTCCGCGTTGGCCCAATTTGGGTCTTGACTCATGTTGAAAAAGCCAACATAGTTGTTGGCAGTTATGTTGAAAGTGTGCCTGCCCCCCGCCGAAAGACAATCCCAAAATGCGCCCGCTCCGCTGCGCGAGCGGCACCAGGCCTTCGCCCATGACTGGGCCCTGCCGCCGGGCGCGGCCTGGCTTTCCGCCCAGGAAATCGCTTCCGCCCTGCACGTCACGCGCCGCCACGTTTTCCACCTGATCCTGGACGGCTCTTTTGATCGTGTGATTGACATCCGTTCCCCCGCCGCCGCGCAGTCTTATTGGCGCATTTGGCGCCGCTCTTTCCTGCGTTTCGGCCAGCGCGCCCGGGGCGAAGCCTGTGCCCGTTTTTATTTCGACGCCGAATTGGCCGAAGCCCTGGCCAGGCATCCTTCGACCCTCAGCGGCCAGCAATTAGCCGCCCATTTTCGCTGCTCCAAGCAGCACATTGCCAATCTCTCCCCTGAGTTCCCCAATGTCGGCGTCTCGACCGCGCACCGCGCCTTCGTCCGCCTCTCCCAGGGCGAACTCATGAACTTCATCAAAAAACGTTTAGTCTGAAAACCCCCAACCCATCTGCCATGAATAAAAATCGATGCAAAATTCCCGCCGCGACAATTCGCACGCGGGCGGAAATGGAAACGCTCGCCGGCGAAATCGCCGACCTTAAAAACCGCCAGCGCGCGTGCTGCGCCGAAATGGACGCCGGTCTGGCCGAGATTCGGAGCCATTACGCGACCATGCTCAACGGCCTCGAACAGGAGATCGCCGCCCGCATGGCGCAGGCCCGCGCCTGGGCCGAGTCCAACCCGGCGGAATTTGGCGCCGCCAAATCCCTCGTCTTGACGCAGGCCGTCGTTGGTTATCGCACCGGACAGCCGCAGCTCAAGACCCTCCCCTCCTGGACGTGGGACACCGTGCTGCAACAGCTCAAGAACCTGCCCTGGAGTGCCGGCCTCGTCCGCACCCGCGAAGAAATCAACAAGCAACAAATCCTCGCCGAACGCGCGCAACTCGGCGCCGCCCGCCTCCGCGACATGGGGTTGCGCATCGCCCAGGAAGAATCGTTCTACGTGGAACCCAAGCTCACCCGCGTCCCGCCCCGCGAAACCGTCGCCGCGTGCTAGAAATCCAGCTTCGAAAAGCTCTCGCCTTCGCGCACCGTGATTTCTTTCACGCGCCACTTCCCGCGCGGCGCGACAAAGCTGAATTGCTGCGTGATCCCGATTCCGTACGGCGGCCCCTCCGCATGCACCACGCGCGCGTGATAATCCGCAAACGCGTCAAACCAAGAAACGTAATATTGCCCTGGCGACACATGCTCAAAGGCGAAATAACCATTGGTGTCGGAGAGCGCCGTGCGCCGATGCTCCAGCATCACCGGATGCAGCGCCACGGTGTTCGTTTCATTGCTCGTGGCAAACACCGTCCGTCTGGCCAGCGCCCGGTAAAAGTCATTCGCGTACGGCGTCGCCGGGTCCAGATGGATCGGCACCGCGGAATATTTGGGTATATCGCCTGCGATCACCTGGGCTCCTGGCCCGCCATAAGCGCGGAAATCCGCCTCGCTCACGTTCGTCCGCACCGACACCGGTGATTCACAGCCCCACGACAAAAGCGTGGCCGCCAGCAAGCTCAATGTAATCGCGCGCATGGTTTTAATTATCGCTCCCACCATGACAGCTCCTGCCGAGCCCTGTCAATCAGGCGGCCCCACGCGCGTCAATAGGATTTCCCCTACAATGCGAAAGATGGATCGTCACCCTAGCCGCGAGGCCAGTCGCGCCGACCCATCGCCCGCATGGACGCGGGCGGGTCTTCGGTCTAAGCTGGCGGCGGATTGAAGGACGAATTGTATCCGGCCCGGGAGTTGATGGGGCGGTTGACGCTGCTGGCGTGGCGTTATCGCAAGGATTTCTTGTGGTCGCTGGGCTTGGGCATGGCGTTGCTCGCGCTGGGATTGCTGGGGTTGCAATTGCTGGGGGTGGTCATCGATGTCATTCGTCATGCGCTTGACACGACCTTGCAGGCGCCGGTTTATCCCTTCGGCTGGCAGCCGCCGGCGTCGTGGTCGGCGGTGGAAATTGTCACGGCGCTTTCGCTGGCGATTGTGGCGCAGGCGGCGGCGCGCGCGGTGGTGACCTGGGGTTATAACATCGCCACGGCCCGCCTGACGCAGGGGGAAATTGTGCCGGATTTGCGCGCCCAGGTGTACGAGCGCCTGCAACGCCTGAGCTTCCGTTTCTTCGAGGTGCACGGTTCCAGCTCCATTTTTAATCGCGTCACGGGCGATGTCCAAAACACGCGCCTCTTCGTGGACGGCGTGCTCTTGCAGGGGCTCAACATGGTGATGACGCTCGTCGCCTACGCCGTTTTTATGTGGCGGATTCATCCGCGCCTCACGCTCGCCTGCCTCAGCTTTGCCGTGCCGCTGGCGTGGGTGACGCAGTATTACTCCGCCCGTTTGCGTCCCGCCTATTTGCGGAATCGCGAGCTGTCTGATGAATTAGTCGCGCGTTTTACGGAGAGCGTCAAAGGCATGCAAACGATCAAGGGCTTTGCCGCCGAGGCGCAACAAATCGCGCGCTTCGAGGAGGGCAACGACCATGTGTCCGCGCAGCAGCGCAAAATATTTTGGGACCTGACGATCTTCACGCCTTCCACGCAAATGCTCTCGCAACTCAGCCTTGTGATTCTGTTCGCGTATGGCGGCTCGCTCTATGTGCATGGGCAAATTCCGCTCGGCGCGGGGCTCGTGGTGTTCGCGGGATTGCTGCAGCAATTCAACGGGCAGGTCGCCAACGTCGCCACGATTGCCAATTCCGTGCAGCAAAGTTTGACGGCGGCGCGCCGTGTGTTTGAAGTGCTGGACACGCCGCTGGGCATCGAAAGCAAAACCGGCGCGCGCGCCCCCGGAGGGTTGACGGGCCAGATCACGTTTGAAAATGTGACGTTCGCGTATGGCGCCGATGCACCGGTGTTGCGGGACATTTCGTTCACCGCCAAGTCCGGCCAGGTCGTGGGCATTTTCGGGATGACGGGGGCCGGCAAAAGCACGCTGCTCAGTCTGATACCGCGTTTTTACGATCCGCAAAAAGGCCGCGTGCTGGCGGACGGCCTGGATTTGCGCGATTTGGATTTGGACGCTTACCGCCGGCAAATCGGCATCATGTCGCAGGAAACGTTTCTCTTTTCCAACACCGTCAGCGCCAACATCGCGTTCGGCAATCCGGGCGCCACGCAGGCGCAAATCGAGCGGGCCGCGCGCGTGGCGCATGCGCATGATTTCATCCTGGCGCTGCCGCGCGGGTATGACACGGTGCTGGGCGAATCGGGCGTGGATCTTTCCGGCGGGCAGCGCCAGCGGCTGGCGCTCGCGCGCGCTCTGCTGCTGGAGCCGCCGATCCTAATTCTGGACGATCCGACCGCCTCGGTGGATGCCAGGACCGAGCATGAGATAGTCTCCGCCTTGCGCGCCGCCATGGCGGGCCGCACGACGTTTGTCGTGGCCAGCCGCTTGAGCCTGCTGCGCCGCGCGGACGTGATTCTGGTTTTGAACGAAGGCGAACTTCTGCAAATTGGCACGCACGATGTCCTGGTGCGCTGGCCGGGGCTGTATCGCGAAACCGCCTTGCTGCAATTGATGGATTTGGAGCGCGACGACGAAGGAGCGGCCGCATGAGCGTTCAGGATCGCCACGCCATCACCTATTACAATCCGGAGGACCGCGAGCCGGACAAGGCGCCGTTGCAGGCGGCGTTGATTCGCCGCGTGTTCCGGTACACGCGGCCTTATCGCGCGCGGCGGAACTGGCTTTTCGTCTTGACGTTCGCGCGCGGCGTCCAGTTGCCCGCGCTGGCGTGGCTGATCGGGCGCACCATCAACCAGCCCATTGCGGGCCGCGATTTGGGCGGGATTTATTTTTACGCCGCCGCCTATTTTGCCCTCGCCCTGTGCATGATCGTGACGCTGCATTTTCGCCAGCGGCTGGCCCTGGAAATTGGCGAGGCGGTGGCGCACGACATGCGCTCGGAGCTTTTCGCGCGGCTCATGACGCTGCCGATGTCGTTCTTTAACAAGACGAAGTTTGGCCGCATCATCAGCCGCATGACGTCGGACATCGACAGCGTCCGGGTGGGCGTGCAGGAAGTGGTGTTCGTCTTGACAGTGCAGGGCATGCAAATGCTGGTCTCCGCCGCGCTCATGGCGTGGTACAATTGGAAACTTTTCTCGCTCATGCTCGTGCTTGTCCCCGCGATCTGGGCCCTGAACGAACGGTATCGCCGCGAAATGGCCGTCCGCCTGCGCAAAGTGCAGGAAACCTGGAGCCGTCTCAGCTCCACGCTGGCGGAATCCGTCGGCGGCATTCGTGTCACGCAGGCGTTTGTGCGCCAGGACATCAACTCCGATTTTTTCCGCCGCCTCGCCACCACGCACGGCGAAAACAATGTCGGCGTGGCGCGCGCCTCCGCCGTGTTCGTGCCGTTGCTGCAATTGAAGAGCCAGCTTTTCCTCGGCGCGATGGCGCTGGTCGGCGGCTGCGGGGCCTTGCGCTGGCGCGGCTCCATGCACATGGAAGTCGGCGACCTGGTCATGTTCTTCTTTCTTGCGAATTTATTTTTCGATCCGGTGCAATCCATCGGCAACCAATACAACCAGGCGCTCACCGCCATGGCGGGAGCGGAGCGCCTCTTTCGTTTGCTCGATGAGGAGCCCGAATGGCGCGATGCTCCGGACGCCCGGCCGCTGCCGCCGCTGCGCGGACGCGTGGAATTTAAAAATGTGCATTTCGCGTACGAGCCCGGACGCCCGGTGTTGCAGGACATCTCGTTTGTCGCCGACCCCGGCCAAACCATCGCGCTGGTCGGCCACACCGGCAGCGGCAAGACCAGTTTGGTGGCGCTGTTGCAGAAATTTTATTTGCCGGGCCGCGGACAAATTTTCGTGGATGATCACGAATTAATGCGCGTGACCAGCTCTTCGTTGCACGAGCAAATGGGGAGCGTGCAGCAGAATAATTTTCTATTTTCCGGCAGCGTGATGGATAACATTCGCTTCGCGCGGCCCGCCGCCACCGAGGCCGATGTCAAACGCACATTGCAGGCGCTGGATTGCCTGGATTTAGTCGAGGCGCTGCCCGGCGGCTTGCAACATGCGGTGGGCGAGAAAAGCGCGGGCTTGTCGCTGGGGCAGCGGCAGGTGGTTTGTTTTGCGCGCGCCCTGCTGGCCGATCCGCGGATTCTCGTGTTGGATGAAGCGACGAGCGCCATCGACACCGTGACGGAAACGCGCCTGCAACACGCGCTCGAGGCGCTCCTGCGCGGGCGGACGTCGTTTGTGGTGGCGCATCGGCTCAGCACCATCCGGCGGGCGGATCTGGTGCTGGTCATGGAGCAGGGGCGCATCGTGGAGCGCGGCACGCATCAATCGTTGCTGCGCGCGGGCGGCGTTTACGCGCGATTGCACGAGGAATTTGTCGGCCAGGCTGGAGTTTCTTAACATGGCGCAAGGCGAAGAAAATATCATGAAACATTTTGCCGCCGCGCTGGTGATCGCGGTGGTGTTTTACGTTTTAAGTTTTAGCTGGATCGAGCATCGCCGCACGCGCCAGGGCCCGTGGGAGGCGGACTTTCGCTCCGACGCCAGCGGACGCCCGGCGCTGATCATCCGCCAGCCGGCCTTGGGCATTGAGGAAAAGCTGGTGTTCGCGGGCGAAACCATCGCGCCAAACCTGGATGTGACGCGACGGTTCGCCGAGGCGAATACTAATGCGCCGTTCGGCCGGGTGGTGTTTCAGGACCCGACGTTCCTGCCCGGCACGTTGACGCTGGAAATGTTCGGGCACGAAGTGGAGGCGCTGCCGCGGGTCTTGATTATTGACAAAAAGGAGACGGCCTGGACGCCGCGGGGCAGCGTGGTCGTGCCGAAACGAAATTGACGGCGCCCGCGGGCGATTTACCCTGTGCGCGTGAAGGCCGGCTTTAAAATGACCCTCGTGGCGCTCAATGCCGCCGCGCTGCTCGCGGGTTATCTATGGCTGCGGCCCCGGCCCGCCGCGCCGGCGACACCCGAGGAAATTGCCGCCGCCACGGCGGCCGCGGAAGCCCGCGCCGCCGCCCGCGCGGGCGCAAAAACCCGGCCCACGGTGATTTATCGCACCAACGCTTTCAACTGGAGCCAGGTGGAATCCTCGGATTACCGCGAATACATCGCGAACCTGCGGGCCATCCGCTGCCCCGAGGCCACGATCAAGGATATTATTTTGACAGATGTCATGCGGCTGTACGCGCAGCGCCGCGGCCAGCATTATCAGAACGGGCGCGCGTTCAAGTATTGGGAGACCGATGAAAAACAGCATTTGAAACAGGCGCAATTGGAGGAGCGCGAAAAAGCGCTGGCCGAAATCGACCGCGAACTGCCCGCCGTGCTGCGCGAATTGCTGGGCATCAATTACGAGCGCGAGGTCAATAAATATTTCGTGGACACCGACGAGGACAACCGCCGGCTCGCCTTTTTGTCCGACGCGAAACGCGACGACGCCCTGGCGTTGCGCGAGAAATTCGAGGGCGTCCGTGAGCGCGCCGCCCTCACCAACGCGGACAAGGAAACGCTGCGCCAAATCGACGAGGACCAGGACGCGGCTTTCGGCGCGCTGCTCACCTCCGAGGAAAAGGAGCAGTATGATTTAAGTTTGTCGCCCGCCGCGGACCGGTTGCGCAGCGAGTTGGTCGGCTTCAATCCCACCGAGGACGAGTTCAAGGATTTATTCCGCCGCCGCCAGGCCATCGAGGCCGCGTATGCGTTGCAGGATCCGCACGATCCCGCCACGCAGGCCGCGCGCGCCGCAGATGAGCAGGCCGCGCTTGACGCCTTCAAGGGTACCCTGACGCCAGATCGCGCCGCGCAACTGGCCCAGGCCCAGGATCCGGATTATCGCAGCCTGTGCGCCTTGAGCGAACGCTTCGATTTGCCGGCGGACACTTCAACGGTTTTGGTTGAAATGCGGCACGCCGCCGAATCGGAAAAGCAGGTGTTGCTGGCCAATCGCGACCTTCCGTCCGACCGTTTGGACGCCGCTTTGAAAGCCATTCAATCGGAAACAGAGAAGGCGGCCCGCCAGGCGCTGGGCGAGCAGGCGTATCAACTATATTCCCAGTCCGCGGGCTGGATTCAACAGCTCGGCCGCAACTGATTTTCTCACGCTTTGCCGATTAAAATTCCGACGAAGAACACCAGCGCGCCCCCCAGCACCACCTGCAGAATTGCCGAGGCCCACGGGGTGTCCATGTATTTGTGGCGCACCCACGAGATGGTCAACAATTCGCAGCAAACCACCGCGACGGCGACCCAGGTGGCCGTCTGCATATCGGGAATAAGATAAGGCAGCGTGTGCCCGATGCCGCCCACGGTGGTCATCAGCCCGCACACAAACCCGCGCGCCCACGGGTGCCCGCGGCCGGTGAGCGTGCCGTCATCGGAGAGCGCCTCGGCAAAACCCATGCTGATGCCTGCGCCCAGGCTCGCTGCCAGGCCGACCAAAAAAGTCTGCCAGCTGTTATGCGTGGCAAACGCCGCGGCGAAGAGCGGCGCCAGGGTGGACACCGAACCGTCCATCAACCCCGCCAGCCCCGGTTGAATGACTTGCAGCGCGAAAAGCTGCTTCTCGCGCGTGGCGTCGTCTTCGCTGACGCCGCCCTCGAACAACGCGTCCGCTGTGTCAACATGATGGCGCTCCTCCTCTGCCAGGTCGCCCAGCAGTTGGCGGATGCCGGCGTCAGTGGCCTGGCGCGCCGAGGTTTCGTAAAATCGGCCGGTCTCCAGCTCCATCAGGCGAACGTGCTTTTGCACGGCTTTCAGCCCGAGCGGGCGCGACATCCAAATCGGGCGGCGCTTCACGAAGCCGCGTATGTCCTCGCGCCGAATCAGCGGCACGTGCTCGCCAAACTTTGCGCGAAACAGGTCCAGCAGCCGATGCCGGTGATTGTCCTCCTGCCGCCGCAAGGCGCGAAATTTCTCCGCCTGTTGGGGAAAAGTGTTCCGCAAGCCATCGGCGAAATCGTCATAGACGCGCGCATCTTCCTCTTCCATCGCAATCGCCAGGGCGAGAATTTCCCGCGGCTCCAAGCTCTGAAATGAACGCATAACGAATCAACTATATCGCCCCGCGCCCAAAGCAGAAGGCAAAAGGCGCGGGCCGCACGCTTCAATGCGACGCCAGGGCGAGCGTGGCCAGGCCGGAGGCTTCGCGGGTGAGGCAGACGGCGCGGGCGTAGGCGCGAAGTTGTTTGGTGGCGACGTTGAAACCCGAATGCGGGCTGGCAGCAATCGCCAATTCCTGCCGCACCGCCACCAGGTAGCTTTCGCCATCGCCGAAGGCGGCGATTTTGGCGCCGGGTTGATTGGCGGCCGGCGCTTGCGCGGTCCATGTGACAGGGAAACCGCACAGGAACCATTCGGAGCCGGTAATGTCCGGGCCGCGGAGCAGGTAGGTGTTGCCATCGCCGTCTTTGAGCTGCGACAGAATTGGCAGAAAACCGGGATGAATCCACCACCGGCACGGGCGTTGCAAGGCGGCGGGCGCGACGGCGGCGGTCACGTTAAGAAAATCCTGCCGCTCCAATTGATTGACAGTGGTGTTGCCTGTGGTGGCGGTGACGGCGGGAATGGAGCTGTCCACGAAAATGCCGGTTTGCGCGCCGTTGGCCTGGTCGTTGGCGCCGTTGCCTTGGAAGCAAGCGTAGTCAAGTCGAGCGGCAATGGCCTGGCTGAATTTCTCCAGCAACAGGGCGGCGAAATCAACCGCGGCATCTTCCAGCAGAAAGAGCGACGCTTCAATCAGCGAGCCAATGATATTGGCTTCCGGCGTGACGCTCGCGCCGGCAAATGAGGAATCGGCGGGCAGGGAGTTGGAAACGGCGTTCGGCGTGATAAAAACCGCGCCTGGCAACCCGGTGATTTTGGCGAATTTCGTGAAGGGCCCGGGCATCGCGCGCACGCCGAGGGTGCGAAACGCTCCGTATGTCAATAATAAGTCAAACACGTCCTGCGCCATTTCCGCGGGCAAAAGCGCGGCGCCGAAAGTGTTCGGCGCGGGGGTGAGCGACTTCATCAACGCCGCGTCGGACGGCGATAATTCCTGGCGGGTGAGATGGCGGGCGGCGGCGTTCCAGAACTGGCGTTTGCCGGGCTCGGCGAGGAGGCGCTCCACGGGTGATCCCGCCGTGCGCAGGGCGGACGAGGCAAACGAAAATGTCCGCGCGGAAACCGGCGCCGCGGCGGCGAGGGCGCGGCGGAATTGCGGCCAGCGTTCCAGATCGGAATCGCGCAGAATGCCGTCGTGATAAGCGCAGGCCACCGCGTTCGGGTTGGCGCCAATGATGCAGGCGGAAAGTTCGAGTTGCTCCTGCTCGGTGTAGATGGCGCGCACGCGGCCATTGTCTTTCAGGCCCAGCTCGCGCAGTTGCGACCGCCAGGCCTCGCCGGAATTGGGCGTGAGGCATTTTGTCGGCAGGAACCCCACGCTCACGGCTTTGAGATAGCCGGCCTCGGTCATTTTCCAGCCCAATTGCGCGAGCTTGTTTTCGGCGATGTCCACGGCCCATTGCACCGTTTCCACAAGGCGCCCGTTTTGCACCTGGAAATCGACCACTTTGCCCACGCATTTTTCGATGGTCGCATAATCGTGCGAATCGACAAACGGGGCGTTCTGCGCGAAATGCCGGAAACGCCAGCCGGAGGCCTTGATGACTTCGCTGAAATTATCCAGCGATTCGTCGCTGGCGATGTAGGCGCAAAGGCCCTGCCGGGAATCGAGAACTTTGACTTCGGGATGAAGGGTGCGTCGGAGAGGTTGCATGGATGGGAGGGGATGAGGAGTGGGTGGCGCCGCGCCGGGGAAAGGAGAGCCTAGCGCCGCCCACGAAAGTGGACGCGCGTCGCGCGGCGGAAATGACCGAGGTCATTCTCATATCCCGATAATGGGATGAAAAAAGGAGTTTGTCAAGATATTCCTGGGATTTCGCGCTTGTGCGCTTGCCGACGATTTGCCAGAGTCGAATCAAACCATGAATGATGACGAATCCTTGGAAAGTCCGGACCTGATCTGGCGCACGGAAAATTTGGGGGGCCTCCTGCGCGCCTTGCGCCGCGACCGCGGAATTTCCATCGCGCGCCTGGAGGAATTGACAGGCGTCGGGCATTCCGAGATTCACCGCGTCGAAACCGGCCAGACGGAATGCCGGATTGAAAGTCTCATCCGCCTCTCGGCCTCCCTCGGCGTCAAGCCCGGCTGGGCGCTCGACCGCATCCTGTGGACGAACGTCGCCCTTTACCATAGGCGCATCCTCGCGGAGCCCGCCTACCGGAAAACGCTGGAGCGCCTGGGGATTTCCGCCGCGGAAATGCGCGCGCGCCTCGCTGACACCCTCGCTTCCGCCGCCGCGCTCGCCGCCTTGTTGCTGCGCTGTTGCGACCCAATTTCCCGGGCGCGTGACGTGGATTATCCCCACATCGATTGGAAGAAGCGCTTCACCGCCTACGCGGCCAAATTAGGCGCGATGGAAGAGGGCGTCGACCGCGCGGCCATCCTCAACAGCCTGCTGCGTGAGCCGACGCTGGAATTGGGCAACCAGGGATTATTGCCGGAGACAGCCTTGAAAGAACAGAGCCGCGCCGTAAAGGATGCCGAAGGCAAGAAAAAGACCTGGGGCTGGACGCCCTGGCTCTACCAATACCAAGCGCGCCTCAAGCTATCATAAGCGAATTAGAAGTATTGACAGATTCGCGGGCGGGCGCTGATTTTCTTGACATCTCCCGAGGTTTTTGACAGCCTTTTTATCGTTGCCCCGAGTAAAGCGTCCAGGAGCGTGTCTCAGATCGAATGGGTCGGCCATGGGGCGTTGGCGTGCGTCTTGGTTAAACTGAATGGTCTGCTTAATTTATATTCGGGCGGGCGGCTCGCGCTGGGCCTGTTTTTCACATTGGGATGGAGCGGCATAGCGGCGGCGCAAACCTGGGTTGCAACGCCGTTTCATGGCGTAAGGGTGACCGGCGATGGCGGCGCGGTCTAGGCGACGAACGGGATATGAAGAACATCGCGCAAAGTTTGATTCGGCTCTTCCGTCTGCGAAGCGCGGCTTCCCGCCTTTTTTCGCTCTTAGGGTTGGTAATGGTGGCGGCTGGCGGCGCTTCAGGTCAGACGTGGAGCCGGTGTGCTTTTTCGGAGTCGGCGGCGGCGGCGTGTTCAGGCGATGGGACAACGCTTTATGCCAGCCATGGTCGCGGCAGCCTGGGGAAGTCGATGGACGCCGGGGCCAGTTGGACGGACTTGGGGCCGATTGCGTCCTGGAGTTTTATTGCCTGCGCGTCCGATGGGATGAAGGTGGCGGGGCCCGCCGATGATGGCACGATGATCATTACGACGAACGGGGGCGCTGATTTTTTTGAGTCCAGTCCGACGAATCTTCTGGAATTGCAATGCGCGGCCTGGTCTGGGTCCGGCAATCAGCTTACGGCTGGTTTTGCCAACGCCATTTACATTTCGACGAATAATGGCGCGGCTTGGAGGATCACGGCGGCGCCCGCGACCAACTCGTGGCAATGCCTGGCATCTTCGGCGGATGGGGGGATTCTTCTGGCAGGCCAGGCCGGCGGTCAGCTTTTTGTGTCCACTAATGGAGGCGGCGTGTGGGGCGTCGCTGCCGCAAAAATTTCGACGTGGCTCTCCGCCGCCTGCACCGCGGATGGCGCCAAAATGGCCGTCGCCGACGGTGTGGCCGTTGGCCTCTCGGTTGATTCCGGCGAGACCTGGGTTTTTAATTCGATAAGCCGGGCGCAACCAAAATGCGTGGCGACATCTGCCGATGGGTCCATGCTTCTGCTGGGCAATGTGGGAAATCCATTCATCTCGCGGGATTTTGGCGCCACGTGGCGGCAGAGCTTGGCGCCCACGACGGCGACGGAGTCCGTGAGCTGCTCGGCCGACGGCGCCACGCTGTTCGCCGACGCACCGGGCTTCGCGGTTGTCGCAGTGGCGCCCCCGCCACTGAATTTTGCCGAGGTTTCGCATCAACTTGTCTTGTCCTGGCCGTGGCCTTCGAGCCGCTACGCGCTGCAACAAAGCCCTGATCTTTCATCCATGACTTGGGGCGGCGTGACAAATAATATTGTTGTCACCAACTACCGGAACCAAGTCGTCCTATCGCGTTCGGCGGCGAATGCGTTTTATCGGTTGCAGGGGCCGAACCCGTGATTTAAATGCGGAGCTTCGCCAACAACTCGCAAATTGTTTGGGTGGCCACGTGCGCAATCTGGGCGCTCGCTTGCATTGGCAGTTCCTCGGCCCAAACATGGGTTTCAACGCCGTTTCATGGGGTCATGGTGACCTGTGCGGGCGATGGCGGAGCATTCTATGCGACGGATGGGGATGGCTCTTATTTTCTCGCCAAATCGACGAACGCGGGCGGTTCGTGGACGACCATTCTGGTTGGTTCCGGGCCAGCGGTGGCGTGTTCTCTCGACGGAACAAAGCTCGCTGCGACGGGCGGCTATGTGTCAACAAATTCAGGCGCCACTTTTGTGCCGGTGTCGATTCAGCCGGATTCGTTCGCGTGGTCCGGGGACGGCTGTGTTCTGGCCGCGGCCACGCGTGGCATCTATCTATCCCATGACAACGGTTTGAGCTGGACGATAACCGCCGCGCCGACGAACACCTATTGGAGCGCCGTGGCGCTTTCGGCGGATGGGAAGGTTCTGGTCGCCGCCCCCCGCTCGCCGGTTGGGCCGCTTTATGTTTCAACGGATAGCGGCGCGACGTGGAAGCCGGCAGCCACGCCCACCAACCTTTGGGGTTCAGTGGTATGCAGTTTGGATGGCCACAAGCTGGCGGCGGTCCAGGCGCCTTACCCCGGCTCGCTCTACGTCTCGCTGGATGCTGGCGCGAACTGGCTTGTGCCCTCACCCACCAACGCGGGAGTCGCGGGATTGGCGGCCTCGGCTGATGGCGGCCTTTTGCTGACCACCATCGATGGCTTCGTCTCTTTGTCACGCGATTTTGGCGTGACCTGGCGCAACGCCCATGCCCCGCGCACCTATTTTCAGCCTTCCTTGGCTTGTTCAGCTGATGCGACCGCGCTGCTGGCCGTCGTCGGCATAAACAATCAACTGGCCGTAGCCCGTCTTACCCCCGCCCTTGAAATACAACCTATGGCCAACGCGCTCACCTTGTCCTGGCCGTGGCCTTCGAGCCGCTACGCGCTGCAACAAAGCTCTGATCTTTCGTCCATGAGTTGGGGTGACGTGACAAATAATATTATTGTCACGAACTACCGGAACCAGGTCGTCTTGTCGCGTTCGGCGGCGCAGGCGTTTTATCGGTTGCAGGGGCCGAACCCTTAATTAAATGCGGAACTTCCCCAAAACCTCGCAAATTGTTTGGATGGCCGCGTGCGCAATCTGGGCGCTCGCGTGCATTGGCAATTCCTCGGCGCAAACGTGGACCGAGCTTCCGTTCTTGGGCGACGATATCGTTTGCTCTGGGGATGGAAGTTTGTTCTTCGGAGCCGAAGGAGATGGCGCGCACAATTTGTTTAAATCGACGGACGCGGGGGAAACATGGAATCAAATTTATCACAATTCACCCAAATTAGTCGTCTGCTCCGGCGATGGGATGAAGATCGCGGCCTACGATGCAGAGGTGTTTGTCTCGACAAATTCAGGCGCGACTTTCTCTGACGCACAAGTGATTGCAAATTCATGCGCATGGTCGGCTGACGGGCGCGTTTTGGCGACCGTTGGCTTCGGAATTTATATTTCCACAAATAATGGAATGACCCTGGCGAAAGTGGGCCCGCCGACGTACTCGAGTTGGAATGCGGTGGCGCTTTCCGGCGATGGGCGGATGGTTATCGCCGGGCCGGGATCGCCGATCGGCCCGCTTTATTGTTCCACCAATCGCGGAGCCACATGGAGCGCCACACCGACGCCCACCAATCAGTGGCGCGGCATCACTTGCGGCGCCGATGGCCAAAAGATCGCCGCTATAACCACCCAAAACTACGGCGTGATTTACATTTCCACGGATGGCGGCGTAACTTGGACCGGCAGCGAAGTCGGAGAGAGTCAGATCACCGGTTTGGCATCGTCTGCTGATGGAAGTTTACTGACGGCGGCGATTGACGTGTTTTACATATCACGTGATTTTGGCGCCTCCTGGACCAGCAGCGATCCGGGGCGTTTTATGATCGAGCCCACGATAGGGTGCTCCCAGGATGGGAACGTGCTGGTGGCTGCCATGTCGGGACATTTTGAGGTGGCTCACCTCGCGCCTCCGCTCAAAATCGCCGCTGAAGCCAATCAACTCACCTTGTCCTGGCCGTGGCCTTCGAGCCGCTACGCGCTGCAACAAAGCCCTGATCTCTCATCCATGATTTGGGGCGGCGTGACAAATAATATTGTTGTCACAAACTACCGGAACCAGGTCATCCTTTCGCGTTCGGCGGCGCAGGCGTTTTATCGGTTGCAGGGGCCAAATCCATGAGACGGTGTTTTGCTGCTAAGTCTGTCGCGAAGGCCGTCCATGTGAACTGGTTCGTGCTGCTAGTCGCCGTCTGTTGCTCAACGTCGGCGAGAGGTCAAAGTTGGCGAGCGACTGATTTTGACAGTGGCGGTTTGGCTTGTTCGGCGGATGGGATGACGGTTTATACGTACGGGGGCGAACAAACGACTTTGCTGTATAAGTCCACAAACGCGGGAAATTCCTGGATGCCTCTCGCTGCCGGCAATAGGCGGGGTGCAGCTTTGGAAATCGCGTGTTCGGCGGATGGCGCAAGCGTGCTCGCGGCAGGAGGGGCTTTGGTTTCAACCAATTTCGGGGTGACGTTCTCGACGCAGGCGGTGGATGGCGCGGGGGTGGCTATTTCAGCCAGCGGCAATTTGATGGCGGTGGCGGGGCGTGGAATTTTCATCTCGACGAACCAGGGGGCCGCTTGGCGCACTGCGGATGTATCCACGACGGTGAATTGGAATTGTGTCGCCGCCTCGGCGGACGGTCGATTTATCGTCGCCGACGCGGACGCGATTGGGCCGTTCTATTCCACAAACGCGGGTTTAACATGGGCGGAGGCGAGTTCTTCGTTTGCGGCGGACATGATTGTTGGCACGGCGGATGGAACGCGCGTGGTCGCGGGAAACACACAATTCTTGTACGTTTCGTGCGATGCCGGTCAGACTTGGAGCGTGCGGCCGCCTCCCGACCCCGCGCATTTTAACGTGCGCACGGCGATGGCGTTATCGCGCGATGGGAGCCTTTTGTTGGTGGGATGGCATGGGCAGTATTTTGCGTCGGCCGATCTGGCCGTCTCCTGGCGCCAGATTGGATACGTGCAGAATCCGCAACTGGCTTATCTTTACTTGGCGGTGGCCTGTTCAGGCGATGGGACGTCGCTCTTCGCCGCGACTCCAAAGTTTGCGACAGCTACGCTGCCACCGAATCTCAAAATTACTCCGGCGCCAAATCAACTTGTCTTGTCCTGGCCGTGGCCTTCGAGCCGCTACGCGCTGCAACAAAGCCCTGATCTTTCGTCCATGAGTTGGGGTGACGTGACAAATAATATAATTGTCACGAACTACCGGAACCAGGTCGTCTTGTCGCGTTCGGCGGCGCAGGCGTTTTATCGGTTGCAGGGGCCGAACCCGTGAGGCGGGGAGGTGTCGGAACGGGGCTTGCCAAGGGCGGGGGCAACTTTCATCTTGGCTGGGATGAATGGCTTTCTCATGCGGCGGTGGCTGGCGGTGGCGGGATGTTGGCTGGCGGCGGTTTCGGCGTGGGGGGCGTTCGATGCGGCGCGGTTGCGGGAGGCGGATGCGGCGGTGCGGGACGCGATTGACGAGGGGAAATTGCCGGGGGCCGTGCTGTGGATCGAGCATGGGCCGGACATTTATTGGAAGGCGTACGGAAATCGGGCGCTCGCGCCGACGACGGAGGAGATGACGCGGGACACGATTTTTGATGCGGCTTCCCTGACCAAGGTGGTGGCGACGACGCCGGCGGTGATGATCCTCTGGGAACGGGGCCAAATCAAACTGGACGAGCCGATCCACACGTATTTGCCGGAGATCACGGGGGACAAGGAAAAGATCACCGTGCGGATGTTATTGACACACACCTCGGGGCTGCCGGAGGACGTGGCGACGGATTCACCGTGGGAGGGCGCGGCGACGGCGGTGCGGCTGGCGAATGGGATGAAACTGAAGGCGGCGCCGGGGACGGAGTTCCGTTATAGCGACATTAATTTTTTTCTGCTGGGCGAAATGGTGGCGCGTGTGAGCGGCATGCCATTGCAGGATTTTTGCGCAAAGGAAATCTACGGCCCGCTGAAAATGATTGACACGGGCTTCCTGCCGGACAAGGCGAACACGCCGCGGGTGGCGCCGACGGAACGGACGGCGGGGGTGATGCTGCGCGGCGTGGTGCACGACCCGACGGCGCGCCACATGGGCGGAGTGGCGGGGCACGCGGGCTTGTTCACGACGGCGCCGGATTTGGCGCGCTATGCGCGCATGCTTTTGAACCTGGGAGAACTGGACGGGACGCGCCTCCTGAAGGCCGACACGGTGCGGATGATGACGAGCGTGCAGACGCCGGCGGGGGTGTCGTCGCGGCGCGGTTTTGGGTGGGACATTGATTCGGGCTATAGCCGGTTGCGGGGAAAGTATTTTCCGCTGGGCTCGTACGGCCACACGGGCTTTACGGGGACGGCGTTGTGGATCGACCCGTTTTCGCGGACGTTTTATGTTTTCCTCTCCAACCGCGTGCATCCCGATGGCAAGGGGAACGTCCTGAAACTTTACGCCACGATGGGCACGTTGGCGGCGGCGGCGGTGACGGATTTTGATTTTAATTATGTGCCCGCCGCGCTGGCGCCGTGGTCGCGAAAACCGAAACCCGCCACGAATATCGTGGAGAGACCCGCGCCCAAAGTCCTGGAAGGAATCGATGTTTTGGCGCGGGACCATTTTGCGGCGTTGCAGGGTTTGCGCATCGGGTTAATCACAAATCCGACGGGCAAGGATGACAGCCGCTATCCGACGATCGATTTGTTGCGCAATGCGCCGGGGGTGAAATTGTGCGCGCTCTTTGGGCCGGAACACGGGTTTTATGGGAATTTCGATGAACCGGTGAGCGACGCGTTTGACGAGCACACGGGGCTGCCGATTTATAGCTTGTACGGCGACCGCCGCGCGCCGACGGACGACGAAATGGCGGGGCTCGACGCGTTGGTATTTGATATACAGGACGTCGGTTGCCGGTTTTACACTTACACGTCCACCCTGGGTTTGGCGATGGAGGCGGCGAACAAGGCGGGCTTGAAATTTTTCGTGCTCGACCGCGTAAATCCCATCACCGGAACGATGGTCGATGGTCCGGTATTGAGCGGCAAGACGAGCTTTGTCGGCTACCATGCGGTGCCAGTCCGTTCGGGGATGACGGAAGGCGAATTGGCGCTGCTGTATAAGAAGGAGCGGCATTTCGACAACCTGGATTTGACCGTCATCAAACTGGAAGGCTGGCAGCGCGGCATGTGGTTTGACGAGACAGGGTTGCCGTGGGTGAATCCTTCGCCCAACATGCGCAGCCTGACGGAAGCGGCGTTGTATCCCGGGGTCGGCCTGCTGGAAGCGTGCCGGGTGTCGGTGGGGCGCGGCACGGGAACCCCCTTCGAAGTGGTGGGGGCGCCCTATATCGACGACCTCCGCCTGGCGAAGGCATTGAACGAAGAGCGGATCGACGGTGTCAGATTTGTGCCGATCCGATTTACGCCGAACGACGATGTTTTCAAAAATCAATCGTGCGGCGGCGTGAACATCATCCTGACGGACCGCGCTAGGTGCCAGGTGGTGGATATCGGTTTGGCGGTCGCGAAAATTTTGCACCGATGGTATCCGGAGCAGTTTGAACTGCCGAGAATGTCGCGCTTATTGCTCGACCAGCCGACCTTGGACGCGATCGCGGCGGATAAAACGCTGGCGCAGATTCGGGCGACCTGGGACAAGGCCTCGCGGCAATTCGAGGAAAGGCGCGAAAAGAGCTTGTTATATAAGTGATGGGCGGAAATTCCGCGGCTTGACGAACGCGAGGGATTCCCGTATAAAGAAAAGTCTGATTATGTCGGTTAAGCCCCAAGGTTCTGCTGCCACACTATCTCTGTCGCTTTTGACGGCGGTGGCGCTGTTTTCGGGGGGGGGCGAGGGGGTGAGGGCGGGGGACAAAATTGAGTTTTCGTTGCCGGGCAATCCGGTGATCAGCCAGCGTCCGGAACGGGAAGTCAAAGAGGACGATGAGGCGCCATTCCGTTTCGATGGGAAGGTGGGAGGCATCAATGCCGGCTCCATGCCGGCTCCCAACGCCAGCATAACGATCATTCTGCCGGCCCAGGACAATAACCGCAACAAGCTCCATGCCTGGGAGAGCGGCGCCAACGGACGCAACGACCCCACTACGCTCGGTTTTCCGGATAGGAATGATTTCCTCGGCCAGGACCAGAAGCCTTCCCGCAATCGGGGGCTGACCAATGATTACGATCTCCGCTCGCAGTGGGACCTTGATGAATCAGTTTTGCGGCGCGAGGACAATAATAACGGCTCCGGGCTGGCGGTGCAAAATCCGGAAGGGCTTTCGCCGAATCGTGGCGGAGCAAGTTTGTGGTCTGGCTGGCAATCCAGCGCGGGCGATTACGCGCGCAGCCATCAGAATAACGGAAACGGATATAACTCGGTCGCTTCCGGCATTGAACAATCGCCTTGGTCGCGGACCGTGGAGACGACTGACAACTCGCACGACAGTTGGGGACGTCCGCAACCGCAATATGGCTCCGGCTACGAACCGGGCGGGCCCGACGTCGGCGGGGCCGGGGCGATGCCCGGTTTGACTTCGAGCCAGGCTCCCACGACATCGTCTTTTTCCGAACGCGCCAACCGGGATGGCTCTGAGTTCGGATTATCCGCCTCGGAATCGCCTTGGACCAGCCGCGGTTCGCGCAGCGCGCTGGATGCGTATGGCTCGGCGGAAACCCGCGAGAATCCCTATCAATATAACACGTCGCAATCGCCCCGCTCCCAGCCGCAGGAAGTTTCCCGCCCCGCCTACGGGACGGAGGCGAGCATCAGCGCGCGTTTGAGCGCGGCGCGCCCCGCGGTTTTGACTTTTCCCAAGAAGCCCGGCGCCATCCTCCAGTAGGGGAAAATGCGGTATTTGCGCGGCGCTTGAACAATTGCGCTGGTTGGTGCGTCAGATAAATAATGGTTGTTTTTTCCGGGGGAAATGGTTGAATGAACCGCGCGACTAACCAAGCCCAGAAGCATCGCGGCTCCGGCAAACAAATTTTTTTCTCTTATGGCGCGAGCGACATTACCTAAAATTATGAAGGCGAAGAAGGCGGCACCGATTCCTCTGGCAAAAGGCCAACTCTGGAAAATGGACGACAAACACATCGAGATCATGGAAGTGGGCAAGACGCTCACGCATTATCGTCTGTTCCAGAATCAAAAGCGGGTGCCGATCAGCCTGGGTGGCATCGCGGCGGTGCAAGCGTATCTGCGGACCAACGGCGCGCGTCTGGTGCGCAAGGCCACGCCCGTCAAGGTCTAGCTCCTCGTCTAGATCAGGCTGGCGGGATCCACATCAATCGTCATCGTCACATCTTCCGGCAGGGCAAGGCGTCCGGACAACAGGGCCAAACAGCCGCTCAACGCGCTCATTTGTTTGGTGCGCAGCATGATTTGATAGCGGTAATTCCCCTCCGCGCGCGCCAGCGGGGCGGCCGCCGGCCCGGAAATCACCAAGCCGCGCAACGAAGCCGTTTCCTTGGCCAGTTCGTTTTTGACGTGCTCGGCGCTGAGTTTGACTTTGTCCTCGTTTTTGCCGCGCAATAAAATCAGCGCCAGCCGGCCCAGCGGCGGATAATTCAATTGCCGGCGAAAATCAATTTCCTGCTCGTAAAACCCGCGAAAATCATGGCGGCGCGCATATTGAATGGCCGGATGAAACGGCGTGAACGCCTGCACGAACACTTCGCCCTCCACATCCCCGCGCCCCGCGCGTCCGGCCACTTGCGTCAATAATTGGAACGTCCGTTCGCCCGCGCGAAAATCGGGCAGATGCAGCGCCAGATCGGCGTGGACGATGCCCACAAGCGTGACGTTGGGAAAATGCAGGCCCTTGGCGATCATCTGGGTGCCCACGAGAATGTCGATTTTGCCCGTGCGAAAATCGCCCAGGATATTGCGATAATCCTCCTTGCGCTTGAGCGTGTCGGAATCCATCCGGCGCACGCGGGCTTTCGGGAATAGTTTTGACAGCGTGGCTTCGACGCGCTCCGTGCCGACGCCGGCGAAGCGGATGGCCGGGTTGCGGCATTTCGGATCGGGGCAAACCAGCGGCGCGGGCACATCGTGCGAGCAGATGTGGCATTTCAGCCGCTGGGCCTGGCGATGGTAGGTGAGGGAGAGGCTGCAATTGGGGCATTGCGCCACGTAGCCGCAGAGCGGGCATTGCAGCGAGGAAGCGAACCCGCGGCGATTGAGAAAGAGAAGGGTCTGCTCGGAGCGCTCCAGCCGTTTGGTGATGGCTTCCTTGAGCTGCGGCGAAAAAATCGGCGTCCCTTTTTCCTGCCGCGCGGCCAGGCGCATGTCCACCACGCGGACGATGGGCATCTTTCGGTCATCGACGCGGCTGGGCATTTCCAGGAGGCGATACTTGCCTTTGTCAACATTATGGTAGCTTTCCATCGACGGCGTGGCGGAGCCGAGCACGGCCACCGCCCCCTCAATTTGGGCGCGCACCACCGCCACGTCGCGCGCATGGTAGCGCGGCGCTTCCTCTTGTTTGTAGGAATGTTCGTGCTCCTCATCCACGATGATCAGCCCCAGCGACGCGACCGGCGCAAACACCGCCGAGCGGGCGCCGATGACGATGCGCGCGCGGCCCTGGCGGATTTTGTGCCATTCATCGTGCCGCTCGCCGCCGGAGAGATGGCTGTGCAGCACGGCAACGAGCGTGGGGCGGGGTCCGCTGGTGAAGCGGGCCTTGAAACGCTCCACCGTCTGGGGTGTCAACGATATTTCCGGCACCAGCACGATGGCTCCGCGGCCCAATTCCAGGGCGCGGGCGATGGCTTGCAAATACACCTCGGTCTTGCCGCTGCCCGTCACGCCGTAGAGCAGGAACGGCGGTTTTTTCCCGGGCGATTCCATGGCGGCAAGGATGGGATCGAGGGCGGCGCGTTGCTCGGGGTTGAGCGTGAGCGGCGTCGTGGGAAGAATGGTTTCGCGCGCGTAGGGATCGCGTTCGGAAATTTGCGGCGCGATGACGAGCAGGCCTTTGTCCTCCAATTTGCGCAGCATCGGCGCGGTGGTTTTGGCGGCGGCAAGAAAGGATTGCAGCGGCCAATCCGGTTGGGCGCGGACGAGTTGGAAAATTTCCCGCTGGCGCCGGGTCAAAGCGGCGTCGTCGCCGGGCAGGGCGCGCACGAAAAGCTGTTCGCGCCACCCGGCTTTTTCCTTGCGCACCGCGTCGGGCAGCGCAGCTTTCAAGGCAATTTCGGGCGCGCAGCAATAATACTCCGCCATCCAACGCGTCAGCCGCAAAATCTCAGGGGTGACAGGCGCCTGCTGGCCGATGACTTTAAGGATGGGCTTGAGGTTCGGGTGCGGGGAGCTTTCGAGCAGGGCCGTGACGCAGCCCAGCACTTCGCGGCGCGCAAATGGAATTTTGACCCGCGCCCCCACCGTGACGGCGCCGGCCCACTCGGGTGGGATGGAGTAATCAAACTCCTTGCCCACGGCCATCTCCAACGTGACGCGCGCGATCATGCGGCGTCCAGCAGAAGGGAAATTCGCCAATTAAAAAAGGAAATTGCGGCGCTGAACCGATTACACAAAGGAGCTCTTTTTATACTTCACGCTCCGGGCGGATCGGCAGATGATGCGGACGAACTTAATAACTCTTATGAGCCTGATCAATTACCTCAAGACGCAGTTTCTGGAGATCATCGAGTGGCAGGACGATTCGCGCGACACGATTTCCTTCCGCTACCCGGACATGGACAAGGAGATCAAGAACGGCGCGCAGTTGATTGTGCGGGAATCGCAAACGGCGCAATTCGTCTATCTCGGCCAGTTCGGCGACACTTTTGGCCCTGGTAAACACACCCTGACCACCGACAACATTCCGATTCTATCCACGTTGAAAGGATGGAAGTACGGCCTGCATTCGCCTTTCAAGGCCGATGTCTATTTTGTCAATACTCGGTTGTTCACGGGCAACAAATGGGGCACGGCCAATCCCATCATGATGCGCGACCCGGATTTTGGCGTGGTGCGGGCGCGGGCGTTCGGCACGTACGATTTTCATGTGACCGATGTGAAGCTTTTCTTGAAAGAGGTGGCGGGGACGGACGACCATTTCCGGCTCGACGAGTTTTCCGACACGATGCGCTCGCGCATTGTCAGCGTTTTCACGGAGGCGCTGGCCACGGCGAAGGTGCCGGTGCTGGATGTGGCCTCGCGCTACACGGAATTGGGCGCGGCGCTGCTGCCGGCCATCAACCCGGTGGTGGCGGCGAAGTACGGGATTGAGATTTCGAGCTTCATTCTCGAGAACGTCTCCGTGCCGCCCGAGGTGGAGCAGGCGATTGACAAACGCAGCAGCATGGGCGCGATCGGCAACCTCAACGATTATGTCAAGTATCAGATGGCCGAGTCCATGACGCGCGGCGGCGGCGCCGCGGGCAGCATGGCCGGGTCGGCGGCGGGCCTGGGCGCGGGCATCGCGATGGGCCAGCAAATGGCGGCAGCCATGAACACCCCGCAAACCACGCCGCCCGCCGCGCCTCCCGGAGCGGCGCCGCCGGTGATTCCTCCGCCGTCCGCGCCGTCGAGCGGCGGGGCGGAATTGCTGGCGCCGGCAGACGTCGCCAAAGTTCTGGGCGTCACCGAGGCGGACATTCTGGCGACGCTGGAAAAAGGCGACTTGAAAGGGAAGAAAATTGGCTCCGTCTGGCGTGTGACCAAAGGCGCGTTGGACGAATTCCTGAAGAGTTAACATGCCTGACGCCATCGCCCAAAAAAAGTTCTCGTGCCCCGCCTGCGGCGGCGAGGCGCAATGGAATCCCGCGAAGAAGGCGCTGATTTGCCCATTTTGCGGGACGACCTCGCCGGCGCAGGAGGAATTGAGCGCCGGCGGCCAGGGCGCGATCGTGGAGCACGATTTGGTGGCGGCGTTGCGCGGCATTCCCGATGCGCAACGCGGCTGGCAAGCGGCGAAAGTCTCGGTGAAGTGCCAGAGTTGCCAGGCCATTTCGGTCTTCGATCCCGAACGTGTCAGCCAACGGTGCGATTTTTGCGGCTCAACCGCTTTGGTTCCGTATGAGGAGATCAAGGAGGCGTTTCGGCCCGAGAGTTTGCTGCCGATGAAAATCAGCGAATCGCAAGTGCGGGATGCGATTCGCCAATGGTACGGCAGCCGGTGGTTCGCGCCGAACGCGCTCAAGCGCGGCGCGCTCACGGACACCGTGAAGGGGCTTTACATTCCGTATTGGACGTTCGACGCGCAGGTGCATGGCGAGTGGACGGCCGAGAGCGGCTATTATTATTACGAGACCGAAACTTACCGCGATGACAAAGGCGAAATGCGCACGCGCCAGGTGCAAAAAGTGCGCTGGGTTCCGAGCGCCGGGGCGCTGGATCATTTTTTTGACGATGAACTGGTTCCCGCGTCGAAGGGAGTGCAGCCCGAAATGTTGCGGAAGATCGAGCCGTTTCCCACGACGAAAGAGCTGGTGCCGTACAACGCCGGATACCTTTCCGGCTGGGTGGTGGAGCGGTATCAAATAGATTTGGTGGCGGCAGCGCAGGAGGGGCGGGCGGAGATGGAGTCGGAAATGCAGCGGCTTTGCTCGGCGGAAGTGCCCGGCGACACGCAACGGAATTTGCAGGTGCAGAACGATTATTCCGGGCAGACGTTCAAACACATCCTCACGCCGATCTGGCTGTTGAGCTACAATTACGGCGCGCGGAATTTTCAGGTGGTCATCAACGGCTACACGGGGACCATCGCCGGGAAATATCCCAAGAGCTGGATCAAGATCACGCTGGCCGTGCTGGCAGGCCTCGCGGTCGCGGGATTCATTGCGTTGGCCGCGGCGTCACGCCATTAAGAGGACAAGGGCCAAGAAAAATGGGATCTGGCACTCAGGAAATCAGGAAAAAAAGTTCCGGGTTCCTGATTTTCTGAGTTCCAGATTCATTCTCCTTTTCGGCTTCGATTGCTGCCATTCGTTTTCGGGAGTGGGCGCTGTTGTTGACGGAAAAAATTCCGGGCAGCAAAAGGGCGTAACTGTCACCAGGCGCCAAACGATAGCGGCTGGGTTAAAACTGGGTTTGTCGGGATGGCTGGCAAATAGGCTGGGACGAGATCGTTCCAGCCGGCGGCTGCTCGCCCGTTTTCCATTTGAAAAGCCTGCGCGGCGAGGGCGGCCTCGAGATTTAGCAGAGTCAGGCTTTGGGCCTTGAGCCGGATCTCCGTTTTGCGAGCGGTGGCCAGGACCGGGTCGCGACCGAGCAACCGCAAGGGAACGCGCAGCAGGCGGACCTTTATCGGGTCAATCGTTTCGGCATATATCTCTTCACGCTTCCTGATACGATTGAATGGCTCGGCGTCGCTTTCCGATTTTTGCAGCAAGCGC
The DNA here is from genome assembly GCA_035551475.1 of Verrucomicrobiia bacterium. Taxonomy (GTDB): domain Bacteria; phylum Verrucomicrobiota; class Verrucomicrobiia; order Limisphaerales; family Palsa-1400; genus DASZMX01. The sequence goes on from DASZMX010000135.1 coordinate 40,068, forward strand.
AGGCAGCGACGAGATTCTTCCGCTGTCAACCGAGGTGTCTCTCGCTGGAGGGGCTTGACGCCGAGCGAGACAATCGCAATTTGCACCAGGGAGTGAATGAGCAATCCGCCGCGCGCGGACTCGCGGCCAAAGGCAATAATGGACGCGTCATCGAAGGCCGCGTCGCCAAAACGATTATCGGCCTCCGCGACTTTTGCGTCCGCGGCCAAGGCGACCGCGACATTGCGGAGACGGCCGAAATCATTTGTGGCAAAGTAATCTGGGGTGTAGGCCAAAGGCGTGCGGCATTCCCGCGTCAATCCTAGGTGAACCAGCGCGAGAGCCGGCGCGTTGCTGGCCATGAGAGGCCGCAATCTGGCCAAAGGAATTGCATCCCAATCGGGATCCAACGGCGCCAGCAGGCTGGAAGCTTTGACGAAATCATCGTAGCCGTTGCGAACAGGCATGATGGCGGGAGGCGGCGCGAATTTCGGCGCGACGAAAACCTGGGCCAGACAGAGCAGAATCACGAATGCCGCGATGCCGCCAGCCCACATGATTCGGCTTCGATTGCTGCCTTTCATTTTCGGGAAAGCGCGTCAATGATAGCGGTTGAAAATGACGGGTGCGATCATTAACGCTGTGGGAATTGTGATCGGGAGCGGGGCGGCGTTGCTGACGAAAAAAACAATTCCAGCGCCGCAACAAAACGCGCTCAAGACGGTTCTGGGCGCCGCCCTGGTCTGGTTTGGTTTGCGCCTGACGTGGACGAGCCTCAATGGGAGTTTTGGGCAAATCTTCAAGCAACTCGCCATTGTCCTGCTCGCCATGGCGCTGGGACAATTTCTGGGAAAATTGCTGCGGCTGCAAAAGCTTTCCAATCGGGTTGGCCAATATGCTTCGCGCGCCCTGGCGGCGCCCGCGGCCAAGCCGCCGTTCAGCGTGGGGTTTGTGGTGGCGAGCGCTTTGTTTTGCCTCGGCCCGCTGGCGATTCTTGGCTCGGTGCAGGAAGGACTGGACGATCTGGCGCCGACGCTCATTGTGAAAGCGGTGATCGACGGCTTGACCGCGATGTCGTTTGTCGCGGCTTTTGGGTGGAGCGTGCTGCCGGCGGCGCTGCCGACGTTGGCCCTGGAAGGCGCGCTCATCCGGGCGGTCGCGCTGGGCGCCGCGGCGCTGCACGCGTCCCCGCTGCCTTTGGCTGACTCCATCATGGCGACCGATGGCCTGCTGATTTTTTCGGTGGCGCTCATTGTTTTGGAAGTGCGCAAGGTGCCGGTGGCGGATTATCTTCCCAGCCTGGCGCTCGCGCCGTTGTTGACGTGTTTTTTCAAATGAGCAAGCCGGTTCGCATTGGAATCGTGGGCATGGGAAACATGGGCAGCCATCACGCGGAATATCTCCTGGCGGGCAAGGTGCCGCGCGCGGAGTTGCGCGCCGTGACCGCGCGGAAGGCCGAGAGCGCCGGGCGCTGGCGCCAGCGCGGCTTGCGGATTTTTGCGACGGGCGAAGAATTGATCGCCTCGGGTGACGTGGACGCCGTGATCATTGCCACGCCGCATTTTCAGCATGTGGCATTGGGAATTGCCGCCTTGCGCGCGGGCCTGCATGTGATGGTGGAAAAGCCCATCGCGGCGCATAAGGCGGAGGCGGAACGGCTACTGGCGGTGCGGCGCGAATTTCCGCGGCAGGTGTTTGGCGCGATGTTTCAATTGCGCACGGAACGCCGTTATCTCGCCATCCGGGATCTGCTGCGCGGCGGCGGCCTGGGGGACATCGTGCGGTTTTCCTGGCTGGTCACGGACTGGTTTCGCACCGAGGCGTATTACGCGAGCAGCGGCTGGCGCGCGACCTGGCGCGGCGAGGGCGGCGGCGTGCTGATCAATCAATGCCTTCATCAACTTGACATGCTGCAATGGCTGTTGGGGATGCCGGCGCGCGTGCGAAGTTTCGCGCAATTCGGCCGCTATCACGACATCGAGGTCGAGGACAATGTCACCTGCTATCTGGAATTCGCGAACGCCGCGACGGGTGTGTTCATCGCCAGCACGGGAGAAGCGCCGGGGACCAATCGCCTGGAGATTTCGGGCACGATGGGGAAACTCCTGTTGGAAGACGAACGCCTGGTTTTTTTCCGCAATGACGTGTCCATGATCGAGCAATCCAAAACCGCGCGGCTGGGCTTCGAGAAACCGGCGGTGACGCGCGTCGAGATTCCCATCGAGGGGGAGTCGGCGCAGCACGCGGCGATCATGCGAAACTTTGTGGACGCCATCCTGGATGGCGCAGCCTTGATTGCGCCCGGTGAGGACGGCCTGGCCTCCATCGAGCTGGCCAATGTTCTTCTTTACTCTGCGCTCTTGAACCAGACCCTGGAGCTGCCGCTCGATGCCACCGCCTATGAGCAAAAGTTGCTCGCCCTCGGCGCCGCGTCCATCGTCAAAAAGAAAGTGGCGCCGGGATCGACGGAGGATTTTGCGCGGTCGTTTCCGCGCTAGGAATTGCCATGAACGAAAGCTCAACCATAGCGCGGCCCGGGCGGATTCTCGTGATGTACCACACCGACGGCGGGAACACGCGGCTGATGGCCGAATTGGTGGCCGAAGGCGCGCGCGCCGTTCCCGACATGGAACTGCGGCTGAAGACGGTGGACGAAGCCACGGCGGAGGACTTGGTGTGGTGCGACGGCATCGCCGCCGGCTCGCCCACGCATATGGGAACCATCGCGTGGCAGATGAAGCGTTGGTGGGATGATGTGGCGCGGCCGTTGTGGCCAAAAATCGAAGGAAAAATCGGATGCGCCTTTAGCTCTTCGGGCGGATTGGCCGGGGGCGGCGAACTGACGTGCCTGGCGCTTCAGATTGTCCTGATGAATTACGGGTTGCTGGTGTTTGGCGTGCCGGATTACGTGGCGCCGGGGCAGACGCTGCACTATGGCGCGGTCTGCGCAGGGCGCCCGCGGAATGAAGGAGAAAAGGAGGCCTGCCGCCGGCTCGGGCGGCGTCTGGCGGAGTGGGTGCAGACGTTGATCTGCCAGCGAGTGGAGCACGATCCGCGCACGGCGACTTATGCGCGGCTCTTGTGAGCGCTGCGGCAGCGTGCGGTTGATATTGACGCGCCCAGAGCGTTAGGGCACCGTTTGAAGGCGTTTAAACCGGGCGTTGGCCTATTTTGGCGTCTTGCTGCAAGATCTTTAGTCATGCAAACCAATCAAACTGATAACGGAATGCATTATAGCATCTGGGCTGCGGACAATGTTGTCTATGGCCCGGTGGAGCTGCCGACGTTGATCAGTTGGGTCAAGGACGAACGGGTCACGAGCGACACCTGGGTTTTCGATGGGCAAAACGAACGGTGGCGCAAGGCCGCCAATCTGGCGGAACTCGCGCTCTTTTTTCGCAAACGCCCGCCGGGAGTCATCGAGACGGCGACTTCCGCCGACCGCGCCGCGATCACGCCCGGCATGTTGCGCCGCGTCAAGGCGCTGGCCGATTTGAGCGATGAACAGCTCGAGCATTTCATCGAATTCATGGAGCCGCAAATCACGCGGCAATGGACGGAGATCGTCAAGCAGGGCGCCATTGATGACTCCATGTTTTTGGTGCTGGACGGCGAACTGCGGGTGCGCCTGATGATCGGCGGCAAGGAAACGATTCTCGCCACACTCGGGCCCGGGGAATGTTTTGGCGAGATTGCGTTGTTTGACCAGGGCCCGCGCTCGGCCGATGTGCTGGCCAATAAAGACAGCATCCTGCTGAAAGTTTCCAGCGAGGCGTTTGACAAGTTGCGCCGCGAAGCCCCGGAATTGTGCGCGCCGATTTTGTTCGCCATCAGCAAGACCCTCGCCGCCCGCATCCGCGCGGACAACAAGCGGATCAAGGATTCAGTGACCTTCGCGCGCGCGGCCGCCCCCAAGTAATGCTCAGAAAAACGGGTTGTGCGCCTTCTCCTGCGCCACGGTCGTCAAGGGGCCGTGCCCGGGGCAGATCAGCGTGTCGGGCGGCAAAGTGAGAATCTGCTCCCGCACCTTTTGCCGGGCCAGCTCCCACGATTGATTGCCGCGCCCGATGGACGCCGCAAAAATCGCGTCGCCCACGATGGCGACATGCGGGGCGTCCTCCGCCCAATTGCCAATAATATATGTGACGCCTTCTTCCGCGTGGCCGGGCGTTTCGCGGTTGGTGACGCGCAGGCTGCCGAGATGCGTGAAGGCGTCCGGTCGGTTGCGGTTTTGCGCCGGGGCCGTTTTGGAATTGGTGTGCAGGAGCGCCTTGGGAAATTTCTGGCAGATCGGCTCCAGGGCGGCGACATGGTCTTCGTGCAAATGCGTGAGAAAAATATGGCGCAAGGCCAGCCCGTTTTCCTCCACCAACCGGAGGATGGGCGCGGCGTCCCAACCGGTGTCAAATAAAGCAGCGTCGCGCGAAACCTCGTCCCACGCCAGGTAGCAATTGACGACCATCCCGTTCCCTTCCGTGGTGATGGGGCGCAACTCGCGCCACTGGCTCAAGTCCGGCGCGGGCGGAGTCCAGCCGGCCGCGATTTTGGCCAGCTTGGCGCCGTCCAGGCCCGCCGCCCGGCCGAGCGCGGCGTAATCCAGCGCGCGCGGCGGTTTGCCGCTTTCTTCCAGCGCGGCCAGCTCCGGCTCCGACAACCCCGCCGCCTGCGCCACCGCCGCCGCGCTGGCGCCAGCCGCCGTCCGCCCTTTGCGCACGATGTCGCCCAAATGATCTTCCAAATTCATGGCGTTAGCGTAACGGCAGAAGGGCGAAAGTCTAAGCCCGATTTTTTCGCGGGCGCGCGGGCGCTTGACATTATGCCGCCTTTTCGAGAGAGTGAGTTTGCTAAATGAACGTCGCCGCCAACCTAAAGAATTCGATGCGCCCCAGCGCGGCGATGGCATGGCGTTATACCAAGGCGACCGGGCGTCGCGGCCTGCCGGGAGGAATCAGCTAACCCAAGCTGGAACGATTTCCACCCTGCTCGCCGCGAGGCCAGCAGGGTTTTTTATTTTCCATGAACCCTTCGCATCCATCACTCAGCCAAAGTCTGCGCGCCTTGCCGCGCGCGGCGTGGATCCTTTTTGCGGGCACGTTCCTCAACAAGTTCGGCGCGTTCGTGCTGCCATTCTTGACGATCTATTTGACAGGGCGCGGCTTTTCGCTGGCGGCGGTGGGGTGCGCGGTGGGCTCCTACGGCGCCGGCAATCTGGCGGCATCGCTCCTCGGCGGGTATCTGGCCGATAAAATCGGGCGGCGCCACACGATTGTGCTGTCGATGTTCAGCAGCGCGGGAGCCATGCTGCTGCTGTCCCAGGCGCGCAGCCTGCCGGCGCTGATCGCGTTGACGGCGGTGGCGGGTTTGACGGGTGAATTGTATCGGCCGGCCAGCAGCGCGCTGCTCAGTGATTTGGTGCCCGCCGGCCAGCGCGTGACCGCCTTCTCCGCCTATCGGTGGGCGTTTAATGCGGGCTGGGCCTTCGGGCCGGCGACGGCGGGATTTCTGGCGGCGCGGGGTTATTTCTGGCTTTTCTTCGGCGACGCCGTGACGTCGGTGGCGTTTGGGATTGTGGCGTTGGCCGCGCTGCCGCAAGGGTTGCGCACGGCGCCGGCGGAGACGGGTTGGGGCCCGGCGTGGCAGCGGCTGCGGCGCGATGCGGCGTTTCTCCAAGTGTTGGGCGCTTCGCTCGCGGTGGGCGTGGTGTTTTTCCAGATGTTTTCCACGTTCGGATTAGCCGTGACGCGTCTCGGCTTCTCGTCGGCCACGTACGGCGCGATTCTTTCGCTGAATGGGATTTTAATTGTGCTGTTTGAATTGCCGCTGACGACCATCACCCGCCGTTTTCCGGCGCGGCGGGTGATGGCGGCGGGTTATGCATTGGTCGGATTGGGTTTTGGGTTGAATGGATTCGCACACAGCGCGGCGGGGTTTCGGCTCGGCGTGGCGGTGTTCACGTTGGGGGAAATGGTGGCGATGCCGATTTCGGCGGCGTACATCGCGGACTTGTGCCCGCCGGAAATGCGCGGGCGTTACATGGGCGCGTTCGGCCTGACATGGGCGTGCGCGCTGACGGTGGCGCCGGGATTGGGCATGAGATTGTTCGGCTTGGATCCGTCGTATTTCTGGATCGCGGGCGCGGGTGCAGGCGTGGCGGCGGCGCTGATCATCCTCGCGCCGGCGCGCCGGTCCGCCGCGGTTTGGCGAGGAGTGGAGGCTTGATCGCCGACTTGTTTTTTCCGGCGCAACGCCTATTCTTGAAACATGAAGAGTGACGTTTTGCCCATTGATATCCGGGGAATTCTCCCCGTGAACAGTGGGTGCGCGATATTCGTGGGGAATTCCGAGAAGGTGTTCATCATCCAGGTGGAGCACAATATGGGCGCGGTCATCGGGATGTTTTTGAAGGACACGCCAAAGGAGCGGCCGCTGACCCATGACTTGATGAACAACATCTTCAAGGGCCTCAACGTCACCATTGAGCGCGTCGTGATCACGGAGTTGAAAAACTCGACGTATTACGCCCGTTTGATTTTGCGCCAGGAAAACGAGCTGGGCCGAAAAATCGTGGAGATCGACGCGCGTCCCAGCGATTGTCTGGCGCTCGCGACCGCCCAGAAAAGCCCCATTTACGTTTCCTCCTCCCTGTTCGCGCAGGTGGAAGACATGAGCGCGGCCTTGGAACGCATCAACGAAAGTTCCGACACCGAAGAGAACGAGTAGAGTCCCGCCCGCGCTTCGCCACGCCATGCCCGCCGCCTCCTCCGCCAAAGCGCCGCTGTTCCTGATCTGCGGCGATGACGATTTTGGCGTCAAACAACGCGCCCGCGAAATTTTCCAAAAATGGTCGGCGGAAATCGGCGGTACCGACCACGAAATCATCGACGCCTCCGTGAGCAATAGCGGCGAAGCGCTGCGCGCCCTGGCCAAATTGCGCGAAGGCTTGCAGACCCTGCCGTTTTTTGGCTCGGGCAAAGTCGTGTGGCTGCAAAACTGCAATTTTCTTGGGGAAGAGCGCGCGGCCTCGGCGGCGGCGGTGACCGAGGCGCTGGGCGACCTGGCGGCGGAATTGAAGTCGTTCGCCTGGCAAACCGTGCGGCTGCTCGTGAGCGCCGGCAAAGTCGATAAGCGCAAAACTTTTTACAAAACGCTCGATAAATTGGGCACGGTGGAAATCTTCACCGGCTGGTCCGCTGACGACCGGGATTGGGCCAGCCAGGCCTCCGGCGCCGCCGAGCGCGCGCTCGCGGAGCGGCACAAGGAAATTTCCGCCGACGCGCTGGGCGAATTGGTGGCGAACGTCGGGCCGCACGTGCGCCAGTTGCACAGCGAAGTCGAGAAGCTCGCGCTTTATGTCGGCGACCGCCCAAAAATCCGCCTCGAGGACGTCCGCGCCATCGTGACGCGCAACAAACAAGCCCGCGCCTTCGCGTTGGGCGACGCTTTGGGCGACCGCAATTTGCCCCGCGCCTTGCGTTGCCTCGATGAAGAGTTGTGGGAAGCGCGGCGCGATCCGCAACGCAGCGAGATCGGGATGCTCTACGGGTTGGTGAGCAAAATGCGCACATTAATTTTCGTCAAAGAAATGCTCGCGCAAAAATGGATCAAGCCGGAGGCCGATTTCAGCCGGTTCAAATCACAGCTCGACCGCGTGCCAGCCGACCAATTGCCGGAGGACAAAAAATTCAATCCGCTGGCGATCAATCCGTATGTGCTGTTTCGGGCGCTGGGCCAGGCGCGGAATTATACGCAGGAAGAATTGATCGCCGCGATGGGCCTGCTGCTCGAATGCAATCAGAAGCTCATTTCCCGCAGCCTCGATCCTTCACTCTTGCTGCAGCAAACCTTAATCCAGATTGTGGCGCGGCCCGGCGAAAGCCCCGGCCGTGTTGACTCACGGCAAAATGTTACCGAAGGCTGGGGCCATTAGGGCTTCGTTGCCTCACGATTGAGGTTACCGAGGAGAGTGAAGAAGATCTTGAGTTTTTGCTCAATGTTTTTCCTCAGAACAAAGGGGTTCAGGATG
>DASZMX010000136.1:0-37348 GCA_035551475.1 Verrucomicrobiia bacterium
GTCTCGACACCGATGCGGGGCGTCAATGGCGTCCGCTCGAAGACACCACCGGCGACCCGATTATTTCGGATCGCCAACCCAAAGGCTGGCGAAGCTGGCAGCGTTCCGAGGATTATTACAATGAAGGGTTATTGCTTTGGCTCGACGCCGACAGCTTGATTCGGGAACGCTCGCATGGCGAACGGTCCCTCGATGATTTTGCGCGGGCCTTTTTCGGCGTGCGAGACCGGGATTGGGGCGAATTAACCTACACTTTTGACGACGTAGTGCGGGCGCTAAACGCGGTGGAACCCAACGATTGGGCCACGTTCTTGCGCGCGCGCCTGGAAAACGTCAGCGGCCATGCGCCTTTGGACGGGCTGAACCGCAGCGGTTATCGCCTGGCCTACACCAACACGCCCAGCGACTGGTTCAAGTCGTATGAAAAATTTCGAAAAATCACCGATCTGACTTATTCGGGCGGACTCGTCGTCGGCAAAGACGGCGAGATTACCGAAGTGGCGTGGGACAGCGCAGCCTTCAACGCTGGCCTATCCGTGGGCTCGAAACTGATAGCAATCGACGGCCGGGCGTGGGACGCCGATCAATTCAAAACGTGTCTAAAAGCCGGCAAATCGCCGCTCACGCTGCTGGTAAAGACGGGCGACATTTACCATTCGACCGAGTTCGTTTGGACGAATGGCTTGCGCTATCCAAAATTGGAAAAAACAGGCGGGGACACGGATTGGCTCGGTGCGTTGCTGCAAAAAAGGCCTTAGCCTCGGAGACGCACCGATTCCGCGGCGGCTGGGCAATGGCCATCATCGACGATCGCGCAAGACAGCGCTGATTCCCCGGAAGAAATCAAGGATGACACACGCCCCAGATTTTGCGCCGCGGATTCGTAAACCTTGACAGTGGCGGCGGCGGTCTTGGCCCAATTGAAATCCGCAGCGCGGCGAAAACCGGCGGCGGTCAAGGCCGCGCGGTGGTCCGGCTGCGTGGCGGTCCGCGTCAGGGCTGAGGCCATGTCGCCAATGTCCTCAGGATTGACGATCTGCGCCGCACCGCCCAACACTTCGCCAAGCGAGCCGCGCGCCGAGGCGATCACCGGGCAGCCGCACGCCATGGCTTCCAAGGGCGGAAACCCGAAGCCTTCGTAAAGCGAGGGATAAACGAACACCGATGCCGTGCGATAAAGGCCGGGCAATTCACGATCCGGCACAAACCCGAGCAGGCGTATGTCCGACGCGAATCGGGACGCGCGCGCCGCCTGATGAATAGCCTCGGCGTTCTGCCAATCGCTCCCGGCGAAAACCAATTGCCAATTGGATTTCGTTTCAGTTTTGAAGCGATTGAAAGCTTCGATCAGCCGGCAATGATTTTTTGCCGGATGCTCCAGACGCGCCACGTAGAGGAAAAAAGGCGAGCGCGGCTCGTGGATCGGATAAAAGCGCTGATGATCGATGCCATTGTGAATGGACGCGACACGTTGCGGCGGCAACCCGTAGTAATGGAGAATATCGGCTTGCGTCTGGCCGCTGACGGCGATGACGGCATCCTGCCGGTGAGCCAGTTGGCGGGCCGCCACGCGGGCGTAAAACATGCGAGGCCAATTGTATTTCCCGGCCACGCGGCAGGGCGCCAGGTCATGAATGGTCGTCACGCGCGGACAGGAGCGCGACCAGATCATGCGGCGATAACTGGGCGTGTGCAGGACGTCGATGCCCAGGCGGCGCGCCAGCCGGGGCAGCGCCGTTTGATGCCACAGAATATCGCGCCACGCCGGACGATAACGTTCTGGCACAACCACGATTTCCGCATAGCTTTGGGCAAAGGCGAAGTGCGGCTGATCTTCTTCCAGCACAAACAGGACATATTGATGCTCTGGATGGCTGGCGAAAGCGCGCACCAGCGCAAAGAGATATTGGGCAATGCCGGTTTTGCCTCGTCCGCTGACCGAGGTGGTTAGGCCGATTTTCATCTAAAAACCCGTTCGCGCTGCCATTGGCGGAAAATGGCGGTGGTGAACACCGCGAAGTCCCGCGCGTAGCGGCTGGTCAAGCGGCGCGGCTCCTGCAACAGACGGAAGGACCATTCCAATCCCGAACGCTGCATCCAACGCGGCGCCCGCCGCATCGTGCCCGCCATAAAATCAATCGTCGCCCCCACGCCAATCACGACCGGCACGCCCAGGCGGTGATAGTGCCGGGCGATCCACTTCTCTTGTTTTGGGCAGCCAAAGCCAACAAAAAGCATGTCCGGCTTCGCGGCGATGATTTTGGCGCAAATGCTTTCGTGATCCATTTCATCCAATGGCGCAAAAGGCGGCGCATCGTGGCCGACGATATTTAAATTTGGGTATTGGGCGCGCAAATTTTCCACCGCGGCATCGTTGGATTCCTGGCTGCCGCCCAATAAGTAAATGCTCTGGCCTTTTTCGGCGGCGCGCGCCACCAACTGCGGAACCAGATCGGAGCCGGCAACGCGTTCCGGCAACGGTCGTCCGAGCAAACGCGAAGCCCAGACCAGCGGCATGCCGTCGCACAAAACCATATGGGCCTGCCGCAAAATCCAATGCAGATCGGAATCTCCCAAGGCTTGCGTGAGGAAATCGACATTGGCCGTGACCAGATGATGCGGGCGGCCCGAGGCGATCATTTCGTCAATGCGCGCGATCGTTTGCGCGGTGGTTACGTGGTGGAACGGAATGCCCAGCATCACCACCGGCGGCGCGGCGGCGGCGGCAGGGGAGGCGGCGGCCACGCTCGTGGGCGTGGAAGCAACCGTCGCGACGCGCACAGGGCGCTGATCTTTCTTGGTCAAGACGAGCAGCGCGGAATTCAATTGTTTCAGCAAAGCGGGAAAGGCTTCGAACAGCCCCACCGCCAAACGCGCCAGCGGTTTGGGAAACCGGCGCGCGAGCTGGGCCCGGACATGCTCGGCGACGTAAAACTTCACCGAAAAACCCGCGTCCGCCGCGGCCTTTTCAAATTCCGCATATTGAATCTGATGATGCGAACCGGTGTCCGAGCTTTCGCCGGAGGGAAAGAGGCGATGACGGAGGGAGCCGAATTCCTCATTGACCATCGCGATCACGCCGTCCGGTTTGAGGACGCGCGCGCATTCCGCCAGCGTGCGCCGCAAATCGGGCGTGTGATGAAACGAAGCATTAAAGGTGATGCGGTCGATGCTGTTGTCGGCCAGCGGCAGATTCGTCATGCTTTCGAGAATGCGCTCGAAGTAAACATTGTGTGTGTCGAACAAGAGATCGCCGCAGCCAAGTCCGTAAAAATTGGCCTCATTCACGTCCAGGGCGATCACCCGCGCGCCGCGCTGCGCCAACACGCGGCTGCTCCAGCAAGGGCCGGTGCCGATGTCGAGCGTCCAATCGCCGGGACGCACGTTGATGTGATCAATCAGCGCCGCGAAATCCGGGCCGAAATGCGCCGTGTGCGGCCAGAGATCGGGCAGCGTCTCGGGAAATTGCGAGATGATGGCGGGGTCCGTAAGCCGGGCATCGCCATGATACGTGGAGTTTTCGTAGGCGATCTCGCGCTTCACCAAATCATGATCGAAGCCGGCGCAAAGGCGCAGAATGCCGTTGCGGACTTCAAAAAAGTGGCGCTCCCCGGAGCACACCAGGTGCGCTTCGCGTATTTCCCGTTTGTCCTCGGTGAGCGTGGTGACGCTAAACGGGGCTCCGCAACGCGGGCAACGGAGGATTTCCAGCAATTCGGCTTTCATAAGTCGTGTCAATTAAACTGAATTTTCTGCGCGGCGATGTCTCCAAACGAAATGACCTTCACGTCCGGCCGGGAAGCGAGGTAGGCGGCGGTCTCGTGCAAAGCTCCGATGAAGGGCCCGTCCTCCTGCCCGTCCCGGAAATATTCCCACCAATGCGTGACCAGCACGGTAAGCTGCTGGCGCTCGATGGATTGATGAATGTCGCTGACGATCTGGTCGCAACGATGATGATAGGAAAGATGGCACCCGGGGTGGGACAGCAGGGACACGCCCCCCACCTGCCAATGGGCGGCGCGCCTCATCTTCTTGACAAAATAACGCAGCCACCAATTGACCGGCAGCCGGCCCAATTCGAACCAGCCGGTGGAAATCACACGAAACCGCGCCGCCACCGCGCGCAGGCTGGCGGTGGAAAGCCGGTCATACGGGGCGACAAACGCGGTGGGATCGCCGAGGCCCGCTTCGCGCAGCGTCTGCGCGCCTTCATCCAACCGCCGGGCAATTTCGGCAGCGTCGCCATGATCAAACTCGCGCCGGCCATGCACGGATTCGTGGCAGCAGCCGTGCTGCGCAATGTAATAGAGCGGATTGTCGCGCAGATAATTGACCAGCTCGGCATTGTGCCCAATCGGGACAAAGCGTGAGCCGCTGGTGTTAGGCGCCATTAGAAATTTCTCCGGCTGCCCCGGTTGATAGGCGGCATCACTGGCCACTTTGGGAATCACCGCCAGGCTCACCGGCAGGCCGCGATCCAGGAAGGGGCGATAAAGCCGCTCCAGGCAACTCACCGGCATAAGCGCATTCGTGTCGTCGTCGCGCAGGATCACGTACTTCATCGTTTCTCCTGGATTAGTTCCTCGTAAATGGTCTTGACGCGCCGGGCGAGGGTCACGGTGTCATAGCTCGCCTTCACCAGCCAGCGGCCGGCCTGGCCAAGACGCGCCGCGGCATCAGGGTAAGAAAGCATGCCGTCCACGGCGGCGTGAAATTCCGCGGGTTTGGCCAAATCAAACAAACAGCCATTTTCACCATCCGTAACCAAGTCCAGCGCGCCTGAGGTGCGGCTGGAAATCACCGGAGCGCCGCACGCCCACGCCTCCAAAATCACCAAACCGAACGTCTCGGAAAGCGACGGCAAAAGCAGCGCGCGCGCGCTTTGAAACAGGCCGATCAGCCGCGGATCGCCTGAAGGCAGCGGCCCGGTGAGCAAAACATTCTGCGCCAATCCCAGGCGGCGAATGGAGTCGTTGACGGCGTTGGCGTACGGCGGGTCCGTGACCGACCCGGCGATTACCAGGAGCGCGTTTGAATGGCGGCGGAAAATTTCCGCCGATTGCTCGACGACCCAATTTTGATTCTTGACGGTGTCGATGCGTCCAGCCATCAGCAGAACCGGACGCCCGGCAATGCCGGGGAAAGCCTGCAACGCCGCCGCGCGGCAATCCTTCTCGTATTCCGCGGCGGGAACGCCATGCGATTGGACAATGATCCGCTGACGCGGGTAGCGTTTTTCGAGCAGGCGCGCCTCAGTGCGGTTGCAAGTGATGATGGCATCAGCGCATTCCAGGACGCGGCGGGAGCGCAACGGCGCGCCAAACAATTTGCCCCATTCGACGCCGCCGCGGCGAGGAGCGTCGAGACATTCGCGCGTGGCGGCGGGCAGATCAAGGGCGCCTCCATGGATTTGCGCCACGAGCGGAATGTTGCGCCAGCGGGAGACCGTCAGGCCAATCCCGCCCAACCGGTTGTGAGTGTGAATGTGAACCAGGTCAATTTTCGGTTCCCGCCACAAGTCCCACAGCAAATCAAATGACAAAAGATTTCCGCCAATGGAAATGAGCGCCCGCCGATTTTCCTCGCTGATGCCCCAAACCGGCACGCAAGCATTGAACCGTTTGACGCTGTGCCCCGCCCGGGTCAACGGGTCGTCCAGAACATCGGATTCCAGTTGCGGACAGAACGCCACCGATTCAACCTTATGCGCGCGCAACCCGTCGCAAAGACGCTGCACGGCCGTTTCCGTCCCGCCCCATTCGGCGGGATTATATTTTCTCAGAACATGAGCGACTCTCATCGCCGCCTATTAGAGCAGCAGGTGAAGGGAAATTTCCATCGGGGTGGGATAGCATTCTACCTTGGGACAAAGGATGTTCGGCTGCTAGGGGGTTTCTAAGAGATGACAAAACTGTCACGCTCCGTTTATGGCGGATTTAACTCCCCTTGGTAGGTTTCGGCTCATGAAACCATACACATGGATCGGTTGGATGGCGGCGGGCGCGGTATCACTGGCATTGTTCGCGGGGTGCGCTTCCGAGGGCGCGCTGCAGGCGCAAGCCAAAATCACGCGCGCGGACGCGGAGAAAATCGCCCTCGCGCAAGCGCCCACCGGCACGATCAAGGAAGGCGAGTTGGAGCGCGAGCATGGGAAGCTTATCTGGTCGTTCGACGTGGCCGTGCCAGGAGCGCAGGACATCACGGAGGTGAATGTCGATGCCATTAACGGCGGCGTGGTTTCGGTGGAGCATGAAAAAAAGGAAAAGAATTAAACATGAAAAAATTCTGGATCATTTGCAGTGTGACGGCGCTGGCAGCGGGCCTGTGCCGGGGCGAAGATATTTATCATCTTGTCAAAGAAATCCCCGTCGGCGGCAATGGCGGCTGGGATTATTTGTCCGTGGACGAGGCGGCGCGCCGCCTCTATGTGAGCCACGGCAGCAACGTGGTGGTGATTGATATCGACCAGGACAAAGTGGTGGGCGAAATTTCAGACACGCCCGGCGTCCACGGGGTCGCCGTGGCCTCGGATTTGAAGCGCGGCGTGGTGACGTGCGGGCGCGAGGGCAAAGCGGCCATCGTCGATCTGGCGAACCTGCAAACCCTCACCAAAGTCGCCACCGGCGAGAATCCCGACGGGATGTTGTATGAGCCGGGCGCGCATGAAGCCTACACCTTTAATGGGCGCGGACAATCGGCGACGGTCATAAACGTCAAAGAAGCGAAAGTCGTCGCCACGATTCCGCTGGGCGGCAAGCCCGAATTCGGCGCCGCCGATCCTGAGGCGGGGCGCGTGTATGACAACCTCGAGGACAAAAGCGAAATCGTTGTCATTGACACCAAGACTCATACCGCCATCAGCCATTGGCCGGTGGCGCCGGGCGAAGAACCTTCCGGCATGGCCATCGACACCGCGCACCATCATCTATTTGTGGGCTGCGGCAATGAAAAAATGCTGATGGTCAATGCGACCGATGGCAAAGTCCTGGCGGAAGTTCCCATCGGCCGCGGCGTGGACGCGACGGCCTTCGATCCTGGAACCGGCTTGGCGTTTGCCTCCTGCGGCGACGGCACAACGACCATCGCGCGCGCGGAAGGCGATAAATTGACCGTGGCGCAAAAGCTCACCACGGAAGTACGCGCCAAGACCATGACGTTGGACCCGAAAACGCACCGCATTTACCTGGGCTCAGCCAAATTTGAGCCGCCGCCCGCGGACGGAGAAGGCAACGGCCGGCGCCGCCCGCGCATGATTCCGGGGACATTCAAAATTCTTGTTTACGGAATGGCGAAGTAGCATAATTTCCGTCCATGCGCGTATTGGTCGTTGAGGACGAGAAAAAGACCGCGTCGTTTATTCGCAAGGCCCTGCAGGCGGAAGGATTCGCCGTGGACATTTGTCACAGCGGCGGCGACGTCGCGGAAACAGTGGCGCGCACGCCCTTCGATTGCCTGGTGCTGGACATCATGCTGCCCGGCCGTGACGGCTTGAGCGTGCTGCGGCAATTGCGTGACCGCCGCAATCTCACCCCGGTGCTCCTGTTGTCCGCCCGCGGCGAGGTGAATGAACGCGTGCAGGGGCTCAATGCCGGCGCGGATGATTATTTGCCCAAGCCGTTTGAATTGGATGAATTGCTGGCGCGCGTCCGCGCCCTGACGCGGCGCGGCGCGGACAGCCGCGCGGTGGTGTTGCGCGTGGCGGATTTAAGCCTCGATACGCTGAGCCGGCAGGCGGAGCGACGCGGCGTGACCATCGAGCTGACGACCCGCGAATATCGGCTGCTGGAATTTCTCATGCGCTCCACCGGCCGCCTGTGCGGGCGGATGATGATTCTCGAAAAAGTCTGGGACTACGACTTTGATCCGGGCACCAACCTGGTGGATGTTTATATCCGGCGGCTGCGGGAAAAAGTGGACGCCGCCTTTGAGCCGAAGCTGCTGCACACCGTGCGCGGGTCCGGCTACGTGCTGCGGGAACAGCCATGACGATTCGCGCCCGGTTGACGTTGTGGTATGGCAGCGTGCTCTTTTGCGCGGTGGTGTTGATTGCGATTTTTTCCCTGGCGGAAGTGCAGGAGCGGCGGGAACGCATCCATCGCACCGACCGCGGGATGGCGGAGATCGTCGAAATCATGCTGGGGATTGGCGTGCCGGGCGCGGCGCTGAGCGTGGCGGGCGGCTGGTGGCTGATGCGAAAATCCCTCGCGCCCCTGGCGGACCTGACGGCGGCGTTGGAACGTGTCAACGAAAACACGCTGCTCTCCCAATTGCCCCGCTCCCGCAACGGCGACGAATTGGACAGGCTGACGGAAGTTTTCAATGACATGACCCGCCGCCTGCACGATTCATTTCAACGCGTCCGGGAATTCACGCTGCACGCGTCGCACGAATTGAAAACGCCGCTGACCGTGCTGTGCGGTGAAATGGAAATGGCGCTGCGCGAGGAAGCGCTGCCGGCGGCCGATCGCGAACGCTATGCCAGCCAATTGGAGGAATTGCGCCGGCTCTCGCGGATCGTGAACGCGCTTACGCTTTTGGCGCGGGCGGATGCGGGCCAGGTTGACTGGAAGCTGGAGCCGGCGGCCCTGGACGAATTGGTGCGCGACAACTTTGCCGACACCCAAATCCTGGCCCAGGCTCAGGGCCTTCATGTGGAATTGACGGAGTGCGAGCCGGTGTCCTGCCGCTGCCATGCGCATCGGTTGCGGCAGCTTTTTTTGAATTTGGCCGACAATGCCGTCAAATATAATCATGCGGGCGGCCGCATCACGATGGCGTTGCGCCGGCGCGAGAACGAAGCGGAATTCGTCATCGCCAACACCGGGCCGGGCATCAAGGCGGAGTTTTTGCCGCGGGTTTTCGACCGTTTCTTTCGCGGCGATCCCGCGCACAGCAGCGAAATTGAAGGGTCCGGCCTGGGCTTGAGCATTGCGCAATGGATTGTGCGGGCGCACCACGGAACCATCCAAATCGCATCCGAACCTGATCAATGGACGACGGTGACGGTGCGATTGCCAGGGGCGTGATCCCTTTTGGGCGGGAATTACGCATTGTTGGGTAGATATGAAAAAATCTATCCTTATTTTAGCCACTCTCGGGGTTGCGACCTCGTTGGCAATCCATCTCGCCACTCGCCCTGAACCGAAACTTATTGCGTCCGCGCCAACCCCGCCAGCGGAACCATCCGCCCCCACCCCGGCGCCGGCAAGGCCGCTGGCCGCCAAGCCGGCGGCGCATGCTCACCCGGCCGAACCGGCGCGGTCGAACGCTCCGAACGCCACGCCCGAACGCGGCATCCAGGACAATTTGGCGCTGCAAGCGGCTGTGGACGTGCTGGTCTCACCCAAAGCGACTTTTGCCGACCGTCAAGCCGCATGGAAAGAAATTCGCGAGCGCGGGATGTTGCAGGACGCGGCGAACGAGCTGGAACAGCGCATGAAAGACAATCCGGACGAGGCGGCTTACCCGGCGGCGTTGGGCCAGGCGTATTTGAAATTGTGCGCCACCACCGAGGACGTGCGCTCGCGGGCGGTGTGGGCGATGACGGCGGACAGAATGTTCGACACCGCCATTGCGCTTGATCCATCAAACTGGGATGCGCGTTACACCAAGGCGGTGGCGATGACCTATTGGCCCGCGGATTTGCACAAGGGCGATGACGTCGTCCAGCAATTCAACACGCTCATCCAACAGCAGGAGCAGAAGACGCCGCAGCCGCAATTCGCGCAAACGTACGAATGGCTGGGAAAATTCTACGACAAAAACGGACAGCCCGAACAGGCGCGGCAAGTGTGGGAACGCGGGGCGGCCCTCTATCCGAATGATTCCACGCTGCGCGCGCGCCTGGCCGCCGGGCAAACCGCGCAACAGTAAAGGGCTTTCCACGAACACGCCCAACTCCTACACTTGACATCCATGAGCGCCATACCTGACGCCAACGCTCCCAGCCGGGAGGAATCCGTCTTCAATGCGGCTCTCGCCCTGCCCCCCGCTCAGCGAGCGGCTTTCCTGGATCGAACGTGCGCGGCGGATGGCGCCTTGCGCGCCCGGGTCGATGCGCTCCTGCGGTCGTACGGGGAATCGGAGGGTTTCATGGAAACGAACACCGCCGCGGGGCCCCATGGCACCATCGTGGCGGCAGGCTCGGAGGGTCCGGGCGATGTGATCGGACGCTATAAGATTCGTGAAAAACTCGGTGAGGGCGGCTGCGGCATGGTGTATGTCGCCGAGCAAACTGAACCTGTCCGGCGGCGCGTGGCGCTGAAGGTCATTAAACTCGGCATGGACACCCGCTCCGTCATCGCCCGTTTCGACGCCGAACGGCAGGCGCTGGCGATGATGGATCACCCCAACATTGCCAAGGTGCTGGATGCCGGAACGACCGACAAGGGGCGGCCGTACTTTGTGATGGAGTTGGTGCGCGGCATTAAAATTACGGAATATTGCGACCAGCACAACCTTGACACCGAAGAGCGCATTCGCTTGTTCGTGCAGGTCTGCCACGCGGTGCAGCATGCGCATCAAAAGGGAATTATTCATCGCGACATCAAGCCGTCGAATATCCTTGTCACCTTGCACGACGGCGTGCCGGTGCCAAAGGTGATCGATTTCGGCATTGCCAAGGCGACGGAGGGCCGGCTCACCGATCAAACCATTTACACGCAGCTTTTTGAATTCATCGGCACGCCCGCTTACATCAGCCCGGAACAAGCGGAGATGAGCGGCCTGGACATCGACACGCGGAGCGACATTTACAGCCTGGGCGTGCTGCTTTACGAATTATTGACAGGTAAAACGCCCTTCGATTCGCAGGAACTGCTGGACTCGGGCCTGGACGGCATGCGCCGCACCATCCGGGAGCGTGAGCCCGTGGCGCCTTCCACGCGCTTAAGCTCCATGGGAGCGACGGATTTGACGGAAACGGCGCACCGCCATCGCGCCGAGCCGCCGCGTTTGGTCCATTTCATCCAGGGCGATTTGGATTGGATTGTGATGAAAGCGCTGGAGAAGGACCGCACGCGGCGGTTTGAGACGGCGAGCGCCATGGCGATGGATTTGCAGCGGTTTTTGACCAACGAGCCGGTGGAGGCGCGCCCGCCCAACAACTGGTATCGACTGCAAAAAATGGCCCGGCGCAACAAGGCGGTGTTCGCGGCGGCCGCTGGGATCGTCGCGGCGCTGGCGCTGGGCTTCGGAGTCTCCCTGCACCTTTATGTCAAAGAGAAGGCGGCGGAAAAAGAGCAGGCGCGTTTGCGCCAGCTGGCGGAGGCGGGGCTGGAATTTGAACGCACCCAACGCCAGCACGCGGAGATTGGCATGCAGCTCTGGCGCGCCGGCGTGCTAATGAGTCAAGACCAATTCGACCAGGCGGAGGCCTTGGTGAAGGAAGTCCCGCCCATTCCGCAACGCGCGGCGCTGGACAACGTTCTCGGCATGGTGCGGGCGCGTTACGGCAAGTTCCCCGCCGCCATCAGCAATTACATCAAATCCACCCAGGCCCAGCCCACCAACGATACGGGAGTGCATTGCCTCCTGCCACTGTTGGCGCACGAAGGGAAAACCAACGAATTCGACGAATGGCGTCTCAAGGCCTTGGATCAGTTTCAGTCCACCGGCGACGCCGATGTGGCGGAGCGTTTGGGTTTGGATTGCCTGATCCTGCCGGCGAACGAGGCCGAAATGGGCCGCATTGAAAAAATGCTCGAGACAGTGAAATCGCCCAATCAGCCGCTGGCGGAATTGGCGCGCGGCCTGGTCGAGTATCGACATGGACAATTTGCCGCGGCGGCGGCGCGTCTGGAGAAGGTTGTCGATCATCAGCCGAACGGGAACGCCGAGCAACAGGCGCGATTGATTCTCGCCATGGCGCAAACCAAGGCCGGCGCCACGGTCCACCTGGATCCTCCGAATCCCACGCTGACCGGGCCAGATTGGAATGAAAAAATGACGACGCAATTATTGGCAAACGAAGCCCGCACCGTGCTTGGCCGATGACTGAAATCACCCAACTATTGCAGCGGTTGGACGCCGGCGACCCGAGGAGCGCGGAGGAATTGCTGCCGCTGGTGTACGAGGAGCTGCGCAAATTGGCGGCATCGAAAATGGCCCGGGAAGCGCCGGGACAAACCCTCCAACCCACGGCGCTGGTGCATGAAGCGTGGCTCCGCGTGGCGGGTGGAACGGCGCCGGCGTTTCACGGCCGGGCGCATTTTTTCGGGGCGGCGGCGGAGGCGATGCGGCGTATTCTCATTGACAGAGCGCGGCGCAAATCGGCGCAAAAACATGGCGGCGGCCAGGCGCGGGTGGAAATGGACGACTGGGAAATTGCCGGCCCGGCGCCGGATGAACAGTTGCTCGCCCTCGATGAGGCGCTGGGAAAATTCGCGATGCTGGAGCCGCGCAAGGCGGAACTGGTGAAGCTGCGGTTTTTCGCGGGTCTGACCACCGAGCAAGCCGCGGACGCTCTCGGGATCTCCGAACCCACCGCCAAGCGCTGGTGGGCTTATGCCCGGGCGTGGCTGTGGGAGCAAATCCGGGCGGCAGCTTAAGCGCCCAATTCCTGCCGCAGCGCCTGCGTGATTTTCTGGCTCCATTGCTCCAGGGTCGCGGCGTCCCGGCCTTCGAGGAGCAGGCGGATTTTCGGCTCGGTGCCGGAATAGCGCAGAAAGACGCGCCCTTCCTGGGCGGCGAGATCTTTTTCGGCCTGGGCCAGCAAATGATTGACAGAGGCCAGCGTGTCCAGCGGCTTCTTTTCGCGGACGATCAAGTTTGTCAACAATTGGGGAAACCGCGTCCAGCGCCGGGAAAGTTTGGAAAGTTTTTCGCCGCTGGCCTTCATGGCGCGCAGGATTTGCAGGGCGGCGGTGAGCCCGTCGCCCGTGGTGCCGTGATCGCGGAGAATGATGTGGCCGCTTTGTTCGCCGCCGATGTTCAGGTCCTGCCGCACCATTTCGGCCAGCACATTTTGATCGCCGACGGCGGTGCGAATGACTTTGCCGCCCGCTTCCCGCACGACGGCTTCCAACCCCGCATTACTCATGACGGTGGCCACGAGGGTTTTCTTGGCCAGTGTGCCTTGGGCGAGTCCTTCGAGCGCGAGAATGGCCATAATATCGTCGCCATCGACGAGCGTGCCGTGTTCGTCGCAAAGCACCACGCGATCGGCGTCACCGTCATGGGCGATGCCCAAATCAGCTTTATGCTCTTGCACGAGCTGGCAAAGCTTCTGCGGATGCATGGAGCCGCAGTCCTTGTTGATGTTCAGTCCATCGGGATTGTTGCCGTGCACAAACACCTCGGCGCCTAATTCCCGCAACACGCACGGCGTGGATTTGTAAGCGGCGCCATTGGCGCAATCGACGACGACGCGCAATCCGTCGAGGGTCATGTGCCGGGGAAAAGAACTCTTGGCGTATTCAATGTAACGGCCAAGAGCGTCGTCGATGCGCACGGCTTTGCCGATTTCCTTGGCGGTGGGGCGGATCTTCTCAATTTCTCCGCTGAAAACCAGGCGTTCAATGCGGCCCTCCACCTCGTCGTCGAGCTTGTAGCCGTCTGCGCGAAAAAATTTAATGCCGTTGTCGTCGTAGGGATTGTGCGAGGCGGTGATGACGATGCCGGCGTCGGCGCGCAGGCTGCGGGTGACATACGCGACGCCGGGCGTCGGGAGCGGCCCGATAAAAAGCACATCCACGCCCATCGAAAGAACGCCGGCGGAGAGGGCATTCTCCAGCATGTAACCGGAGAGGCGCGTGTCCTTGCCAATCACAATTTTATGTTTGCCGCGCCCCCGGGCCTGCGTTTCGAGGTTTTTAAAAACATGCGCGGCGGCCTGGCCTAATTTCAAAGCGGTTTCGGCGGTGACGGGCTCGACGTTTGCCGTGCCGCGGACGCCATCGGTGCCGAAGATTTTCTTGTGCTCGGTCATAAAACTATTTGGCCTCTTCCACGGTCACGCTCGCGGGGCGCAAGTCGCGGACTGCCACGCCGGCGGGGGCTTCGGCGTGCAACGGAGTGAGAACGACTTTGTTGGAGGGAAAGTCTGTCAAATCAACGAATACTTTCAAATTGGCGGCGGAGGTGCGGCCGAGGTCGGGCTCCTCGCCGGTGACGGCCACCGTGACTTCCGTGGGATAAACCTTGAAGGCGCGGGCGTCGGAGGGGAGCTTGACCACGGAGACGGGAACGCGAAAAAGCTGCCGCGCGGAGAGGCGGTTCATGATGGTTTCGCTCGGCGTTTCGTCGTGCTGGATGCCGTAATGAATCGCCAGCCAGATCACCGTGGCGAGCGCGACTGAGAAGGTCTTGAGCCAGAAATTATGAAAAATGAGATCGCGCATGGCTATTTGCCCGAAGCCTCAGCGGGCGAGGAGCCGGCGGCGCCCGAATCGGCGGCCTTGGGTTCAGCCTCCGACGCGGTGCGCAGCCATTTCAAGAGATTGTGCGGCTTGCCCGGCTTGACCAGCGCGGATGTCAGGAAGGCGCGGAGTTGCTCGCTCGTAACGCCACGCGTCAACTGGCCGCGAAACGAGTGCGAGACCGCGCCGGTTTCCTCTGACACGACCACGACCAAGGCGTCGGTTTCTTCGGTCAGGCCGATGGCGGCGCGATGGCGCGTGCCGAGCGACGGATTGAGATCCTTGCGTTGGGTGAGCGGAAAAATACAGGCGGCATAGGCGATGCGATCGCCTTTGATGATCACGCCGCCGTCGTGAATGGCGTTGTTCGGAAAAAAAATCGCCTCCAGCATTTCAGGCGTCGCTTCGCAATCCACCACGATGCCGGACTCGGTGGCTTCCTGAAGCTGGATGGATTGCTCCACCGCGATGAGCGCGCCGATGCGGACTTCCGAGAAACGCTCCACCGCCTGTATGATGACTTCGATGGTTTCGCGTTGTTCATGCGCGGTGTTGAAAAAGGGATGCGTGCCAAGTTCGGCGAGAATCTTGCGCAATTCCGGCTGGAAAATAATCAGCACGGCCACGGCGGCAAACGCCACAAACGAGCGCAGAATCCATCCCAGCACTTCGAGATGCAGGACGAGCGAAAGGGCGGTCAAGCTCAACAGCAACAAGACGAAGCCATACACGACCGGCGCGCCCCGCGTGCCGCGCACAAATTTGAAACAAAAGTAGAGGCCGACCGAGAGAATCGTAATCTCCAGGACAGACCTCCAACCATTGTTAATGATGTCAATTATATTTGGCATCTTTGCGGCGTTCCTGTATCGCCTCGACCAGCCGGACGGCTTGGCGGGTTTCCGCCACGTCATGGCAGCGGATGATTTCCACCCCCTGCCCTACGGCCCATCCGGCGCACGCGAGCGAGGGCGCCAATCGCGCTTCCGCCTCGCCTCCCGCCACGCGGCTGAGAAAGGACTTGCGCGACACTCCCAACAGCAGCGGTCGCTTCCACTTTCTAAATTGCCTCCATTCGGCCAGCAATTGCAAATTATGTTCCAATCCTTTTCCAAAGCCAATGCCGACATCCAGCGCTATTTGATCAGGGTTAATGCCGTGATCCTGGAGCAGTTTGAGGCGCTCGCCCAGCAGCGCATTCACTTCCTCAATGACATTTTCATAATGCGGCTGGCGCTGCATGGTGGCCGGGGTTCCTTGAATGTGCATGAGGACGTAACCCGCGCCGGTTTCGGCCACCAGGCGCCACATGGCCGGATCGGCTCGAGCGCCGGAGAACACGTCGTTGACGATGGACGCGCCCGCATTCAGCGCCGCCCGCGCGACGCCGACTTTGGTTGTGTCGATGGAGATCGGAATCTTCACCGCAGGCGCGAGCGCGGCCACCACCGGGAGCACACGGCCAAACTCTTCCGACTCGGCGACGGGCTCGGCGCCGGGACGCGTCGATTCACCGCCGATGTCAAGGATGTCAGCCCCCTGCTCCGCCAAAGCCATGCCTCGCGCCACAGCGGCAGCGGGCGAAACAAACTGGCCCCCATCGGAAAATGAATCGGGGGTGACGTTCAGAATTCCCATGATCAAGGCGGGACGTGGAAAGATGAACTGGGAGTTCAGGATTTTCCAGGTCATGACGCGCGCGGGAATGGCCACATTTAGGCGCACCTGACCGCAGGTGCGTCCCTCAACCTAGCCCTTCCCAGCGCCAGAATTCAAGCCTTGAAAAGGCGCGAACCTATTTGGCGGCGGGCGCCGTCGCCGGGGCCGGCTTGGAGGTCAAAGCCGGGTCAAGAATAACGACGTCAGCCTTGGCGCGAATGCTATCCAGGTAAGCGGGCGCGGCCTTTTCCGCCGCTTGATGCGTCAGGAGTTCTTTGATTTTGGGCTCCACTTTCGCGAATTCCACTTTGGAAGCGGGAATTTTTTCGGAGAGCTTGATGATGTGATAGCCGTATTGGGTCTCGACGATGTCGCTGATTTGATTCGTCTTGAGGGAGAAGGCGGCGGCTTCAAATTCGGGGACCATTTGATGGCGCGGGAACGTGTATTCGCCCCCTTTGTCCTTGGAGCCCGGGTCTTCGGAGTATTCCTTGGCCAGCTTGGCAAAGTCCTCGCCCTTGACGGCGCGTTCGCGGATTTCCTTGATGAGCTTTTCCTTTTCCTTCTTTTTCTCCGGCGGCAAAGGCTGTTTGTTCGCGTCTTGAGTCAACAAGAGAATATGGCTGGCGCGCACCTGTTCCGGAGTGGTGAATTCGTCGGGATTATCGTCGTAATACTTTTTGGCGGCTTCATCCGAAATGTTGGCGTCCTTGGTGGTTTCGCGCAGGAGCACGTTGCTGGGGAGTTGTTCGGTGAAGGCGTTGGAGCGAATTTGATCGAGCGTCATGCCGCTGGCCTTGATCTGGGTGTCAAAGTTTTCTTCGCTGCCGGCGCGGGCTTTGGAGTCGGCGATGGCCTGATCGATGAGGTCTTTGGTTTTTTTGCGATCATCGTCCGTGGCGCGCTGGGTGAGGATTTTGCCCAGGACGATGTGCTGCAAAAGATTGGAGCGAAGGGCTTCGCGTTGGTCGTCGGGCACCGGCTGGCCTTGCGCGGTGGAGCGGGCACAATAGGAGACGTAAAGATCATCCAACTCGGAGCGCTTCACTTCGAAACCTTTGCCCTTGGCGACTAGGGAGTCGGAAGCCAGGGCGGAATTGGTGTCCGGATTGGCGGCGGCGCGAACGGGAGCGGCCGCAAGGACAAAGGACGCGGCCAGCGCGAGGGGCGCCAAACCGAGGCAAACACGGAGGGGTCGGAACATATAGTTATATTTCAATTTTACAATTTAATGACACGGACGTTGCTAATGTCAGGGTCTTTTTGAATCTCTTCGAGCAACCCTGCCGGTGGAACGCTATCCAGATTTAGCACAGTTAAGGCCAGACCGCCAGCGGCATCGCGGCTCAAGCTCATGCTGGCAATATTGACGTTGTGGCGGCCCATCAAGGCCCCCACGAAACCAACCATGCCGGGACGGTCTTTGTTGTTCATCAGGAACAACACACCCTCCGGCACGATCTCCACCGGCTGGCTGTTAATGCGGACAATGCGCGGCAATCCCTTGGCGCCAAAGACGCTGCCGCCCGCGGAAATTTTCTGGTCGCCCGAAAACGCGGCGACGTGCAGCCATTCGGTGAAATCGGTCTGCTCGTTCGACTTGACTTCTTCGATGAGAAGCCCGAGGGAGCTGGCCGCGGTGCGGACGTTGACCTGATTGACCTCCTTGCCGCCCGCCAATTCCAGGAATCCTTTTAGCACGGCGCGGGTGATCGGGTCGGTGGGCAATTGGGTGGCTTTGCCGCCGTAGGTAATGACGAGGCGATCGTTGCGCTTGGGCGAAAGTTGGGCGACCAGACGCCCGAGTTTTTCGCCGAGATTAAGGAATGGTTTGACGACCTGGTAGGTTTGGGCGTCGAGATTGGGAAGGTTGACGGCATTGCGCACGGCGCCGTTGACCAGGTAATCAGTGATGGCTTCCGCCACTTCAATGCCGACGTTTTCCTGCGCTTCCTCGGTGCTGGCGCCGAGGTGCGGCGTCATGATGACTTGCGGCAGGGCGCGCAAGGGGAAATCAGCCGGAGGCGGCTCGACTTCATAAACGTCCAGCGCCGCGCCGCCCACCTGCCCCGACTGAATGGCGGCGCACAGGTCGGTTTCGTTGATGATGCCGCCCCGGGCGCAATTAAGGACGCGCACGCCTTTTTTCATCTTGGCGAACGCAGCCGCGTTGACCATGCCCTTGGTCTCATCGGTCATGGGCATGTGCACGGTGATGAAATCGGATTCGCGATAAATGTCATCGACGTTTTCCTTGAGATCGACGCGCAGCGCCTCGGCCCGGGCGCGGGTCAAATAAGGATCGTAGGCGAGCACTTTCATGCCAAAGGCCGCCGCGCGCTTGGCGACTTCGCCGCCAATGCGTCCCATGCCGAGGATGCCGAGGGTTTTATTGTAAAGCTCGGTGCCCTGGTATTGTTTGCGGTCCCACTTGCCTTCCTTCATGGAGCCGTGGGCCTGCGGAATGCGGCGGGCCAACGCCATGAGCATCGAAAACGTCAGTTCCGCGGTGGAAATGGTGTTGCCGCCGGGCGTATTCATCACGACGATGCCGCGTTGCGTGGCGGCATCGACATCCACATTGTCCACACCCACGCCAGCCCGTCCCACCACGCGCAAATTGGGCGCGGCGTCGATGACCTTTTTGGTGATCTTCGTTTCGGAGCGGACCACCATGGCCTGAACGTCCTTCACCATGGCCAAAAGTTCGGATTCGGGGGTTTTTTGTTTGAGGACCGTGACTTTCAATTGCGGCTGCTGTTGCAGGAGCGCAATGCCCTTGGGCGAGATCGGATCACACACTAGAACGTTCATAGTCGCGGTAGCGTAGGAAAAGGGGGGCCGTCGGTCAATCAAATCGCCTCACCGCTTCCATGCGGCGAGGATGGCGTCCATGTCCTGGTTCACGGCGGGATCGATGCGGCGGCGGCGTTCATCGGCGTCAAATTGCGCCAGAGTGCGGCGCACGCCTTCGCGGAACGGGATGACGCATTGAAAACCGGGCGCCCACGTTTTTATTTTCGTATTGTCAAAGACGGCGCTCCAGGTTTTGTCGCCGATAAGGCCGCCCAAATGCTGCGGGGAGACTTTGACGATAAAATCCGACGGTATGTGCTCGATGATCGGCTCGACGCCCAAAGCCTCGGCAATCGTGCCGTAAATTTGGTTCCACGTCAGGACTTCGTCCGAGGTGATGTGGAAGGCATGGCCGAGGGCGGCCGGATTGCCAAAGAGCGCAATGAACCCGCGGGCAAAATCCTCCGCGTGCGTGACCACCCAAAGCGATGAACCGTCGCCGTGAATGATGATCGGGCGGCCGTTTTTCAGGCGATCGCACAGCGTGTAACAACCCCATCCCCCGAGCGCCAGCGGGAGTTGCGGGTCATACGTGAGCGAGGGACGCACGATCGTGACGGGGAAATTTTGCTCACGATGCGCGCGCAGGAGGAGCTCTTCGCAGGCGATTTTATTACGGGAATAATCCCAATACGGATTATGCAGCGGCGTGGATTCCGTGATGATGTAGTGCGCGGGCGGCTTCTGATAAATGGAGGCGGAACTGATAAAAATATATTGCCGCGTCAGCCCCGTGAACAGCGCCAGGTCTCGTGCAATGTCCTGCGGCGCGTAGGCCACCCAATCCACAATGACGTCAAACTTTAATCCGCCGAGGGCCGACCGCACTTCATCGGCGCGCGAAATGTCCGCCACCAAGCTATGGCTGCCCGCGGGATTCGTTCCGCGTTGGCCGCGGTTCAACAGAAACAGTTCGTGCCCGCGCGCGATAATCTCGCGACTGACCGAAGTGGAAATAAAACCAGTGCCGCCAACAAAGAGAATTCTCATGCGGAAGGGAGAAGCGCGTTGATTTTTTCGCCAATTTGCGCCGGGTTTTTCATGAGCGATTCGCCCACGAGAATGGCGCGGGCCCCGGCAGCCTGGACACGGGCGACATCGGCGCGGGCATGGATGCCGCTTTCGGCGACGAGCAGAACGTCCGCCGGCACGCGGGCCGCGAGGCGTTCGGTGGTGGCCAGATCGACAACGAACGTGTCGAGATTGCGGTTGTTAACCCCAATGAGCTTGGCGCCCATCGCGAGCGCCCGATCAAGCTCGGCGTCGTCGTGGACTTCGACCAGCGCGGCCAAACCGAGGCTCGTCGCGAGGGCGTGAAAATCCTTGAGCCGCGCATCGTCCAGAATGCGGACGATCAACAGGATGGCGTCAGCGCCGGCGTGGACGGACTCAAAAATCTGCCGGTCTGAAATCATGAAATCCTTGCGCAGGAGCGGCAGCGACACCGCCGACCGAATCGCGCGCAAATATTCCAGTGAGCCCTGGAAAAATTGCTGGTCCGTCAGCACGGAAAGGCACGCCGCCCCGCCGGCCTCGTAAGCGCGCGCGATGCGGACGGGATCAAAATCCGCGCAAATCACCCCGGCGGAAGGCGAGGCTTTCTTGACTTCCGCGATCAACGCCACCCCGCCCCGTTTCGGCCGCTGCAACGCGGCGAGAAAATCGCGGCGATCAGGCCGGACACCGGCGCCTTCTTGCGCGCGGGGCAAAGCGGCGGCCTCCTGCTCCTTTTGCGCGACGATTTTGTCAAGTATATTCACTAATCTTCGTCCTTCAGCCCGGCCATTCGTTTGAGCGGGCAGCCGGCGCGCAGCCAGGCGTTGACAAACGGATCGAGGTTTCCATCCATCACGCCTTGCACATCGCTGGTTTCCTCGCCGGTGCGCAGGTCTTTCACCATGCGGTAAGGCTGGAACACATAACTGCGGATTTGATGGCCCCAGCCGATGGCGCCTTTTTCGCCGTAGAAACGCTCCATCTCCGATTTCTGCTCGTCCACGCGCTTGGCGTAGATTTTGGAAATCAACATGCGCATGGCGGTGGCGCGATTTTGGTGCTGTGAACGCTGGTTTTGCGACGCTGCGATCAACCCGGTCGGCAAGTGCGTAATCCGCACGGCGGTTTCCACCTTGTTGACGTTCTGGCCGCCTTTGCCGCCGGAACGGTACGTGTCCACCTGCAACTCGGCGGGCGGCAGCACAATGTCCGAGCTGGTCTCCTCGATTTCCGCAATGACGTCCACACTCGCAAAACTGGTGTGGCGGCGCTTGTTGGAATCAAATGGGGAAATGCGCACCAACCGATGCACGCCCCGCTCCGCCTTGCAAAAGCCATACGCAAACTCGCCCTTGATAAATAATGTGGCGCTTTTCAACCCCGCCGTTTCGCCGGTGAGAGCGTCGGTGACCTCAATTTCCCAGCCGCGCGATTCGCACCAACGCTGATACATGCGCAGCAGCATTTCCGCCCAATCACAGGCCTCCGTGCCGCCGGCGCCGGAATTGATGCTCAGAATGCAATTGCTCTTGTCATGCGGGCCGTTGAGAAAAACGCGCAATTCCAAGGCGTCCAATTCCTTGACGAAACCGGTGAGATCGCGCTCCAGGTCATTCTGATACTTGACTTGTTCCGCCTCCGGCTCGGCCTCAGCCAATTCGAGCATGACGCCAAAATCCTCCAATTGCCGTTCGGCTTTCAGCAGGGGCTCGGTGCGTTTGCGGAGCGAATTGGCTTCGTCGATCAGAGTTTGCGCGCGCTCGCGATTGTCCCAGAAACTCTCGCTCGCCATCAAGGCTTCGAGCTCGACCAGACGCTTTTGCAAAGTGGGGACGTCAAAGAAACCTCCGCAGGTGGGCAGTTTTGTCCACGGCGGAGGGCAGCAGCGTTTTGATCTTTTCGAACATGCGGAAAAGATAAGACGCGTCGCCTAAAGTTCAAGACACAAAGCAACCCCGCATTAATTCGGACTCCGAACAAAATAGGGTTGCCAAAGTTAAAACTGCTCGCTAAGAATTTGAGCGTTCCCCGATTTGCGACCTAGTTGAAACACGAAATGCACCACTTTATGCATAGCTCACCAACAAATTCCCTTGCGACGAAACCGCCAGCCCACCGTTTGCTGCCTGCCTTGCAGGCCGCCTTTGTGTGCGGCGCTTTGGCGTTCGCCAGCACATCGGAAGCTGCGATCAATTATGTGGATATTTCCGACGGCGTTTCCGGGAACACCATGATGTCCAGCAATGGCGTGTGGCAAACCTGGAACTCATTTAACGGACAAACATCAGCGAACAACGACGGCGTCTGGGACAAGAGAGCGTTCGGCAATTCCGCGACCATTTTCCAAAATGCCGCGAACGCTTTGGTGGACACCAACGCCACGCGGTTGCGCACCACCGTCACCGTTCCCGCGCCAGGCCCGTATCAATATTACAACGTGTATGCGCTGTTTTGGACGGATTCCAGCACGACTTGGCGCGCGGGCGCGGCCGTCACGGATTTCCCCGGCGCATTGCCCGTTTATGCCCAGAGCGTCGCCGGCGTGACGCGACTTTGGGCCAGCACAACGGATGCGAACACCGAGTATAGCACGAGCCTCTCGCCCAACCCGTTCAGCAGCGCGGTGATGATTTCGGAAAGCAACCGGCGTCTGCTCATGACCCCGGTTTTAGGCCGGGAATTTGGCACGAACATCACCGTTTACCTGGAGTCGGATCGCACGCAAACCGGTTCGGATTTGCGCACCTGGCTGGACGGCATCGCCTACGAGCTTGTCACGAATAAAATCCTCTCGGCCCAATTTCTCAGCAATGGAGATCTGGCCATCACCTATGTCGGCTCCGCGAATCGGCAATATGCGGAGGAATGGACCGGCAGCTTGAATCCGCCGGTGACGTGGATACCACTGCAAACCAAGACGGCCAACTCGTCCGGTTTGGTGATCTTTACAAACACGCCTTACGGCGCGCCGGAATTTTATCGAATTCACGACGAGACTCCTCCGCCGGCCCAGGTCAGCAGTCTGGTGGCGACGGCTGGGGATTCCCAGGTTTCGTTAAGCTGGGCTCCCTCTTCGGGCGCGACGACTTACAACGTGAAAGAATCGGCCACGAGTGGCGGGCCTTACACGACAATTACCAACGTCACCGCGACCAATTTCGTCCAAACCGGCCTCGCCAATGGTTCAACCTATTATTACGTGGTCAGCGCGCTGAATTTCAACGGCGAGAGCGCCGACTCATCGGAGAAGGGCAGCACACCTTTCCCGCCGCAGCCGCCGACCGCTCCCGCGAACCTGACCGCCACGGCGGGAAACACCTTGGTGTTGTTGAGTTGGCCGGGTTCCTCCAGCGCCACAAGTTACAACGTCAAAAGTTCAGCCACGCCAGGCGGCCCCTACGCGGTTGTGGCCAACGTCACCACCACGAATTTCGCCCATACCGGGCTGACCAATGGCGACACCTATTACTATGTGGTCTCCGCGCTAAATTCCCACGGCGAAAGCGGCAATTCCGTGGAAGCCAGCGCCACGCCGGCTCCCGTGCCTCCCGCCGCTCCCACTGGCCTTGCCACCACGGCGGGCGATGCTCAGGTCGCGCTGAGCTGGACGGGCTCCGCTGGCGCCACAAGTTACAATATAAAAAGCGCGACCACGAATGGCGGGCCTTACACCACGATTACAAACATCACTGGAACCAGCTATACCAACGTCGGACTGTCCAATGCCACGACCTATTATTACGTCATCTCAGCGTTGAACGCATACGGCGAAAGCCCGGATTCCGTCGCGAGCGGTGTGACCCCGTTCCCCGTTCCGCCGCTCGTTTTTGAGACCGAATTCGACGGCGCCCATTTCCCCGCCCCGCCCTTGCCGGCATTGGGCAGTCTTCCGCTCATTCAACCTCTCCCCGATCCCTTCGCGTGGGCCAGCGATCCCCTGAACACCGCCGGCGACCGCAGCGTGAACTACTACGACTGGAGCCATCATCGCGCGGAGATCAAAGCTCAAATCGAGAACTATGAAATTGGAACCAAGCCCGCGGTCGATGCCTCCAATATTTTCGCGAGTTACACCGCGAGCAGCGCCACCGCCGGCACACTGACAATCCGCGTCACCAACCTCGTGGCCGGCGCGCCTAAAACGCTGACGCTGAGTTGCGCCGTTTCTCTTCCGGCGGGCGCCGGGCCTTACCCGGCCATCATCGGGATGAACAGTCCAAACGGCAGTGTTAACGCCAGCTTGCTTGGCGCCGTCGCCAAAATTACCTTCAGCCATAATCAGGTTACTACCTACGGCAGCCCCGCCAATAGCGATCCCTTCTTCCAGTTATATCCCACGCAAACGGTGGATAACACGGGCCAATACGCCGCGTGGTCTTGGGGTGTCAGCCGCATTATCGACGGCTTGCAACTCGTGCCAGGCTCTCTGCCGATTGATCTGGCGCACATCGGCGTGACGGGTTGTTCTTATGCGGGAAAAATGGCGCTTATTTCCGGGGCGTTTGACGAACGCGTTGCGCTGACGATCGCCCAGGAATCCGGCGGCGGCGGCGACACGTCGTGGCGCTACTCCCAGACGGAGCCCAATGGCACCGTGGAAAAAATCGATAACACCGACTATAATTGGTTCAAGAACAGCATGTCGCAGTTTGGCGGCGCCAACGTCTCACGGTTGCCGGAAGATCACCATATGCTGTGCGCCATGGTCGCTCCGCGCGCGCTGTTCTGCACCGCCAACCCCGACTACACCTGGCTCTCCAATCCCTCGGCCTACGTGTGCTGCAAGGCGGTTGATTTGGTTTATTCCAACGTTGATGTGGGCGACCGCTTTGGCTACAACATCAACGGCGGCCACGCCCACTGCGCCACCACCGCGACCATCGACACCGAAATGGGCGTCTTCATAAATAAATTCCTGCTCGGCCAGACCAACTTGAATTCCAACATCCGAGATTTCCCCGCCAGTTACAATACCATCAATTACTCCACTTGGACCGCATGGTGGGGAAGCTCCAATCCAAGCTTCGGCCCGTAATTCGGCTGGCGAAGCGTCCGAGAAATGGGCCAAATGGCAGCGCTTTATCCTTGGCGGGCGGCGCGGCCCTTCGCACAATCATCGGCATCTGACGAATGGCTTTGATTGTGCAAAAATTCGGGGGGACTTCGGTGGCGAATCCCGAGAGGATCAAGAATGTGGCCGCGCGCGTGGCGAAATACCACGGCGAAGGCCACCAGGTGGTCGTGGTCGTTTCCGCCATGAGCGGCGTCACGGACAACTTGATCAAGATGGCGCGGGAGTTAATGCCGCTGCCCAATGAGCGTGAAATGGACATGCTCCTCGCCACCGGGGAACAGACCACCATCGCGCTGACCGCCATTGCGCTGCATGCCCGGGGCATTCCCGCTGTTTCATTGACAGGCGCACAGGCCGGCATCGTGACGGATGGCGTGCACACCAAGGCCAAGATTCAAAACATCACGCCCAAACAGGCGCACACATTTTTGCAGGAAGGCCAGGTCGTGATCGTCGCCGGTTTCCAAGGCCAGACGATGGAAGGGCAAATTACGACGCTCGGCCGGGGCGGTTCGGATTTGACAGCCATTGCGCTGGCCGCGGCGTTAAAGGCGGACCTGTGCCAGATTTACACCGACGTGGACGGCGTGTACACGGCTGATCCGCGCATCGTGCCGAACGCCAAAAAACTCAACGAGATTTCCTACGACGAAATGCTGGAGCTGGCGAGTCTGGGCGCGAAAGTGATGCAATCGCGCTCGGTGGAGTTTGCGAAAAAATTCGGCGTCATTTTTGAAGTCCGCTCGAGCTTGAACGAGAACCCAGGAACCATTGTGAAAGAAGAGACACTCAGCATGGAAAGCGTCGTCATTCGCGGCGTTTCACTCGATAAAAATCAGGCGAAGGTCACGCTGGTCGGCGTGCCCGATCGTCCGGGCGTGGCCGCGCACATTTTCAAGGCGATCGCCGAGGGCAATGTCAACGTTGACATGATCGTGCAAAACATCAGCCACAACGACGGCGCGCCCGCCACCGACCTTTCCTTTACCGTGGACAAGCCCGATCTGCTGAAGGCGCGGAATATCATCGAAGGTCTGCGCGAAAAACTAGGCGTCAGGCAAATCATCGCCGACGAAAAAATTGGCAAAGTCTCCATCGTGGGCGTCGGCATGCGGAGCCATCCGGGCGTGGCGGCCAAGATGTTTGAAACCCTGGCCACCCACGGGGTGAACATCGACATGATTTCCACGAGCGAAATCAAAGTGTCCGTCATCGTCAACCTGGACAAGGGCGAGCAGGCGATGCGGGTCGTGCACGAGGCTTTTCTCGGCGCGTAATCGCGACGCTATACGACCTTGACGGAATTTTCCAAGGCGCCGATCCCGGAGA
Organism: Verrucomicrobiia bacterium; assembly: GCA_035551475.1. Lineage (GTDB taxonomy): Bacteria > Verrucomicrobiota > Verrucomicrobiia > Limisphaerales > Palsa-1400 > DASZMX01. Next base: position 26,272 of record DASZMX010000136.1, read on the forward strand.
TTTCAATGCGGATTTGATCGGCGGCCTGGAGTGTGAAATCGTCGGCGGGAACGACGCCCGTGCCCGTAAGCAGGACGGCCCCGAGCGGGAACTCCTGGCTCCGAAAAAGATATTGCGCGAGCTCGGCAAAAGTTCGCTTGATTTGGCCAACGTTGGTTTTTCCCTGAAAGACCACGGCGTTGGCGCGCTGAATGGTGATTTGAATCTCCCATTGGCGGGCTTCGGCCTCGCCGGCGCCGGTGACAATGCACGGCCCCAAGGCGCAGGAGCGGCGGTAAATTTTCGCCTGCGGCAAGTAAAGAAGATTTTCCCCTTCGATATCGCGCGAACTCATGTCGTTGCCAATGGTGTAGCCGGCGATTTCACCGCGCGAATTCAAAACCAGAGCCAGCTCCGGCTCCGGCACGCTCCACGTGGCGTCGGCGCGGATGCCGACATGATCGCGCGGCCCCACGACTTTATGGGCCGTCGCTTTGAAAAAGATTTCGGGACGGGCGGCCTCGTAAACCCGGTCGTAGGCCGTGGCGCTGAATTCCGATTCATCCATGCGCGCGGTTTTGCTGCGCAGATAAGTCACGCCCGCGGCCCAGACTTCCTGGTGATCGATGGGGGCGAGCAAGCGCACGGCTGACGCCTGGAAGCGCCGTTCCTTGGTCAAATCGAGCTTGGCAAAATGTCCCGCCAAATCCTTTAACTCCAGGATTTCCGAGAGACGATTGAACTGGTCGCTCAACTCCGTGATCTCCCCATTGTCATTTAAAAGGCCAAACGACGAGGGCGAACTGGGCGTGGGCAGGAATCGGCAAAATTTCATGTTGGAATGATCCGTGATGGGTGCGGGAAGTCCGCGCATGGGTCAAGCGCGAAATGAACTCCTCAATTTTTAACCACTCTGCAGCAGCGGTTCGACCGCCGCCCAGATGGCCGCCTGCACCGCGTCAATGTCGCCCGACGCCTCCACCACTCGCACGCGCTGCGGTTCTTCCGCCGCGATTTTCCCATACCCCTGCTCCACTCGCGCAAAAAATTCGCGGCTCTCCTCCTCCATGCGGTCCCGCCCCGCCGCGACACGCCGGGCCCGGCGCGCCTCCGTGGCCGCCAGCGGCGCCCGCAACAAAAGCGTCAGGTCGGGAATCGTGGCGCCGACGGCAAAGGCGATAATTTCTTTGACAACGTTCTCGGGCAAACCGCGACCGTATGTTTGATACGCCGTGGTGGAATCGTAAAACCGGTCGCACAACACGATTTCACCCGCCGCCAGGGCCGGACGGATCACTTCGCGCACCAATTGCGCGCGGCTGGCGTTCATCAAAAGCAACTCCGCCTCGGCGGTCATGTTGGGATTGGCCGCGCTGTGTTGGAGCGTGTGGCGAATTTCTTCGCCGATGGGCGTCCCACCCGGCTCGCGCAAGGTGCGCACAGTCCGGCCCAAACTCCGCAGATGCTCCGCCAGAATTTTGATCTGCGTCGATTTTCCCACCGCCTCCGTCCCCTCAAACGTGATGAACCGTCCGCTCATGCCAGGGGTTTGAGGCGCGGGCCTTTGGCGGTGTCTTCGATTGCCCAGCCTTTGCTTTTCAGCTCGTCGCGAATCGCGTCGCTACGCTTAAAATCCTTCGCGCGACGGGCCGCCTGCCGCTCCTCCAGCAGCGTCAAAAGCTCGGGTGGCGCCTCCAAAACAGTCGAAGCAGCAAACCCTAAAATGCCGCCCACCTGCTGCCACGCGGCGAGGCCGGCCGCGGCGCGTTCCGGCAACATGCTTTGCGCCGCCAACGCCCGATTGCTCTCGCGCACCCATTCAAAAATCGCGCCCCACACGGCGGACACATTGAAATCGTCTTCCAGCGCCGCGACGCATTTGTCGAGCAAACCCGCGTCCGCGGGCGCCGTCGCGGAGCCCGCCGCCTCGCGCAACTTGGCCACGCATTCATCCAGGCGCCGCAAGGATTCGCGCGCCGCCTTCAATCCATCCATCGTAAAATTAAAGGACTCCCGATAATGCGCCTGCAAAAGGAGACACCGAATCTCGCGCCCGCCAAAACCTTTTGCCAGCAAATCGCGCAGGGTAAAATAGTTCCCGAGCGACTTGCTCATCTTCATCCCCTCCACCAGCAGATGCGCCCCGTGCAACCAATACTTGACAAAAGGTCGCCCGCCCGTTTGCACCCCGGCCCCTTCGCTCTGCGCGATTTCGTCCTCGTGATGCGGAAAAATCAAATCCTCACCGCCGAGATGCAGGTCGAAACTCGTGCCCAGCAGTTTCATGCTCATGGCGCTGCACTCGATATGCCAGCCCGGTCGGCCTTCGCCCCAGGGGCTGGCCCAGAACACCGCGCCGTCCTGCGGCGTCCGCGCCTTCCATAACGCGAAATCCGCCACGGATTCCTTGGCGTATTCATCGTGGCTCACCCGCTCGCCGCGGCGCATCTCCTCGAAATTGAGCTTGAGCAGTTGCCCGTAACACCCGCCCGACGCCCGGTATTTCTCGATGCTGAAATAAACCGACCCATCCGGCGCGCGATACGCCGCGCCGCGCGCCTCCAGCTTGGCGATCAAATCAATGATTTCAGGAATATGCTCCGTCGCCCGCGGCGTGGCATGCGGCAAGGCGCAGCCCAGCGCCGCAAAATCCTCCAAAAAAGCCGCTTCATATTTCTTCGTGAATTCCGCTAGCGACGTTTTGGCCTCCGCCACCCGCCGGATGATTTTATCTTCGACATCCGTGATGTTCATCACGTGCCGAACTTTGTAGCCCTTGAATTCCAGCGTGCGCCGCACCAAGTCCGCGAAGACAAAAGTCCGAAAATTTCCGATGTGCGCAAAGTCGTGCACGGTCGGCCCGCAGCAATAAACTCCGACCTCCCGGGACGCCGGATCCAGCGGGGTGAATTCCTCCACCGTGCGCGAAAGCGTGTTGAAAAATTTTAATGCCATGTCGTCGGTCTGTTCATTCCGTCACATCCTGCATCGTGTCAAAACGTTCTTCCATCGCCTTTTTCACCGCCGTCGCCCGCGCGACCGCTGTGTCCTGCGTTTCGCCCACAAATCGTTCCAGCCGCGTCTTGAGCGCCGCCGAGATGTCCCCATTCCGATCCCGCAAAGGCAGCGTCACTTCCACCCAGCCCTTGTCCTTGGCGTAATACACCGTCCCATGATGAATCACATCATCCTCCACCTTCCCGCCGGCCTGCCCGAGACGGTTCGTGTCCTTGCTCCCGATAATCAAGGGCGTTCCCGCCTGCCGCTCCGCATACACTTCCAATTTCAACAGGCGCGGATATTTTTTCACGATGGCGTCCGTCACCGTTTGCATAAACGGGGTGTGCGGGGTGTAAAGAATTCGGACATCCGCAAAATGCGCCGCCGTGTCCCCTTTCGCCCAAAAGCCGATTTTGCCGGCGAAAAACGTCGAGTCATTGATCGCCAAATCCTCCGTCGGCGCCCCGGCCTTGGCGGGCGGCAGCGCCAGTTTGCCATTCAGAAAACAGCGCAAACGCGTGCCTTTGCCTTCCACCTTTAAATCCATCCATTCCTGCTTGGCGATCGGCAGCCGCGCGCCAATCCCCACCGCTTCCAGCGATTTCCCATTCACGACGCGATGCCACAGGATGTAGCCCATCGCTCCGACCCGCAGCACGTAATAATTTGACGCGTCCTGCGCCCGAAACACAATCCCCGCCGACGCCTCCCCCGCCCCTCCGACGATTTTCACGCGCGCGCTAAACGTAAAATCCTGAAACGTGTCATTCGTGTAAAGCAGAACGGTATATCGCTCCGCCGGCGCCCCTTCCGACGCCACCGCCAGCGCCGGCTGCTTCGCCACCAATTGCGCATTGGAAGAAAGCGGCGCCAACATCGACGGAACCGTTTCCTCCAGAATCTTCCAGTCGCCCGCCGCGCCCCCGCTGAATCCCGCCGGAGCCTGCCCCAGCGCCGCCTCGCGAAAATCCAACTTCAACTCCGCGCCTCCTGCCGAAAGCGCGGCCACCGCCGACAAGACCGCCATAATTTTCGCGAACATGATCGGGGAGCGTACCACGCTTGCAAATGATTTCACGGCTTTTCTCGCGCCCGCCGTGTTAACCGGAAGCGCTGGACTTTAGCCGCCAGACAACGAGCGCGCCAAGCGCCACCGAGGTGAGAACAACCCAGAAACTCGTCCGTCGTTCATTTGTAACCTGTTCTTCACCGCGTCGTCGTTGCATGTGCGACGATTTGCTTTCTATTAGTGCGCGGTAAGCGGCCGCATCCCCTACGGTCGTGCAGCATCGAATGAAAAAAATGAGATTACATCGGACAGGTCCGACAAATGTCGCATTCACATTAATTGAGCTTTTGGTGGTGATTGCGATTATAGCGATCTTGGCGGCGCTTCTGCTGCCGGCCCTGGCCAAAGCCAAGCAGCAGGCCCAGGACATTAAATGCATCGGCAATCAGCGCCAATGGGGCCTGGCCTTCCGCATGTATTCGGATGACTCGCGCGATATGGTGCCGGAAGAGGGCGACACTCTGGCCGGGATCAATGACCCGGGAAACGAGACGGCGTCGGACAATTACGACTACGCGTGGTACAATCGCGTGGCGGCCTATGTGCCGGGCGGCAAGACACTGGTCAGTCTCTATGTCGCCACCAACCCGCCGCTGCCGGGAAGCCCGACGATTTTTTCGTGCCCCGTTTGCCCCAGCCCCAACAGCACCTACGGCAAGCCGGCGCCGACTTTGCGCAAGGCGTTCTTCATGTATGGGGAGAATGCCCGGCTTTGCGTGAACTACAGCAGCCGGATGAGCAAAGGATTCCAGCAAACCAAACTCAGCGGCGTGCAAAGGCCGAGCGAAACCGTTTTTCTCGGCGAAGAAGACCCCAACGCCAGCACGACCACGGGCGCTTCGCAATCAAATGTCACCGGCTTCTACGCGACTGGACGCCATGACGGAAACAAGCGGGGCTCCCTGGCGCTTTGTGACGGCAGTTCGCGCCTGGCCAATACGAATGAATTTTGGCGCACCCAAGGCGAGGCCGACGACGATTTCACCGTGACAGGCTCCATCGCATTGGAATGGCAATCGCTTCGGCGAATCTACTGGTATCCCACGCCCACGACGCCGAACTGATTTTTCCAAGTCAAATAAAAATCCTCACACCACAAGACTCCATCGTCATCTATGAAAACAAAACCTATGTTGATCGGGGCCGCGTTGTCGGCCTTATGGGCCTGTAATGCTTCCGCCTCGGTGATCGCCGGCTGGGACGTGCGCGGACAAACGGGAGGCGTGGCCAACTTCGGCCCTTCGCCCTTGGCGCCGAGCGCGGCCGACGTGAATGTCACGACCAGCGGATTGGTGCGCGGCTCCGGCGTGAGCTCTGCGGGCACCGCCAGCGGCGCCGCGCGGGCTTGGGGCGGGTATGCCTGGACCAACACCTCTGAGGCCACCGCCATCGCGTCCAACACCTTTGTTTACGTCACGATTACTCCCAATCCGGGCGCGACGGTGTCCTTCACCAACATCAGCCAGTTCAATTATCGCCGTTCAGGAACGGGGCCGGCCACCGGCGAATTACAATATCAGGTTGACAGCGGGGCTTTCGTCGATGTCGCGTCGCTGCCCTACACCAGCACAAGCTCCAGCGGCAGCAGTCTTACCCCGATCGATCTGAGCGCGTATCCCGATTTGCAAAGCGTCGGCCCCGGAACCAATGTGACCTTCCGCATTGTTAATTGGGGCGGCGGCTCGGCCGGCACTTGGTACATATTTGACACGGCTGCCTCGACGGCAAACGATTTTGAAATCTCCGGGACGGTGGTGGCGGCCGGCGCTCCTCCCCACATTACCGGGATCGCCCCCGCCTCGACCAATTTGGCCGCCGGGCAAACAGCGGCCTTCACAGTCACGGCCACAGGCGGCGCGGCAACGAATCTCTGGTTCAAGGAAACCGGGGCCTCGACCTCGCTTATCGTCAATGCCACGAACAATACACTGCAGTTGGCCAATCTCACCAAGGCCGATGAAGGCAGTTATTTTGTCGTCCTTACGAACGCCTATGGGTCCGACACCAGCGCGGTGGTCAGCCTGACGGTCAACGACCCGTTCATCGCGGTTGAGCCGGTCAGCGTCACGGGATTGCTGGATGGAAAAGCCACGTTTTCTGTAGGCGCAGCCGGCAGCGGCCTGACCTATCAATGGTATTATGTTGATAGCGCGTCGGCCTACACGCCGGTGCAAAACGGCGACCAGACTTCGGGCTCGACCATTTCGGGGGCAAATTCCAGCGAGCTGATGATTAGCGGGGTGCAACCCGCCGACGTGACAAATTTCGCGGTGATAGTCACGGGGACGTTTGGATCAGTGACAAGCTCCATCGCCAGCCTTCAATCCGTCAGCGCCACCGCCGTGCTGGCCTATTGGGATTTCAACGGAGTTGAATTCACCAACATGACGAATCCCACCGGCCTCACCAATCCCGTGCCGTTCAGCGGCGCGGGCGTCGCCGCGCCTGTCGGCACGACATTCTCGCCGGGGGCCTCGCCCTTCGCCCAAAACCTGCCCGCCAACGTCGATCCAATCAACGGCCCTGGCACAACCGACCACCTGCCTAATTTGTCGTGGGGCACTGATAATTACCCAATCGCGACCGTCGGCAATAAACAGAATGGCGTGCAATTCAATGTCAGCACCGCCGGCGCCAAGAATATTATGATCTCCTACGATTCGCGCGCCACGTCCACTGCCAGCGCTTACGAACGCCTGCAATACACGACCAATGGCACGGACTGGATAGACTATCCGACCAGCTCAACCTTTCTTGGTTTGCAGGCGTCAAGTTACTACCCATTTAGCTACAACCTGACTGGCTTCCCAGGCGTGGCGGACAACCCGGACTTCGCGTTCCGCATCGTGACCGAGTTTCAAAAAACGGCCACTTACGGCATCGGCGCCAGCAACGCCTACGTCGGCACGGCCAACACCTATGGCACGTCAGGCACTGTTTCCTATGATGTAGTCACGGTCACCGGCGACGCCATCACCAACGCCAATCAGCCGCCGGAAGTCAGCGCGTTGCCGGACGTCGTGACTAACGATTACTCCACCTTTACCCTTAACTTCACGGTGAGCGACGATACGACGCCGCCCGACGAATTATCCTATAGCGCAAAATCATTGACACCCAATGTGGATGGAAACTTCGTGTTTGGCGGCTCGGGCGCCAATCGGACCCTGACGGTGACGCCCAATTACATTAATGATCCGATCGCCGCGGGCCCGATTCTCGTCACGGTCACTGACACCAATGGCGACTCGACGTCCGTTTCGTTCGTCTTGACTCTGACCTCCGTCAACACGCCGCCGACAAACACGCTTACGACAGTGACGAGCACGAATATGCTGGCGAATTCGTCGCTGACCATCCCCTTCACCGTTGGCGACGTGGAAAGCAGCGCGAGCGGTTTGACCTACAGTGTCTCCTCGCAGAATAACAGCGTCCTGCCTTCCGAGAACGTCGTGGTAAACGGCCAGGGCACGGCCTCCCCGAGCCTGACGATCACGCCCGCAGCCAATCAAGTGGGCGTCGTGACGATCACGGTTACCGTGACCGACTCCGGAGTCAATACGAATGGCAACTCCGGAGTTGAGCCGCGCACGACGACGGCCACCTTCCCGGTGGTGGTGCGTCCGAACACCAATGTCATAGGCATTGATTACTTCAATTACGACCAAAGCGGGCCGCTGGACGTCATTTCGGGCGGTTATTGGCAGCACCTGACAGGCATTCTTCATCAACTGCAGGCGGGCTCCGGCGTGGCTATGGTGGATACCCTGGATAACACCGAGAACGTCCAGGCCGGCTTGCTCGGCGCGCCTTACCTGACTAATTCCGGAGCTGTTCTATATGCCAGCATGATCATCAATATGCCTGATGTCAGCAGAATGCCGATTAACAACGGCGCCTACTTCTTCACCTTCAACGATGGCTCCGGCGTCACGGGCCCCTATGAAGGCCGAATCCTCACGGTGACAAACGACGCGGCGCCCGGCTTTTATCGCGTGGGCATCACCAAGACCGGGGCGGACGCCAGTTCGACCGGAACCGAGATCTTTCCGCAAGATCTGGCGCCGGGGACGAATTACACGATCGTAACCTCCCTGGTCGTAAGCAACGGGCTCTCGACGATCTGGGTCAGCCCGGCCAGCGAGAATTCACCTAGCGTGACCGATGTCTATCCCGGAGCCACCAACTACAACATCAGCGACTTCGAATTGCGGGAATCGGGCGGCAGCGGCGGTTTGGTCGATGTTTCCAAGTTAAAGATCGGCACGACGTTTGATTCTGTCCTGCCTGCGCTCCAGATCAGCGCCTTGGCGGGCGGCGTTGTGATCACCTGGTCGGATCCGACCCTCACCGTGCAATCCGCCCCGAGCGTTACCGGACCTTGGACCGATTTGATCGGCGCCAACAGCCCCTACACGCCCTCCAGCGGCAGCGCGACCATGTTCTATCGATTCAAACCCGCGCAATAACAAACCCTTGCCACACGCCCTGTTCCTGTGCCGCAGAAACAGGGCGTATGCGCCAAGGCATATGCAGGCAATAGATCACCGCCCGAATTAGGGCCGTCCAATCACAACAAGGTTGAACAGGAGGCCACGGAGCGAAGGAGACTGGCGGTGCCCGAGATTTTTTCCGTGTATTTTAGATTTTTGCGGGCAGGATTTGGTTCTGAGGATGCCAGTTTAGTTCAGCGGTAGAGCAACGGTTTTGTAATTGACAACAGGCTTTTTCCTCCAATTTACCTCAACCAGACAGCAAGGGATTTAACCTTCAATCTCAAGGGTTTCCGCAAGCGCGTTCGTCAAGGCGAGAGAACCGAACAACCCTCAAAAACCGAAAAAAACACCAAACCGGATACAATCGCGGGATACAACGGAGCAGCACGGTTATGAACCGTTCGGCTGTGCTCCGAAGAACATATTTGGGCTGGAAAACGGGATACAAGGGATACAATAAGAAAAATGACCATCTTGGCGACCAAAGAAGATTTTGAGGCGATGTTGCGGGCGGATAAGGCGATAGTATTCGTGTTTTACGACTGGTCGGGCCCTGCGCATATGTCAAAACCTGTGGTGGAACATTGGGAAGCTGAATGGCGGGCGTTGCATCCTTCCGCATTGGTCGGTTTCTATTTTTGGAACCCGGATAAATTCAAAGATGACAAAAGTTGGAGATGGCTCGGGGAACAGCCCAACGGAGCAAAGGAAATCGAAGGTGGGAACGGCTCCGTCCTTTGGATTTGCAACGGCCATTCAGTTGGATACGTTTCGTCGGCTATTCGGACGGGTAAGGATAAGCTCTCGCTTTTAACTCAGCAGTATTTTGGCTCACCTAACGAGGGGACCGGGTCACATCTTAACATTTAACATTTGGGTATTCAAATGCCGCCATTTCAGCTCAATCGCCTTGCCAATTGTACGGGCTCGCTGGCGGAATTGCCCAATCCTGCACATTCGAATTGTTAAATGTTAAGATGTGACCCTGTTGGCTTACCCTGTTGGCTTACTGTTGGCTTTCTGCTGGTTCAACTGCACGGAATAGAGAGGGGATGCTCTGGGATTGATGCACGCCCATCATGGTTGAGCATCGGCCAGCCAAGGCTATCTGGCGCATCTTTTGGGCGCGCGCAACCAGCCAAAAAATCCCAGCACGTTCGCAACCGGCTCTGAAAATATGACAATATTATGGACTGACCCCTTACGAGGCGTGAAATGTCATTATTCTTTCATACGCTATGTTGATCTGTTTCATTCTTTCTTCCGTGCTGGAACTGCTATCAATCCCAAATTTATCTGGATGATAAGTCTTTACAAGTTGTCTGTACGCCCTCTTGACACTCTGTATCTGAGCATAAGGTGGCAAACCCAGCGTTTTATACCAACCAAGTATTTCAGTATTATCAGCCATTTCGTATTCGGGTTCCGGCGGTGTCCCCGGTATATAAGAGTATGGCTCGACTAGAATATCTTCTCTGTCGATAAGAACTGAGCTTAGGCTCTTGCGCAATTCTTCCGAAAGTAGAAAAATCCCACGAGGGTCAGGAAGCCAAATCACGCCGGGGATATCTCGTAGCTGAGGTAAAATCTGCACCCTATTGAGGTGAGGGAAATTTGACGCGATTTCATCACTCGTCGCTTTGCGTCGTATTTCCCAGAGCCACAGTAAAATTGGTCCTATTCTAGGGGCGTTTAAACATAAAACCCGACATGCAATAAAAGCGGATTCATAAGAGCCAGTTAAAAGTCTCGCACCGCTCGAGATGACATCCCGAGTCAACGACACCAGTCCTACCAGAGCGTTGGGAGCAATAGGCTGACTAAAACCCCCACGGTAAGTTGAATAATTTGCTCCGGCGTCCATTTTAAGGAAAAGAAATGAGATGAGTGTGACGAAAAGGTAGACCGCCAGCGCCACCGCGTTAAACCATGCCCTACTTCTCAGTAATTCCAAACGAAAACCTCCTAGGAAAATCACAAAAATTATCAGCAGTGTAATAAACGCAAACGCTACGCTTCCCATGATCGCAGTCATACACGCTTCGAGTAGTTTGGCCAAACCTTCAATGAGTATTCGACGACGAAACCATCGGACTACTACTGCATCCCGGGCATTTGGTAAAACCTTGTTCGAGTAATTCTTGGGTCGACTCATGCTTGCGGACAATTGCTGGTAAATGTAGCGCCAAATATTATGGCCGAAGAAGAATGTCAAGCGTTGTATAAGCTGCAGGTAGATCACCAAGGGTAAACTTGTTTACGTCTACAGCTATACTGATCGCGTCTAAGTCCTGCCAAGGCGTACCTACATCCTTGTAGTAATCTTTGAAATCCGCTGCGAAATCTGTAACCAACGCCGTAGCCGCTTCACCGTTCTTAAACGCGTCCAACGCCTTGTGAGCAACTTCGAAGCCACCCAGTGCTCCCAACCCAAATCTCTCGCCCATCTCACTGCTTCCGGCCTGCGTTGCTTTCCACATGGCCTCAGTGCTTTCCTCACGAACTCTCAGCGAGCTTTCCATAACTCGAAGCT
>DASZMX010000137.1:0-5197 GCA_035551475.1 Verrucomicrobiia bacterium
TCATCGTTTGGGCGCACCACATGTATCTGACCGGCATGGGCATTCGCATCGCCACGTTTTTCCAAACCACGACGATGATGATCTCCATTCCCTCGGTGATCATCTTGACGGCGCTCCTCATTTCACTTTGGGGCGCGTCGATGCGCTTCAACCCGCAAATGCTGTTTGCGGTGGGATTTCTGCCGATGTTCGGCATTGGCGGCTTGACCGGATTGCCGCTCGGGTTCAACGCCAGCGACATCCAGCTCCATGACAGTTATTACGTGATTGGCCACTTCCATTACGTCGTGGCGCCCGGCACCATTTTCGCGATTTTCGCGGGAATTTATTATTGGTACCCCAAAGCCACGGGAAGGTACATGAATGAGTATTGGGGGAAAATTCACTTCGCGCTTTCCATGCTGTTCATCAACCTGGTTTTCATGCCGATGTTCATCCAAGGCCTGGCCGGCATGTCACGCCGTATGTATGACGGCGGGGCCACTTACGCCGAAATGCCCGGCATCCCCGGCTTGAGCCCGTTCGTGCTCGGCTTGAACAAGGTCATTTCCTTTGCCGCATTTTCGCTGATGGCGGCACAAATCCCCTTCATCATTAATTTCTTCTGGAGCATGCGCCACGGCAAGAAAGTCGAGTCCGATAATCCCTGGCAGGCCACCACCCTGGAATGGCAGACGCCGACTCCTCCGGGACACGGCAACTTTATCAAGCCCATCGAAGTGTTCCGCGGCCCGTACGAATACGGCGTGCCGGACCATGCCACCGATTTTATTCCGCAAAACGACCCAGCCACCCCACAGCCTACGACTCATGGACATCCCATACACGGTTGAACGCCGCGAAGACACCGGCCTCTATAACGCCAAGCTCGGAGTTTGGCTGTTTTTGGCGTCCGAAGTGATGCTCTTCGGAGCGTTGTTTTCGTCCTACATTTTGTTGCGCGTCGGCGCCGAGCCAGGCACCTGGCCGCGGCATTGGCTGGATTACAAGCTGGGCGCGTTGAACACCATCGTCCTGATTATTTCCTCCGTCACCAACGTCGTGGCCTGGGCGAATTTGAAACTCGGCCAGTTCAATAAATACCGCTTCTATCAGGCCATCACGATCGTCTGCGCCTTCGTGTTTCTCGCGATCAAGACCAACGAATACGTCGGCAAATTTCATCATTACACCGTCGTCACCAAGGAAGGCAAAATCGCCGACGGCCACCTGCTCCAGAAAACCGCCGATAAAGTCGTGCTGCACGGCTACTGGGCCAAGGACATGGATGAAGTCATGGACCCAAAAGGCCCGGAGAACGCCTCGGAAATTGAAATCGAGAAATCCGACATCCTAGAGATGAAAAACTATGGGCCAGCGCGCAATAATTTTACCGGCTTATATTTCACCATGACCGGGCTGCATGTGCTCCATATCATCGGCGGCATCATTGTCATCATTGCGATCTGGGGCCCGCTCTCCGGCATGCACAAGACCGATCCGGAACGCTACGCCAACCGCGTGGAAGTGGCGGGGTTATTCTGGTCTTTCGTGGACTTGGTCTGGCTCTTCATTTTCCCAACGCTTTATCTTTTGTAATCACTTATGAACCATACGCCCGAAAAAGATTTGCAGGACGTAAAACGGCATGTTCGCCAGCATTTGATCATTGCGGTCGGGCTGGCCATCGGCACCTTGCTGACGGTTTGGACGTCCCAAACGAATTTTGGCAGCCATGCCCTCAATATCGCCATCACGCTCGCCGTGGCGTCGGTCCAGGCGTTCATGGTGGCAGGCTTCTTCATGCATTTGCTGTCGGAAAAGAAGATGATTTATTGCTTCCTGATTTTTACGGCCGTGTTTTTCATCGTGATGATGTTCATCTTCACCTGGGCGCACATGCCGTCGAACGTGGTGCACTATCGGATCTGATTTTATGTCACTCAAAGCGATGCACATTGTGTTTGTCTCCTGCTCGATTGCGCTGGCGTTTTGTTTCGGGGCCTGGCTCCTCAACGATTACGCCGGCACGCATGACCGCGTGGAAATGGCCACCGGCATCGCGTCCTGCGCCGTCGGCTTGACGCTGGTGGTTTACGCGAAGGCGATTTTGCGCAAACTTCGGCAAATAAGTTTTCTATGAAAACGATCCGTGTATTGACAGCGGCGGGCCTGGGGTCCGCCTTCGGCCTGGCCGCCCCCGCCGCGCGCGCGTGCGCCGCCTGCTCCGGCCAGTCCGACTCGCTCATGGCCCAGGGCATGAACGCCGGAATTTACGCGTTGCTCGGCGTCATTGGCTCCGTGCTGTGCGCCGCCTGCACTTTTTTTGTGTTCCTGGCCCGCCGTTCCGCGGCCGTCGCCAGGGCGGAGCAGGACAAGACTAAATCTGTTTGAACCCCGAGAAGATGAACAACTGTTTGGCCGTGCTTGGTTTGCCGATAAACGCCTCCGCCCAGGGGCATGACGTCGATCGCCTGATCTACTTTGTGCACCTGTTAATGTTCGCGCTGTTCATCGGCTGGTTCATCTACTTCGTGTACGTGCTCATTCGCTTCAACAAAAAGCGCAACCCGAAGCCCGACTACGAAGGCGTCAAAACCCATGCCTCCACCTACGTGGAAGCCGCTGTCGCCCTCATCGAGGCCGCGCTCCTCCTCGGCTTGGCCCTGCCCATCTGGAGCCGGCAGGTTGATCATTTCCCCAGCGAAAAGGAATCCACCGTCATCAATGTCATCGCGCAGCAATTCCAATGGAACGGCTGGTACCCGGGAACCAACGGCGTCTTCGTCAAAGCCGACCGCAAATTGGTCGCCGGCGACAATCCATTCGGCTTCGACAAAACGGACGCGAACTTCAAAAATAACTTCGTCGTGATCGGCAACCTGGAAGTCCCCGTGGACAAACCGGTGCTCGCCTATATCAGCTCCCAGGACGTCATTCATTCCTTTGCCTGCCGGCCGTTGCGCGCCATGCAGGACGCTATTCCCGGCATGCGGATTCCGCTGCATTTCACTCCCGCCCTGACGGGCGAATACCAAATCAACTGCGCGCAACTCTGCGGCATCTCACATTCCGCGATGCGCGGGACGATCAAGGTGGTCAAGCCAGAAGAATTCACCAAGTGGGTCGCTTCCAAATCCAGCGCCGGAGCCGGCGCAGGCGGCGGTTACGAATAGGCGCCTCCAGGCTGCCGTTTGGGGAATTCTCGCGGCGACCGTGGCGGCCGTCGTCATAGCCTTTGTCTTTTTCCGCACCCGGCCCGCGCCTCTCCCGCATCTCGGCGCCATGCCCGATTTCTCTCTCCAAGACGAAAACTCGCATCCACTCGATCTGGCCGACCTGCGCGGAAAAATCTGGATTGCCGACGTCATCTTCACCCGTTGCGCCGGCCAATGCCTCCTTATGTCCGCCCACCTTGCCGCCCTGCAAAAAGAACTTCCGCCCACGCTCCCCATCCGCTTTGTGTCATTCACCACCGACCCAGCCTTCGACAGCCCCGCCATCCTCAAAAAATACGCCGAACGCTACAACGCCGATGCAGCCCGCTGGATTTTTCTAACGGGCGACAAATCCGCCCTGCGCCACGCCATTGTGGACGGTTTGAAACTCGCCGCGATCGACAAAACCGTCGCCGAACAGCAGGACGCCAACGATTTATTTGTGCACAGCGCCAAGTTCGTTCTTATTGACGGCGCCGGCCAAATCCGCGGTTACTTCGACGGCGAAACGGAGGCTTCCCTCCCGGAAATCGCCGCCGCCGCCCGCCGGCTGGCGAAGGAACTATGACCCTCCACGATTTGCCCGCCGTCAACGCCACGCTCAACGGCCTCAGCGCCATTCTGCTCGGTTGCGGCTATTATTTCATCCGCCACAACAACATCCCCGCGCACAAACGCTGCATGATCGGCGCCTTCAGCGCCTCCGTGATCTTTCTCATCTGCTACCTGACCTATCACATCAAAGTCCATGCCGTGACGCACTTTCGCGATCCCGCCTGGTTTCGTCCCATTTACTTGACAATTCTCCTCACGCACACCGTCCTCGCCGTGGTGATCGTCCCCCTGATCCTCATCACGCTCCACCGCGCCCTAAAAGCGCGCTTCGCCCTCCACCAAAAAATCGCCCGCTGGACCTGGCCCCTGTGGATGTACGTTTCCGTCACCGGCGTCATCGTCTATTTGATCCTCTATCAAATCTTCCCGCAATCCCCC
Source organism: Verrucomicrobiia bacterium (assembly GCA_035551475.1). Taxonomy (GTDB): domain Bacteria; phylum Verrucomicrobiota; class Verrucomicrobiia; order Limisphaerales; family Palsa-1400; genus DASZMX01. The sequence continues at coordinate 4,191 of DASZMX010000137.1, forward strand.
GTTCTCCCGTAGTTTCCCGCGCCAACCATTAAATCCCTCCAAATCCGCTCCGAAAATCGCCATACCAAACTTTGTTATACCTATAACATAAAATCGGTATACCAAAGTTTGTTATGCCTATAACATTTAATCGGTCGTGCCGGGAGCGCGGGCGTTTTTGGGCAACGGCGGGAAACGGGCGTCAGTTCACGAAAATGGCCTCGTTGGCCTGGAGGAGGGCGTGGGCGTATTTGACCCAAGCGCCGATGGGGCGGATTTGATCGGGGCCGATGCTGGCCAGAGACATGGCGCGGCCGCCGCGCTTGGCGGGGCGTTCGTTGCGGATATCCCGCAGATGCTCGCGGGATTCCTGCGTGATGCTTTCGGCGGCGGGCGAATCTTCAATGAAATTTTCGGCAAGCTTGGTTTCCACGGCGGTGGGTTCGCGTTGAAAAATGCGCTCGTAAAGAAATTGGATGCGGGCGGCTTCGTCAAGCTGCTGAAAATCCGACTGGTTGACCAGCTTGCGGGCCAATTCCACGACGAGGGGATTGTTCATCATGAATAATGCCTGCTGCGGCACAGTGGTGTCGTAGCGTTTGCCGGTTTCGATGTCGGGATTGGCGAAATCAAATTGGGAATACACTTCCGGGAGGTTGCGCCGATCGACAAAACCGTAGAGCGTGCGGCGATGGGAAAAACCGCCGGCGCCCAATTGCACGGGCCGTCCGCCAACGGTGAGATCGAGCTGGCCGCCAATGGCGAGAATGGAATCGCGAATTTCTTCAAATTCGAGCCGGCGAATGTTCGCGCGCCAAAGCAAACGGTTCTGCGGATCGGTTTGCGCGTAGCGCGGATTGGTGTCGCTGGCTTCTTGATAGGTGTTGGAAAGCATGATGAGGCGATGCAGCTTCTTCAAGGACCAGCCGTCTTGCATGAAGTGCGCGGCGAGATAATCCAATAATTCCGGGTGCGTGGGAGGGTCGGATTGGTTGCCAAAATCATCGGGCGTGTTCACGAAGCCTTGC
>DASZMX010000138.1:0-18668 GCA_035551475.1 Verrucomicrobiia bacterium
CGGAAGATTTTTAACAGGAGGCAACGGAGGAAACAGAGTGAAAACGGCTGAAAAGACGGCGGCGATTCGGGCTTCGTGGAGGGGGTTTGTTCCGGCTGCGACGGGGGTGAAGGTTTTGACGGAGGGGGAAATTTTTGCGGTGGCGGCTCATTTGCGGCCGGGTTTTGTGGAGGCGGTGGTGGGGGTGGGCACGCGGGTGGGCGCGGAGATTACGGTGGAGGCGGGGGTTTGGGAGCGGTTGCGGCGGCAGTTTGCGGCGGGTTGTTGCGGGCATTAAGGCGCGCGTTGCAAGCGGAAGAATGCCGGGCCCGGGCCGGCGGTGAGGGAGATGGAGATTTGGGCGGCGTTGGTTTGGGGGTTGGCAGCGACGGGTTGCCAAGTTCCCGGTTGCAGGGTGGGGGTCGAATACAGGGCAAAGGTGGCGCCGGTGTTGGTGGGCCATGTCAAGATGATTTGGCCGGTGGTGAAAGCGGCGGTGAGGGTCGGGGGCGGGAGAATGAAGGCGCCGCCGAGCAGTTCGAGGTCGAAGCCCTGGGCGGCGTTGGTGGCGGAGGAGGCGTGCAGTTCCACGGCGAGAATGTTGGTTCCCACGAGCAAGTTTGTGCCGAGGATATTGGTTTGGTAATAAATATCGGCCGGTTCGGCGGTGATATTGGTCGTGGCGAAATCCCCGTAAGCCACCGGGCCGCTGGGCAGGTTCGTGCGATAGATTTCCCGGCCGTTTAGATAGACGATGGCGCCGCCGGTTTGCGCGAGGCGAAAATTGAGGTTGGTGAAGACCTGGTTCCACGGCACGACGAAGGGTTTGCGAAAATAGGTCGTGGTGTTGGAATTGATGACGGTGGCGTCGATGGCTTCGCCGTACCCGAGCCGGCCGTAACCTGCTTTCCAGGCGCTGTCGTCGTAGCCGGGTTGCGTCCACGCCGCGCCGAGGTCGGCGCCGGTGTCGGAGTAAAACCAGAGATCGCCGGACTGGATGAGCGAGGCCGTGATGGGATTGGTTCCGGTGAGAATGGTTTGAATGCGCGTTTGAAACTCGCGGGCCATGGCTTGCAAGCCGAGCGTGTTCGGGTGCAAATGATCGCTCATGATCATGGTGGAGTAATCGACGGCGGAAAACATGTCGGCGAGAAACACGTTTTGGCCGGCGGCGCGGCGTTGGCGAACCATCGTTTGCAAGGCGGCGCCGTAAATGGGGACGTTGGTGGCGTATGTGCCGTAAAATCCCGTGCTGGTGGTGGCGTTGCGCAACGTGCTGGGCTTGCTGAGAATGACATTGACGTTGGGCGCCTTGGTGAAAATGAGGTCAAGCAAGGCCGGCATGTCGGTCTCGGAAACCTGGTAAGGATCGCGCCCGCGGCCGAGGTCGTTGGCGCCGATGACGATCAACATAATGTCGGGAATGGCGTTGGTGAGGGCGTCAGGGACGATGCGTTCAAGGTAGGCGTTGGTGGTGGTATAATTATGCACGGCGAACACGCCGGGGAAGGCGATCACCGTCCCGCAATAGCCTTCGTGATTGGGTTTGCCGAACGGCGGCCCAAATAGATTTTTTGGGGTCTTTTGCCGGCCGACAAACGTGAAGGGAATGGAGTTGGATTCGAGCAATTGCTCCAGATAAAGCCGCCAAGCGCCCGAGACTTCGCAATCGTCGGTGATGGAGTCGCCGACGGCCATGATTTGGATTGGTTTGGCGGCGGAAAAATTGGTCAGCGCCACTTCCGCCCGGAGAGCGAAGGAGAGGAGGGCCAGACAAGCGGCGGCGGCAAAGCGAATTTTCATGAGAATCCCCATTTTTAGCCTTGAAATGGCCCAAAAGCAATCTCGCGGTCGGCTTATAAAAACTAATGCAAACGATTAAGAATCCAGAATTCGTGAAAAATTTCACAAAGTCGCTTGCCAGATGGCTGGGAAGTCCTTAAACAACTGTGGTTGTGCCGAAAAAGGCAGTCTTATTGTCGTAAGACGCCTGATCCGCCATTAAGGGCGGCTAATGTTTCCTGAGATTGGGAAAACTATTGACGGAAGCGGTTCGGAACAGAAGAATCGCCGGACTCAGGTCAGGAAAGCGCAGTGTAGGGCAGCGAATTTTAAATGTCGGACATTTTTCCAAAGTGGACTAATCAGCTTCCGCGCAATATCATTATTAGCGCGGTTCTGCTGGGCGCCGGGCTGGTCGCTGGTTCCACCTATTATTTCACGCCGAAGTACGCGCGCGTCGGCTATCAGCCGCAGCAACCGGTGGCTTTTCCCCACAGCGTGCATGTGACGCAGCTCGGGATGGATTGCCGCTATTGCCACAATGGCGTCGAGAAATCCTGGTATTCCAACATCCCGGCGACGTCGGTCTGCATGAATTGCCACAGCCAGGTGCTGAAGGACGATCCGCGGCTGGCGCCGGTGCGCGAAAGCGCCGCTTCCGGCAAGCCAATTCCCTGGATCCAAATTCATAAGCTGCCGGATTACGTTTATTTCAACCATTCCGTCCATGTGAACCGCGGGGTGAGCTGCGTGGAATGCCACGGGCGCATTGACCAGATGGACGAGGTTTATCACGCCAAGCCGTTCAGCATGTCGTTCTGCCTGGATTGCCATCGGGCGCCGGCCTCGCACTTGCGTCCGCTGGATAAAATCACCGACCTCGGCTGGGAGCCCACGGCCTCGACGCCGCGGGAAGTGGAGATCAAGAAACTGGCCGACGGCAAAGAAATTATGGAGCATTGGAAAGTTCAGTCCCTGCAAAATTGCTCCACTTGTCACCGATGAAGACGATTCCACCGCGAGACCCAGCAGCCAACGTGGGCCCGAAGTATTGGCGCAGTTTGGATCAACTGGCCGATACCCCGGAATTTCGTGATTGGGTCGGGCGCGAGTTTCCGCAGGGCTCGAGCGAGATGATCGACCCGGTCAATCGGCGTCATTTCGTCAAGATCATGTCCGCCTCTTTCCTGCTGGCGGGGCTGGGCGCGACAGGCTGCCGCCGTCCGGTGGAGAATATTTATCCGTTCGCGAAGATGCCGGAGAATTACGTGCATGGCGCGCCGCAATATTTTGCGACCTCCATGCCCTCCCGCTACGGCTCCGTGCCGTTGGTGGTCAAATCCAGCGACGGACGCCCGACCAAGGTGGAAGGCAATCCCGACCTGCCCGGGAGCAATGGCGGCGTGGACGCTTTTGCGCTGGCTTCGGTGCTGAGCCTTTACGATCCCGACCGCGCGATGCGCTGCGCGCTCAACGGCGCGCTGCAAAACCGCAATGCGGCGCTGGACGGCCTGGCGGCGCTGGGCAAAACCCTCGGAGATGGAACGGGCCTGGCGATTTTGATGGGCCAGAGCAGTTCGCCTTCACGCGCGCGCCTGCAAAAAGAGCTTTCCGAAAAATTTCCCAAAGCGGGCTGGTTCATTCATGAGCCAGTCGATCTTTCCCTCGGGGCGCAGGCGGCCTCGGAAGCATTGGGCCGCGCGGTGACGCCGAGTTACCAGCTCGACAAGGCCAAGATCATTGTTTCGATCGACTGCGATTTCATTGGCACAGAAGAAAACGCGCACGGCAACATTCAGCGTTTCGCCAAGGGCCGTCATCTCGACGGCAAAGAGAGCGAGATGAGCCGGCTTTACATTGTGGAAAGCCTTTTGACGCTGACCGGCATCAATGCCGATCATCGTTTGCGGGTGCCGCCGAGCGCGATTCTGCCGGTTTTGGCGCGGCTTTCCAATTTGATCAATGACGGCAACCTGCCGGGCGCCTCCACGGAGCACGATGCGTGGCTGGTGGCCTGCGCGAAGGACCTGAAAGCCAACCGCGGCGCGAGTCTCGTGCTGGGCGGACATCGTTTGCCCGTGGAAGCGCAAAAAGTCGTTCTTGCCATCAATCATGCGATTGGAGCCATCGGTGAAACGGTGGAATTTTATCCGGCCGCGGCGGCCACCGGCGGGACCATTTCCCAGCTGGCCCAAGCCCTCGATCAGGGCGCGGTGCAGACGCTGGTGATCCTCGGCGGCAATCCCGCTTACGACGCTCCGGCTGATTTGCATTGGAACAAGGCGCAGGCCAAGGCCAAGACCGTGGTGCGGTTGGGCTATCACGAAGACGAGACGGCGTGGGACGCGAGCACGCATCCGGCCACGCAATGGGACCTGCCGCAAGCGCATTTTCTGGAATCGTGGGGCGATGGCCGCACGGCTGAAGGTGTGCTTGTTCCCGTGCAACCGTTGATTGATCCGCTGTTCGGCGGCCTGACGGAATTGGAAGTTTTGGCGATTCTGGGCGGCTTGCCGAAGACGAAGTCCTACGACATCGTGCGTGAAACTTTTGGCGGCAGCGAAGATGCCTGGCGCAAATTTTTGCATGACGGTTTTCAGGCTGACAGCGAAGTGAAGCCCGTGCAAGCGGCTTGGAACGGCAGTTCCTCCGCGCAATTGCCTGCGACGTCCGCTTCCGCGCCGACGGCGCAAAAGCTGGATGTCGTGTTTTATCGCGACATGAAGCTGGATGACGGCCGGCACAACAACAACGGCTGGCTCCAGGAATTGCCTGATCCGGTGACGAAGCTGACGTGGGACAACGCGGTGATTCTCAGTCCGGCCACGGCCAAGGCCTTGGGCGTGTTCACGGTCAAGCTGGACCAGAACCAGAAATTTTTCGATTACATTGTCGAGATCAAGCTCGGCGGCGCGACGATCAAAGGCCCGGTTTGGGTGCAGCCCGGCATGGCGGACAACACCATTGGGCTGGCGCTGGGTTATGGCCGCAGCAAAACTGGACGCGTGGGGCAGGGAACGGGGTTCAACGCGTATGCGTTGCGCACGAGCGCGGCGCTGCATTACGCCTCGGGCGCGGGAATTGTCAATACTCACGATCGCAGCTACGAACTCGCCACGACCCAGAGCCATTGGAGCATGGAAGGCCGTCCGGCGGTGCGCGAAGCCAACCTGGAGCAATATCGCGAGCATCCCGATTTCGCGCGCGCGATGGACCTGGAGAGCCCGAAGATCGATGGGGCGGTGCAGCCAGCCTATCCCAATCCACTTGACAAGGCCAAGCTGCACGGCATGCACCAATGGGGCATGTCGATTGATTTGAACCGGTGCGTGGGCTGCTCCGCGTGCGTCGTGGCGTGCCAAAGCGAGAACAACATCCCGATCGTCGGCAAGGAGATGGTGGGCAAGAGCCGCGAGATGCATTGGATTCGTATCGACAGATATTTTAGCGCGCCCCCGGCCAAATACGGTGATCAATTGCCGGATTTGAGCGATCCGCAAGTGGTCGTGCAGCCGATGCTTTGCCAGCATTGCGAAGCCGCCCCCTGCGAGAATGTGTGCCCCGTCAACGCCACGTCGCACGACGACGAGGGGTTGAACGTGATGACTTACAATCGATGTGTTGGCACCCGTTATTGCTCCAACAACTGCCCGTATAAGGTGCGGCGCTTCAACTTTTTCGATTACAACCGGCGCCCGCTCAATCATCTTTACAAGAGCCCGCTCGTCACCACCACGGACGGCGAATGGGAGTTGCTGCGCTGGCTGAAGAACCCGGATCGCGGGAATTTGCCGGACGACCAATGGCAGCTTTCGCGGTTGGTGAAGAACCCGGATGTGACCGTCCGCATGCGCGGCGTGATGGAGAAATGCAGTTTCTGCCTCCAGCGCATCGAGCAGGCCAAAATTGGCGCCAAGGTGCGGGCTCGCGACAGCGGAGACATTCGCCTGACCGAGAAAGCCGGCACGGTGCCGAAGACAGCCTGCCAGCAGGCGTGCCCGGCGGAAGCGATTGTTTTTGGCGACACCTCCGACCCGGAGAGCCGGGTGAGCCAGTTGAAGAGGCAGGAGCGCGATTACACGGTGTTGTCGTTCTTATTGACGAAGCCGCGCCTGACGTATCTGGCCCGCGTGCGCAATCCGAATCGAGAGATGCCAGATTACAAAGCACATTCGGTTCCTTACACGACCGAGGAATTTAACAACAGCATGGGCGAGGTTGAAGCAGTGGAAGCTCCGAAAGGAGGGTCCTAATGGCCGACGGAGGCAAAGCGGCGATGGATTATCCGGTGAAGGTCACGGCGCCGCCGGTGGAACTGGAGCGCGAGGCGCTGGTCACGCCCACGCGGAGCATTGGCTGGATTTCCGACGCGGTGGCGGGCGTGATTGAAGGGCCGACGCCGCGCTGGTGGTGGATTTGTTTTGCGATCAGCAACACGATGCTGATGGTCTGCTTCAGCATGATTTTGTACTTGATGTCCACCGGCGTGGGCGTCTGGGGCTTGAATCATCCGGTGATGTGGGGCTGGGCGATCATCAATTTTGTGTGGTGGATCGGCATCGGCCACGCGGGCACGCTGATTTCAGCAATTCTGTTTTTGCTGCGGCAACGGTGGCGGACGTCCATTAACCGCGCCTCCGAGGCCATGACCATTTTTGCCGTCATGTGCGCCGGCATTTTTCCACTCATTCACATTGGGCGCATCTGGTACGGCTGGTGGCTGTTCCCGATTCCGAACTCGAACAACATCTGGCCGCAATTCCGTTCGCCGCTGATGTGGGACGTGTTCGCGGTCTCGACCTACTTTACGGTGTCGGTGCTGTTTTGGTACATGGGCCTGATCCCTGACCTGGCGGTGATGCGCGACCGCGCCAAGACGAAGATTCGCAAATTCAGCTATGGCTTGTTCTCGCTGGGCTGGACGGGCTCCAACCGGCATTGGAGCAATTACGAAAAGGCTTATTTGATCCTGGCCGGCTTGTCCACGCCGCTGGTGTTGTCGGTGCACTCGATCGTGTCGCTCGACTTCTCGGTCTCTCAATTGCCTGGCTGGCATACGACGATTTTCCCGCCGTATTTCGTGGCGGGCGCGGTGTTCTCGGGCTTCGGCATGGTGTTGACCTTGCTGGTGCCGTTGCGCCGTTTGCTGCATTTGGAGGACATCATCCGGGTGCGCCACGTGGAGCTGATGTGCAAAGTCACGCTCGCGACTGGTTCGATTGTGGCTTACGCCTACGCGATGGAGTTCTTCATTGCGTGGTATAGCGGCAATCCGTACGAGAGATTTCTCTTCCTGTCCAACCGCGCGGCCGATCCGTATATCCTGGGGCCGATGTTCCATTTGAAGCCGGCGCCTTATTGGTGGGCTTATTGGACGATGATCAGCTGCAACTGCATTATTCCGCAGCTATTCTGGTTCAAGAAAATCCGCACCAGCATGTTCACGGTGTTTGTCCTGTCGATCTTCGTGAATATCGGCATGTGGTTCGAACGATTTGTGATCGTGGTGTCCTCGTTGCATCGGGAATTCATTCCGTCCAACTGGGGATATTATGCTCCGAGCAAAATTGACGTGCTGCAATTTTTGGGGACGTTTGGGTTGTTCTTCACTTTCTTCCTGCTATTCCTGCGCTTCATCCCGTTGATTGCGATTGCGGAAGTCAAGGGCGTCACGCCCCAGGCTGATCCGCATCATCCGGCGGGCGGAGCGAAGATGGGAGGAGGTCACTGATGCCCCAGTCTTACGCCATCATGGCCGAGTTTGAAAACCCGGCTGACATCCTGCACGCGGCGGAGAAAGTCCGCGATTCCGGCTTCCGCAATTGGGACGTTTTCACGCCGTACCCGATCCATGGCATGGACCGCGCCATGGGCATCAAGAATTCGAAGGTGGGGTGGTTTTCGTTTATTGGCGGCTGCACGGGTTACACCACGGGCATGTTGATCATCTGGTACATGAACGCGGTGGATTATCCGATTGTCATTGGCGGCAAGCCAATGTTCAGCCCGTTCTCGGCCTTTCCGCCGTCGTACGAGTTGACGATTTTGTTCGGCGCCTTTGGCTCGCTGCTGGGGATGCTGTTTCTCAACCGCCTGCCGCGCCTGCATCATCCGCTTTTGAAAAACCGCCGCTTCGCCCTGGCGACGCATGACCGCTATTTCATGGTGATCGAGACCAACGACCCGAAATACGCGCAAGCTGAAACCCAACGGATGCTCGAATCATTAGGCAGCCGGCACATCGAATTTGTGGAGGGCGACTGATGCGTTACTTTTTCCTCGCTTACGCGCTCATCGTGCTGGGAACGGTCGGCCTTTTGGGATTCCGCGGCGAACATTCGCGCAAACCGCCATTGGAAATTTTCCCGGACATGGTGCGCCAGAATAAAGTGCGCCCGCAAACGCCAAGCGAACTTTTCCCGGACCAATATGCTTCACGCGTGTTTCCGGAAAACACGGTGCCGCACAGCGCGCCGTATATGGTCAACGGCCAGGTCCTCACGAATAACGGCCAGCCCGTTTATGCGTATCAGGATATTCCGTTGAACACCGGGAAGATTCCGGGCACGACGAATTTTGTGGACTTGAATCCGCTGCCGATTACGCATCAATTGTTGGAGCGCGGCCAGCAGCGTTTCCAGATTAATTGCCTGCCGTGCCACGGAGCGCTGGGCGATGGCAAAGGCATCACCAGCAAATACAATATGGCGCCGGCCAATTTCCATGACCAACGGCTGGTGAATATGCCGGACGGGGAAATTTTCAATACGATCACGTATGGCAAGAACCTGATGGGGCCGTACGGGGCGAATGTCACGACTGAAGATCGCTGGGCGGTGGTCGCCTACGTCCGGGTTTTGCAGCGCAGCCAGTTGGCCTCGGTGGAGGATGTGCCGGAGGCCAAACGTTCCCAATTTAAGAAATAATATGAGTTCGCAATCACATCCGGGCGCGGTTCCTTCGCTCGATTTGTCGAAGTGGCGCAATGTGCCGACGATCATGATCGTGATCGGCGCGATTGGCGCGCTCGCGGCATTCGCCGTCGGCGGAGTGCGGCAGTTTGCGTTTTCCTGGCTGCTGGGATTCATGTTTGTCCTCAGCCTTGGCTTGGGCGGACTTTTCCTTGTTATCGTGCATCATTTGTTCGATGCGAGCTGGTCCGTGCCGATTCGCCGGTTCAACGAGCACATCGCCTGCTTGAGCGGGCCGACGTTGCTGGTGTTGTTTATTCCGGTGGCGATTCTGGCGCCGAAGATTTATCCGTGGATGGGCCGGGCCTTGCAATCGCATCCCGACCATGCGCTGACCTCCAAGGCGCCGCTGTTCACGTATGGCGGTTTTTATATCAGCGCGGCGGTGTGTTTTGCGCTGTGGTGGCTGATCTCGCATCAATTGCGCGGCTGGTCCTTGAAACAGGACAAATCGGGCTCGGCGGAATGCACGCACAAGATGCGTTTTTACGCGTGCATCGGCGTGGTGATTTTTGCGCTGACGTTGACGACGGCGGCGATCATGTGGATCAAGGGATTGATGCACGAATGGTATTCCACCATGTTCGGCGTCTGGTATTTTGCGGCGTCAGTTTGGACGACGCTGGCGACGGTTTATGCCATCACGCTGGTGATGCAGCGGACGACGCCCCTGCGCAATTTGATCCGCGAAAAGACCTATTACATGATTGGCTCGCTGATGCTGGCCTTCACGATTTTCTACGCCTACATCAGCTTTGCCCAATACTTCATCATTTGGAATGCGAACATTCCTGAGGAAACGTTCTGGTTTGTGTTGCGTGAAAAAGGGTGGTGGTGGGGATTTGGCCAGATCATTATTTTCGGCCATTTCTTCGTGCCGTTCCTGGCGCTGCTCCGCATCGATGTCAAACTGAAGCCGCAATTTATGATTCCGCTGTGCGGTTGGGCGTGGCTGATGCACTTCTGCGATTTGGAATTTCAAATCATGCCGGCGCTCAATGAACCCGGCGCGCCGACGCTCGGCATCTTCTGCGACGCGTGTTGCGTGTTGTTGATGGCGGGTGTGCTGGCGAAGGTTTTCCTGTATTATTTTGCGAAATACGCGCCGTATCCCCAATGGGATCCGCGCATGGCGGAGGCGCTGGATGTCTATGTGCCGCCCACGCATGCGTACGCCACGGCGCCGGGGAGGGCGAAATGAACCACGATTCCTGCTGCGAAAAAACCAAGTGCGGCTCCTACGCCGTCGGCATCCTGGGAACGTTGCTGGTGATGGGCGGCATGGTCTGGCTCCTGCGGCATTATACCGAGACTCCGCCGGTTTTTGCGGAGCGCTCCGCGGAACGCTTGCAGTATCGGGCCGAGATGAATGCCGCAACAGGCCCGTTGCTGGTGAATTATGATTGGCAGGATCAAACCCGCGGCGTGGTGCGCATTCCGCTCGAGCGCGCCAAGGAATTGGTCCTGGAAGAATGGCAAAATCCGGCGGCGGGCCGGTCGAATTTGATGGCGCGGGCCGCCAAGGCTTTCGCTCCCCTGCCGAAGCCGCCGGAAAAGAAAAATGAGTACGAATAGGCTGTGACTGCGACGCCAACAGCCCCCCAACCCGCGGCCACGTCCGCGCCGCTCGACATTGACGCTTCGTGTCGCGCGCCCCTGCTCGCGCTCTTTCTCAGCGCGGCCCTCTGGCTCGTCCTGGGCACGGCGTGCACGCTGCTGGCTTCGATCAAGCTGCATGTTCCACATCTCTTGGCGGATTGTTCGGCTCTGACTTACGGACGCATCCGCCCCGCGGGGCTCGATTGTTTTTTGTATGGCTTTGGCCTGCAAGCCGGGCTCGGCGTGGGGCTTTGGCTGCTCTGCCGGCTGGGGCGCACGGCGCTGCTGGGTTCGGGCGTGGCGCTTTTCGGCATGGCCTTTTGGAATCTGGGCGTGAGCCTGGGCATCCTGGGAATCCTTATTGGTGACAGCACCGGCTATCCGGCCTTTGAATTGCCGCGTTACGCCGCTGGTTTCCTGTTTTTCGGTTATATCCTGCTGGCGATCCCGGCGGTGATGACGTTTCACGCGCGCCGTCCCGGTTTGCTTTATCCTTCGCAATGGTTTGTGCTGGGGTCGATTTTTTGGTTCTCGTGGATTTTTTCGACGGCTGGAATGCTTTTGCTGTGTTCGCCCGTGCGCGGCGTGGTGCAATCGTCAGTGAGTTGGTGGTATGCGAATAATTTGAGCGAGATCGTCCTTGGTTTCATGGGGCTGGCCTCAATTTTTTATTTTATTCCCAAGCTGGTGGGACGCCCGCTGCACAGCGCGCCTTGGGCGGCGTTTGTCTTTTGGATGATGACGCTGTTCGGAAGCTGGGCGGGATTGCCGGAAGGATCGCCGCTGCCGATTTGGGTGGGCAGCATGAGCACCGTGGGAACCGTGCTGATGGTGGTCGCGGTGCTGGCGGTGGCATTGAATTTTTACCACACCGTTCGGCTGAACGTGAACACGCTCGATGCCGATCCGACGCTCCGCTTTTGTTACGTGGCGCTGATTTTCTGGTTGATTGCCAGCGCGCAGCAAATCATCGGCGCGTTGCGCGGCGTGAATGCGCTCACGGGCCTGACGTGGTTTGGCGTCGCGCAAAAGGAGCTGCAATATTACGGCTTTTTTGCGCTCGGGATGTTCGGAGCGATTTATTACATCCTGCCGCGGCTGCTGCAATCAACCTGGTGCCCGCATTTGCTCAAGGCGCATTTCTGGCTTTCGTTGCTCGGCATTGTCACGCTGTATCTTTCCCATGTCATCGGCGGCGTGATGCAGGGGATTCTTCTGAGCGAGGCGCGCAATTCGTTTATTGACGTGCTGCGCAGCACGATGATGGCGGTGCGCATTGGCACGCTGGGCGAGTTGCTGATTTTCGTCGGCGCGTTGGTTTTCCTTTTGAATTTCGTGAAAATCCTGAGTGAAACCGGCCAGCGCCTGCGCGGCGACATCATGGGGAGGCTTTCATGAACAGCGGGCCGCTGCTTTTCCTGGGATTGCTGTTTACGATGGCTTGCTCGTGGCTGACGTTTGTCATGGGGCCGCAATTGCAAGTGGGGCGCATGCAACCGGCGACGAACCTGGTGTCGCAGGAGCTTTATCCCAATCCGTATGAAGGCGTGTCCGGCCAGGGGTCGCAGGTGTATCGCGCCAATGGCTGCGTTTCGTGCCACAGCCAGCAAATCCGCGCCAAGAGCTTCGGGCCAGACATGGCGCATTACCTCGCCATCCGCCCCAGCACGGCTTACGACTATCTTTACGATCAGCCCGTGCTGCTCGGCGACCAGCGGATTGGCCCGGACTTGGCGGCGGTCGGTTTGCATTTTGATCGCGCCGGCTTGTTGCAGAAATTGTATGAACCGCGCCTGAGCGCGCCCGGGTCGGTGATGCCGTCGTATCGTTATTTGTTTGAAACGCGCAAGATCACTTTTGCGCCCTCGACCAATGCCCTGGCGCTGCCGCCGCAGTTGGCGGCGCCGGCGGGTTACGAGGTGGTGCCCACGCCGGCGGCGGAGGAATTGGCCGGCTATCTATTGAGCCGCCGCCAGAACGTCTTTATTTATTTTGCGCCGCCGCCGCCGACGAATGCCCCCGCGACCAACGCGCCTGTCAAGAAATGAAGTCTCCCGAACCATCACGCGAACCAGGGGCCGAGCCCACGGCGGGCTTTGCGACGGTGCCGATTTGCCTCGTGCTCGCGCTGGGCGCGCTTTGTTATTGGGGAGAATTTTATTTGGACCGCAATTCCGGCAGTTTTGACGAGCACATTTACGCGCCGTTCCATACTTGGGACGAAGTGGTGGCGAACAACCCCGTGTCCGAGGAGCAGGTGCAATATAACCTGGGCAAGCTGAAGTTTCACCAGACCTGCGAACTCTGCCATCAGGCCACCGGTCTGGGCCAGGATGGCAAGGCTCCGCCGCTCGTCGGCTCCGAATGGGTGCTGGCGCCGGGCCCGAATCGCATTGCTCATGCGGTTATGAATGGTTTGACCGGGCCGATCACTGTCAAAGGCACAGCTTGGAACCTTACCATGCCGGCGTGGAAGGATAATTTCACGGACAAGGAAATGGCCGCCATCCTGACCTATATCCGCAGCGAATGGGGCAACAAAGCGCCAGCGGTCAAGGCGGACTTGATCAAGAAAGTCCGCGCTGAACCGCATCCCGGCCCCATGGCGGGCGGTGATGAGTTAAGCAAGCTGCCCGAGAACCTGTGAGACGGCCTCTTCGGCCTTCACCAGCAGCATCGCTCCGCCGCGCGGCTTGATTTCCACTTCGCCTTTGGCCAGCGATTTTTCGCCGATGCCAATGCGGATGGGAAAGCCCACGAGGTCGGCGTCCTTGAATTTGACCCCGGGACGGTCGTCGCGATCGTCAAGAATCACATCGACGCCTTTGGCCTGGAGCTCTTCATAAATTTTGACCGCGAGCTGCATGACGGGGCTTTCCGCCGCCACGCTCAAGGGCGTGATGCAAACCGTGTAAGGCGCCACGCTGGCGGGCCAAACGATGCCGTCCTTGTCGTTGCATTGCTCGATGACAGCCTGCAAGGTGCGGGTGACGCCGATGCCGTAGCAGCCCATGATGGCCGGTTGTTGCTTGCCGGTTTCATCCAGGAACAAGGCGCCGAGCTTCTCGCTGTATTTTGTGCCGAGTTTGAAGACGTGCCCCACTTCAATGGCGCGGCGAATCTTCAGGGGTTGACCGCAATTGACGCAGGGCTCGCCGGCGGCGGCGGTGCGCAAATCCGCCCAAGTATGGACCACGATGTCGCGCGCCACATCCACATGGCGGAGGTGAAAGCCGTCCTCGTTGGCGCCGGTGGTGGCGTCGGCCATCCCGCGCAATGATTCGTCGGCGTAAACGGTTATGTCTTTGACACCGACGGCGCCGAGGCTGCCGGGATGCGCTTTCAACGCGGTGTAAATCTCCTCCGCTTCCGCCGGGCGGAAGGTGGCAGTGCCGAGCGTTCCAGCCAGCTTGGCTTCATTTAATTGGTGGTCGCCGCGCAGCAAGAGCAGCGTGGTTTTTCCTTCCACCATGAAAACCAGCGTCTTGATTTGCTCGTCCGCCGGCACGTTGAAGGGCGCCTTGGTCAGGGCTTCGATCGTCACCACGCCCGGGGTGGCGAATTTTTCGAGCGCCTGCGTCGTTCCGGTTTTCAGCGTGACGCGGCTGGCGGCCTTCTCGACATTGGCGGCGTAATGGCAGGCGTCGCAATAGGCCACTTCATTTTCGCCCGTTTCAGCCGGGGCCATGTATTCGTGGGAGAATTTTCCGCCGATCACGCCGGTGTCCGCCTCCACGGCCATGGTCTTCAAGCCGCACCGCGTAAAGATGCGGGCATAGGCGTCATACATTTTTTTATAACTGACGTTGGCCGCGTCTTCCGAAATGTCGAAGCTGTAGGCGTCCTTCATCAGGAACTCCTTGGCGCGCATCAGGCCGAAGCGCGGGCGGATTTCGTCGCGAAATTTCGTCTGCACCTGGTAAAAATTGCGAGGCAACTGGCGGTAGGAGCTTAATTCCCCCGCGACGAGCGTGGTGATGACTTCCTCGTGGGTGGGGCCGAGCACCCATTCCTTTTTCGCCTTGTCGCGCACTTTGAAAAAGACGCCCTGGGCGGTTTCGTAACGGCCGCTTTTCTGCCAGATCTCGGGCGGCTGCAGCGCGGGCATCAGGACTTCCAGGGCGCCGGCGCGGTCCATTTCCTCGCGCACGATTTTTTCGACCTTGCGCAAGGCCCGCAGGCCGAGCGGCAAAAAGGTGTAGAGGCCGCCCGTCAATTTACGGATCAGGCCCGCGCGCAGGAGCAGCTTGTGCGAGATGATTTCCGCTTCCGCCGGGACTTCTTTCAAAGTCGGAATAAAAGTTTGGGACCAACGCATAATTCGGGCGCACTCTACCCGCGCGCCTCCCGGATATCACGGATAAAACGTCTGAGCGCTTGACATTGTCCGGCGCGCGCCGCAGAAACTCCGCGTGTCAACCGTTCAGCCGGATTTGTACGCCCAATGGCGCGCGCGCCACGAGGCCCGCCGCCTCCTGCGCGAGACGCCGGGCGCGCCCGCCGAGAGCGTGCTGCAAAGCATCTGGCGCCATCAACGGCTGCGCCGCGATGACCTGCGCACGCTCGACGGACGACCGCTCCGCATTTTGCATCCCGGCTTTTGGAACCGCGAGGCCGGGCCCGATTTCCGCCACGCCGTCGTGCAAATTGGCGAGGAGCCCGCGCGCTCCGGCGACATTGAAATTGATCTCGTCGCGGCCAATTGGCGCGCGCATGCGCATCATGACAACCCCGCTTACACCGGCGTGATTCTGCATGTGGTCTGGCAGGGCGAGGCGGGCGACCGTCCGACACTCGCCCTGGAGCCGAGTCTGGACAGCCCGCTGCCCGAGTTGCAATCGTGGGCGGACAGCCCCGCCGCCGAGCTTTGGCCGGCGGCGCTGCAAGGCGCTTGCTCCGCGCCATTGCGGGCGCTGCCGGCGGGTCACGCCCTTGATTTATTGCGGCAAGCCGCGCTCGTGCGCTTGCAGCGCAAGGCGCGCGAAATGGAAATTCGCGCCCGCCAAGCCGGCTGGGAGCAATCGCTCTGGGAAGGATTGTTTCGCGGCCTGGGTTACAAGCAAAACGTCTGGCCGATGCAGCGTCTGGCCGAGTTGCGCGAACGCCTGGGGGAAGATCGCCCTTCCGTCGTCGTGTGGCAGGCGCGTCTCCTGGGCGTGGCGGGCCTTCTTCCCGCCGACGCCGCGAATCATCCGCTCCACCCGCATTTGCGCGCGTTGTGGGATCATTGGTGGCGCGACCGCGAACGATTCGGCGACATCCTGCTTCCGAAAAGCATGTGGCGTTTCAACGGTTTGCGTCCTTTCAATCAGCCGCAGCGCCGCATCGCTCTCGCCGCCCATTGGCTGGCGACCGCAAATTTATTTGATACGCTGGAAACCTGGTTCACGGCGATTCCCGGCGCCTCGCTTCTCGCCGCGCTGCAACCGGCTGCGGACGATTACTGGTCCTGGCACTGGAGTTTATTCAGCGAGCGCCTGCCCAAACCGCAACCGCTCCTGGGCGAAGGCCGCGCCACTGACCTGGCCATCAATGTCGTCCTCCCGTGGTTTTGGGCACGGGCGCAAGCCGGCGGCAACGCCGCGCTACGCGCGCGCGCCGAGGAGCAATACCTCGCCTGGCCCGCCGCCCAGGACAACGCTGTCCTCCGCCTCGCCCGGCAGCGCCTTTTCGGCCAGCCCTCCCCGCGCTGGCTCAACACCGCCGCCGCCCAGCAAGGCCTCCTCCAAATCGTCCGCGACTTCTGCCAGCACACCAACGCGCTATGCGCGGATTGCCTCTTTCCTGATCTGGCTCGGGCGGCTGTCAGTGGAAAATAAAGTCGTGACACGGATGTAAAGTCGTGACGAAAAAAATTAGTCGTGACCGAGGCGCTGGGGCAACTTGCTTGGAACCGAAGTAATATGTGCAGGGGACTAAAGCGTGTCGGCGCGAGATCGCAGTTGCCCCATCAGAAGTTGTGCAGGAGCCGAAAGAATGTCGCTATCCTCTCAAACCTGTCGTCAGCCCCCCTGAACGCAACCGGCGTCCAGCTAAGCAGTTAGCACAAAGCAAAGTCGGTAGAAAAAGTGTGTCAGCTCCGAAATCGGCAAAAGTCGGGCGGGATTTTTTTGCAAATAACCGCCGAACTTTGATTTCGGATCAAATATCCGCCATACTTTACTCACTTTTTGACGCTGTTTTTCCGGATGGCCCGCTACACTGTCAATCTCCGTGCGCCCATTCCGGGCTTTGAATTCATGACCTGGCCCCCCTAAAATCGAAAACCGAATCGTGAGTTGCGTTCCACCCCCCCCCTCTGGCGGCTTGCAAAGTGCCCATTTCGTTCACTAGATTTAAAAAAAGTGATTAATGTTCACGAAAAAAGGCTTTACGGAATTTATTATACGCCTCGACCGCTCAGTGAAATGCTGTGCGCTTGGGCAGTCAGAAGTCCCCATGATCTCGTATTCGAGCCAAGTTTCGGAGGCTGCGTCTTCATCGAGAGCATACTGTCGGCTTTCCGGAAATTGAACTGCCCGAAGCCGCAGGAAAATATTTATGGCTGCGACACTGATGAAAGCGCGTTCCGCTACTTAGATTCTGCGATCTCAAACTTCAACACAGATCATTTTATTCGGGATGACTTCTTGAGGCTACATCCGGGCAACTTCAGAAAAACGGGTTTTGATATTTTGATTGGAAATCCGCCTTATGTCTCCCTGCACAACATGCCCTGCGCACAAAAGCAGACGGCTTCGCTGGTTCAAAACTGCCACGGAATTGTCGTTGATAGGCGGGCCAGCCTCTGGGCTTACTTTTTGGTTCATGGGCTGAGTTTTCTCAACGAAGGGGGGCGTTTATGCTTTGTTCTACCCGGGAGCTTAATTCAAACGGATTACGGAAAGAAGCTGCTTCATCAATTGAGCGCGCATTTCGCAAAAATTGCTGTTTTATCAATTGCTGAGAGGTATTTCAAAAGGGTCGGCGCCGATGAGTCCACTGAAATCTTGCTTTGCGAAGGATGGAAAAAAGGGGAGGCGAAGAAGGGGATTGAAGTGGCCAGCGTGACAGACACGAATGCTTGTAGAGAAAGAATCGCGAACTGGCAGAAAGGGGCCTGGACGGGATTTCAGCTGAACGGCCAAGCGGCCTCCCACCTGATTAACTCTGAAGGTGATAAAATTCTCAAAGCTTGGGCCAAACGCTCTTTTGGGAAAAGGCTTTCGTCGTTCGTAACGATTCGAATCGGCGTCGTTACAGGAGCCAACAAATTCTTTATTTTGAGCCAAAAGAGCGCCAAAGACCATGAGTTGCCAGGCAAGGCGCTCAAATTCATCCTCACCAAAGCTAAATTCTCAAAAGGACTTTTTCTTACAACCTCAGACTCAAGACGAACGAAGAGCCAAGGCCAAAAGTGCCTTTTGATTAACACATTAAAGGCTTCGAAGGACAAAAACATTCTAAAATATCTCGATGCTTTTCCAAAAACGAAAATCAAAAACAACAAGACATTCAGTAAACAGAAAGTTTGGCATCAGCCAATACTAGGGAAGATTCCAGATGGATTTCTGACTTACATGAATCATCACAGTCCACGCCTTTTTCTTAATGAGATATCCGCAAATTCAACCAACACTATTCACCGAATTTACTTCAACAAGGACGTCTCGTATTTGAACAAGCTGCTCGTCGTGATTTCATTTAATTCTACACTCTCTCAGCTTTCCGCGGAGTTGGAAGGCCGCGTTTATGGATCCGGCGTGCTGAAACACGAACCCAGCGAAGCGAAGAACATACTTATTATTATCCCAAAGAAAGCCAAGCTCGGTGAGGCCAGAGACGCCGCCCGGAGAATCGATATCGCGTTGAGGAACAATCTTAATGACACTGCAACAACGATAGCTGACGATTACCTTAAGAAGGCCATTCCAACAATTTGGACTGCGAAAAAGCTATTGCGCCTTAGGGCTGCATTGGCGGCCGCTAGAAAACGACGCTATCCAAAGCCTCAATTTCTAAACTGCCAATCCGTATAAATAGTTGGCAAAAAAAAGACCGTTCCTTTTCGGGTTTCTCAGGTATTGGTGGCAGGCTTCAAAATATGGTCTCAAAAGTTGATTCTCGGTCTCCAGTATCATATTACGCCATTGGCCATCCTGGACGACCTCATTGACTTCGGGCGTATTTGAGAATTCCAAGAAAAGCCAATCGAGTAAAAGTGCCAGTGAAAAAGGAATCGATGGAACTCGCGGCTTTTCAAACCACGGAAAGTGATTTTGAAGGTGCTTATCTGTATATCCCGCATGAGCCATGCTGGGGGTAAGCTCTCCGCAGATCTGCATATGAATCGAGGGT
>DASZMX010000139.1:0-5251 GCA_035551475.1 Verrucomicrobiia bacterium
CCCACAGACGATGCTTGGCTTCCGTGATCGCATCCGCCCTTTGCGTATCGAGGCCGGGCCGCGATTAAACCAAGCGCCGACACCGCGCAGGCAAAATGACGGCCCAAACTGGCGTCGAACGGGCTTGCCATCGACCTTGCAGCGCGCGTAATATGTTTTCGCAATGACGTCTGGCTGCAAATTGGAGACTCAGGGAAATGAGCGCGACTTGCCATCTGTGGACAAGCGCCGATCTTTCGCATCCCTCGTGGTCTCGGCTGCCGCTTTCATCAAGTAGCGTCATTGCAATAATTTTGGCAGGATAGCTCAGTTGGTAGAGCAGAGGACTGAAAATCCTTGTGTCCCCGGTTCAATTCCGGGTCCTGCCACCACTTTCGCCAGGCATCATTCCATGTTCAGAGATGGATGATGCCGCGTTGCAGGGCGGTGGTCACGGCTTCGGTGCGGTCGGCGACGTGCAGTTTTCCCAGGATGTGCTTGAGGTGGTCTTTGACCGTGTACTCGGATATGCCCAGGGCTTCGGCAATTTCCTTGTTGGACCGGCCGCGGGCGAGATGGTTGAGCACTTCGAGTTCGCGCGCGGTCAACTCCTCGGAAAGTTTGCGGGAGGCGAGCAGGGCGGTGACGTCTTTGGGCATCCACTTTTGACCGGCCGCGACGGCGCGCAAAGCGGGGATCAAATTTTCGCCGGAGGAGCTTTTCAAGACGTAACCCTGCGCGCCGGCCTGGACGGCGCGATGAATGTCCTCGGAGCCGCCAAAGGCGCTGAGCATCAGGATGCGCACAGCGGGATGGCGCGCGCGCATCTCGGCGGCGGTGTGAATGCCATTTTTGACGGGCATGCGTGAGTCAAGTAAAACAAGGTCCGGCTGGTGCTGGGCAAATTGCTGGAGGGCCTGGGCGCCGTCATCAGCCTCCGCCACCACCTCCATGTCGGGCTCGGAGTTGACGAGGGCAATCAGGCCCATGCGGACGATATAATGATCGTCAACTACAAGAATGCGAATTTTGCCGGGTTTCTTCATGGATTTGGGAGAGGGGAACTTCGACGCGGACGGCGCAGCCGGCGCCGGGCGCGGTGGCGAGGGAGAGGCGGGCGCCGAGCCGCTTGGCGCGTTCGGAGAGGCCCAGGAGCCCGAAATGGCTCTCCCGCGGGCCCGGGGCGGTCGCGGGATCGAAACCGCAACCGTCATCGCGAATTTCCAGGATGACCTGCCCGTCCGTGAATGCCAAATGCAGCCGAATCGCCGTGGCTCGGGAGTGTTTGACAGCGTTCGCGCAGGCCTCCTGGCCAATGCGCAAAAGGTTTTCTTCGGTGACTTCGGGCAGATGGAAGGGCTCGCCGCTGGTGTCAAGTTGAACTTTAATCGGCGTGCCCGCGGCGCTTTGCCGGGCGCTTTCGAGCAGGGCGCGCGCGAGGTCGAATTGCTCCAGGGCGCGGCTGCGCAGGTCCCAAACGGATTGGCGCATTTCTTCCTGGCTCTTGGTCATGAGGGCGCGGGCGACTTCGATGTGGCGCGAAGAATTATCCGGCTCGCGCTGGCGCAGCTTGGCGGCGGTGTCGAGCTGGAAGGAAATGCCCGTCAACGTTTGTTCGACGGTGTCGTGCAGCTCCTGCGCGAGCCGCGTGCGCTCCGAGAGAATGGCTTTGAATCGCACTTCCGCCTCTTCGCGCGCGGTGATTTGAAATTTCAACTGCGCGGTGCGCTCCTGGACGCGTTGCTCCAGGTTGTCGTTGGATTGTTGCAGGGCGCCCTGGGCGGCGCGCAAGGCGGCGTTCTTGCGGGAGAGAATGACGGTCCAGGTTCCGATCAAAATCAGCACGCACGCCAGCACAGCCACGCCAATGATGAGCCGATGCGGCGTCAACCAGGTGGGGCGCGCCAGGATTTGGATGTCCTGCGAATCGCGCAGGAGGATTTGAAACGTTTTGAGTTTGCCATCCGCGTCGATTTCCGTGAGGCAAATGCCGCTGACTTTGAGCGCGCTGCCGATGGGAATTTCGGCGAGGCCGGCCAGGGCGCGCGGGTCGGCGGCCGTGGCGGTGAAGGTGACGTTGGAATTTTGGAGGACGAGCGCCGCCGGGCCGCGCGTGGCCGTGCGCTCGATCAAACGGCCTGTCAAAGAAATATAATCCGCGCGGTACAAACCGTTCTGGAGTTCGTTCAGCGTCGCGGGCCGCGGCTGCAGCGGAACCACCGGCAGCGGCGCGGCGCGAAAGGAAACGTCCTGCAACACGGGCAGATAATTTTCAAAGCCCAGAAACCCCACCGCATCCACAATTTGCCCCGGCGGCAGCAAAACGGGCTGGCGCGATTGCAGCGGCAGCGCGCCGGATGAGTCCTGCACATAAGCGCAGTTCCCGGCAATTTGCAAAAGAACGACGCCATGGATATGGACTCGTTGGGCCAGCGAATTGCCGGATTGATACTGCGCCAGCTTGGCGAGCGGCGTCACCGGGCGGGCGAACGGATCCAACGTCTCGGGCCGGGTCACCACCAGATCGTCAAGACTAGGAATATAAAGCTCCACCGCGATCAACTGGCGCAGGGAACGGTTGTGAGCCTCGGCGGCGGTGCCGCGCGCCCGGACTTCGCTGCCCACCAACGGCCCGGGGCGATAGCCGGGTGGAACGGGCACATGCGCGGTATAACGGTAGCCGCCAGTCACCAGATCCACATCGAGCCGCGCCCCGTCCAGCCGCGCGTCGCGCACAATGCCCGTGATTTCGATCCGCTGGCTGTCCTCGGCGCCGGACATAAGCTGATCCACTGAAACCGGTCGGGCGCGCGGCAACGTTCCCCGCCCCAGCGTCCGCACCGTGGGCGCGGTGATGGTCGGCGCATATGCGCCCGGATGCGTGATGCCGGTGACCTCAACCAGTTCGCCCGGCTCCGGCCGCCGTCCATTCGCATTGTCAACAAAAACTCCGCCGGTCGCGTCCTGCACGAAAAACCGTCCCTTGAGCGAGGGATCGGCGGCGGTGACCGAGCCGGTGACTTTCACGGGCAGCAGCAGGGCGGCGCGTTCCGCCGGCAGCGTGATAATGCTGTGCGTGTTGGTCAAAAGCTCGCCCACGGCCAGCAGCGGCGCGGCAAGGAAAAGAATGGACAGCACGCATTTCAAGCCCTCGGATTATGAATCGGCGCCAAGCCGATTTGCGATAGAAAACCGCGGCCCCTCAAGCGTGAGTCGGCACGGGAATATCGAACTGCACAAGCTCGTCGTGCAACCGTTCCAGCGGCAAGCCGACGACATTGGTGTAGGAGCCGGAAATGCCTTCGACGATGAGATCGCCTTTTTCCTGAATGGCGTAGGCGCCCGCTTTGTCGAGGGGATTGATCTGCCGGTGATACTGCTGCATGGCGGCAGCCGGCAGCGGGCGAAAGGTGACATCAGTCTGCTCGACAAACATTTTCTGGCGATGCGCGCGATGATGTATCAAACACACACCGGTCACGACTTGATGGGTCCGGCCTTGCAGCGCGGACAACATGCGTTGGGCGTCCTTCAGATCGGCAGGCTTCCCGAAAATCGCGCCATCCAGCGTCACCAACGTGTCCACACCGAGCACGGGCGCGTCGGGATGTTTTTTCGCCACCGCCCAGGCCTTGCGATAGGCATTGATCTGCGCCAGTTCGCCCGCCGTGAGGCTTTCGTGCGTGAGTTCCACCGCTTCGCTGGGGACGACCGTGAAATCAACGCCCAATTGACGCAGCAAATCCGCGCGGCGCGGCGAAATGGAAGCCAAAATAAGTTGCGGCGATGTCATAAACGTATGAGCCAACGCTAAAAAACTCTAAAGCCGTTCGCCGAACATTGCAACCTGAGCAAATGAGAAGCTTAAATGAAGGCCGTGATTCTGTGAGGAGGGATTTTTAAACAGGAGGAAACAGAGGCAACAGAGGGGCGGTTTTGGGTATCTGTCTGAGTAAGCACAATCCGTGAACCGATGGGATTCAAAAAGGGACCAGGATTGCCAACCGTGACTAGCTTGTGCCAATCTCTTTTCAGTTGGCTGAATGATGAGATTGACGCCAATTCGCACATCGGGGGCGTTCACTCGCGTCGAGTTGATCGTCGTGCTCTTTGCGCTCGCCGTCGTTTTTGCGGTGGTTGCGATAATGTATCCATCACGACGGCTTCGTTCCGTGCGAGCTGAAGCCTATAACGCAACCTGCATAAATAATCTCAAGCTAATCGGCGGTGCGTATAGCCTTTGGCAAAACGATCACAACGATCATTTTCCCGCCTCGGCATCAGTAATTAATGGCGGTTGGAGCGAGTTTTTATCCGCGCCCAATCAAGGGTCGCTCTGCTGGACCAATTACGCGATCATGGCAAAAGAGTTTGGGCGATCCAACGGCTACTGGGCCTATTATCCTGTGGCCTTCCCAAAAGGTCTCGTCTGCCCATCAGATGAACGCAAGCCTGCTGATCTTGCCAGCAACTTCGTGTCCAACGCCCATCTTTCCTATTTCGCTGTCGTGAGCGCGAAGGAGATTTATCCTCAATCCCTGCTGGGCGGTGATCGCAACCTGGGCGGAGGGGCAGAACCTGGCCCTGAGTACGGTTTCTCACCGGAAAGCGGCCAAGGAAATGATGTCGCCATTCAAACCAACTCAAAAACTGGACCAGTCTCTTGGTCACGGAAAATGCATTCCTTAGATACAAATGGCGAGGGAAACGTCCTGCTTGCCGACGGCAGCGTAGAGACGTGCAGTAGCGCCCGTTTTCGCCAAAACATCCAGCCTCATTTTGCGCCAATCACCAACTGGCCCGCGGGCCACGCTCCGTCCTCTCCGTCTATCCGTATCCTTTTTCCGTAAGTTCGATTGATTGCCGACTTGTTTCAAGCAGCCGAGTTTTCCGTGGCCGAGACCTGTCCGATCTGCCGAAAGAACTAAAGCGCGCCGGCGCTGCCCGAGGTTCTTCAGCGATCAAGCGCCGGCGGCGATGTCATTTCGGTTCGGCTTCTAATTCACTGTGAAAGGCTTTTAGTTTTTCAGCGAACTCGGCGTCGGTGAGGACGGGATCGGTCGTTGGCGTGGGGATGTCTTGTTCGAGGGTGATCCAGGATTTGCAGCCGCCGTAGGCTGGGGACATGGGGAGGTTGAGCGGTTGGGGGAGGCGGTAAACGCGGAGGGCCAAGGCGTGGATTTGTTTGGATTTTCCCCAGTCAAAACGCTCGGCAATCACTTCATCGCGCCAAATGTGCTGGCCGCGCAGGGCCGCTGCCGCCGCAGGAGTG
>DASZMX010000140.1:0-16234 GCA_035551475.1 Verrucomicrobiia bacterium
AAATGCCCAGTTCCAACTGGCAATTGCGTGGCCGAGACTGTCCACTGCTGGAGAGCTGAACTGAACGGCCAAGGGAACGGCTCCGCGGTTTGGAATGGCCGTGAATTGAACGGCTGGATCAGTCGGGGTCATCGACGCAAGAAAGAAATTCCATACGCCCTGCCGCGCCAGATTGGCCGCGCCGAAAGAGGCCGTTCCTTGATACCATCCAGCGACGTAGCAGTGACCGGCGGCGTCAACTGCGCATTTCGAGACAGTCGAAGAATCCGGGAGGGCGGGCGGCCCGGAGGCAGAATAACTCCATTGCAGGGCGCCGGAGGAATTATATTTGGAGACAACAGCGTAGCCGCCCAGAAACCCTGCGGTGTAAACATTGTCCCGCGCATCCATCGCGGCGTCCCAAAATACGCCGCCTGTTGATCCCACGGCTTGGTTAGCCCACTGAATGACGCCCGAACTGTCGTATTTGGCCGTAAAGGCATTGCCGGTAGAAGACTCAGGCGCGGTGTTGGTCAGGCTGATGCCGCCGAAGTTTAAAGTGTTGTGGAAATAGCCGGTGACGTAAACACTCCGACTGGAGTCAACGGCGACTCCACCCTCGTCTACATTGCCGCCCTGCGCTTGCCGCACCCAGAGCAAATTTCCGGAATTATCGAATTTGGCCACGAACATGTTCTCGGTTGAGCCTGCGCTGACTGTCAAGTTGGTGGCTCCAATTGTTAAGGTCGAAAAAAACGTGCCCCGGACATATACATTTCCGCTGGAGTCGATCGCAACTTTTGTGGCGTAAACCTCATCGGATCCTCCCATGAGCTGCGCCCATTGCGCGGCTCCTGTGGCATCATACTTGGCAATAAAGCTGACTTCGGCGGGGGGAAGGGCGAGGTTTAACGATCCTAGGACAAGGGTTCCATCGCCATTCACGAAGCCAAGCACATAGCTATTCCCATTGCCGTCGACCGTCAAGCCCGTTCCATACGCGCTATTTCCGTCGTTGGCGCGTTGCACCCACTGAGTCGTTCCGGCGTTGTCATATTTGGCCAGGAAAAAGTTTTTCGCGTTTGCAGCCGGCAAATTAATGTTGCCGAAGTCCGCAGGGCCGCGAAAGCCACCGGTGACATACACGTTTCCAGCGGCATCCACGCCAATTCCCCGGCCGGTGTTTTGGACGCTGGCATTTCCCCCGGCACGCCGCGCCCATTTAAGTGCGCCACCGGAATCGTACTTCGCAACGAAGATGTCACATCCTCCAATGCTTTGGTTGGTCAAGGTGACTCCACCAAAGTCGTTCGTGCCGTCGAAAAAGCCCGTCACATAACAATTGTCCTGCCCATCCAAGACCAGTCCGACGTCCGGTTCGCCACTCGGGAGTGAGCCGACGCTTGCGATGCGTTCGGACCAGAGGAATTGTCCGCTAACCGATGAGGTTAGGAAAATGACGCAAGCAGCAACGGGCGCTATAAATCGCTTCAAGGTGGGATAGATTAGCTTCGTTTTCATGGCTATTACTTATGCTTCTTATAATGACCAACGGTTTCAAGAACAATAACTTTCATAGATTGCGTTTATTGTAACCGTTGGAGTTGTGGCGCCGTCTGATTAACCATGCTGAATCCATTGCCGGCTTCGAAGTGGAATTACGCCACGGCGGCGCATTTGTGGAATCGCGCGGGTTTTGGCGGGAGGCCGGAGGAGATCGAGCGGTTGGCGCGACTGAGTCCAGATGAGGCGGTGGCGTTTTTTGTCGATTACGAGAAGATTCCCGAGGACGCGCCGCGACCGGATTGGGCGGAGCCGAATCCTGAGCGTCAGGCCCGCTTGCGCGAAATTCAGAAAATGGAGCCGGGCGATGCGCGGCGGGAAAAACAGCAGGAGATGCAGCGCGAGGAGAACCGGCATTTGCAGGAAATGCGCGGCATGTGGCTGCGGCGGATGGCGCATACGCCTCGGCCGTTGCAGGAAAAGCTCACGTTGTTTTGGCACGGCCACTTCGCCACCAGCGCGGTGAAGGTGCGCGAGGCCTATTTCATGTGGCGGCAAATCGACACGTTCCGCCGGCTGGGGAACGGCAGGTGGCGCGAGTTGCTCGAAGCGGTGGCCACCGATCCGGCGATGCTGCTGTGGCTCGACCAGGCGCAGAGCCGCAAGGAGCATCCGAATGAAAATTTTGCGCGGGAAGTCATGGAGCTGTTCACGCTGGGCGAGGGCCATTACACCGAGAAAGATGTGTCGGAAGCGGCGCGCGCCATGACCGGCTGGTCGTTGGATCGCCCCACGGAATCCTATCGGTTTCGCCCTTTTCTTCATGACAATGGCGAGAAAACATTTTTGGGCCGCACGGGCTATTTCTCGGGGCTGGATATATTGGACATCATTGTGGCGCAGCCGCAGGCGGCGACGTTTATCACGGGGAAATTGTGGAAATTTTTTGGCTCCGAGGACGCGAGCCCGGACTTGGTGGCGGCGCTGGCCGACGTGTTTCGCCAGGGGGACGGGAATTTCAAGCCGCTCTTGCGCGCGATGTTTCGCAGCGAAGAATTTTACGGCGAAACGGTGGTGCGCTCCCAAATCAAGAGCCCCACGCAATGGCTGGTTGGGTCGGTTCGTTTGCTCGAGCGGCCCATGCCCGTGCCGTTGGCGGCGGCGGACATGATCAAAAAGCTCGGCCAGGATTTGCTCATGCCGCCGAACGTCAAGGGCTGGGACGGCGGGCTGAGCTGGATCACCACCGCCACGCTTTTGGATCGTTACAATGACGCGGCCACGCTGGTCATGGGCGGGATGGAGCCGGTGGACGTTTCGCGGCTGGTCAGTCAAGAGGAGCGAAGCGACAAGGCGCGGCTGCTGGCCGGCCTGGAACGCCGTTTCCTGCAGGCCCGTCTCTCGGACAAGCAACGCGGCGTCCTGCGCGATTACCTGGAGCGCCACGAAGACCTTTCGGACAACGACATTCGGCACGCCATCCGGCTGTTGATGTCCACGCCCGATTATCAATTAACTTGATTATGAGCCAAAACATCACTTTGCAGACGCGCCGGCAATTCCTCCGCACCGGCATATTGGGCGGGGCGTTGTCGTGGACGGTGCCGGTGTTTCTGTCGCGCACATTTTCAGCCATGGCGGGAGAACGGCCGGACAAGGACGCGCCGATCCTCGTGATTCTGCAAATGGCGGGCGGCAACGACGGCTTGAACACGGTGGTTCCCTATCGCAACGATTTTTATCACAAAGCCCGCCCCAAAATCGGCCTGGCGGAAAACGCCGTTCTCAAGATCAATGATGAAATTGGACTGCCCAAGAGTTTGGCGGGCTTCAAAGACCTGTACGACGCGGGCCAGCTCAGCATTCTGCAGGGAGTCGGTTATCCCAATCCGAATCGGTCCCACTTCCGCTCCACGGAAATCTGGCAGACGGCGAGCGATGAAAATAAAACGGCGGAATATGGCTGGATTGGCCGTTATTTTGACAACGCCTGTCCCGGAGCGGATCCCACCGTGGGCATTTCGCTCACGCCGCAGGCGCCGCAAGCTTTCAATGCGAAAACCCCCACGGGCGTGACGCTGGATAATCCGCAGAATTTTCGTTTCAACGCCGGCCCGCGCGCCAAGGACGGCGAGATGAACCCGGACGAGAAATCGTATCGCGAATTGAACGGCATCACGGATGGGTCGGACAATTCCGGCGCAACCATCGGAGCAATTGGCGGCGCAATCAAACGCCCCGGCTCCGCCATGGATTTTCTGGAACGCACCGCGCTGGATGCCCAGGTGAGTTCGGACAAAATTCTGGAGGTGACGCGCCGGATTAAAACCAGCACGAATTATCCGGGCTCGCAATTGGGCAACAGTCTCAAGCTGGTGGGGAAATTGATCGCCGGCGGCTTGCCAACCCGCGTTTTTTACGCCTCGCAAGGCGGCTATGACACGCACACCAATCAGGTTGGGCAACACGCGCGTTTGCTCCAGGATTTGGGAGACTCGGTCAAAGCCTTTGTCCAGGATTTGCAGGCGCAAGGAAACTTGAGCCGCGTGCTGCTGATCACGTTTAGCGAATTTGGCCGGCGCCTGGCGGAGAACGCCAGCGGCGGAACCGATCACGGCGCGGCGGCGCCTCTTTTCGTGGTCGGCCATGCCGTGAAAGCGGGTGTGCATGGCGCTCATCCGAGCCTTGCGCCCGCCGACCTGCTCAATGGGGACGCGCAGTTCCAGATCGATTTTCGGTCGGTTTACGCCGCGGCGCTGGAGCAATGGCTGCGCACGCCGAGCGAGCCGATTCTCGGGCGAAAATTTGCGCCGCTGCCGCTGGTTTGAACTTTAATCCTCACGCCCGGCGCGTAAACTCCGGCGATGGACACCGGTCTTTTCCAACGCGTCCAAGCCGCCCGTGAAACGTTGCGCGGCCAGGCGCATGTCACGCCTGTTGTCACATCGCGCACCTTGAACCAGGCGGCCGGCGCGGAAATTTTCTGCAAATGCGAAAATCTCCAGCGCATTGGCGCCTTTAAATTCCGCGGCGCCTTCAACGCGGTCTCTCATTTGACGCCCGCGCAAAAGGCGGCGGGAGTCATCACTTTTTCCTCGGGCAACCACGCGCAAGCCATCGCGCTGGCTTGTCAAATACTCGGCGTGCGCGCCACCATCGTGATGCCGCGCGACGCGCCGGCGGCCAAGCGCGCGGCCACCGCGGGCTATGGCGCGGAGGTGGTTTTGTGCGAGCCGCACAATGCCAGCCGGGAAAAAGTCGCGGCGGAGTTGCAAAGCCGGCATGGCTACACGCTCATTCCGCCCTTTGATCATCTGGACGTGATCGCGGGGCAGGGGACGGCGGCGGCGGAGTTGTTGGAGCAGGCGCCAAATCTGGATTGGGTGATCACGCCCTGCGGGGGCGGCGGGTTGTTGTCCGGCACGGCGATCGCTGTCAAAAATCTGCGGCCCGGCTGCCGGGTGGCCGGGATCGAGCCGGAGGTGGCGGACGATGCCGCTCGATCCTTTGCCACGAAGACCCTGCAGACGGTCTTGAATCCCTTCACCATCGCCGATGGCACGCGCACGGCATCGCTGGGGCAATTGACCTTTCCGCTCGTCTTGCAACACGTGGACGAAATGAAAACCGTCAGCGAAGACGCCATTCGCGACGCGGTGCGTTTTCTTTTTTACCGCATGAAACTGGTCGTGGAGCCGTCGGGCGCGCTCGGGGTGGCGGCGCTCCTCAGCGGCTCGTTTCGGCCCGCCGGGCGGATCGGCGTCATTCTCAGCGGCGGCAATGTGGATGGCGCGGCGATGGCCGCGCTGCTTCAGTGAGCAAGCCGTTTGGCGAAATTCTCCATGCGATCCAGCCCCTTCTCGATGTTTGCCATGCTGGTGGCGTAGCTGATGCGAAGGTATTCATCGGCGCCAAAGGCGATGCCCGGGACGGCGGCGACTTTTTCCTCCTCCAACAGCCGGCGGCAGAAATCCGCAGACTTAAGCCCGGTTCCCGCGATGTTGGGGAACAAATAAAATGCGCCCTTGGAATTCACGCAGGAAATGCCGGGCATTTTGCTGAGGCGTTCCCAGGCGTAGGTGCGGCGTCGGGCGTATTCGGCCAGCCACTTGGGCAGATGATCCTGCGGTCCGTTCAAGGCGGCGACGGCGCCTTTTTGGGCGAACGACGTGGGGTTGCTGGTGCTATGGCTTTGAATGGCGTCGATGGCCTTGGCAATCGGCTCCGGCGCGGCGGTCAGGCCAATTCTCCAGCCCGTCATCGAATAGGCCTTGGCCAATCCGTGCACGACAATCGTATGATCGTAATGGGCCTGCGAAAAACTGGCGACACTCACATGTTCGGCGCCGTCATAGACCAGCTTCTCGTAAATCTCGTCGCTCATGATGAGCACGCCGCGCTCCACGCAGACGTCGCCCAGCGCTTTGATTTCGGCGCGGGTGTAAAGCGAGCCGGTCGGGTTGCTCGGAGAATTAAGGATGAACAGACGTGTGCGCGGCGTGATGGCGGCGCGCAATTGCTCGGGCGTGACTTTGAATTCCGTTTTGTCGGAGGTCGGCAAAATCACCGGCGTCCCTTGCGCCAGGCGCACCATCTCGGGGTAGCTGAGCCAGTAGGGCGCCGGAATGATCACTTCATCGCCGGGATTGCAAACGGCGAGGACGACGTTGCAGCACGAGTGTTTTCCGCCGCAGGAAATAATGATCTGCGAAGGCTTGTAGGTCAGGCCGTTATCGCGCTTGAATTTGTCCGCCGCGGCCTGCCGCAATTCCGGAATGCCGCTGCTCGGGGTGTATTTGGTGAACCCGTCGTGCAGGGCTTTTACGGCTGCTTCCACGATATGCGGCGGGGTGGCAAAATCCGGTTCGCCGGCCCCAAAGCCGACGACGTCGATGCCATCGGCCTTCATTTGTTTGGCCTTGGCGTCGATGGCGAGCGTCAACGACGGCGCGAGCGAAGCCGCCCGGGCGGAAATGGTATAGTTCATACGCGGCCGCCAGAAAACAGCGCCGCCGCCGCGGGCGCAAGCGGGAAAGCGGGTGGCCGCATTTTTCTCTGTTCTCGCGGATTGCTCCTGTTCAAACTTCCTCCGAGCGCTTAAGCTCCCAAAAAAGAATGAATCGTGAGTTGCTGGCCAAAGCGAAATCGTTGGGTTTCTCAGACCGTCAAATTGCCCATTTGACCGGTCAAAAAGAGGATGACGTCCGGGCTTTGCGCAAGAAACTCGGCCTCGTTCCAAGCTACCGCCTGGTGGACACCTGCGCCGCCGAGTTTGAGGCCTACACGCCGTATTATTATTCCACTTACGACGTGGGCGACGACGAAACAACGCCGGGGCCGAAGAAAAAAATCATGATCCTGGGCGGTGGCCCCAATCGCATCGGGCAGGGCATTGAATTTGATTATTGCTGCGTGCATGCGGCGTTTGCGCTGAAGGAAGACGGCTATGAAACCATCATGGTCAATTCCAACCCGGAAACCGTTTCCACCGATTACGACACGAGCGACAAATTGTTTTTTGAGCCGTTGACGCTGGAAGACGTGCTGCATATTTACGAGCGCGAAAAATGCTCCGGCGCCATTGCGCAATTCGGCGGCCAGACGCCGCTCAATCTGGCGCTGGGCCTGAAGAAAAACGGCGTCAACATCATCGGCACCTCGCCGGAAAGCATCGAGGTGGCGGAAGATCGGAAATTGTTCGCGGCGATGCTGGACCGGCTGAAGATTCCCCAGCCGCCCAATGGTCTGGCCACTAATGAGGCCGAGGCCCTGGCGGCCGCGCGCAAGCTCGGTTATCCGGTGTTGGTGCGGCCTTCGTTCGTGCTGGGGGGGCGCGCCATGCAGATCGTCTATTCGGACGCCGAACTCGCGCATTACATGCGTTTTGCGGTGGAAGCTTCCCCGGAGCGGCCGGTGCTGGTGGACAAATTTCTCGAGGACGCCACGGAGGTCGATGTCGATTGCATCGCGGATGTGGGGCAATTCGACGATCCGAAAAAGGGGACGAGCGTTGTCGGTGGGATGCTCGAGCACATTGAGTTTGCGGGTGTGCATTCGGGAGACGCCGCGATGGTGCTGCCGCCGCACACGCTTTCGCCGAAGGTCATGGACATCATGCGCGAGTACACGCACGCCATGGCGCGGGAACTGCGTGTGGTGGGCTTGATGAACGTGCAATACGCCGTGAAGGGCGACACCGTTTACGTGCTGGAGGTGAATCCACGCGCGTCCCGCACGGTGCCTTTTGTGAGCAAAGCCATTGGCGCGCCGCTGGCGAAATTGGCGGCGAAAGTGATGGCGGGCAAAACGCTGGCCGAACTGGGTTTCACCAAGGAAGTGCGGCCCAATTATTGGGCGGTCAAAGAATCGGTCTTTCCGTTCAACCGCTTTCATGGCCAGGATATTTTGCTGTCGCCCGAAATGCGCTCGACGGGCGAGGTGATGGGTTTGGATGCGGATTTGGGCATTGCGTATGCGAAGTCGCAGATGGCGGCGAATGCGACCCTGCCGTTGAGCGGGCGGGTTTTTATCAGCGTCAGCGACGCGCATAAAAAGCAAGTGGCGGGCATCGCCCGTGAATTCGCCGACATGGGTTTTGAAATTGTTTCCACGGCCG
This sequence comes from Verrucomicrobiia bacterium, assembly GCA_035551475.1. Lineage (GTDB taxonomy): Bacteria > Verrucomicrobiota > Verrucomicrobiia > Limisphaerales > Palsa-1400 > DASZMX01. Next base: position 8,099 of record DASZMX010000140.1, read on the forward strand.
GCACGGCGAAAGTGCTGGAGGAAGCTGGCTTGAAAGTGTCGCGGGTTTATAAGTTGCAGGAAGGGCGCCCCAACACGCTGGATCTGCTGAAGAATCGCGAGATTCAATTAGTCATCAATACGCCAGCCGGGCAGACGCCGCGGTCGGATGAGGTGAAAATTCGCACCACGGCGGTTTACACGGGCACGCCCATCATGACGACACTCAGCGGCGCGCGCGCGGCGGCGTTGGGGATTGCGGCTTTGAAAAAAAGCGGGTACGCCGTGAAGACGTTGCAGGAATATCATTGATGGACCGGGTCACGATCAAAGAATTGGTGGTGGCCTGGCGGGTGGGCGTGACCGACGAAGAGCGCGCGCTGCCGCAGAAGGTGGCGCTGAACATCGAGATGGAGTTGGACTTTGCCGCCGCCGCGCAAGGCGATGCGCTGGAAAAAACGGTGGATTATTTTGAGGTGCGCCGGCGCCTGCGGCAATGGGGCGACGCCAAAAGCTGGCGTCTGATTGAAACCATCGCGGTGGAGGTGGCGCAATTGATTTTGAGCGAATTCAAGCCGGCGACCGTCGCGGTCGAGGTGCAGAAGTTCGTCCTCCCGGACACGACCTACGTTTCCGCGTGGGTAAAACGGCCATAACCAAGCATTGCCAGAGACGGGGCGGAAACCGTATAGTGAATTTTTATGGAAGCACAGACAACGGATTCGTCAGATTTTGTATTTAAGCTTTTGGGCTGGGCGCATGCCAACCGCAAGGCGCTGATTGGCGGCGCGGTTTTTCTGGCGGTCGTCGGGACCGCCGCCGGGCTCTACGACTGGAAGCAGGGAGAAAATGAAGCGGACGCCAACGCGAAGCTGCTGGCCATTCCGATTGCGCAGGATTTGCGCGTGCATCCTGTCAATAATGCGCTGGGCGATCTGGCCAAGGAATTTCCCTCCACCCCCGCGGGCGAATACGCCCAGGCGCTGGCGGCGGAGGAGTTGTTTGTGAATGGAAAGTACGCCGAGGCCGAACACGCTTTTTCTGATTTTCTGACGGCGCATCCGGGCAGCGCCCTGTCCGCGCAAGCGAGCCTCGGAGTCGCGTCCTCCCTGGAAGCGCAGAACAAAACCGCGGAGGCCACGCAACAATATCAACGCGTCATCCAAGCCAATCCGACCGATCTATCGGTAGTCGAGCCCGCCAAGCTGACGTTGGGCCGTCTGGCCGAGGAACAAAATCGATTTGACCTGGCGTTCATGCAATACCGGGAACTGGCGCAATCGCCCAATCCCAATGATCTATGGGCCGGGGAAGCGCGCGAACGGCTGCAATTGATCCTGGGCAAGCATCCGGAATTGATGAAGCAAATTTCGGCGCCGAGCATCACTGGCTCGCCCACCGCAACCGTTCCGCCCAAAGCGACGGCGGCTCCGACCCTCTCGGCGGCGCCGGCCAGCGGCGCGAGCGGCAGCAAATCCAGCCCGACCTTGCTGCAAATTCCGCCGCAGGGTTCCACCAAACATTAATGGCCGCGCCGGTGGAAGTCGCGGCCGGGTTGCTTTTTCGCAACGGCCGTCTTCTCATCGCGCAACGCCCAGCGGGCGCGCATCTCGCGGGCCTTTGGGAGTTTCCGGGTGGCAAACGGGAGCTCGGAGAAACCTACGAAAAGTGTTTGGCCCGCGAGCTTTTCGAGGAGCTGGGGACAGAGGTGGAGGTGGGACGCTTGCTTGAGGAAGTGACGCACGATTATCCGGAACGCGCCGTGCGCTTGCGCTTTTATCGCTGCCGTTGGGTGCAGCACGAGCCGCGACCACTGCATTGCCAGGCCGTGGCGTGGATCGGAGCCGACCAGTTAAGCCAATACGCCTTTCCCGCCGCCGACGCGCGCTTGCTGGCGCGTTTGCGAGCTGAATGGGAGCAGATTCAACTCTGGCCCTGAACGGTGGCCAGCTCGCGGCGTGAAAAGAAGATAATCCCAAAGCACGCAAAAATCCCGCCGAGCAAAAAGATGATTTGCGCCACGGCCAGCCCCAGATCCTGCCAAGTGATGCTGCGCCCCGAGCTGAGATAATCCACGGGAGAAAACGTCGTCACAAGATTGATGACCTCCAGCGCGCCCTTGAACATGGGCACCATGGCGAAATCGAGAACGGAATGGCCAAAACTGCTGGCGCCCGCATCCCATGAGGCGACCGTGCCATTTTCCACGACGGATTTGAGGGTGCCGCCAAAAGCCGCCATCGCTAAAATGCCCAGGGAGGCGAAAGCAGCGACGGGGAACGACAGGAAACTTGCGGTGGCCAATCCGATGGCCGCCAGAAATCCCAGCCAGCAAAGAATGATGGCGAGGCCGCGGCAAAAATTGATGCCGAAGGTGTTTTCGCGATACAGCACTTCCACACCTTCATCGAGCGGGAACAGCAAGGGCAATTCGTTGCGGTTAAGAAAGCCGATGGTCAAGGTGCCATCGTCGGAAACCTGGCCAGGCGGAATGTCGAATTCCTGAAACGATTCGGCGGGCAGCGATTGCTGCACCAGTTGGCTGCGCTGGGATTCCTGGGGCCCGATCAGCCAGAGCGTGTCGTAAGTCGTTTCTTCGTTGAGACCGGAAGTGTGGAATTTCACGCGCAATTGCATGGGCGCGTTGCGGGCGGCGGCGCTGGCGTGGCTCATGTCGATCTTCCATTCGCGGGCGTTGCCGGGGGCAACCTCCTCGTTGGTCGCGATCACGGCGGAGACCACCTGCTTGGCCATCGCCATTTTCTCGTCCGGCGTGAGGGTGGCGCGGACACCGCCGATGCGGCTGCGCACGGCGCGGTCGATTTCCGGCTGCAAATCCTTCACGGGCGGGCGCGCGGAGGCGCGGGCCACGAGAACTTCGCTGCGCAAAATCTGCTGCTGCGCCGGGGGCAGGCGATGGGCGCGCCACATCAGACCGGCATAAACCGCGAGACCGGACAGCGCGAGCAAGCCGGCGTTGAGTCCGATGATGCCGACCCATTTTCCAATCCAGACCTGCCAGCGATAGATAGGTTTGACAACAATCATCTGCATCTGGCATTCCTCGACGTCCTTGGCCAGGGTGCCGCAGGCGAGCCACAACGTAAAAAAGGCGAGGAGCGCGGTGATGGAGCTTAAGGTGTAGGTCAGGAGAATTTGGGCCAAACCCTTGGCGGTGCCATCATCCTTGAGCAATAATGGCAGGCCGCCCACCGAAACCAGCAGCAGCGCCGCCATGATCCAAAAAAGGCGATAGCGGAAAGCCGATTTCCACGTCAGACGAGCGATGGCGAGGATGCGCTGCACGTTCGTGGGTTACGGCTTGGGATCCTGACCCAGCAACGACGAAAGTTTGGCGTTGGCCTTGGACAAATCGGCCGGCGGCGTCGCGGCTGTTTCCGGTTTTGGCGTGGGAGTGGGCGCGGACGGAACGGTTTGGGCCAGCGATTGCAATTTGGCTTGATCGATTTTCTCCGCCGGAGCGGGAGCGGTGGCGGGCGCCGGCGCGGCGGGCGCGGCCACGGTCAATCGATCGAGAATGCGATCAGGCGTGGCGGCGGTTTCGGCATCGCCGCGCAGGTAGGCGGCGACGCGGCTGCCGGAGGTGGCGCCGGAAGTTTCGGCGAGGTTTTCCTTCGCCTTGCGGACGACATCGAGGAAATAACTCTCGAGATTTTGCGTCGGATTATCGATTTCGATTTTGGCGTTCGCCACATCGTCGCGAATGATGCGCAGCACCTTGTCCATCGTCTCGCGGGGCAGAGGAGGCGTCGTGATGCGGACAGCGTCCGGCTTGCTCAACAACTCCTGCAGTGTCCCCATGGCTTGAATGCGGCCGCCGTAATAAATCACCACGCGGTCGCACACGTCCTCGACGTCCGAGAGCAAGTGACTGCTGAGAATGACCGTCTTGCCGCGGCGCGCCAGGGCGAGAATCAAATCCTTCACTTCGCGACAGCCAATTGGGTCCAAACCAGCGGTGGGCTCGTCCAAAATAACGAGATCGGGATCGTTGATCAGCGCCTGCGCCAGACCAATGCGCCGCTGCATGCCTTTGGAAAATTCGCCCACCACGCGCGTGCGGACCTGGTTGAGGCCGACCATTTCGAGCAGTTGCTCGTTGCGGCGGGCGCGTTCCTGGGGCGGGATGTCAAATAGATTGCCGAAGAAATCCAGCGTCTCGTGAGAATCCAAAAAGCGGTAGAGATACGATTCCTCGGGCAGGTAGCCGATCATCGCCTTGGTCGCGACGTGGCGCGGGGAGTGCCCAAAGACCTCGATGTGCCCCTTGGTGGGATAAAGCAGGCCGAGCAGCATTTTCACCGTGGTCGATTTGCCCGAGCCGTTCGGCCCGAGCAGGCCGAAGACCTCGCCGCGCCGCACTTCAAAATCCACATTGTCCACGGCGCGGGCCTTGGCGCGGCCCCAAAAATCCTTGTAGATTTTCGACAGGCCGCGAACGGTCACGATCGGCTCGCCTTTGGCAATGGTTTCCGGCGCCGTCTCGGTTTGGTCGAGGAGGGTAGCCATGATTACGCGGGCTTGGGCGCCAATTGCGGACGCGCTGGCGCAGCGGGAGCCGCAGGGGTCGTCGTGGGCGCGGGCGGCGCGACGTGCGGATCCAATTCCTCGCCGGAACGCACGAGGCGCGCGCTATTGAACACCACGATCAGCGAACCCGCCACATGGAGGAAGGCCGCGACAATGGGATTGATGAACTTCATCGCCGCCAAGACGAGGCCGCCGATGACGAAAACCACGCCGAACAAAAAGTTCTGATTGATCACCGCGCGGGTCTGGCGGGAGAGCTTCACGAGGAAGGGCAGGCGGCGCAGATCGTTATTCATGAGGGCGATGGTCGCGCTATGGATGGCAACTTCACTGCCGGCTGCGCCCATCGCGATGCCGAGGTCGCCCGCCGCCAAGGCTGGGGCGTCGTTCACGCCATCGCCAATGACGGCGACGCGATAACCTTTGGCTTTCATTTCGCGGACAAACTCGACTTTGTTCTGCGGCAGGCATTCGCCCATGACTTCTTCGCAGCCAATCTCGCGGGCCACGCGCGCCGCAACGGGCTGGCGGTCGCCCGAAATCATGGCGATGCGGCGCACGCCGGTCGTGCGCAAATCCGCGAGGGCCTCGCGGGCCTGCGGGCGGGTCTGGTCCTGCAAGCCGACCCAGCCCATGAATTGACCGTTGCGCGCCACGAAAATCAGGCTGAAACCCTCGGTTTCGTTGAGATCGACGGATTTCAGGAAGTCCTCGGTCACGCCTTGTTCCTTGAGCCATTGGGCGCGGCCTATGATGACCGTGGCGCCCTCGATGTTGGCGGTGACGCCGCGTCCGGCGGCTTCGGAAAAGTCCTTGGGCTCAGCCAGCGGCACGCCGGCTTCGCCCGCCAACTGCGCGAGCGCCTTGGCGGTGGGGTGGTTGCTGTATTTCTCGGCGGAAGCGGCGACGCGCAGCAATTCCGCAGGCGTGGCGCCATTCATCGGAGCCAGGCGGCTGACGGCCAGTTTGCCGGTGGTCAGCGTGCCGGTTTTGTCAAAAACAAAAGCGTTGATCTTCGCCGCCAATTCGATATCGCCGACGTTCTTAATGAGAATGCCCAGGCGCGCGGCGGCGGAGAGCGCGGCGACCATCGCGCTCGGCGTGGCCAGAATAAACGCGCATGGACAGGCGACGATGAACACGGAAATGACGCGGCTCAAATCGTTGGTGAACGCCCAAACCAAAGCGCCGATTACCAATACCAGCGGGGTGTAAAAACCCATGTACTGGTCGATGATGCGCATGATCGGCAGCTTGGTTTTTTCCGCCGCCAGAATCAGCTCGCGCACCCGGCCCAGGGTGGTGTCCTCGCCCGCGCGCGTGACGCGGATTTCAATGGCGCCGGTCAAATTCTGCGTGCCGGCAAACACTTCGTCGCCGGGCTTTTTATCGACGGGCAGCGATTCACCCGTGATGTTCGCCTGGTTGAAGGAGCCTTGCCCGGTGACAATCGTGCCGTCGGCAGCCACATTGTCGCCGGGCCGCACGCGAATGACATCGCCCACAGCCAGCTGGCTGGTGGCGACTTCTTCCTCGCCGCCCTTGGTGATGCGCCGGGCTTTGGCCGGAGTGAGTTCGATAAGCGACTCAATCGAAGCGCGCGCGCCTTCGGCGGTGCGGGTCTCGATGATCTGGCCGAGCAACATGAAAAACGCGACCACGCCCGCCTCCTGATAATGCCCGGAGCCAAAGGAGGCCAGCACGGCGAGGGCCACCAGTTCGTTGGTGGTGAGAACGCCGCGGCGCAAATCTTTGACGGCGGTCCAAACTATCGGGTAGCCGAGAATAATGGCGCCGATCATGGCGCTGGCGGCGGCGATGGGATTATTGGCCAGGGCGCCGAAAGCGGAGGTTTGGCCGTGTTGGAAAATCTCCGTGCCGCCCGAGAGAAACCAAGTGACGACAAACGAATTGATAACAAATATCAGGCCCGCGATGGTCTGGGTCAGCGGCAGCACGGCGTGATCGTGCTCGTGGCCGCAACTGGCGCAGGATTCGCCGTCCTTGTGATGATGGTGATGATCGCCGTGGTGGTGATGGGGCTCTTCCTGCTGGCTGAGTAAGGAGGTGACTTGCATAAACTACCTATATTATGGCGCTAAAGGCGGCGGAGCCAAGGGCTCGCGGCTGATTTGCACGCGGGTCTCGTGGGTGCCGGCGGGCTGGACCATTTTTTCCTGGGCGTTCGTCAAGATGAGATTCCACGTTTGCATGATGCGGAAGCGCTCAAAAAATTCGGGATCGCGGGCGTACAGCGGCAGGTAATTGGTGAAATTGACGGCCTGGGCGGCCACGTTTTTCGCGAGCGTGGAGCGCCGGGATTCGGCCTGGCCAATCCGTTCCGCCGCCTGGCCGCGCGCGGCGGACTGGGTGGTGTCGGCATAGGTGACGGCCTGTTGAATGACGTCATGCTTGCGCTGCGTGGCCTGGGAGACTTCGTTGAACTTGTTTTCCAAATAGCGAGGAGGCCATTCCAGAACGTCGGGTTGCTCCACACTCACGCCCAATTGCTGTTCGTCGATTAACTCCCGCAAACGAGCGCCGACGGCTTCGTGAAACTGCTGTTTCCGATAGGTGCGAATATCATCTACATTGAACTCGCTGGCGGCCAGGAGCAGGGCGTTGTTGAGGGCGTTAGTGATCAGCACCGGCGCGTCCGCAAAGTCGAAATGGAACTTGACGGGGTCGGTGATGGTGTAACGCACCGTGGCGCGGACATGAATGATATTGGTGTCCGAGGTCAGCACATAACTGATCGCGGCGGGCGAAAGCGAAGGCCCGGCGGGGGCGGGTTCGATGCCCTTGGCGCGGTCTTCAGGAGATTGATACCAACCAACGGTGGAGTCGGCGCTTTGCACGGAAGTGAAAGGGATGAACACCTTCTCATCGATTGGCGCCGGAAACGCCCAATGGAACCCCGGCCCGAGCAGGGCGCTGGAGCCTTCGCCCACCGGTTTGCCAAAGCGCAGCAGAATCGCCTTGTGCTGTGGATCAACGGTGAAAAAGCCCGAAGCCAAAAACACAATCACCAAACCGACCATGATGATCTTGACGATGAAAAAGCTGCTCCGCAAAGCGTCTTCCAACGCCCGCGAGCCGGCATCTTCGGCCGGCGGCGCGTCGCCAGGCAGCGGCGTGGGCGGCGGAACCGGTTTGAGAGGAAGGTCTCCGTTCATTTGGCGGAATTGGTGTTGGCGCCGGCTTCCTTGGGCTGCAACAGGCTCAGCGGCGGCATCGACGGATCAAGAATCAAGGTGCTGCGGTCCTTCAAGAACAATTGCAGCGCGTCGATCTTCATGTTGAAGGTGGCGAGCGCGGGATTTTGCTGAAGGATTTGCAGCGATTGAATCATGTCCGCTTCGCCCTGGCCTTTGAGTTTGAGCGCGAGTGAATCGGCGTCCGCGACGGTAATGGCGGCGTTTTTATCGGCTTCAGCCTTGATGCGGGTCGCCTCTTCGGTTCCTTCAGCGGTGATGCGCTGGATATATTGCTCGCGGTCCGAGGTCATGCGGGTGAACACGTTTTGGCTGACCGATTCCGGCAAAGCGATTTGCTTGATGTGGACGAACTTCAGGTCCAGGCCGTAATGCTGGTTGGCGATGAGGGC
>DASZMX010000141.1:0-59289 GCA_035551475.1 Verrucomicrobiia bacterium
ACCGAAGAGGCCGCAGACTACGCGCGCTCGCGGTTCAAGGGCATGAGAACCGGACGGTTCCTGCCGTGCACCGATGGCCAGCCCACCTTGTATTTCAATGTCGATGGCGGCGCGGAATGGACGGGCGCGTGCATCGACGCCGAAACGGGGCGCCTCTATGTTTCAGCCAATCATATTGGCTGGGCCATCACGATGTTTCGCGATGACGAGCCGCCGGACGATCCGCATGCGGCCCCGACGCCGGGGCGAAAAGTGTTCAACACGGCGTGCGCTTCCTGCCACGGGGCCGACCGGCTGGGCGTGGGGGTGAGTCCGCCGTTGCGCGGGCTGCGCCATCGCATGAGCGACGCGGCTGTTGTCAAACAAATCCGGGAAGGCAAGAATGCCATGCCTGCCAATCCGGGGTTGAGCGAGGCCGATCTCAAGGCGCTGGTGGACTTTCTCATGTTGCGCGACCGCCCGTTGCCCGCCGCTCTTCCGCCGGGGGATCGTCCCGCCTACACCTTTGCGGGTTACCCGCGATTTTACGACCAAGACGGCTACCCGGCGAACAAGCCGCCGTGGGGCACGTTGAATTGCATTGATCTCAACACCGGCAAGTTGCTCTGGAAAAAACCGCTGGGCGAATACGCTTCCCTCGCCGCCCAGGGCGTGCCCAAAACCGGCACGGAGAATTACGGCGGCGCCATCGTCACCAAGGGCGGGCTGGTTTTCTGCTCGGGCACGCGGGACAAGAAAATCCGTGCGTTTGACAAGGACACCGGGGACGAACTCTGGGAAGCGGCGCTGCCCTTTGCGGGGAGCGCGGCGCCCGCCACTTATCAACTGGGCGGCCGGCAGTACGTGGTGATCCCATCCACTGGCGTGGCGCACCTCGGCACGCCGCGGGGCGACGCCTGGGTCGCATTTGCCTTGCCCAAGCCTTAATTCGGCGTGCGCGCGTCCCGCAAAAATGACGCGTGGCCATCGAGGTATTGTCGGTTTCGCCCGCCCGCATGAATCGTGCGCCCGAGCAACTCCGGGCTCACGGTCGGAACGGTTTTGGGAAAATACGGATCGACGACCAGCTCCACGTCGCCCGGGCCATTGATGGGGCCGACGGTTGGATCATTGGCGCTCTGCAAATCGGACACGGCCTGCGTCACGCTTTTCGTCCAGAAATCCTCCAGCATGGTGGCGTCCGCCAAATCGTTGGTGCGATCAAAGCGCCATAGCCAATAACGCGACTGCGCCGCATTCGTGTCCGTGGAAAGAGGCTGGGCCGATTGCACGGCGTTCCCCGCTTTGGAGGTGAACGACGCGGGGCACGACCAGAGTTTGTCCTGGGCGCCTTCGTCGCGCAAAAAAATCGCAGCCCACCCGCCGCGCGGATCAGACGGCGGCCAACTACTCCACGGATGATATCCGCCGGGCAAACTGCTTTTCAAATCGCGCCGATCGGGAAAATGGTTGTGGTGATCATCCAGATACATTTCGAACGCCACGCCGATTTCTTTCAAATTGGAAAGGCAGCCGGCGCGCTGTCCTTCAGCCTTGGCGCGGCTCAAGGACGGCAAAAGCAAGGCGGCCAAAATGGCGATGATGGCGATCACCACGAGCAACTCGATCAAGGTAAACGCACCGCGCTGTCGCCCCAAAAATTGTTGCAGCCCCCGCGTCATGTTCCTGTGTTATGGCGCCATCGTGACATTCGCAGCCCCAAACTTAACAGACACCCCGCGGAAGTCCACGGGCCGCGAAAAGCCTGCATTTTGACGCCTATAAGTGACATATAACCCAAATATGATGCGCACTGCGCAAATTAAGTGGAGTCGCCGCCGCGCGGATTGTTTTTAATAGGTTTGTCAGCTAATGGAATATGTCACACGCCGCCGACATGATGGCCCCGCGCCTCGCCGCATTTTCCGCGCAGAAATGCGACGGCGACGGTCCCGCGACGGCGGGAGCGGCGCACGCCTTCAACAACAGCCTCGCGGCCATTTTAATGCAATTGAATTTGCTTCAGCAAAATCCTGAGCTGCCCGGCGCCGTGCGGGAGTCGTTGCAGGCGATTGAAGCCGAAGCGGCGCGCGCGCGCGATCTTCTCCGCGAAATCCGGATGGCGGGCAGCCCCCAGCCGCCGCGACTGCCGACCGGCGCCGACAGCATGCCTGGGGGAAGCGAAACCATCTTGCTTGTCGAAGATGAGGCGGCGCTCCGCCGCTACACGGCTTTGATGCTGCGCAAGCTGGGCTATGCCGTCCTCGAAGCGGGCGATGTCCCCGAAGCGCTGGCCGTCTGGCAAAAAAGCCGTGGGAAAATCGCCCTGCTCCTGACGGACATGGTGATGCCTGGAAAGATGACCGGGTGGAAATTGGCGCAGGCCTTGCAAAAAGAGCGCCCGGGATTGCCCATCATCATCGCCAGCGGCTCCAGCGAGGAGGCGCCGGAGTTGCCGGGCGGCGTCGTGACGTTCATCGCCAAGCCTTATTCTTCCTCCGACCTCGCCCAACTGGTGCGGCAACAACTTGATCAAAACCGAACCCCCGTCGCGCCATGAAGGTATTTCTCGTCGATGACCATCCCATGCTGCGGGCTGGATTGCGCCAGACGCTGGCCCAGGCCCCGGGATTCTCCGTGGCGGGCGAGGCCTCTTCCGCGGCCCTCGCGCTTCAGCTGATCGCCGAATCGGCGCCCGATTTGGCGGTGATCGATATCCATCTGCCAGACCTCGATGGAATCCAGCTCACGCGCCAGATTCTCGCCCTTTTCCCCGCGATCAAGGTCTTGATATTCTCCAGCGACGCCACCCGCGACATCGTGGACGCCGCCTTGGAAGCAGGCGCCTGCGGGTACGTCTGGAAACAAAGCTCCACCGCTGAGTTGTGGCGCGCCATCGAAATGGTGATGGAGGGGCGGCTTTATTTGAGCCCGGAAGTGAGCGCCGGAATCATCGCCGATTACCGCGCCAATTTATTTGACAGATTTGGCCCGGCCAAGCCGGCGCTGGGCGAGCGTGACAAGATGTTGTTGCGCCTGGTTGCGGACGGCCGGCGCAACAAGGAAATCGCCGTGGAAATGGCGGTAAGCGCCAAGGCGGTGGAGGCGCATCGCTCGCGGCTGATGAAGAAACTGGGCTGCGCCAGTTCCGCGGAGCTGGTGCGATTCGCGATCCGGGAAGGCGTGGCGGCGTTGTAGCGCGCGGGTTTTTCCGCGCCCGGCGTGGGTTTTCCCAGCCTCAAGAGCGCCCGCGGCGCGCCGATGCTTAAGGGTGAATAGTGTGGCGCAACGCGTTTTGGTGGTGGAGGACGATCCGCCCAGCCGCCGCTTCCTCGCCGCCGCGCTCGCTCGCAGCGGTTTTCTGGTGGCGATGGCAGAAGGGGTGGAAGAGGCGCAGCGCCAGCTGGCTTCGAGCGGAGATTTCTCCTGCGTGGTGACGGACTACCGCATGCCAGAGCGCAATGGTCTAGAATTGCTCTCCTGGATCACGGCGCACGATCCCGGCCTGGCCACGATCCTGATCACGGCCGAAGGCGAAAAAGGTTTGGTGACCGAATCGTTGCGGGGCGGCGCGGTGGATTTTTTGGAAAAGCCGGTGGACGCAAAAAAATTATGCGCGGCCGTGGCCCGCGCCGCGACGCTGACGCAGTCGCGCCGCCACATGGCGGAATCGGAGGTGGCGGTGCAGCGACTGGGCCGCGCCCAGCGCCGCATGGTGGCGGGCGAAACCCTGCCAGACGGTGGGAGCGTGGAGATCTGCTTTTATCCCAAACATGAGACGGGCGGCGACTTTTTCAGCCGGTTCCAGCCCGGGCCCGGGCGGTTCTATTATCTGCTGACCGATGTTTCCGGCCACGATTTGCAAGCCGCCTATGCTTCCGCCTATTTCCAAGGCGTGATGCGCGGCATGCTGGCGCGAGGCGCGGCCGTGGATGAAATCCTGCCGGACTTCAACCGCTTCCTGCTGGAAGAGTGGAATCAAGTGGAAACCATGCAGGGTGACTCGGACGGCATTGGCGCCTCGGTGGCCGCCTGCGTCCTTTCAGTTGACTGGGATGAGAAGATTGCCACCGTCCACACCCGTGGCGCGCCCGCGCCGATCTTTGTCCAGCCCAATGGCGCCGCTCAGGAAGTGGGAATGGGCGGGGGCGCTCCCTTGGGCTGGTTTGAGGACGCCTCGGGGCCCGGCGAAAACCAATGCATTCGCGACGGCGGATCATTTTATCTGTGGACGGATGGCTTGGAAGACCTGGCGGAACGTGAGGGCGTCAGCCCCCTGAGCCTGGCCTTCGCCCTGCAACGTGCGAAGTCGAGCCCGCGCGCACATGCTCTGCTCGCCGGCGCGACCGACGACATCCTGGTGGCGTTCATTCACCTCGCCTCGGCGTCGAGGGACGAAGTTTTCTGCCCGCTGCTGCTGGAGCATTATCACGGCGGACGCAGCGCGGAAATCGATGCCCTGCAAACATCCTGGCAGCGCAGCCTCCGTTTGGCGCTGCCGGAATTAAGCGAGGCCGACGCGCATGACATTTTACTGGCGACGCGTGAAGGGTTGCTGAACGCGCTGGTTCATGGCTGCGCCCGGCACGCGGATCAGGCGGCGACGCTGCAAATCGCGGTAGGGCAGCGGAGCCAAACTGTTCGCGTTCGGATCAGCGATCCTGGGCCGGGGCACGACTTCGACGTCGCAGCGCAGGCGCGCCAAGCCCTGCAAGAGCCGCTCGAGCAACATCAAGGCCTTCTCCTCATGCACCGCCTGGCCGCCCATCTGACGGTCGAACGCCGCGGCGCCACGGTCATCATGAATTTTCACCCCTTGCATCCGAATTGCGCTTATGAACTGGACCATTGATCGCGAAAAAATGACGGTCAACTTCAGCCTCGCCGGCGACCTCGTGAGCACCACCGCGCGCGATCTCCTCGCGGAAATCACGGCGCTGTTGGAAAAGCCAGAGGCAGCGGCGTTCGGCTGGACGACGTTCCAACTGGATCTGGCTTCCGCCAAAATGATTGACTCCGTGGGCCTCAATTTGATCGCGCTCCTGCTCAAGCGCGTGCAAAAACGCGGCGCCCGGCTGCGCATTCTGTATGCCAGCCGCAATGTGCATCGCACCTTTCTCTTCACGCGCTTGGACAAGCACGTCGAGTTGGTGAAAGTCTAGCGGAGATTCGCGGGTTTTCCCTCGTGACGCCGAGGGTTTTCACAGCGTCAAGGTTTCACCCTCAGCTCCGATACTCTACCAGTGAGTTCTTGGCCGTTCATAAAAGGGCGACTGCACGCCCTTCCCGTAGCACGACTGTTCCTGGGCCGTCGCAGGCGGCCCCATCTCCTGGAAATGCTCGCGCAAACGGAGCCTTTGCGCGCTGCGGAAGGAAACCTCCAGCAAGCGTCGGAGACTTTGGAAACGCACTTTCTCACCATCACTTCCGAGCTGGAAGGGCTGGCGCACTCCGGCGAGGAATTTGTCCAGCAAGTCGAACGGCTCGTGGGCCTGGCCACCGGCTCCGGTTGCGACGCCTCGGTATTTTCCAACGCCATGCAATTAATCGAGCGCTCGACCTGTTTCCTGGCGCGGTGGCAGGAGCAGAGCGTGAAAATGCTGGGCCAATTGCGCCAGTACAACACCCAGATTGAGCATCTCATCGGCGTGGAGGCAGCGCTGCAACGCACCATGCTCCCGCTGAAATTCATGCAAACATTGTTCAAGGCGGAATCGGCGCCCCTCGGGACCGAGGTGCAGCGCATGTTCACCGGGCTGACCAATGAGATTGAATCCCTGCACGAGCAGGTGCGGGAAATCTTCGGGGCCAAATTCAAACAATTGGAGCAAACCCACGCCACCATCGCGCAAGTCATCCGCCAGTTGGGCGAGCAGGCCCGCACCCTGCAGGAAATCACCACCACCCGGCGCGCCCACATTGAATCCTCCCTCGCGCACCTGAAAAAAGAGATGGCGTCCAACCGCGCGCGCGACGCGCGCCTGGCGCGCCTCAGCCACGACCTCGCGGGCGAAATCGGCCAGGTGGTGCTCGGGCTGCAATTCCAGGACATTGTCAATCAAAAGGTTCAGCATATCGCCGCCGCCTTGCCGGTGATCCAGGAGCGTTGCGAGGAAGTGCGGGCCCTGCCGCCGGGGCGCGTCCCGGCGCAAACGGTTTGTTTTATCCAGCAATCGGCGCGCCTGGAAACGGCGCAGATTGCGGCCTGCGAAGCGGAATTGAGCCGCGCCGAAACCGCGATGCGCGAAAGCCTCGGCAAAGCCCTTCAGCACCTCACGGAAGCCGATTCCGAGTGCCTTTCGCTCGAGGAATTCCAATTATTGACGACGTCATTCGACGGCATGGTGCAGGTGCTGGTGGAAACGATCGAGGAAGTCCGCGCGCTGGTGCGCACCACCGTCGCCAACGCCGCCCGCGCCTACGAACTTTTGCGGCCGCTCGGCAGCCTGGCCTCCGACTTGACCGGCATTGTCCGCGCGGTCTCCGCCCGCATCCACGTGATCGGCCTCAACGCGCAGGTGCAGGCCGCGCTCGCCGCGCAGGATCCGCGCGGGGCCAGCCTCGAAGTTTTGTCCGCGCGCACCAGTGAAGTTTCCCGGGAAACCAACCGCATCAGCGCCGCCGCCGCCGGCGAATTGGATATTCTCGCCGGCGGCCTGGCGGAATGCGTGGCGGCGTTTGCCCAACTGCAAGCCGATGGCCTGGCTCAACAACAGCAACTGGACCAACAGGGCGGCACGGAAGAAAGCGGGCTGCATGCCTTCCGCGACGAAGCCCTCAAAACATTAGGCGCGATCACGGAGTCGTTCGATCAAATTCAAACCCAGGCCCGGCGCGCGATTGATTCCCTGCAATTCGCCGACTTTTACCAGTCTGTTCTGCCGGCATTGCGCGCCCCGCTCACGGCCATGGCGGAGAGCGCCGGCCGGTGGCGCGAAGGTTTGTCGGCGGAGGAGAATGCCGATCTCGTGGATGGATTCCACCGCAACTACACCATGGCCTCGGAGCACGAGATTCACGCCGGGGTCATGGCCACAGTTTGCCCCGCCGCGGAGCCAGCCGCGCCCGAGCTTTTGCCGGCGCTCGCCGGCGCAGAAGCCGGCTTCGGCCAAAACGTCGAACTTTTTTAACGCTATGGGAAAAACAATTTTGACCGTTGATGACGCCTCGACCATGCGTAAAATGGTTTCCTTCACGCTCAAGGGCGCGGGCCATGAAGTGCTGGAAGCCTCGGACGGAGCGGTGGCTCTGCAAGTTTTGCAGTCGCGTCCGGTGGATCTTGTGATCACCGACATCCACATGCCGAACATGGATGGCATTGAGTTGACCCGGCGTTTGCGCGCGTCGCCACATTTCGGACGCAAGCCGATCCTTTTGCTAACGACCGAGTCCGATCCCGCCCGCAAAAATGAGGGCCGCGCCGCCGGGGCCACCGGCTGGATTGTCAAACCTTTTAACCAGGAGCAGTTGCTCGCCATTGTGGCGAAGGTGCTCCCCAATTCCTAACCCGCCGCGATTATGCCACTGAACGACAATCTGCAACAGCAACTCATCCGGGATTTGCTCGTCGAAAGTTTCGATTCCCTCGACCGCTTTGACCGCGAAATGCTGGTCCTCGAGAAAGGCCAGGCCGGGGCCGAGACGCTCAACGTGGTTTTCCGCATCATTCACACCATCAAGGGCAGCAGCGGCTGCATTGGGCTGACGAAAATTGAAAATGTGGCCCACGCGGGGGAAAGTCTTCTCAGCCTGTTGCGCGATGGGAAATTGACGGTGACGCCCCCGCTCATCAGCGCCCTGCTCGAATATTCCGACGCCCTCAAGGCGATGCTGCGCTGCCTGGAGCAAACCGGCCAGCAGGGAAGCGCGGATTATTCCGCGCTGCTGCAAAAAATCAACGCCTTTCAACCCGGCGCCGCGCCGCAGCCCAAGGCCGCCACGGGCTTTGGCCTCTTCGAGGAAGAGCCGGCAGCGCCCCCCCCCGCGCCAGCCGCTTCCGCGCCCTCTGCGAAAATCGAAGCGGCGCCGAAAGCCGGCCCGTCGGTTTCCGACACGGCCATTCGGGTGGAACTTACTCATCTTGACAAGCTCATGAACCTTGTGGGCGAATTGGTGCTGGCCCGCAATCAAATTGTCCAACATACGGCGCAAACCAAGGAAGGCACCCTCCTCAATGCCGCCCAGCGCCTCAACATCATCACCACGGAATTGCAGGAGAGCGTGATGAAGACGCGCATGCAGCCCATCGGCAATGTCTGGGCCAAATTCCCGCGCATCGTCCGCGATCTTGCCCAGGAGTTGGACAAAAAAGTGCAGCTCATCATGGAGGGCAACGAAACCGAGCTGGACCGCACGATCATCGAGGCCATCAAAGATCCGCTCACTCATATCGTGCGCAATTCCGTGGATCACGGCATTGAAACGCCCGCCGCGCGCCGCGCCGCCGGCAAGCCCGAGCAAGGCGTTCTTATCCTTCGCGCCTTCCACGAAGGCGGCCAGGTCAACATCGAGATCATGGACGACGGCCGCGGCATCGATGTGGCGCGGGTCAAAGAAAAGGCGCTGCAACGCGGCTTGATCACGCCGGACCAGGCCGCGCGCCTCACGCACCACGAAGCCTTCGCCCTCGTTTTCCTGCCGGGCTTCTCCACCGTGGAAAAAGTCACAAACGTCTCCGGCCGCGGCGTGGGCATGGATGTTGTCAAGACGAACATCGAAAAAATCGGCGGCTCCGTCGATATTCTGAGCGAAGCCGGCCAGGGCGCGACGCTGAAAATAAAAATTCCGCTCACGCTGGCCATCATCCCGGCCCTGGTCGTCACCAGCGGTGGCGAACGCTTTGCCATTCCGCAGGTCAGCCTGCTGGAGTTGGTCCGCCTCGAAGGCGCGCAGGCCCGCCAGGGCATCGAGAGCCTTTACGGCGCCCCGGTGTATCGGCTGCGAGGCCAACTGCTGCCGCTGGCTTACCTGAACCGTGAATTGAAATTGGCGAACGCCCCGTCCGGCGCGGCCGACGATATCACCAACATTGTGGTTCTGCACGCCGACGGCCGGCAATTCGGCCTGGTGGTGGACGAAATTAATGACACGGAAGAAATCGTCGTCAAACCGCTCGGCAAACAACTCAAGGGTCTCAATTGTTTTGCGGGCGCCACCATCATGGGCGACGGCAAAGTGGCTCTGATTCTCGATGTCGTGGGTCTCGCGCAAAACGCGCACGTCATTTCGGAAATCCGCGACCGCACCTTGCTCGAGCAGGCCAAGGCCGCCGAGAAGGCGGACGACCGCCAGACCTTGCTCGTTTTCAGCGCCTCCCACGATGCGCGCCTCGCCATCCCGCTTTCCATGGTGGCGCGTTTGGAGGAATTTCCGCGCGCGCTCATCGAGCGGTCAGGCCATCAGGAAGTCGTGCAATATCGCGGCCAAATCCTGCCCCTCATCGACGTGGCGAAATATTTGCCCAAGTCCGGCGCGGCGCCGGTCCTCTCGGACCCGGTGCAGGTGGTCGTTTATTCGGAGCAAGGCCGGAGCATCGGCCTGGCGGTGGGCAAGATCAATGACATCGTCCAGCAAACCCTCACCGTCCAACGCCAGGCCGCCCGCGACGGCGTCCTGGGCTCCGCCGTCATCCAGGACAAAGTCACCGATTTGCTCGACGTCCCGGGCATCATCCGCGCCGCCGATCCCACCTTTTACCAAACGGCCCCAGCCGCTTAACCCACGCTCCCATGACGAACACCAAACAATTCTGCACGTTTTTTTTGAACGGCCTTTTCTTCGGCGTCGAGGTCCTCAAGGTCCAGGAAGTCATCCGCTACCAGGAGATGACGCCCGTGCCGCTGGCCCCGGGCATGATCCGGGGATTAATCAATCTGCGCGGGCAAATTGTGACCGCGGTCGATCTCCGGAATCGCCTGGAGCTGCCCGCGCGCGATGCCGGCCAACTGCCCATGAATGTCGTCGTCCGCAGTGAAGACGGCGCGGTCAGCCTGCTCGTGGATGAAATCGGCGACGTGCTGGAAATCGCCGATGACGCCTACGAAGCCCCGCCTGAAACCCTGCGCGGGACGGCCCGCGACTTGGTGGAGGGCGTCTATCAACTCCAGGAGCGCCTGCTCCTTATCCTTGACACCGAAAAAACCGTCCAGCCCCGCACTGACAATAAAAATTAAAACCCCAAATCCTCAATTATGAAATTAATGACCCCTCGTCTCGTCCGCTCCAAAACCAACGGCGTCCGCCACAGCCACAGCCTGGCCCCGGCGCCCGGGACTCATTCCGACCTGGCCGATCTCCGCGGCCAGCTGGATGCCATTCACAAGTCCCAGGCCGTGATCGAATTCGATTTGTCCGGCGCCATTCTCACCGCCAACGAAAACTTCCTTAAGGCGCTCGGCTACACCCTGGAGGAAATCCAGGGCCGCCATCACAGCCTGTTTGTGGAGCCGTCGTATCGCGACAGCGCCGAATACCAGCAATTCTGGCGCGACCTCAATGCCGGCAAATTCAACGCCGGAGAATTCAAGCGCATCGGCAAAGGCGGCAAGGAAGTCTGGATCCAGGCCAGCTACAACCCCGTTTTTGACGAGCAAGGCAAGCCGTGCAAAGTGGTGAAGTTCGCCACCGACATCACGACGGCCAAACTCAAAGCCGCCGATTTCCAGGGCCAGATTGCGGCCGTGGGCAAAACCCAGGCGATCATCGAATTCAACCTCGAAGGGATGATCCTCACCGCCAACGACAATTTCCTGAAGACGCTGGGCTACACGCTCGACGAAATCAAAGGGCGCCATCACAGCATGTTTGTCGATCCGGCGTACCGGGAGAGCGCGGAATATAAGGCGTTCTGGCGCGAGTTGCGCGACGGCAAATATCAATCCGGCGAATTCAAGCGCGTGGGCCAGGGCGGCAAAACCGTGTGGATCCTGGGCAGTTACAACCCGATTTTGGACATGAACGGCAAACCGTTCAAAGTCGTCAAGTTCGCCACCAACATCACCGGCCGCAAGCGCAGCGAAGAAGCCATCAGCCAGGTGCAGGCCATCATCGAGTTCAGCCTCGATGGAACCATTTTGGAGGCCAACGAGATTTTCCTCAAGGCCGTCGGTTATTCCCTCGGGGAAATTCGCGGACGCCATCACAGCATGTTCGTGGAGCCCGCGTATCGCGAGACCGCCGAATACCGCCAATTTTGGCGCGATCTCAATGACGGCAAATTTCAGGCCGCCGACTACAAGCGCATCACCAAAAATGGCTCCGAAATCTGGCTGCAGGCCATCTACAATCCCTTGTTTGACGGCGATGGCAAACCGTACAAAGTCGTCAAGAACGCCATCGACATCACCGCGCGCAAAAAAGCCGAGGCGGGCCTCAAGGTGACGATCAATGCTGTCAATCAAAACGCCCAGGCCCTCGCGTCGTCCAGCGAAGAGTTGACGGCGGTGAGCCAGCAGATGAGCTCCAATTCCGAGGAGACGGCCACCCAATCCAACGTCGTGGCCGCCGCCTCCGAGCAGGTCAGCAAAAACGTCGCCACCGTCGCCACCAGCGCCGAGGAAATGAGCGCCAGCGCCAAGGAAATCGCCAAAAACGCCACCGAAGCCGCCAAGGTCGCCACCCAGGCGGTGAAGGTCGCCAGCGACACCAATAAGACGGTGGCCAAACTCGGCGAAAGCAGCATCGAGATTGGCAAGGTCATCAAGGTGATCACCAGCATCGCGCAGCAGACCAACCTCCTGGCTTTGAACGCCACCATCGAGGCGGCCCGCGCCGGGGAAGCCGGCAAGGGTTTCGCGGTGGTCGCCAACGAAGTCAAGGAGCTGGCCAAGCAAACCGCCACCGCCACCGAAGATATCAGCGGTAAAATTGAGGCGATTCAAAACGACACCAAGGCCGCCGTCACCGCGATTGATGAAATTGGCAAAATCATCAATCAAATCAACGATATCCAAAACACCATCGCCAGCGCCGTGGAAGAGCAGACGGCGACCACCAACGAGATCGCGCGCAATGCCTCCGAGGCGGCCAAGGGCAGCACGGAAATCTCCAAGAACATCGCGAACGTTTCCGAGGCCGCGAAAAACACGACGCAGGGCGCGAACAACACCCTCACGGCCGCCACGGAGCTTTCCAAGCTCGCGGCGGACCTGAAACGCGTTGTCGAACAGCAGCAATTGTAACCCCGCTGTGTCACGTCACCAACGCCACGCGCTAAAAAAAATGACCGCCGCCATACCCGCCAACGAAGCGCAACGCCTGCGCGCCTTGTATGCCCACGGCATCCTGGACACGCTGCCCGACGAGGCCTTCGATGACCTGGTCAAACTGGCGGCTCAGTTTTGTGAGGCGCCGATGGCATTGGTGACACTGCTGGCGGCGGACCGGCAATGGTTCAAGGCGCGCGTGGGAGTGGAGCTGACGCAAACTCCCCGCGCGCAGGCGTTCTGCGCGCATGCCATTCTCCGCCCGCACGAACCCTTGATTGTGCCGGATGCCACGCAGGATGAGCGTTTTGCCGACAGCTCCATGGTCACCGATGCACCGCACATCCGGTTTTATGCCGGCGTTCCCCTGCTCACCGAACAAGGCGACGCGCTGGGCACCCTGTGCGTGATGGATTCCAAGCCTCGCGCCCTTTCCGAGAGGCAATTAAGGACCTTGCAGACGCTCACCCGTCAGGCGGGGCGCCTGCTGGCGCTGCACCGCCGCACGCGGGAGCAAGCCCTGATCGAACAAGAAATCACGCGGCTGGGCGGGGAGGCGCGCCGCAGTCAAGAACAATTGTCGGAGGCCATGCGCCTGGCTTTGGTCGCCTATTGGGAATTCGATGTGGCCCGGCAGGAGTTTCATTTTGGCGACCGCCACTTCGTGCCCGAGGGGCGGCCTCCGCAAATCGAAGCCGGGGTCCGCATGGGGCTGGCCCAATTCCTGGAACTGACAGCCCATCCAGCGGATGCGCGCGCGGTCATGGATCACTTGACAGAAGCGTCAGCCGCCACGAATCCAAATTATCGCGCCCAATTCGAGCTGCGCCTGCTGCGCCGTGACGGAAAGTACCGCCACATTGCCGTGCACACTTCGATCGTGCAAGACGCGCAGGGACGCACCATCAAGCTGCGCGGGGCCAGCCAGGACATCACCGTGCGCAAGAAGGCCGAGGCGGAATTGCGCAAGCTCTCCCGCGCGGTGGAGCAGAGCCCCGCCAGCGTGATCATCACCGACGCCGCCGGGGTCATTGAATATGTGAATCCCAAGTTTTGCGAGGCCACAGGCTACCGCGCCGAAGAAGCGGTCGGCCGCAATCCCCGCCTGCTCAAGAGCGGCGCCCACGCGGCCTCATTTTACACGGACATGTGGCGGATCCTGCGGCGCGGCGACGTGTGGCAAGGGGAGATTTGCAACCGCAAAAAGGATGGAACGAATTTTTGGGAATCGGCCTCCATCTCACCCGTGCGCGATCCGCAGGGAGTCATCACCCATTTTGTGGCGATCAAGGAAGACATCACCGCCCGCAAAAAGGCCGCCGACGAATTGCAGCAAGCCGAGCAGGCGCTGCGGGCGGGGGAACGGCAACAAAAAGCGATGCTGGATAGCGTGCCCGACCCGGTGTGGTTAAAGGACAGCGCCGGCCGTTTCCTGCTGGTCAATCGCGCGTGGTGCGATTTTATTGGATTCAAGCCGGCCCAAGTCATGGGCAAAACCATCGCCGAATTATTTCCCGGCGCGAATGTGAAGCCCTTCCAGGATGACGATCATCGCGTGGTGGCATTCGGCGATCCGCTGCAAAAAGAAGAGCAAATCACCGTGGCGGGCCAGCGCACCGCATGGTTTGAAACCATTAAAACCGCCCTCATCAATGCCGATGGCCACGATTACGGCATCGCCGGAATTTCGCGCAACATCACCGAGCGCAAACATCAAAGTGAAGAATTGCGCCGCGCCAAGGAGGCGGCGGAATCGGCCAATCGCGCCAAAAGTGAGTTTCTCGCCACGATGAGCCACGAAATCCGCACGCCCATGAACGGGCTGCTTGGGTTCACCGCGCTCCTCGGCGAAACCGAGCTTTCCGCGGAGCAACGCGGGTTTGCAGCCACGATCGAACTCTGCGGCCGCCGCCTGCTCACGCTGATCAATGACATCCTGGATTTCTCAAAAATTGAAGCCGGCCAGATGCGGATCGAGCGCGTCCATTATGATTTGCCGCGCGTGATCGAGGAGATCGCCGAATTGCTGGGCCCCGAGATCAAAGAGAAAGGCCTGCGTTGGGAGGCGCGCTGCGAATTGCCGGCGGGCCGTGAGCTAATCGGCGACCCGGTGCGCGCGCGCCAGGTGTTGCTGAATCTCGTCGGCAATGCGCTGAAGTTCACCAAGCAAGGCAGCGTGACCCTGCGAGCGCACGTCGATGCGCAAAATCCCGAACAACTGCGGTGTGAGATTTCGGACACCGGTCTCGGCATCCCCGTGGACAAGCAATCGCTCCTGTTCCAAAAATTCTCGCAGGTGGACCCCAGTGTCACGCGGCGCTTTGGCGGCACCGGTTTAGGCCTGGCGATCTGCAAGCGCCTGGTGAACTTGATGGGCGGCGAAATCGGGGTCGTCAGCGAGCCGGGGAAAGGGTCCACGTTTTGGTTCACCCTGCCTTTGATAGCGGCAGCGCCCCTCGCGCCGCAGCCTGAGAAACATTTGCCCGCCGGATCCGCGGGACGGCCTAAACAAAGGCGCCAGCGCATCCTTTTGGCGGAGGACGATCCCATCAGCCAGCAATTCACCGCCACATGGTTGCGCAAATTCGGTTGTCAAGTGGATGTTGCGGAGGATGGCAGGGAAGCAGTCGCCCTCGCCGGGCGCCATCGCTACGACTTGATCTTTATGGATTGCCAGTTGCCGCAACTGGATGGGTGCGCGGCGGCGCGGCTCATCCGGGAGGCGGAAAGCCCGGGCAGACGCACGCCCATCGTGGCCGTGACGGCCTGCGTAATGGCCTCCCAGCGCGAGCAGTGCGCGGCCGCCGGGATGGATGATTTCCTGGCCAAACCGGTGAGCGAGGAGACTTTGGAAAATGCGCTGACGCGCTGGGCGAACCCCGCGGGCGCGCCCCCACCGGCCCCAGCCGCCCTCAAGAATCAATCCTATGAAAATGCTTGTCGTTGATGACGCCAAAGCCATGCGGACTTTGTTGACGTATTTATCCCAGGAGATGGGCTTCGCCACCACGGAAGCGGCCGATGGCCGCGAGGCGCTGGAAACGCTCGTGCAAAATGATCCCCGCGAACCTTTTGACGTGGCGCTCGTGGATTGGGACATGCCGCGGATGAACGGACTGGAACTCGTGCAGGCGGTGCGCTGCAACCGGGATTTCGCGAACGTGAAAATTTTGATGGTCACCACGCAAAACTCCATGGAGCGCGTGGCTCTCGCCCTGGAGGCGGGCGCGGATGATTTTTTGATGAAGCCGGTGACCCAGGAAATGCTGGCCGAGAAACTGCAAATTCTCGGCCTTTTGGATGCAGCCTAAAGCTAATTTATGCCCAGGATTCGCGTATTGGTGGTGGACGACGCCGTGGTGATGCGCAAGCTCATCTCGGAAACGCTGGCCAAAGACGCGGGCCTGGAAGTCGTCGGGGCCGCCGCCAATGGCCGCATCGCGCTGCAAAAAATTCCGCAGCTCAATCCCGATCTGCTCACGCTCGATCTCGAGATGCCCGAGATGGATGGCTTGGAGACCTTGCGCGAAGTCCGCAAACTTTATCCTTCGCTCCCCGTCATTATTTTCAGCACCTTGTCGCAACGCGGGGCCGCCGCCACCCTTGACGCCCTCTCCCGCGGGGCCAACGATTACGTGACCAAGCCGGCCAACGTCGGCAGCGTGACGGAGGCCATGCAAAGGCTGGAATCGGAATTGATTCCGAAAATCAAGGTTCATTGCCGCCAGCTTTCCCCCGCCCCGACCGACGCCCCGGTCAACCGTCCGGCCCCACGCCAGCCGCGCGCCGCGTGGCAGGCGACGAAAATCGATTTGGTTTGCATCGGCACCTCCACGGGCGGGCCCAACGCGTTGGCCGAAGTTTTTTCCCAGCTGCCGGCCCATCTGCCGACGCCCATTGTCATGGTCCAGCACATGCCGCCCATGTTCACCGCCATGCTTGCCGAGCGCTTGACAGCGCATTCGCCCTTGCCCTGCCATGAAGGCGCCGACGGCCAAGTCATCGAATGCGGCCATGCCTATATCGCGCCGGGTGGGCGTCACATGGAAGTCCAGCGCGCCGGAGCCCGGCTCGTCGTGCGCCTCCATGATGGCACGCCCGAAAATTCCTGCCGCCCCGCGGTGGACGTGCTTTTCCGCAGTGTGGCGGCGGCCTATGGCAATGCGGCCCTCGGAGTGGTGATGACAGGCATGGGACAGGATGGCTTGCGCGGCAGTGAAGCGCTGCTGGAGCGCCGCAGCCGTGTCATCGCGCAGGACGAAGCGAGCAGCGTCGTATGGGGCATGCCCGGGGCGGTGGCGCAAGCCGGTTACGCGGACAAAATTTTACCCCTCAACCGCATCGCGGCGGAAATTGTGCGCACCGTGCAAATCGGCCGGCGCGCCGCCTAAAAGGAACCCTCCATGCCAGCCATCTCAAAAATTGACTTCGATTACATCAGCCAGCTGGCCTTTAGCCAGGCCGCGCTGGTGTTTGAATCGGGCAAGGAATATCTCATTGAAACCCGGCTGACTTCGGTCGCGGAACGCGAAGGGTTTGCGTCGCTGGCCGACTACGTGGCGCGGCTGCGCGCGGAAACCAAAATCAACGGGATCCATTTTCGCGCGATCGATGCATTGACCACAAACGAAACTCTCTTCTTTCGTGATTTTCACCCATTCGACGCCCTGCGCCGCCACATTCTGCCGGAAATCATCGCCCAACGGGCCCACCTGCGCCGGCTGTCCATTTGGTCGGCCGCCTGTTCTTCCGGCCAGGAGCCGTACACGATCGCGATGATCTTGCGCGAACATTTTCCCGAACTGGCCAATTGGAACGTCACCATCCTGGCGACCGACCTTTCGCCCACCATCCTCAAAGCCGCGCAGGAGGGGCGCTACACGCAGTTTGAAGTGAATCGCGGCCTGCCTGCCAGTTATCTTGTCAAACATTTCACCAATCAGGACGGAAAATGGGCCGTCAAAGACGATCTCAAAAAAATGATCGAGTTTCGCCCCATGAACCTGAATCAGTCCTGGCCGGTCTTGCCGCCGCTGGACCTGGTTTTCATCCGCAACGTGATGATCTATTTCGACATCGAAACCAAAAAAACGATCCTCAAGAAAATCCGCCATTGCCTGCTGCCGCACGGTTTCCTTTTCCTGGGGACGGCCGAAACGACGATCAACCTGGATGCCGGTTATCAACCGGTGACCTACGGCAAAGCCGTGGTTTATCGCGGCCTCCGCGGCCCGGCGGCCTGACCTTTAAAGCGCCCCATTTTCCGGGGTTTTTCGTTGACGGAGCGCCCATTCTGTGATCTACTGGCCCACCGTGCGAAAAAACCAAGTTCTCGTCCTCGCAACCACACTGTCTTTGTCCGAAACTCGCCCTTGAGGGAGTTTCTTGGGCGCTTTTGCGGCGTCCTGCGCAGAGCAGCTTTCAGGGGCTGCGGCGGCTGTGTTTGATCGGTAGAGGTGTTGGTCTTCGCCAGAATTCTGACCTAAAACCATGAAACACGCTGTCAACATCCTTGGCTCACTGCGTCCGTTATTGCAAAAACTTGGGATCGGCCTGATTTCCCTGTTCCTGACCGCCACCGCGCAAGCGGGCGTGACGATTCACCTGGAATTGGACCACAACCACCAGGGCGATTCCTCGGACTATTATCTGGCCTTCGTCTGGCTGCAAACGAACGCCCTGTCGGAGCCGCTCCCGGACACCGGCTACTTTGTTTGGTCGGCTTCCTCGGCCCCTATGTCCGACCTGTTTGCCGACCTCAACCCGGACCTGTCCAACCCTTTTAACGGAAAATTCTTCGCGGATTATCCCACCCTGCTCAACGAGGTGACCAATACCTGGAACCTGATGGTGACCAACCTCACCTCCACGAATTTTTACACCTTCACTTTCTCGGAGTTTTCCAGCAACGCCATTGGCCAGGTGGCGGTCAATTTCCCTGCGGATGGCTCCGTGGACATCACCAATCGTCCAACCTTTTTGTGGCAAGACCCAAGCGGATACGAGGTCGGCCCCACCGTCGTGGAGGAAAGTCCCACGGCTAGTTTTTATCAACAAGACAACCCCGGTCTTGGCGTCGGCCAATGGCCGAGCCCGTACTTCCTCACGTTCGGCAGCAATTATATCTTCTACGCCACGTATGCGAGCAACGCCACCGCCTTGGTGCAGACCACCACGCCCACCGACACGGTGCACTTCTTGACCATCGCGGACTGGGATTCCACTTGCACGATTAACACTGAATCCACCGCCGCCTTTTCGATCACCAATCCTTTTGCGTCGATTCCGAGCGATATCCACGGCCATAGTTGCGTCCTCCATTATTCCTTCGATGACAGCAACCTTTTCACGCAGGACCTTTCAGGGCACGACAACGGCACCAGCTATTCGTGGTTCAGCAACCCGCCTTACATCACCAACGACGCCGCAGCCGGCCCCTTCGCGATGGGCTCCGACGGCTCCGGCTGGCTCAGCCCCACGACGAACGTGCTTTCCACGCTCGCCGGCAGCTTCACCGTTTCACTTTGGATCAATCCAGCTGTCTTGAAAGGCAACGACAATGACGATGAATTCTCGGCGGTGGGCCTCGTTTCGGCGGCCAATTTTTCGGGCGAGGACGTCATGCCGCTCGGCCTGACGGGGAGCAAACTGATCTTTTATACCGGCGGCAATACCACCGACCTGCTGCGCTCCCAGGCCAGCATCGTCCCGGGTCAATATGTGCAAGTGGCCTGCACCCGCAACATCCATACCGGGGAAAAGCGGCTCTATATCAACGGCGTCCTGGACACCAATGACTTTGGCACGACCGAATTGCTCAACGGCACGGACGATTTGGCGGTGGGTGAAAATAATTTCAACGTCTTCCAGGGCGATCTCGATGAAGTGGAAATCTACGAAGGCGTCCTGACCGATGCGGAGATTGCCGCGCTGTATCAAAACCCCGGCGGCGCCGCGCCCGACGCCCCCGATCTCAATCCCGACATCAGTTTTCTCGTGGCGCATTACACCTTCGATGATTCGCAACCGGGCCCCGACCATTTTGGCCATGACAGCAGCGGCAATGGCAATGACATCAATGCCGGCGGAGCTTTTGATTTCGGCAATGGCGCTTTCTTCGACGGCAATGCCATTTCCGGCGATGGCGCCGCCAACTTTGACGGCGGCAGCTTTCTCTCGTTTTCCCCCACCCCTGGCGATTTGTTGACCACCCTCGCGGGCTCGTTCTCCATCTCGCTTTGGGTCGAAACCAGCCAGGATGTTGACTACCAGGGCGACTATGCCTTCGCCGGCGCGTGCCTCGTCTCCGCCGACGTCGGCGGCCTGGCCAACGACCTCGTGCCCGTGGCGTTGACGGGCGGCGCAGTCGCCTTCAACACCGGCGGGGATTTTGACGATACCCTCACCTCCGGCGCGACCGTCAATGATGGCAATTATCACCATATTGTCGTCACGCGCGATCAACCCACCGGTGTCAAACAGATCTTCATCGATGGCGTCCTCGATACTTCCAGCCAGGGCACGACCAACCTGCTTAACGATCCCCAACTCCTGACGCTGGGCGCGATTCAGGACGCCTCGTACAGTGATCCTGCAGCGGCCGGCGCGAATAACGGCTATGAGGGTTTGGTTGATGAAATTCAAATCTATCGCGGCGTCCTGACGCCCAGCCAGGTCAACTATCTTTTTGACAATCCCAACGCCACAATCACAAATGCCGACGCCAACCCTCTCGGGTTCGCCGTCAATGCGCCGGAACTGGCTTGGACGACGGGCGGCGCCATGCCGTGGTTTGAGGAAGCCTCCCAAACGCACGACGGCATCGCCGCCGCGCAGAGCGGAGACATTGCCGACCAGCAGGAATCGTGGATTGAAACCCAGGTCGCCGGCCCCGGCACGATTAATTTCTGGTGGCTGGTCAATTATGGGGACGGCAACAACGCGTTGGATTTCGTCGTGGATGGCAACGTCTATGATTCCCTTTATGGCTATGATTGGAATTGGGAGCCAGATTCCTTTCCCCTTCCGCCGGGCAACCATTTCCTGCAATGGCGCTATTCCAAAAACGGCTCCACTTCCACCGGTGATCCCGGCTTCCTCGATGAAGTCAGCTTCACCAACGTGGTCGCGCCCGTCATCACCGACGGCCCGAGCACGCAGCCCGGCAACAATCTCGAAACCGGCACAACCCTCACGCTCGTCACGCATCTCTACGCCAATCCGCCGGCGACCATCTGGTGGCTCAAAAACGGGGCGCTCGTTCCCGGCGCCACGGACAGCACGCTCATCATCACCAACCTGCAGTTGAGCGATGCCGGCAATTACCAAATGGTGGCCAGCAATTACCTCGGCGCGGCTTACAGTCCCCTGGCGTTCGTCAGCATTTACCAACCCACCGATCTGCAACCGTTGTCCCTCACGCTGCCGCCAGTGGTGACCTCGCAAACGCTGACCCCTTTGGTTTGGTCTGTGACCAACACCGGGCCCGCCACCGTGTCCGGCTATTACGACGGCATTCTTATTCGTGACACCAACGGCAACGTCGTCAATTCCGTGGCGGAGTTCATCGGTTTGTTTGGGTTCAAAGCCTTGCCCGCCACGACCTACACCATGAGCAATTACCAGCGCTTCCCGGGAATTCCCGCGGGCAATTACACCGTGGAATTGCAGGCCGACGAATTCAATGCCGTCATTGAAACGGATGAATCCAACAACGTCCTCGCCGGCATTCCCATCACCGTCATCAATCCCGACTTGCAACCAGGCAACATGCAGATTGCCCAGACCAACCGCGGCGGAACAACCGTCCAACTCACCTTCAACCTCACGAATAACGGCCCGGGCATTATGGACGGCGCCACCTTCGAGGATGAATTATACATTTCCACCAGCCCGGTCTATGACGGCAATGCCGTCGGCATTCTCCAGATCAATCAGGCCCCCCATTTGGGCGCGGGCGAGTTTATGACGGTGACCAATCAAGTCTCGTTGCCGGTTGAGCCCAGCGGAAATTATTACCTGATTCTGCGCATCGACGCTTTCGGCAGCCAACCGAACGGCGAAATCACCGAAGTCAACGAATCCAACAACATCATCTCCACTCCGATTCATCTCAATGAATCGGACCTGGTTCCCACCAACGTCGTGACGCCGCCGATTGTCAGCGCGCGCGAACCGATCCAGGTCCAATGGTCCGATCTCAACCAGGGCGATGGGGTCGCCACCAAATTCAATCCATTCTTGTTTTATGAATGGGTGGATCGCTTCTACCTTTCCACCAATCAACAAATCAATCCGTCCTCGATTGTGATGGGGCAGTTTTTTAGCGATCTCTACGACACGACGAGTTTCTATGAATCCGTCGACTTCCAAAACACGACCCCCTTGGCCAGCGGCGCCACGCTGCCGGCCGCCTTATCGCTGGACGTCCCGAATCTCGCCGCCGGCCATTACTTTCTGATCCTGTCCGTGGACGCCGATCACGCGGTCACGGAAGGCAACGAGACCAACAACCTTTCCATCCAACCGCTGCAAGTGCTGGATGTGGATTTGGCCCCGGTCACCGTGACGGCGCCGCCGGCTGGCAGCGCGCAAAGCTCCATCCAGGTGAGTTGGAGCGTGACCAATCTCGGCGCCGGCGCCGTGTATCCGAAATGGATCGATAATATTTACCTGTCCACGCAACCCACATTCGATTCCACCGCGATGCTCCTTGGTTCACTGCTAATCTCCAATCGCGTGGACGCCGGCTCCAATTACATGGCCACCAATGTGGTGACGCTGCCCGGCGTGGCCGCGGGGCATTACTATGTGATCGTGCGCGTGGATGCGGCCACCAACCTGATCGAAAACACGCGCGCCAATAATTACATTTCGACGCCGCTCGACGTCGGTTCGCCGGATTTCGCCGCCACCAGCCTCGCCGCGCCGGCCATCGCTTCCAGCCAGGAGCCGATCAGCCTGGTGTATGTGGTGTCCAATCGCAGCGGCGTCATTGCGCTGCCCGGCTGGTCGGATCGCGTCTATTTTTCGACCAATTCATTTGTGGACACCAACGCCGTGCCGTTGGCCGATTTGCAGTGGAGCGGCTCCATCCCCGTGGGCAGCAGCTACACCAACCTGGCCAACGTGACGGTGCCGGGGGCGCCGGCGGGGGATTATTTCATTCTTGTGGAAGCCGACCAAAACGACTTCTTCACGGAGGCCAACACCGCCAACAACGTGGTGTCCTCGCCCATTCACATTCTCAATCCAGATTTGATTCCCACCAATTTTAACGCCCCCAGCTCGGTGGTGATTCAACAGCTTAACCAGCAAATTTCCCTCGATTGGACGGTGTTGAATCGCGGCGCCGGCGCCGCCTACCAAAGTTGGTTTGACTCCGTTTACATTTCCCCGACCAATGTCCTCGACTCCAACGCCGTGTTCCTCACCGGCGCCGGCGTTGCGCCCGTGCTCGGCGCGGGCGCGCCTTATCTCGGATTCAATAACGCCCCGGTGCCGAACGGCATCGAGGGCAATTATTATTTGCTGCTTAACGCCAACGACAATGCGAATCTCTACGAGGCCAACCGCACCAATAATCTGCTGGTGCGCCCGTTCCAAATCACCGTGCCGCCGTATCCCATCCTCGCGGTGGTGAGTTTGCAGGCTCCCACGGAAGCGTGGTCCGGCCAGCCGATCACCGTCACCTGGACGCTTACCAACAGCGGCGCGGGCGCCATCGATGGCTCCTTTTATGACACCGTTTACCTGGCTTCGTCGCCAGCGGGCGATAACCTTCAACCGTACAATAATTTCCAATTCACCGGCCGAATTGAGCCCGGCCAATCCATCGTTCGCCAGCAACTCATCAATTTGCCTTTGTCTCTCAGCGGCACGTTCTGGCCGGCGGTGCAAGCGGACGTGAACCACAACATCTTCGAGTTCACCAATGCCGGCCCCGCGCTCGTGGTGGCAAGCCAGCCATTGGTGGTGCATTTGACCCCGACGCCCAATCTCCAGGTGACCTCAGTGCAGGGTCCAACCTCGATTTTCTCCAGCGCGCCCGCGACGATTTCCTGGGTGGTGACCAACTCGGGCGCCGGCCCGACCCGCGCGCCGTTCTGGAATGACAACGTCTATTTGTCGGCCAGCACGAACATGTTTGACCCGCATTACTTCGCCTACCTGGGCGCGGCGCAAAACACCGCCTTTCTTGACTCAGGCGAAAGCTACGCCAACAGCCTCAACGTCACCATCCCGCGCGGCATTGACGGAACCTATTACTTCCTCGTGCGCGCGGATGACGGCAATTATGTGTTCGAGGGCGACAACGAAGGGGACAATGTCCTGGCCAGCGCGCCGGTGGTGGTCAACCTGACGCCGCCGCCGGATTTGCAGGTGACAGCGCTGATCGCGCCGTTGCATGGGTTCTCCGGCCAGCCGATTTCCGTCCAGTGGGCGGTGACGAACCTGGGCCTCGGCCAAACCACCGCCACCGAAACGGGCTGGTATGATCGCGTTTACATTTCCACCAATAACTTCCTGGATTTCCACGCTGTATCCCTGGGCGATTTTCTGCACAACGGCGGTCTCGACCCGACGATGGGCTACTCCGCCACCAATAACGTGACGCTGCCAATCGGCATCAGCGGGAATTGGTATGTCATTGTGCAATGCGACATTTTCAACAGCGTCTTTGAAGGCGCCTTTGAGGACAACGATTTCACGATTGCCTCGCATGCGACGGTCGTGGAATTGACGCCGCCGCCCGACTTGCAGGCGCAAATTGTCGCGGCGCCGACGAACGCGCTCTCCAGCCACACCCTTTCTGTCACTTATAGCGTGGCCAACAACGGCTCCACTGTGACGCCGAATAGCGGCTGGTATGACGGGCTTTATCTCTCCACGAATTCGGTGTTCGATTCGACGGCGACCTTCTTCAATTACGTGGGGCACTCCGGGGCCTTGCCGCCCGGCGCCTCCTACACGAACACCCTCAGCGCGCTGCTCCCGGACACCTACACCGGCACCAACTATATCTATGTCGTGTCCGATCTCTACACCGAAGTTTTCGAGCTGAACAAATCCAACAACGTTGCCGTGGCGCCCATGCCGGTGGTCATCGTTTCGCGCCCGGCCAATCTTGCCGCCATTTCGCTCCAGGGCCCCGCCTCCGCCAACATCGGCAGCGGCATCCTGGTTTCCTGGACCGTCACCAATCTTGGCGCGGGCGACACCGCCGTCGCGTCCTGGAATGATCGCGTGATTCTTGCGCAAAACACCGTGCCCGGCGGCTCCAGCGACATCGATCTCCTCGACTACCAGCATTCCGGGATCGTGGGCGTCGGCGGCCAATACAATGTGGCCAATGCCCTCGCCGAAATTCCCAACGCGGTCGCGCCGGGCAATTATTATTTGATCGTGATCGCGGACGACAACACGACGGTATACGAAGGCACGAACATCAATCACAGCGTCTCTGCGCCGCGTCCCATCACCATCACCGCCCACTCCGCGGATTTGCAAGTCACCGCCGCCGCCGGCCCCACCAACGCGCCCGCCGGCTCCTATGTCACCGTCAATTATACGGTGAAAAACGGGGGGGACCTCCCGCCCGCCAGCAGCTATTGGCTGGATTATCTTTACCTCTCGCCTGACGGGGCGTTGGGGCCGAACACGATCTTCCTGGGCTACGTGCAAAACCTCGCGGCGCTGGCGCCGGGCGCTTCCTATGCCAATTCCATCACCGCCGCCCTGCCCCCGAACATTCAGAGCAATTACACGTTCGTCGTCTATGCCGACGCCAACAACTACATTTCCGAGCCGCCGGGTTTGCGCTTCAACAACGTTTACCAGGTGACGCCGCCGGTGTTCATCACGCCCAGCGCCCTGCCCGATCTCGTGGTCACCAACGTCATCGTTCCGCCCACGGCCTATGAGGGCCAGAGTTTCACGGTCACATGGACGGTGGAAAACATCGGCAATGCGACCGCGGCGAATATTTATTGGTACGATGTGGCCTATTTGTCGCTGGACCAATCGCTGGACGCGGCGTCCGACACCTACCTGGGCTACGAATATCATCCGCGCGACCTCGCCCCGGGCCAGAGTTACACCAACACCGCGCAGTTCGTAATTCCCGAAGGGTTGGCGGGGCCGTTCTACGTTTTCATCTCCGCGGATTTCGATCACACGATTTACGAGGGAGATTTGCGCGACAACAACACCCAGCGCGCCCCGGAAGCGATGCAAATACAATTGCTCCCGCCGGTGGATCTCGTCGCCGGGCCCATCACCGTGCCCGCCAATGCCTCACCGGGCCAAAGCATGTCCATCAGCTACATCGTGTCCAACGAAGGCGCCAATCCCGCGCTCGGCTCCTGGCAGGATTCGCTGTTTATTTCTTCGGACACCAATTGGGACATCAACGACAAACTCTTCGCCACGGTGCAGCACAAGGGCGATGTCGCCCCGAATTCCAGCTACACCAACGGCGCCACCGCCCCGCTCCCGGGTCTTTTGCCCGGCGATTATTACGTGATCGTGCGCAGCGACATCCTCAATCATCTGATCGAGGCCAACAAATCAAACAATGTCGCCGCCTCGCTGGATTCTGTTTCCACCGACGTGCCGCGCCTGACGCTGGGCGTCCCCGCCACCGGCATGATCGCCCAGAACCAGTCGGTCTATTACAGCTTCGATGCCACCAACGGCGAAACCATTCACATCCAATTCACCACCGGCGCGGGCCTTGCGGACAACGAACTCTTCGTGCGCGGCGGCCAGATGCCGACCACCGGCGACTTCGATTACGCGGCGAACAACCCGTTCGTGTCCGATCCGGAAATCTTCATTCCGATCACCAACTCCGGCACGTATTATGTGCTGGCCGACAGCCAATATCTGGCCGGCGTCTCCAATTACACCATTCTTGCCGCCGCCCTGCCCTTCACGGTGTCGGAGGTGCAGCCGACCTACGGCGGCAACCAGGGCTCGACGACGTTCGAGGTGCGCGGAGCTTTATTTGACTCGCAAACGCATTTCCAACTGGTCAACGGCGCCATCACCAATCCCGCGCAAAACGTCCTGCTGGACGATTCCTCCACCGCCTATGTCACCTTCAATCTGATTGGCGACACCAACGGTTTCTGGGATCTCCAGGCCATCATGGGAACCAACAGCGTGGCCGTCACAACCTTGAGCAACGCCGTCAACGTCTTCCCCGGCCAGGGCGCGATTCTGGACGTGGCCGTGGACGGCCCACTGGCGGTGAGCGAGCCTTCGATGGGATTGGTGCCGCATGGCGCCTTGGTGGATTACGGCAACAGCGGCGATTCCGACGCGGTCGCGCCGTTGATCATGGTGAGCGGCGAGGGCGGAACAATAATCGGCACGCAAATCAATGTCTTGCGCAGCCAGCGCATTGAATTCCTGGGCCGCAGCCTCACGGGGCCGCCCAATATCATCCGCCCGCAAATCTCGCAAAGCATCCAGATTTTCTACGAGGGCGAAAGCCATGACGTGGAAGTCTGGGCCATTGCGGCGGACAGCGTGCGCGCGATGAATGACTCGGACTGGGTGGACATCGAGGCGACGGTTCGACCCGGCGGCGTGGCCGATGCGGATTGGCAGCCGTTCTGGGCCAATATCCGCGACCGCGTCGGCGGCACGTGGGGCGACTATGTGCAATTCCTGGATCGCACCGCGGCAAATTTGCCGCCGGAAATGCGCAATGTCAGCCAAATCATCGGCGCGCTCTTCACGAACTCGCCCGACTATCGCGCCAGCTCGAGCCTATCCGGCTCGCTGGTGGGAGCGCAGGACGGGTTGCCAAAACCGGGCGTGGAAATTGATCTTTACACCGTGGCCGCCAATTCGCAGCTCAGCACGGTGGCGGCGAGCGCCATCACAGACACCTACGGCGAATTCGCGTTCACGCGCGTCCCGCCGGGAAGTTATTACGCCTACATCACCAACCAATTCTTCGACATGAATCAGGATGGGAAGGTGGACGGCGCCGCGCCGACCTACACCATTTCCAACAACGACCTGTCAAAACAAACGATTTACCTTTACCAACAGCCGCCGCTCACCAACCTTGTCAACGATAGCGATGCGCAGTTGCAATTGGACAGCCAGGGCGCGCTGCACGCTTTCTGGCTGCGGGATTCCGTTCTCTGGCACGCCTGGGACAAGGGGGGCCAATGGGTGGATGCGGCGCCTTTGAGCACGAACAAAACGCCCGGCTCCTTCGCCGTGGGGTCCAGCCCGCATTTGCTCGACCGCACGACGGCCGGGCTGATCGCGGTGTGGTCGGAAGACCTGACCAACGGCGTGGAGCTCGTCTATGCCGTGGGCCGCAGCGCTTCCGGAGGCGGCTACGAATGGTCGCAACCTGCGGCGCTCACGCATGATTTGGTGCGGAATTTCAGCCCGGGCATTGCCATCGGCGCCAACGGCCTGGCCGTCATCACTTATCTCAAAATCGGCATCGGCCAAGTCGATGATTCGGATGTTTACTATTCGGTGGTCGATCTCAAGTCCGGCGACCTGGTCTGGTCCAGCCCGGCCCCGACCGCCGCGCCGCAGGCGGGCGAAAGTGGTTTTGACAGCACGGACAATTCATTTTCCACCACCTGGAAAAACGATTTCAAATTCCCCATCGGGAATGACGAAGCGAGCTTCGGCTACAACTTCAGCCTCAAGGGCAGCAAATCCGGCTGCGGCGCCAGCGCCACCGGCTCGGCCGGCGTCCAGGCGGCCTACAACGGCTCCTCCACCGGCGTCAGCGGCGGCGGCTCGTTGTCCATGACCTACAATTGGCAGGTCAATCCGGATATTTGTGAGATGGATTTCAAGAATGCCAGCGCCAGCGCGAGCGCCAACCTCCATGTGGATTTCAAAAATCTCGCCGCCCGCATCTTGCAAAGCTTCACCGCCATCCCGCCAGCGGTGGCGTTCGGCGCGGGCATCGACCGCATGACCGATTGGCTGCGCGCCCGCCGTCCCGGATTCCTGCTGGAAAATTCCATCGGCATCGGCGTCGGACTTTCCTTGGAAGGCGTCAAATGGGATCGCGCCCCCGGCCCCATCACTTCCTGGCGCGCGCCGGATGAGCCGGGCCAGACCTTCCTCACGCTCGATTGCACGCTGTCCATCGGCGGACGATTCCTGGGCGCGAATGAATCGCAAATCAACGCCGTGGATTGGAGCGGCAAGCCCTACACGGCGATTGAATCGACGGAATCGCCTTATGTGAATCCGACCTTCAATGTCGCCGGGCAAGCCAAGGCGACGGTGAAATTCAAAGTCTATCCCGTGCTTTCACTCAAGGAATACAGCCTGGTCGGCACGCTGAAAGTTTCCATCGCGCCGTTTTTCAGCTACACGCTGCCGACGCTCGGCGCTCCTGTTATTGTTGACCCCACCGCCCGGCCCAAAGACGGCTCCGACCCGCTGCCAGCCGGTTGGACTTTCAGCTATGATCCCGGCGCGTTTGTCGGATCGACCAATACCTACGGCACGAATTCGGTGCTGAAAAATGTCGCGTCCGATTTGTATCAGGACGGCGCGCCTTCCCTCGCGGTGGATGGCGGGGGCGTTCCCTTCCAAGCCTGGTATAAATCCGGCGATCCTCGCTCCGGGCAGCCAGGCAGCCAGGTTTTCGTGGCGGATTTCAACGGCACGAATTGGAATGATCCCGTCATCATTCCCGATTCTGTCGGCTTGAACAGCTACGTTTCCGCCGCGGCGGACGCTGCCGGCAATCGCCTCGTGGTCTGGGTCCACACCGACGCCAGTTCGCTCACCACCAATTCTTCTTATGATGATTTGGATGCGGTGCGCGGCGCCTCTGAAGTGACCTATTCCACCTTCGACGGCACGGCGTGGAGCGAACCCCAAACGCTCGCGGCCACGCCCGGCGCGGATCAAAACGTGCAATTGAGCCGCCTGCCCAATGGCGACGTCATGGCGCTCTGGAGCTATGGCGACTCCAACGGCGTTTCCCATTTGCTCTTTTCCACCTGGAACGGCGCCGCCTGGACGAAGCCTTCGGAAATCACCTCCGGCACGATCACGACCGCTTCCGCGCAGCAGGCCGGCTCGACGATTTATGTGCTGTGGACGCAGGAAGTGAACGCGAACCACGACACCGCCATTTTCCAATCGACCTTCTCCGGCAGCGGTTGGAGCGCGCCCGCGCTGTTCGCTCCCACCAACACCACGCCCATCGTGGTGGCCAATGTCATCGAGCCCAAGGACACGGCGAACAGCCTGGCCAATCTCAGCTCACTGTCCCAGGCGGAAATCGATGCTTGCTGCAAATGCGCCGGCAAACTCACCGTCGCCAAAGGGCCCACCTACGACCCGAACAAGCACTGCGGTCGCGCCAGCCCTGAATATGACTACACCAATTGCACGCAGAAATTCGTTTACATCCCATGCGGTATCCGCCCGGTTGATCCGAATAACATCATCGGCCCAGTCGGCTTCGGCCCGGATCAATGGGTGTCGGCCAGCGCGCCGCTGGATTATTCCATTCAATTCGAGAACGATCCCACCAAGGCCAGCGCCCCCGCGCGACAAGTCACCATCACGCTGCCGCTCGATCCCAATTTGGATCCCCGCTCGTTCCGCCTTGGGAATTTCGGCTGGGGCGGCATGATCTTTAATGTTCCGCCGAACACCGCGTTTTACCAGACCCGCCTGGATTTCACGGCCACCAACGGCTTTTACGTGGATGTCTTCGCCGGCGTGGACGTGGCGAATCGGCAGGCCTTCTGGATCCTCTCGACCATCGATCCAAACACCGGCGACGTGCCGGCCAATCCTTTGATCGGCTTCCTGCCGCCCGACAATCCGGCGCCGCAAGGCGAAGGTTTTGTCTCCTATGTGGTCAATGCGAACAGCGACGTGGCCAATGGCGCGCGCGTGAACGCGCAGGCCGTCATTGTATTTGACAATCAATCGCCGCTGCCCACGCCCTCCATCTACAACACCTTGGAAGCGGGCGCGCCCAGCAGCGCCGTGGCCGCCTTGCCGCCGGTGGTCAACCCGGTGTTCGGCGTGTCCTGGGCCGGCGCGACCGTGGCCGGCGGCCCAGGCGTCGCGTCCTATGACATCTACGTCTCGCAAGACAGCCAGAGTTATTATCTGTGGCTGCAAAACACCACGCTGACCCAATCGCCTTTCTCAGGCCAGCCCGGCAGCACGTACGACTTCTACAGCATCGCGCACGACAACAGCGGCGCGACCCAACCGACGCCTCTCGCGCCGAACGCCTCGACCATCGTGTCCACCAACGTGGCGCCTGCGCTCGATCCCATTCCGAATGTCGTCGTCGCGCCGAACCAACCGGCCGCCTTCACGGCCCGGGCCACGGATGCCAACGGCGATCAAATCACCTACAGCCTGGCCGCCGGCAATCCCGCCGGCAGTTCAATTGATCCCGCCACCGGCGTGTTCCTCTGGCGCCCGAGCCGGAGCCTGGCCGAAACGACGAACCTAATCACCGTGGTGGCGACCGACAACGGCCTGCCGCCGCTGACGGCTTCGCAGAGTTTCCTCGTCACCGTGCTGGATTATTTGGAAATGACCCTCGGCGTCACCAACGTGGAAGGCGGCCATTCTGCCAGCCTCCCTGTCAATGTGAGTTCGAGCAGCGGCGTCACCAACCTCACCTTCAGCGTGCAGGTTCCGCCCAACGTCCTCACCAACTTCGCGCTGGATTCGCTGGCGCCGTCGGTCGGCTCCGCCACGGTTCAAACCCAGGGCACGAACCTGCTCATTGCGATCTCCACGCTGCCCGGCCAGTCGTTGCAGGGCTCGAATGTCGCATCGCAATTGACGTTTTCCGCGCTGCCGAATTCGCGGTCGAGCTTTGTCGCGCTGCCGGTCACCAACGCCATCGCCGCCAAACCCGATGGCTCCGCCTATGTCAATTATATCACTCCGGCCGGCCTGGTCATGGTGGTGAACGATGAGCCGCTCCTGACCGGCTCGTTCACCGCGCCCAATCGCACGCTCACGCTGTTCGGCAAGCTCGGCGCGAACTATCAAATCCAATACAAAACCAACCTCGGCAACGCAAGCTGGCAGCCCTGGTTGAGCTACACGCAAACCAACGGCGTCATTACAATTGACATCGATTCCACCGACGAGGTCATTTTCTATCGGCTGTTGCAGCAATAACAAAAACGCAAGAGAGCCGGCGCTCCTGTGGAAAATAGGTGTGGCGTTGGCCTTGCTCGCTTCCGGCTGGGGCGCCGTGGCCGCGGAAAAACCGCTTTCCGCCGGCCACGTCCCGCCTCTCGTCCGGCGTCTTGCCCCAAGGGGAGACGTCGCGCCCACGAACGTCCTGCGGCTCGCCCTCGGCTTGCCGCTGCGCCATCGCGATGCCCTCACCAACCTGCTCGCGGGGCTCTATAATCCGGCCAGCTCCAATTATCATCGTTTCCTGACGCCCGCCGAGTTCACCTCCCGTTTTGGCCCCACCTCCGAGGATTACCTGGCCGTGATCCGATACGCGCAACAGCAGCATTTTATCATCACGGGCGAGCATCCCAATCGTCTGTTGCTCAACGTTGCCGCCGCCGCCGCCGACATTGAGCGCGGATTTCACACGCATCTGCGGACTTACCAACATCCCGTGGAACCCCGGCTTTTTTTCGCGCCGGACACGGAGCCCTCCGTGCCCGCGGAAATTCCTCTGCTTGACGTCAGCGGCTTGAGCGACCTCCAGCCGCCGCGCCCGTTAAGCCAGCCGCTGGCGGGCTCCGCCACCAACGGCGCGTATTTGGGAAATGATTTTCGAGCGGCCTATGCGCCGGGCGCGCCCCAGACGGGCGCGGGCCAGGTGATGGGAATGGTGCAATTCGACGGTTATTATCCCACGGACATTTCCAACTACGAAAGCCAGGCCGGCCTGCCCGCCGTCCCCATCGAAACGATTCTGCTGGATGACTACGACGGAACTCCCACCCCCGGAGCCAACTCGCGCAACGCCGAAGTCTCCCTCGATCTTGAACTCGCCGTCGCCATGGCGCCGGGCCTGGCCAAAATTATTCTTTACGACGCGGGGCCCAATGGCGCGCCCAACGATGTGCTCAATCGCATGGCCAATGACAACACGGCGCGCCAGCTCAGTTGTTCGTGGGGCTGGACGGGCGGCCCGTCCGCCGCCGCCGATCAAATTTTTCAGCAGATGGCGGCGCAGGGCCAATCCTTTTTCTGCGCCTCGGGCGATGACGGCGCCTACGCCCCCGGCCAAGTCGATGATCCCGGACAAACCGTCGCTCCGGCCGACAGCCCCTACATTACGATCGTCGGCGGAACGACGCTTGCCACCACTGGCCCGGGCGGCGCGCGCGTGTCCGAAACCGTTTGGAACAAAACCAACGGTTTCGGCAGCAGCGGCGGCATCAGCAGCCATTATCCACTGCCCGATTGGCAGCAAGGGGTCGCGACTTCAGCCAACGGCGGCTCGGCCGCCGCGCGCAACCTTCCCGATGTGGCCATCGTGGCGGAA
Organism: Verrucomicrobiia bacterium; assembly: GCA_035551475.1. Lineage (GTDB taxonomy): Bacteria > Verrucomicrobiota > Verrucomicrobiia > Limisphaerales > Palsa-1400 > DASZMX01. The sequence continues at coordinate 32,695 of DASZMX010000141.1, forward strand.
AATATCATGGTGTTTTACGCCAGCGGCGCGCGGCGCGCGTTTTCTGGCACCAGTTGCGCCACGCCGTTGTGGGCCGCTTTCGCCGCGCTCGCCAACGAGCAAGCCGCCGCGCATGGCCTGGCGCCGCTGGGCTTTCTCAACCCGGCGCTGTACGCGCTGGGAGCCTCCGCCGATTACACCTCGGTCTTCCATGACATCACCAACGGCAACAACACCAGCCCGAACAGCCCCAACCTCTTTTTCGCCGAGCCGGGCTACGATCTTTGCACTGGCTGGGGCACACCCACCACCAGCTTGATCTACGCCCTCACCGCCCCGCCCGACCCGCTGACGCTTCTTTCGGCCGCCAATTTTTCCTCCACCGGTTTGGCCGGGGGGCCGTTCAATTCACCTTCCGTTACCATTCTCTTGACAAATTCCGGCTCGAACGAACTCGCCTGGGTGGCGGGCAGTTCGGCCCCCTGGCTGACCGTCTCGCCCACCAACGGCGCGCTGGAGCCCGGCGGGCCTGCCGCGCCCGTCAGCGTCTCCCTCAACGCCCAGGCCAACGCGCTGCCGGCGGGAAAATACGTGGCCACAATCGCGTTCACCAATCCGGCCACCTCTGCCGTCCTTAGCCGCCAGTTCACGCTCAATGTCAATCAGCAGCTGATCCAGAATGGCGGCTTCGAGACAGGCAACTTCACGAGTTGGACGCAATCCGGCAATCTTATTTACACCTCGGTGACGGCCAGCTCCACTTTCGTGCATTCGGGAAAGTACGGCGTTCAAGCAGGACCCAGTCCCGGTCTCGGCTACCTGTCCCAGATCTTGCCAACGTCGCCGGGGCAACTTTATCTACTTTCGTTTTGGGTCGAATATCCCTTGGGCGGAATCACCAACTTTTTCCAAGTCACCTGGAGCGGCGCAACGCTTTTCGCGCAAGCCAACGCCGCCGCCTCCACTTGGACGAACCTCCAATACTTTGTGCAGTCTTCCAGCAACACCGCCGTCCTCCAATTCGGGTTCCGCAGCGACCCGGCCTACTTCGGCTTGGACGACATCACACTCGTTCCCGTGACGCCGCCCTCCTTCCAACAATTTGCCTCCGCCAATGGCCAATTAAATTTTTCCATCGCCGCCGCGCCCGGCCTTATCTACCAAGTCCAGTTCGCCACGAACCTCAGCGCTCCGCTGTGGATGAACCTGGGCCCGCCCGTCACCACCACTAACACGACTATCACCGTGTCTGACCCGATTGGCCCCGATCCCACTCGCTTCTACCGCGTGCTCATGCGCCCATGAGTTAATGCAAGGCAATAGTTTGCGCGCCGGTCCTGATGTTGGTAAACGAGAGCACGCCGCTGGCGGACGCTTTGAAGGATCCCAGCGAAATGCCGTTAGCCGACACTTGGAACGCCTGGCCAGCGGGCAAATCGCACAGGAAATGAATGGTCGGCGCCGCGTTCGTCACGCTGTACGTGATCGTGCCCGAAAAAGGCGTTAACGGCGCATCCGCGCCGCACAAAATCACCGTATTCCCGATCTGCGCGCCTTCCATGCGCAGGTCGCTGGAAGACACCGGCGCCGTTGCGGCCATGCTTGCGGTGGAGGCGGCCGCCGATTGCAGGACTGTCAAATAGTTGACATTTGTGGCCAGGACCGTATTGCGGGTGGCGACGCGATAAACCACCGCATCGCCGTCGGCTGGGCAATTCACCGCCTCATTGGTCGTCGCAAGCGGCGAACGTGAAAACGTCTGCCCGAATAATTTGCTGCCGCCCTCCGCCGCCACCCATGAGTTGGACGCGGGCTGCACCGCGGGAGCGTCCAGAAAATGCCAGCGCAATTCCTTCGCGTCGGCGGCTGCCTGCGTCACAGCTCGATCATGCGCCACGATGTAATCCGGCCGCACATAGACCACTTGGCGCGTCAGTTTGCGCGCCGTGCCCACGCCGGGGGTGGTGTTCAACGCATAAGCGGCGGCGTAATCGCCCATGGCATAAACATATTGGCCGCCGTCCTCGAAGGCCGTGATGCGGCAACCCGGCGCGCCGAACCAGAAGCCCTGGTTAAACGGATAGTTCTGCGTGCCCGCGCCGTTATCATCGACGGCCACCAAATTCCCGAAGGAACTTTCCGTGTTGACGTTCTGGTTGCCGCCCACTTCGTTAGCATTAATTAAAAGCGCGTCGGGCCCGCGCTGCACTTCCAATTGGCCCTGGGCGTATTCCTGGTGGTCGGTATCAATCAAATTCCCCACCTGAAACGCCAGCCAGGTGGAATTATAACTCCAATCCGCGCGCGCCGTGACCAGCCCGGTCCCCTGGGCCACCCGCGCCAGCGGCGCATCGCTCCAAAAAGCGGCGCCAGCGCTCGGATCACGATAGCAAAGATCCTGCATGTCCTGCGTCTGCCCGCCGGGATAATTCTGAATGATATAGTTGGCGTGGCTGCGGGCCACCGGATCGGCCGCGGCCGCCGCCGTCATGTAAAGAAGATCTTTGTCCACGAACGGCGCCGGATAGTCGTACCAATCGCCGCCGTCGTAAATCAGCCTCTGGCTGGGCTGTTCGCTGATGAGGCTGTTGATCACTTCGCCCGCCCATTGGCGCTCTGGCGCGATGGTTCCCGTGCCTGCTGTTTCCAGCGCCAGGCCGGCGAGAATCAAATTCCGCGCCGCCTGCTGCCCATAATTCCAGCCCTCAGCCCAAAAGCCGCCCGCATAACTGTCCGACGCATTCGTGATGACGGGCAAAACATTCGCTTGCCGAAAGGCGGTGATTTCGCTCAACAATCGCGGCCCATTCGTATCGCGACCGGCGCCCAACGCCAGGGCTGTCAAAGTTCGACTGACATAGCCGCCCTCCGCATAATTGCTGGCAGGATCGTCCGCCCGGTAGCCATTGGCCTTCCAGTAATCCGACCACCGCACAAGCATCGCCGCCAATTGACTGCGCAGGGACGCCGTCAAGCCCGGGTAGCCATACAGCCAATCGCAGCCCAACGCGGCAAATTTTCCCAGGTAACGGTACGTGTAACCGTCGTCGATGGTCACCGAGTTAAAGCCGCCGTCGTTGGCGTGAGTTTGTTGGAAAGCCAGCGTCGCGTTATTGGACGCATGCGCGCCATACACATATTGCACGTAAATCGCTTTCTTAACGGACGGCGCCGTGGAAAAGGTGAGGGTGTTCCCCGACAAACCAGCCGAGGCATTGGCAATGTCCAAACTGGACGCGGCGGTCACATAATAGGTCGTGCCGCGCGCGGGGCTGCGGCCCGGCGCGGCGATGGACCAGTCAATTTCGTCATTGGGCAAATCACCCGAATGCCGCCAATCCACGCCCGGCATGTAATCCGCGGCGCCATCGGAAGTCTGGCTGACTTTGATGAAGGTCAAATAATAATCGATGGCGTCCGTAGGCCCGCTGCCGCGCACCACCGCCAAATTGGTGATCGGCGCCGTGTAAACGGAAAGCGACGAGCCGATGATGTTCGTGTCGGGCAGCGTGAACGACTTGGTCACGCCGTCGCCGCGCGCCAGAAACATTTGCGCAATTTCGCCCACTTTTTGAAAATCCTGCAACGCCGATTTCAGCAGCCCTATCGCCTTGTCAGCATACATCGCGGCGGTGGCCGGATCCTGGAATTCGAGGACCTTGTAGCCCAGCGCATAATCTCCAATCCACGACAGCTCATCCCCTTCATAGGCGCCCGAGCCGACGACTTGCTTGAGCTGCCCGTTGAGGCGCTGGTTAAAGCTCTGCCATTGCGTTGTATTGCTCGCCGCCTTCTGGCGCAGCGCCGCCAACAAGCTGGGCGTCAGCAATGATTGACACGGCGACTCCGCCCAGATCGTGCTGGCGCCGGCATGCGTCCCATTCGCGTCGGTCACCGCGAGAGTCACCGTATAAACGCCATCGGCTTGATAAATGTGGCTGGGGCTTTGGCTCGTCGCAGTGGCGCCGTCGCCAAAATCCCACAGATACGCGCTTCCCACCGCGGCGGGCGCAAAGGAAATCGGCGCTCCCACCCACGCGCTGATCGTGCCCGCGCCGAGCAGCAGGCGATAATACCGCTGCGCATTGGTGAACGAGCCGGTCAGCGAACCGTCATCGGCCCATGTGGAATCGTCAAGAGCCGAGGCCAGCACAGGCGGGAGTTTGGTCCAGGTGCGGAGATCGCTGCTGACTTGAATTTGCTGAGTCTGCCCCGGAACGCTTTTCCAATGAAGCTTGACCTGCTGGCCGTCAGGGGTGAGCGAGGCGTCCAATTCGGACGGGGAAATGGGCGCGGCCACGACGGCAAACACTGGCAGCAGCGCGCTAAATAACTGGAGCGGTCGGTTCATGTAAGAATTTAACTTTAGTGGTTTGATGGTTCATTTCAAATGGCCGCGGCCCGACCGCAACGGCCAGGCCGCGGCGCGGTCGGGCGTTAGCCTTTGGCCGTGCCCGCGGCAATGGCCCGGGCGTCGGCGGTCGTGATGGCGTTGCCGCCTATTCCCCAATCCCCGCTCTTGACCTCCTCGACGATGACACTCGTGTACGGCCGAAGGTTTTCGCCCTCGATGGACACCATGGTGTCGGTTAGTTTGCGAATCAGTTCTTGCTTCTGCTTGGGCGTGAAGACGCCCTCGATCAATTTCACATTCAGTAACGGCATGTTTCTCTTCCTTGTTTGGGAGGCGCTTTCGATGCCCCATGCGCAACGCCTCTTCAAGCTGCGCACGGGAATTGGGCGCGGCGCGTCAACGCCGGCGCGCCGGAAACCGGAACAAAAGGCAATTAATCCGCCAGCACGTGAGTGGCGTGCGTGATGGCCGCGCCGGCCCGGAGCGAGGCGGCGACAATGGCCGCCTCCGCCAGTTCCGCTTCAACCGCGCCCGCGCGACGCGCATTGCCGCTATGGATGGCCAGGCAATAAGGACATTGCGTGGTGAGCGCCACCGCCACCGCCATCAGCTCCTTGTACTTTACGGGGATCATCCCCGGGGCGACCGCCGCGCGGTCAAACGCCCAGAAAGCCTTCATGGCTTCCGGCGCGAGGCTTTCCAGCTTTTCCAGCCTGGTCAAATTTTCCTTATTATACATAGTTCTATTCATTTAGAGCCGGGTCGCTCAAGGCCCGGCTTGTTCCATCAGCAGCGTGGAGCTCAAGTCCCATTCTTCACAGTAGGTTTCGCGTCCCGAAAGTATCTCGCGCAATTGCCCCAAACCCCGCGCGATGTGGTATTTGACCGCGCCCTCCGCCGCTCCCAGGATCAGCGCAATGTCGCGGTAGGAAAAATCTCCGAAATAAAATAACGCCACCGCCGGCTGGTCCTGCTCGTCCACTTCGGCCAGCGCGGACAACATCTGTTCCCAGTCCAGCTGTTTGACAACCTCGGGGCAGAAGGCGGGCAACTCTGCGACGTCTTCCGGCGCCTCCGCCGTTTCCGAGAGATTTCTCCGCAGGGAGAAGCGCCGGCGCATGGTCGCAAAGAGCCAGACCTTGATATTGGCAATGTCCCGCCGCGAGTGATCCGTGGTCGCCCAAACGTAGAATGTTTCCTGGGTCAAGGCGCGCGCCTCGCTTTCCCCTCGCGTCAAGCTCATCGCAAATTTGAACAGCAGCTCGTAGTGTTCGCTGACGATCACCTTAAATTGTTCCACAGAGTTCATGCTTCTTCGAAGCGCTTATGCGCCTCGCAAGAATTCACTATGACTTGCCCAGGAGCGCGCCACAATGGGACTAAGGAGCAACCTGCGGCGCGCGACGCACGCGATAAAAACGCTGCGCCTGCAAAGGGCCGTTTGTGTCGGAATATGTGGAAACTCCCAGGCTATTGGCGGTCGCCCCCAAGCCGTGCCACGAAAAATCGCCGGAGCCCGAAACCTCGTACACACCCGGCGGCCCCGCCAGAGAAATGGCGAATCCACCCGCGATGGGCCGCACCGTCGTCAACTGTATTGTTGAGGGATAAGTGCGCACCGAAACCCGGCGCCCGACGAGCATGTTAACCAGGCCGGATAGGTTGGCCGCCTCGTCCTGCGACAACACAAAAGTGGTCAACGGATCGCCGCCGAAGGACAAATAGGTCAACGAAGTCAAATCGTCCGGCAGTGACATGAACGCCAATTGGTTGGCGTCCAGGTCGACCGAACCCAGGTTAGTCAGCCCTTCGGGAAGAAATACGTTCGTCAAACTATTATCACCCAGATCCAGCTCCGTTAAGCTCGACAGGTCTGAGGGCAGCGTCAAACTGGTGAGGTGATTCTCTGCCAGGAGAAGGCTGGACAGATTGGTCAGGCCCGCCGGAACGATCAGCTGGCGGAGGTTGTTCCCTTCCAAACGCAACAAGTTTAAATGACTCCAGGAGCCCGCGATGGCAAATTCCGACAACTGGTTGGCATCAGCGTCAACAAAGGACAGGTTCGTCATGACGGCGGTTAAAGGCAGGTTGGTCAGTTGATTGCCCGCGACTGTCAGTTCCTTCAACTGGCTGGCTGCGGGAAGGCTGAGACTCTGCAATTGGTTAAAATCCAGATCGAGATAGTTCAGCGCGGTCAGGTCGGCGGGCAATGTCACCTGCGCCAGCTGATTGTCTTCGAGAAAAAGGCTCGCCAGATTCGTCATTCCGGCGGGGATCGAACATTCGACGAGCGCGTTGGCGCCAAGATCGAGCGAACTCAGTTGAGCGAGTCCATTGGGGAGAACGAAGCGCGTTAGGTGATTGTTGAATAGATTCAGCGTCGTCAAGCGCGTCAAGGAAGGCAGCAGGAAATTCGTCAGATTATTCGAATCGAGGTCGAGGTTGGTTAAATTGCTGGCCGCCTCCAGGCCGCTCAGGTTTCTAATGTTCAGTCCCGGCGCGCCTAACGTCGTCAGGCTCAACAAGTCAGAAGCCGTCAACACGCCTGCGGGCTTTTGCAGGGCGCTGCGCACCGCCGCCTCCAGGCCGGCGTCTGGGATGGAAACGGTCTGCGCCAGAAGTGACGTTGCCCCAATTATCGCCAGCGCGGCCATGAGGCGCACCCGCCTTTTATTTGATTCAATCATGCCAATGAGAAGGATGAGAGCCGAAAGGGTTCCCCATCGCCGGTGGGACTTAAGACCCATAAGATAGAAGTATTCAGCGGAGCCTCCAGCCGCTATTATCCATGTCATTAATAAACCGCATGCCTCCCTCCTCCACATGGGACGATAGCGCCAGTGCGTCCGAGCTTTTGCTCGCGCAAACTGGGCAGGTGTTTGAAAGCCTCTTCGAGCGAAGCGCCGACGCCATTTGGCTGTACGATCCGCTCACCGCCATGATGGTGGATTGCAATCAGGCCGCCGTGCGACTCATCGGCGCCGCCAGTAAAGAACAACTTTTAAACACGCGCCCCAAGGACATTTCCCCTGCCTTCCAGCCGGACGGCGCGTCCACCGAGGAAAAAACCGCGGAGATTATCGCCACCGTCGAGCGCGAACAGACGCATCGCTTCGAATGGGTCATTCGCCGTTTGGATGGCGTGGAGATTCCGGTGGAAGTCTCCTCGACCGCGCTGCTCATGGGCGGTCGCCGCCTCCAGGTCCTGATTTCGCGCGACATCAGCGAACGCAAAAAAGCCGAGCGCGAATTATTCGAGTTGACACAAGCCCTGGAGCGCCGCGTGGCGGAACGCACCGCCGCCCTCACCACGAGCGAGGCGCGGTTTCGCGCCCTCGTCGAACACGCCCCCGAGGCGATTGTGGTTTTTGACGGCGACACCGGGCGATTTCGCTTTGGCAACGAGCATGCGTGCCGGCTGTATGGCGTGCCCATGGAAAAACTGGCCGAACTGACCCCGAGCGAAGTCAGCCCGGAATTCCAGGCGGACGGGCGGCTTTCGGTGGAGGTCGCCCGCGAAAAAATGAATGAAGCGCTGGCCGGCGGCATGCCGATTTTTGAGTGGATTCATCGCCAGCAGCCCAGCGGACGGTTGATCCCCACCGAGGTTCGCCTGCTGCGCCTGCCGGCGGAGCGCCAGAATCTCATTCGCGCCAGCATTATTGACAACACCGAGCGCAAGCGCGCGGAAAACGCCTTGCGCGCATCCGAAGCGAAATTCCGGGCGCTCTTTGAAGGCTCCAGCCACGGCGTGGTGCTGCATGACGAGAACGAAATCATCGAGGTCAATCCCGCGGCCGTGCGCATCATGCGGCGCAACTCCGCCGCCGAGGTGATTGGACGCCATCCGCGCGAAATGGCCCCGCCGTTTCAACCCAACGGCGAAAGCTCCAGCGTGCTGGGACCGCGGTTGATCCGGGAGTGCTTGCGGTGTGGCAGCGCCCGTTTTGAATGGATGGCGCGCGCGCCCGATGGCGAAGATATTCCGCTGGAAGTGGCTTTGACCCGCATCGAATGGGCCGGGCGGGAAATCATCCAGGCTTTCATCACGGACATTACGGAACGCGTCCGCGCCCAAACGGCCCTGGCGGAGAGCGAGGCGCGTTTCAGCGTGGCGTTTCAAGCCAGCCCCGTGCTGACCAGCATTCTGCGGTTGAGCGACGAAAAATACGTCCTCGTCAACGATGCGATGGTCAAATGGCTGGGCCTGCCGCGCGCGGAAATTCTCGGGCGCAGCTCCGTCGATCTGGGCATGTGGGAAAATCTGGCCGACCGCCAGGCGGCCATCGACGAACTGCGCGCCTCGGGGCGCATCCGCCAGCAGGAATGCCGCTGGCGCAATCGCCGGGGCGAACGCTTCACCATTCTACTCTCCGCCGAGATCATCACGCTGGACCACGAGCCGCACATCCTATGCCTGGATCTCGACATCACCGAGCGCAAACAAGCGGAGATCGAAATGCTCAAGGCCCTCGCCAGCGAAAAGGAGCTCAGCCAGCTCAAGAGCAATTTCATCTCGATGGTGTCGCACGAATTTCGCACTCCGCTGGGCATCATCCAATCCTCCGCGGAATTGCTCCGCGATTTTCACGCGCAAATGCCCGCCGCTGACCGTGAGATCCAGCTTGAATCCATCACGCGCAACACCCGCCGCATGGCGGGCATGATGGAGGAAGTCCTGGCCTTAAGCCGGCTCGACGCCGGCAAACTCGATTTTCAGCCAGCCGCCCTGGACCTGGCGCATTTCTGCCGGCGGGTGGTGGACGAGGTTCTTTCCGCGACCAACCGCCGTTGCCCGGTCGATTTGTCGCTGCCAGCCCTCCCCCTTTCCGCGCAGGCGGACGAGCGTCTCCTCGGCCACATTTTCACCAACCTGCTCAGCAATGCTGTCAAATATTCCGAGCCCGGCGCCCCGGTGCATTTTTCTGTGAAGCGCCACGGCCGCGATGCCCATTGCGTCGTGCGCGACCAGGGCATTGGCATCAGCGAGGACGACCAGCAAAAACTTTTCCAGGCTTTTCATCGCGGCGGCAACGTGGGCAGCCGCCCCGGCACCGGCCTGGGCCTTCTGCTGGTCAAGCGTTGCGCCGAGCTGCACGGCGGCAATGTTCATCTCCGCAGCAAAATCGCCTCGGGCACCACCGTCCTGGTCAAACTCCCCATTTTCCCATGAAAAAAATCCTCATCATCGAAGATGAGCCGGAAATGCGCCGCAACATCACCCAGCTTCTGCGCTTCCACGGCTACGAGTCCAGCGCCGCCGCTGATGGCCAGGAGGGCCTCGACCTCGCGCGCCGCGCGCCGCCCGACCTTATCCTGTGCGATGTGATGATGCCAGTTTTGGATGGTTACGGCGCCTTGCGCCTGCTGCACATGGATCCGCTTCTGGCCCGCATCCCTTTTATTTTTCTCACGGCGAAAGGCGAAAAAGATGATTTGCGCAGCGGCATGAACCTCGGCGCCGACGATTATCTGACCAAACCCATTGCCAATGCCGACCTCATTTTGGCGGTCGAGACTCGCCTCCGACGCTCCCGCCAACAGGTCAAACGGGAGTTTACGCCCGACTTTTCCTCCGCCGCGCCGCTGGCCAAATTCGGCCTCACACCGCGCGCCGCCGAGACGCTGCTCTGGCTGGCCCAGGGGAAAACCAATTCGGACATCGCCACTATTTTGGGCATCACCGAATCCACCGTGAAGAAGCACGTCCAGGAAATATTCAACAAGCTCGGCGTCGAAACGCGCGGCGCCGCGGCAGTGCAGGCCTTGGAAGCGCTTAATTCCCCAACCTGAAAAATGAGCGTGACAGCGCGGCGCCGGCAAATCCACACTCGGCGCCATGACGGCTCCCGCTCCCACCGAAAATGTGTCCGCGAAAATGGGCCGTCTCATGTCCGTGGACGCCTTGCGCGGCTTCGACATGTTTTGGATCATTGGCGCCGACGAACTGGTGGAAGGGTTGCGCAAAGTGGGCGATAATCCCGTCACTCAAGGGGTGGCCCATCAACTCGAGCATTGCGCGTGGGAAGGATTTCATTTTGAAGACCTGATTTTTCCGATGTTCGTTTTCCTCGTGGGCGTCTCGCTGGTTTTTTCCCTGACGCGTTTGCTCGTGGAGAAAGGCCGCTCCGGCGCAGTGACGCGGATCCTGCGCCGTGCGCTTCTGCTCTATTTATTTGGCATTCTGGTTTACGGCGGCTTCAGCACGCCGTTCCACGAGATTCGGCTGCTGGGCGTGCTGCAACGCATCGCCCTGGCCTATTTATTCACGGGGCTGATTTTCTGTTTCTTCCAACTGCGCGGACAAATCATCTGGTGCGTGGGATTGTTGGCGGGTTATTGGGCCGTCATGACGTTCGTGCCGTTTCCCGGCGGCGCGGCGGGAAATTTTGCGGAAGGCCACAATCTGGCCAATTGGCTCGACAGCCAGTATTTGCCGCTGCGGAAATGGGATGGCGACCATGACCCGGAAGGATTGCTCAGCACCTTGCCCGCCATCGCCAGTTGTTTGCTGGGCGTTTTTGCCGGGCGCTGGCTCCGCGACTCGGCGCGTCCCATCCTGGCCAAGGCCGGGTATCTGGCCGCCGCCGGCGCCGCGCTCGTGATCTGCGGCTGGCTGTGGAACCTCCAATTCCCTGTCATTAAGAAAATCTGGACGTCCTCATTCGTGCTGGTGGCGGGAGGGAACAGCTGCCTGCTCTTGGCCGCGTTTTATCTTATCATTGACGGCTGGGGCTGGCGCGCCTGGGCGCAGCCTTTCGTCTGGATTGGCATGAATCCCATTACGATTTATCTGATCAGCTCCATCGTGGACATCGGCCCCATCGAGCGCCGTTTCACGGGCGGCGATTTGCGCAAACTTTACTTCGGCCAAGCCGGCGAACTCATCGGCGCGCTCACGGGGCTGCTCCTGCTTTTCGCGCTCGCGCGCTTCATGTATCAACGAAAAATCTTCCTGCGGGTTTAGCCGCGCGCTTGAATCTCGACAATGGCCGGGCGCGGCATAACACTTCGGCAAAGCTGTGAGGTCCCTGATGCGGCGGCTTAATTTGAAGATTTGGCTACTGGCCGGCCTCGCTGTTTTTTTGACGGCGCCAGCCGCCCCGGGGGCTGAAACGGCCGCGCCGCGCCAGGCCCCCAAGGTCGTGCGCCAATACGCCCTGACTTCTGCCAACGACTTTCCGCAACGCGATCCGTTTGACTGGCGTTTGCTGGCGTCCAACGATGGCGGCGTCACTTGGGCCACCTTGGATGTCCGCACCGGCGAATTGTTTACCGAGCGCCATCAGCGCCGCGTTTTCAAAATCCACAACGAAACCGCCTACAATATTTACCGCCTGCAAATTGATCGCGTGCGCAATCCGGCGGAGGGCAACTCGGTGCAGCTGGCGGAGATCGATCCGATGGGGGCGGGCGAGGATGATTTCAGCCCCGCGCCCACGCTCAAGGATGTGATCACGGCGCAGGGGGAGCATTTGATTTCGGAATCCGCCACCCGGGCGTTCGACGGACAGCTCGAAACGAAATGGCTGGATTTTTCCGTGACGCACCCGCGAACGCGCTCGTCCTGGATTCAATGGGAATACGTCGATCAAGCGGGCATTGTGGTCACGAATGTGGGCGACCTCGCGGCGCTCGGCCACGGCGCGGCGCGCGGCTTCAACGCGCGCGTCGAAGGGGTCATCGTGGGCGTCGATGAAACCAACAAAGTTGTCTCATTTCTCGACTTGACTGGAATTCTGGATGTGCCATGCGCGGCGTGGGCCAGTTTGCCCTCGCCGGGCGCCCGCGTGATCCTGGAGGGAACCAGCGCCTGGACCAACGCCGCCGTCTCGTTGCACCAACCACGCTGCACCGAGCAGCAACCGCCGCCGCGGAATCCGCTGCGCCTGGCGCTGGAGCAAGCCATGCCCGCGGGCGAAGATTTGATCTGGGTGGAAACGGAGGGAACGGTGCGCTTTAGCGCGGGCGCGGGGCCGGGCCTTACCCTGGAGCTGGAAGATGGAGGCAAAACCATTTCGGCGCATGTGTTGCACGGGGATTTTTCACAGCGCCCATCCTTTTACGGCGCGCGGGTCCGCGTCCGGGGCATTGGCCGCGCGTTGCTGGACACGGAAGGCCGCCGCGTCATCGGCGCGATCTGGATTCCGGACCTCGCCTCGATTTCCGAAGCCAGTCCGCGTCCGCCTGCCACGCAGGCCGCCGCCGCTTCCGCCCCCGCCGAGGAAACGCCGTCGATTCTGACGGAGATCCGGCAAATTCGCGAACTGGATCGCAGCGCGCTCCTCCGTTCGCCCAAGGTCCGGCTGCGCGCCATTGCCAACGAACTTTTTGGCACGTTTGTCCAGGATGGCACGGGGGGAATTGAGATTTGGCAGGATTTCCGCGCGGCAGGCCGGGCGAGCTTTGGTGATGAATTGGAGCTGGAAGGGCGCGCCGGGTGGGAAGGCGGGCACGGGCCAGTCGTGCGCCCGGACAAAATAAAAATTCTCGGCCCCGGCAAACTGCCCAGTCCCCAACGCGCCTCCTACAACCTGCTGGCCGGCGGACAGTTTGTTGATCAATGGGTGGAAGTGGAGACGGTGGTGCGCGCCACGGACGGCTCACATCTTTTGCTTAGTTGTGACGGCCAGGAATTGATGGCGACCATTCGCCTGGCCAAGGCGGACGTGGTGGAGGGCTTGGTCGATGCGACGATCCGCGCGCGCGGCGTCGCCACCGCCGCCAGCGATGACCGCGGCAAACCGCAGGGCATTCACCTCGTCATTCCCTCGATGGAATTTGTGGAAGTGGAGCATCCCGCGCGCGACCCATTCTCGCTCGCGGCGCAGCCGATCGGGAACCTGCTCGAAGTCACCGGCGCCTCCGGCCTGGTGCATCGCGTGCGCACGCGCGGAGTATTGACACTGACGCAGGACCACAAATATTTCGTCCAGGACGCCACGGGCGGCGCCATGGTGATTCCCAAGCAAAACGTCATCCTCAGTTCCCGCGAAGGCGCGGCAAATTGGGTGTTTTGGCGCAGCGCCACGAGTGACGACACCAGCGCGGCCGAACACGTCGCCGTCAGCGACGAAGTGGAAGTCGTGGGCTTTCCCGAAAGCAAAGGTTACTCGCCCATCCTGACCGAATCGTTGCTCCGAAAAATCCGCCCGGCCACGCCCGTGGCTCCCGTCAAAGTCACACCAGCGGACATCGCGCTGGGCCGCCTCGACGCCGCGCTGGTCACGCTCGATGCGACCGTATTGCGCGAAGATTCGCTCGGGCCCGACCGCGTGCTGGCCTTGCAATCCGGCCAGACCTTGTTTCGCGGCTTTCTCAAGGCGGGCGAACATAACTCTCCCGCGGTCGCGCCCGGCAGCCGTGTGCGGGTCACGGGCGTCTGCCAAATTGAACCGCTCCCTTACGCCGAACTCGGCAAGAGCGCGCCGTCTTTTGCGCTGTCCTTGCGCGCGCCCACGGATCTGGTCGTGCTGGAAAGCCCGCCGTGGTGGACTCTCAGGCGGACGCTGACGATGTGCGCCGGATTGATCATCCTGCTGGCCATCACCTCGGCGTGGATTCGCATTCTGCGCCGTCAAGTCGAACAACGCACGGAGCAATTGCGCCAGGAGATTGAGGAGCACAAGCAAACAGAGGCCAGCCTGGCGGAGAAGAGCGTGCTGCTGCGCAATGAAGTGGAGGAGCGCAAAGTGGTGCAAAGGGAATTGCAGGACAAAAAATCCTCGCTCGAAATGGAGATTGAAGAGCGCAAACGCGTGGAGGCGGAAGTGGAGCGCATCCACAAGGAGCTATTATTGACGTCACGCCAGGCCGGCATGGCGGAAGTGGCGTCCAGCGTGCTGCATAATGTCGGAAATGTCTTGAACAGCGCCAACGTCTCCGGGGAGCTGATCTCGCGCGAACTTCATAATTCCAAGGCCGCCGACGTGGCGCGCCTCGCGCGCTTGCTGGCGCAGCAAGGCCCGGCGCTGATTCCTTTTCTCACGGAGGACGAACGCGGGCGGCGCCTCCCGGCCTACTTGACCGCGCTGGGAGAAAATTTGGCCGGGGAGCGCGCCCGCCTGGCGAGCGAGGTCAAATCGCTCAACGACAATATTTCGCACATCAAGGCGATTGTGGCGCGCCAGCAGGATTACGCCAAAATCGCGGGCGTCCTGGAAAGCATTTCCCTGGCGGATATTGTCAGCGACGCGCTGGTCATGCTGCGGGCCGGCATGGAGCGGCATGGCATCCAGGTCGTGGCTGATTTTCAAGACGGCCCAGTCATGATCATCGACCGGCATAAAGTTCTGCAAATCGTTTTCAATTTGCTGCAAAACGCCAGCCAGGCCTGCGAAGCTGGGGGGCGTCCGGACAAACGCGTCGTGGTGGCCATTCGTTTGGCCGCGCCCGACCGCGTGTCGATTCGCGTGGCCGACAATGGCGTCGGCATTCCCAAAGAAAATCTGGCCCGCATTTTTTCGCAGGGATTTTCCACCAGGAAAGGCGGGCATGGCATTGGCTTGCACAGCAGCATTCTCATGGCGCAGGAAATGGGCGCCATGCTGGTCGCGCATAGCGAAGGTCTCGGCCACGGCGCGGTCTTCACTCTCGACCTTCCCCTCCATCCGTCCCGCAAAAAAGAGCGCGAAGCCGCACTTCCCGTGGAGGTCAACGCGTGAGCCAGGCCCATCCTTTCCCCAGCGCCGGCCGGCCCCAGGCGCGCATTTTAATTATAGATGACAACCCGGAAATCCATCGGGATTTCAAGCGCTCCCTCGCCGCCCGCTCCCCCGACCAGAATTTGGCGCGCGAGGAGGAGTTAATGTACGGACGGACCGCGCCGGAACGCGCGGCCGAACCCGGCTACGCGTTGGATTCCGCCTTTTCCGGCCTGGAAGGGTTGGCCAAGGTGCGCGCGGCGCTGGAGGCGGAGCAACCGTATCAATTGGCCTTTGTCGATGTGCGGATGCCGGGCATCGACGGCGTGGAAACCATCGCGCGCCTTTGGAAAATCGATCCCAACGTGCAAATCGTCCTTTGCACCGCTTATTCCGATTTTTCCTGGTCCGAACTCGCGCAGCGCCTCGGCCCGACGGATAAATTGCTCGTGCTGAAAAAACCGTTCGACCTCATCGAAGTCACGCAGTTGGCCAGCACGTTGACCGAGAAATGGCATTTGACTCGCCAAGCCGCCCTGAAACAGGAGCAGATGGAATTGCTGGTGTCGCGCCACGCCCAAAAATTGCTGAATCTGCAACGGGCCGAGTCCGGCCCCGCCCCGCCGAAACCGGAAGCCGCCGCTCCCGACGAACCGCCCGAACCGCCGCAAATCCTGACGCTCGTGCCGGCGGGCGCCATTCGCGAGGAAATTCATGGCGGGCTGGGCTCGGCCTTCCGCCTGCTGGAATCCGACCGGCGCGATCTGATGGCGCAAGCGGAGGAAATCGTGCCTGATTTGATTGTCATTGGTATTGCGTCCGCAGACGACGCCGGCCTGGCGCTGTGCCGCCGCTTGAAAGCCAGTGAAATTACCAGCCACATCCCCATCATTATTCTGTCGCCGTCGGATGCCGAAGCATGGCATTTGCAAGCATTGGAAGCGGGCGCGGATGATTACATCGTGACCCCGCGGCGTCCCGCGTTGTTGAAAGCGCGCGTGGACAATATCCTGGAATCCCGCCGCCGCCTGCACGAAAGGTTTCAGCAGGAGAAAGCGATGGAGCCGCGCGATTTTGCCGACAACCAATCCGACGGCCAGTTCCTGCGCCGAATGGTGGACGTTGTGGAATCGCACTTATCGGATTTTGAATTCGATGTGGAGGCGCTGGCCCAGAAAATGGGCGTGAGCCGGCGGCAGTTGTTCCGCAAATTCAAGGCCATCACAGGCCGCACCCCGAATCTTCTAATCCGCAAGTTGCGCCTCGATCGCGCGGCCGGTTTGCTGCAGTCCTCAAACATGACCATCGCGGAAATCACATTCGCCGTTGGATTTCTCGACGTGAAACACTTCCGCGTCCTCTTCAAAGAACAATTCGGAGCGCTGCCCAGCGATTATCTTAAGACAAAAAATCCGCCGCCCGCGGGTTGAGTCGTCAGTTGGCGCGGCTCATCATCGCTGTGGTCGGCGCGCTCTCGCGCAGGGTCGCCGGGTCCAAATTCAAGTCGGACGGCGGCCACGTTTCCGGCGCCACCCCCAACGTGGCGCTGGGGGAGTTGCTCATTTCCAAGTCAATCGTCAGGCCGTCCACCGCTTCGCGGTGCGAGAACCAAAGCCGTTCCTGCGGCTGCCCATTGAGCCGCGCGGACTTGATATATTTGTTGTCAACTGAATTATTGCGGCAATTGAGGCGCAGGGTTTTGCCGTGCGCCAGCCGGATGGTCACGCGGTCGAACGCCGGACTCCCCAGCTCATACATCGGCTCTCCCGGCACGACGGGGTAAAATCCCATCATCGAAAAAACCACGAAGGCCGACAACCCGCCGCCGTCCTCGTCCCCGGGAATTCCCAGGTGCGTGTCGGTGAACCAGAAATCCAATAATTGACGCACCCGCTTTTGCGTTTTCCACGGCTGCCCGAGGTGGTTGTATAAATAGGGAATCGCCAGGCTGGGCTCGTTGCCCATCACAAACTGGCCGACAAGCCCCGTGGAATCGGGAAACATGGCAAAGTAGTCGCTCTTCGACCGTCCCAGGTCGGCGCGAAACAACTGGTCCAGCTTGGCCGAGGCCGCCTTCGGGCCTCCCATCAACTCGAACAATCCACGGTAATCGTGCGGCACGTCCCAGTTGTAGGTATAGGCGCTGTTCTCCGTCGTGTAATCGCGGCCGCCCAGCCCCCCCGAGAATTTGGGATCAAACGGCTCGATCCAATTCCCCTGCTCGTCCTTCGGCCAGACGAAGCCTTTGTCGGCTCGATAAACATTTTTGTAAAACGCCGCGCGGCGCAAAAACAAATCGTGCTCCGCCTCATGTCCGGTCACGCGGGCCAGTTGCGCGGTGCACCAGTCGTCGTAACTATGCCCGAGCGTCACCGCCACCGCTTGCCGGCGTTCAAACGGATGCACCTGCGACACCGTTTCCTTTTGTCCGGGCGCCAGCGCCGGCATGTAGCCGTGCGCGTTATAGAAATCGTCCAGCGCACATTTTGGGCCGTAACGCCAGGGCAGGAACGTCCGTTCCAGCGAGTTTTTTCGCAGCCCTTCATAGGCGGCGCCCACATCGAAATTCGTCACGCCCTTGAACCAGACATCCGCCATCCACGCGGCGGCATGATTGCCCGTCATGCAGGGGTGATTGCCCCAGAGCACGGCGAAGGACGGCATCCATGCGCCTTGTTGATACATGCGCACGTAAGATTGCACCTTGTCCGCTTCCATGACCGGATTGAGCAGCGTTTGCAACGGCTCCAGCGCCCGGTGCGTATCCCAAATCCAGTTGTCCACATAAAATGGGCGCGCGTCCTGATGGGTTTGATGATCAAAGGAGCTGTAGTATTGACCGTCTTCGGAGATGTTGACCATGCGCTCATAACAACGATATAGCGCGGTGTAAAAGACGCGTCGCTGCGCCGCCGTGCCGCCCTCGACCTTCACCTGCCCCAGCGCCTCGTTCCAGCGGTCCCGCGCCTGCTTTTCCAGACGGTCGAAATCCCACGACGCAATTTCCTCGCGCAAGTTCATCCGCGCCTGCGCCACGCTGATAAACGAGATGCCATAGCGCATCTGCAGCACGGCGGCGGGCGAAGCTCCTCGCGCGATCAAGGTCGTTTTCCCCTCGCTTTGTCGCTGCGCAAAAATCACCGGCTGGCTGAATTCCCCATACACATATGCCGCCATATTATGAAACTGCTCCACACCCGAAAATGCGGCTTCCCCCTCGGCTTGCATTTCCCCGCCTTCGCGATTGGCGACAATCACCTCCCCTTTGGCATCGGGAAAACCAAAGCGAAAAAAACCGCTGCGCGCCGCCGGCGTGAATTCGGTTTTGATCGCGGACTCGTCGAAGCGCACCCGATAATAATACGGCGTGGATTTTTCCTGGTCGTACGGAACCGGCTCCGTGCACGCCGTCTTATCTTGCGGCGCCGGCATCACCCAGAACAATTCGCCGAGGCGATGCGAAATGATGGTCAGCGGGAAGGATTGGATGCAGTCATCCAGCCCATCGCGGCGCACGGGATAAACGCGCACCATGCTGTTCGGCAGCGAAACGGTCGGGCGGGTGGGCTCCAGCAATTGACCCACGTTGCCAATCGAGGGATCGACTTCATCAACAGGATCCTGCGCGAATGCCGGACCGGCCATCAAGCCGCACGCGAGAAGAAGCAGCGCGCGGCGAGGGAATGGGGAGGAAAATTCTGCCAACAAAGGGTTCATACGTGTGGGGAAATCCTTGGCGAAAATCCCCACGCCGTCGCGGGAAGGCGGTGCCAAATCGAAGGGTAAACGGTGCCAAAAAAAATTGCGCGACGATTTCCACCATAAAAAAATTTGGCACACTTTCCCCCTCATTTTGGCACTGAAGGCAAGCGCAGGGATTTTCTGAAACCCGTAGTGTTCTTCTTACAGCACTTGACCGCCTTGGGCGTAAATGACCCGGCTTGTCTCCTCACGGGCAGGCGGGAAAACCATCCGCGGCACGCTGGGCTGAAAAGACGAAGCGATAAATTCCGAAACACAATGAAAACCCATCATCCAAAATTCCCACAAAAAAGTTCGGGGGCGCGCCGCCTGCAACTGGCCGCGCTCACTGGCGCCGTGCTGATCGCGGGCCTGAGCGCGCGCGCCCAATCCAATCCTCCCTACAGCAGCCAGGATTGGCCGCCCACCATCGATCCCAATGCCGCCGTGGATTGGGGCGTGTTCGATCCCGCCATTTCCTTTTTCTTCCCCTCCACGCCCGGCGGGTGGGTCAACAGCGTTTCCCTCTCGGGCGGCGGCGACCAGGCCTACGCCTCGCAAACCCTCGACGGCCAAATTGGCGATCAGGGCACCTCGTCGTTTATGAACATTGCGGATGGCAATTACGCCCAATTCGCCAACACGCCGGAAGTGGACGTATTGCTCGAAGTTTATGGCGATGACAGCCTCTACAACTCCGATGGCAGCGGAAAAGTCATCACCTTCCGCGAAGGCATCCTGGGAACCGAGCTCCCCGTCAGCGCCGGCGCCATTCCCACTGGAGCCAACAATGGTCATTGGAACTGGATGCTCTTCAGCATCACCAACCCGGTCAGCCCGAATGTGGAAAACACCAGCGGCGAACGTTATATCGGCTTTCAATCCGGCACCGTCCCGCCCGGCGCCGAAAACGGCGGCGTCAACGACGGCACTTTGCGCGTCGAAGGCGTGCCCGGCATGGGCATCCGCGCCATCGCCATTGGGCCGAAAGGGGCCTTTGGCACATCCAATCTCGTCAATAGCGCTTTCTTTCCGCCCGCCGCCTGCCCGCCCGAGCCGCCCGTGAATCTGGCTTCGGTGGACATCAATGCGGGCGTCACCAACCATCTCGTCATCCTCAACGATGGCGACCAAACAGTGGCCATCCAAAGCAACGTTGGACCGGCCGGCGATTTGCGCAAAGCCGTGCAAGCCACCTCGTCCTTCATGAACTTTGGCATCCAGAGCAATTACCTCGGACAGCCTTGCAATCCGAACCGCACCATGAAGGTGTGCGTCGAATTCTACGACGATCCCACCCTTATCGGCGCCACGATCCAGCCGGAAAACTATGCCGCCGACACGTTGGGTGATGTCTCCAGCTACACCGGCCCCGCCTACCAGCTCACCGGCACCGGCGGCTGGGTCAAACTGGCGTTCTGGGTGCAATCCGTTAACTTGACAGGCATCAACACCGGCTCCTACACCGGCGGCCCGCGGCTGACCTTCAGCGGCGGCTATCCCTTCATCGATAAGGTGGAGCTCGGCATCGTGCGCAGCGGCACCAATGCCCTGGCGGGTCTGGATCCTGATCCCAGCTACCTGCTGGATCCCAAAATCTGCACCACGAATTATGGCTACTACATCCAATTGGACATGCAGAACGGCATCTCGGATGGCCTCACGATTGGCTCCTCCGGCGGCGACCAGAACATGGTGATCGAATACGTAGGCCCGACGAACGACCAACGCCTCTCCGAAGCGCCGACCGCCGGCAATAACAACATCCAATTCTCGATCATACCCAATGGCAACGGCGTGCCGCCCTTGGGCCCAACCTACCAGGACAACCTGGATGTCTTGATGGCTCTCGATTATTACGACGATCCCGCCATGGCGGGCGCGCGTCTCTATCCGTGGCCCTATGACAGCTTGAAGTTCGGCGTGGACACGACTTCGTTCATGAACACGCTCACGGGCACCAATGTGTTCGGCAAGCCTTTCAACTATCGCGAGACGCTCACGGGCAGCGGAACCTGGAAGACAGCCTATTGGGAATTGCCGAACGTCAACTTGCGCGGCATCAACCAGGGCCCGCAATCGATCGTCCGCTTCCAAACCGATCCCGCGACCAACGGCGTGCCCGCTTCCGGCGACATCCATGTGTCGCGCGTCCAATTCTGCATCGTGCGCCCCTGCGGCCCGCTCGAAGGCATCAACGTGTTCCAAAGCATCGGCGTGAGCAATGCCTCACCCTTCCAGGTCACCTGGCACGGGACGGCCACGGTCCAGGCCAAATCCACCCTCGCCAGCGGCCCCTGGAGCAACGTGTATAGCGCGACCAACCTGCTGCAAAACACCAGTGTTTACGCGCCGTCCACCTCCGGATCGTCGGGCTTTTTCCGCCTGACTTACCCGCACTCGCCGCTGCCTTAAACGTCAGCGTTTCAGCCAGCGTCACAAGTATGGGTGGAGTTCTGCCACAAAGAGCCGGAACTCCACCCTTTTTCTTCCACAGGCAATTTTATGAGAGCATATTGTGATCATAACGCGGTTTATTCCCGTCGCACCCCGGCGCCGGGCTTCACTTTGATTGAACTTTTGGTCGTCATCGCCATCATCGCCA
Source organism: Verrucomicrobiia bacterium (assembly GCA_035551475.1). Lineage (GTDB taxonomy): Bacteria > Verrucomicrobiota > Verrucomicrobiia > Limisphaerales > Palsa-1400 > DASZMX01. The sequence continues at coordinate 54,017 of DASZMX010000141.1, forward strand.
TTCTTGCTTCGATGCTTCTGCCGGCGCTGAGCCGCTCCAAACAACAAGCGCAAGGCGTCTATTGCATGAATAACACCAAGCAATTGGAGCTCGGCTGGCTGATGTACGCGGGCGATAGCAACGACAAGGTGGCGCCCATCCTGGACAACGGCGCTTTTGTCGGCACTCCTTTTGACTGGGTCAAGTATTGGTGTTCGGGCAACATGACCGACTTTTATAACTGCACCAACGAACAACCGTTGCAGGTCTCGCTGATTTACGTCTATGTCAAGGCCACCAAGCTCTACAAATGCCCGGCCGATAATTCCACCCAGCGAACCACCGGTTCCAGCTCCAAAGGCAACGCCCCGCGCGTCCGGAGCCTGTCGTGCAGCCAGACCTTCGCCGCCGGCCAATGGCTTCCCGCCACCGAATATCGCACGTATACTAAAACCGGCCAGATTGTGAAACCGGCCGAGACATGGACTTTTATCGACGAAGAGCCCCGCAGCATCAACGACGCCGCTTTCGCCGTGCAAATGGTTGGGCCCACCGACACCACGGGCCATGTGGAGGATCGTCCGGCCGGTTATCATGGCGGAGCCTGCGGCATGTCGTTTTCCGACGGCCACTCGATCATTCACAAGTGGGTCTCCCCGAAAATGTACGGAGCAGCTGCCTACACGGGAGCCGATATCCTGGCCGACATGCGCTGGCTGTCGTCGGTCACAACTGTGGCGCTTCCCCAGTGATCCGGCGCATTGATCCTCATTCCCCGGCATGAAACGCTCGTGCCGGCTCAGCGTCTTGTGCGCCTCGATGGCCCTCGGCCATCTCGAGGCCGCCCCCGCTTTCTCCGTTCAACCTGCTGGGAGCACAGGCTTCGACGTCTCGGCGGATGGCTCCGTCGTGGCGGCAATCCGCTTGGCGGCCAACAATGCCATTCAAGCCGATAACGTCGTCGTCAATCCCAATGGCATTCAGCTTTCCGGATTGCACACGGCGGACCCGTTGGCCATCCCATTCGCCGCCGATGATTTTGTCAGCATCACTTTATCCTCTTCGACCAACGCGCCGGAACCGGTCATCGCGTTTAAGCTGACCCTCACGAAATTTGACACAAACCGATGGCTGGCGATGTTCCCGGGAGCGCCGGTGCCTTTTCATTTTCTCACCCTGCCGATGGCCACCGCCACCGTCTGGCATCAGCGCGGCTGGCTGAATGCCACCCCGTACACCGACCCATTCCCGCTCCTTGAGGATGTGCATACCGGTTCGCCGGAAATTTCATCGTTGTGGAATCGGAACTGGAGTTATGTATGCCCCTTGGGCGCCCATCCTATTCCTATGATAGGTCTCTGGGATGTCCCGGCTGGCTTGTATGTTGGTTACGATTTCCAGGATGCCCGGGCCACCGACCAATCCGATCGTTACATCTCCACGGCCTATTGCTGGTCGCAACCGCCCTTAACCAACTTCATCACGCTCGCGTATCCCTACGGCGGCAACCGCTATGGACAACAAACATTTCCGGTGGGCGGCGAAGTCCTGGCGTCCCATTTTTCCCTGGTCATCGACACGGCGCTGCCTGCGACGGAAGATCCGAACGAACGTTTTCAAACACGCCTGTTCCAGCGCTACACCAACGCGCTGCCGCAGCCGCCGGCGATGAATGACCTCGGCTGGATTCCCGGCGGAGCCCGCCTCAATGATTTTGCCGGCCCGATTGGCGTCGATCTTTACGGGCCGGGCGGCGAAACGACGTTCTATCCGAGCGGCACGATTATTCTTCAAAGCTGGCAAGGCCACCAGGAAATGCCCATCGACACGGCCATTCGCGATGGCGATTTAGCCACCCTGAACTATGCGCGCGGACGGATGGAATCACTCCTGACCAATTACGCCATGACCTTCACCGCGGGCGGCGCCACCTGCCTCTATTGGCAAAAGCCTTTGGCGGGAGCGTGGCTTGATAGCTGGGGCGGCGCGCCCGTCACGACATTGCATAACTCCGAAGGCTGGTATCCAGCGCGCGTTTTGGTGGAGTTATACCGCTACGATCTCAAACAAGGACAAGCCAAAGCCAGTTATCTCCAAGCGATCGACGGGCTATTCAACTGGGCCACGCAATTCGTCTGGAGCCGCAATGAATTTGCCGACGTGCCATCCTCGCCGTTTGCCATTGGCAGCACGCTCTGCTGTTCCTTCCTCTTGGATTACTATTTCACCTTTCGCAATGACGCCCAGCGCGGAGCCAATGCCGCCCTCGCCCTGCATCTCGCCGATGTCATCACCTGGCGCTACCTTCATCCGTGGGCCATGGATTCCGACCGGTTTGACGGCGCGCTGGACAGTTCTTTCCTCGCCGAACCCAATAGCGGACGCGACTGGGCCGGGCTCGGTTGCGCCAACGAAGTGGATTGGAACATCGATTCCCTGGCGCAAGTTTATGTCGAAACCGGCGACGCGCGCCTGCGCTATTACTTGCGCGGCATGTTGCAACGCTGGCCCGAGCTTTATCAGCCCAATTACAAAGATTCCCTCGCGGATTATGGCACGGATGATTCGCTCTCCGAGGGCTTCGGCCTATTTGACGGAGCGGGGCCCGGGCGCGGCAGCCACTATCCCTATGGGTTCGCACCGTCGTTTCCCATTTGTGAACCCGTCGGCAATTCCACCATGCGCGTCCTGGCCGGCGCCAATGCCTGCATAGCCTTCGACAAAAACGGCTCCTCGTCCGATGTGAAAAATTACCGCGTGGAAAATAACGGCGCGTGCTCCTTCCAAATTATTTCCAGCTCCCCTGCGCCCTTTGACGTCAGTGTCTCCTGCCCCTTTCTTGATATATCCGGTTGGTCGGTTTCCCGGGTGCGCAACGGCCAGACCAATGCGATGACGGCCTCCCAATTGGTTCGCCCCACCCAATCGCCGAGTTCGGTTTACCTCAAACAAATGCAAAACGGAGATGTCGTGCGCATCGGTTCTGTTTCGGCCGGCGCCACCGCCATTTCCTTGGCCACACCGTTTGAATACGCCGAATCCAATGCGGTCGCGTCCACCAATGGCCTGTTTGTCACCTTGCCCATGCCGGGAGATTCTCTGCTGCCGCAGGATTGGAATGACCTGAATTCATTCCCCGGCCTGGCGGCGGGCAGGAATTGGAATTACGGCGCGCCGTGGCAGCAGACTTTGCACGCCACCACCAACTTGACAGCCCTCGCCGCCCCCGGCGCCTCTGTGATCTGCGTGTTTTACGCCCCGCCGGCCTCCAACATTTTAACCGAGGCGCCCGCGCTGCTCCTCGACAATGGAGCTTCCCTGCCTTGCAGCGGCCATCCCGTCCTCGCCTGGCGTCCGGGCCCGATTATTTTCCAACAGAATATCCTGATGGATTACGCCGTTCTGCCGGCGGGACGCTCCCTCGCCCAAATTAATCCCAATGGCGCCCTCCTCATGGCCGCCACCGCGTTCCTCGGCGATGCCGCCGCGTGGGCGCCCTTCCAGACAAACATCACCAACGCCTCCGCTCTTTTTGTGCAGCAGGAGATTCAAAACGCCGCCTTGCTCGCCCTGCAAGCCAGCTACGCGCAACTGCCCGTCGGAAAAATCGCGCTCTTGCCCCTGAGCACGGCCGGAGCTGCCGCCAATTTCGCCGCCGCGACCGGTCTGGATAAAAAATGGGACGCGCTCACCGAAGCGCAACTCGTGAATTCAAATTGGTTTAATCCCGCCCGCTATCCGCTCGCCTTCCACCTCGGCAGCGAGAATTACGTCAAGACTGTCAACACAGTCGGCGATGGGAAAACCGCGATCACGCAATATTTGGCCGCGGGTGGAACGCTGGTTATTTTGGCCTCCGGGCCTTATCCGTTTTATTATGGTTACGGCCCCGCCGACCAAGCGGGCGCCGCCGATCCGTTGTTGCCGGCGCTTGGCCTGCCGCTGCAAGGGTTTGAAACCCCGCCCGCCGGGATTTATCTGGAACGCAACACCAATCAATCCATCGTCCTGTCGCCACCCGTCGATTTCCCCTTCCCCACCGGCGACCAACGCCTGCGCGCCGTCCTGCCCAGCGCCGTCGACCCTTCAAATCGCTATCTCTCGCTCGTCCGCGCACTCGCGCCCGGCGTCAATTATGGCGATGCCGCAGTCTTCGTCGCCTTCAAAACCGGCCTCGCCAAAAACGGAAAAATCCTCTACGTCTGGTCCACCTTGATGACTTCTCCGCAAGGCCAGGGGATCCTCGCCGATGTTGTGAGTTGGATTCTGAACGCGACCCTCCGCCCGCCGCCCGCAAATTTCACCTTGGTGCAAAACCTCGGCAATGCCCGCGTCGTGTTCAATTTCAACGCGCAATCCAATATCGATTACGTGCTTCAATTCCGAAACTCGCTGGGCGTGGGCGCGTGGGCCTCCCTCAATGATTTCCCCACCGCTCCCACCAATCGCTCACTCTCGTTCACCAACAACGTCGGTTCTCTCACCACCCGCTTCTTCCAGCTCAAAGTCGGCCCATAGATCAGTGCCGTGCCGATGGAAAAACCATCTTTTGGCGCACGCCCGCGTCCAGTTGACGCGCCAGTTCGCCGCGCCTAGCGTTTCCTATGAGAACGAGCGCTGCGACGTCACAGGCCAGCGGCCTGTATCTATTATTTCTCGATCAATTGGCCGTGATGCACCACGCCGAAAAACTTCTCAGCAAAGCTCTCATTTTAGTGGGCAAAGCCGCGCGCTCCGAAGATCTCAAGGCCTTGGTTGAAGCCCATCAAAAGGAAACTGTGGGGCATGTGAAGTGCATCGAGGAAGTCGCGGCTTCGCTGGAGGCCAAGCTCCCCCATCGCAAAGGGCCCGCCATGACGCGGCTGATTGAAGAAACCGTGCTCCTGATAGCGAAGGCAGCGGGCTCTCCCGTCCTCGACTCCGCGATTATCGCCGCCGCCCTCAAAATTGAGCATTACGAAATCGCCTCCTACGGCACGCTCTGCGCCTGGGCCGAACGTCTCGGCTTCCGCCACGAATTCCCCCAATTAAAATCAACCCTCAACCAGGAAAAGCTGGCCGAATCTCTGTTAACATCCTTGTCCGAAGGCGCGCGCGGCTTGCCCAATCTCGTCGAGGAAACCAGCCTCAAGATCATCTCCAAATCCGTCGCCAAAGCGCGAAAATAACCGACCCTTTCGCAGCCAAAAAGCCTGTCGCGCGGCAAGCAAAGGCGAACAGTGTGCGAGCAAACCCGGACAAGTGTGCGAGCAAAGGCGAACACTTCATCCCTGCGGGCCTGGAGGAGGCTTGAG
>DASZMX010000142.1:0-4396 GCA_035551475.1 Verrucomicrobiia bacterium
ATTTGTCGCGGGATTAAACCATGAATTATAGAGTTTTAGGAAAATCCATTGGGTCCACTTGAAATATTTGGGATCGGTCGTGTCCAATTCACGGCTCCAATCGTAACTAAAGCCCAAGGAGCGAATCTGCCGCTTGAAAACGGCGATGTTCGCTTCCGTGGTTTGCCGGGGATGCTGCCCGGTGCGAATGGCGTATTGTTCTGCGGGCAAGCCAAACGCGTCCCAACCCATGGGATGCAGGACGTTAAAGCCGGCTGCCCGACGATACCGCGCCAGGATGTCAGTCGCGGTATATCCTTCTGGATGACCGACATGCAATCCCGCGCCGGAAGGGTAGGGAAACATGTCCAGGATATAAAATTTGGGCGGCAACCGATCGGCGCCGACGGCGCCCGTCAAGTGATGCCGCTTGGCGAAGGGGTGCTCGCCGGGGATGGAATCGCCGGGATTCCAAGCGCGAAAGGTCTGGTTCTGCTCCCAGAGGCCTTGCCACTTCGGTTCGATCAAATGGAACGGATACTGTCGCCGCATATTAGGCCGGGGATTGTGCGGCGAGAGCATCGCCCGGGCAAGACATTGTCGAGAGGCTTCTAGGCACATTTTACACGGAGACCCACGGGTTACGGCAAAATCTTCCACGAAAAGCCCCCTTCTCGGTGGGATGGAAATTCCATTGCAAAACTGTTTTCCCCGTGGAAAGGCCAATTCGACGACCCCGCAAGTCAACATGGCAACGCTCCTGCTAATAGGGAAAAAGATGAACGTTAAATTATGAAGTCCCTAATGCTTATCGGCGCGTTTGCGGGATTCTTAATCGCAGCCGCCTTCAGTATGGCCCAGGACAACGCCTGGCCGACGACGCTGTGGCACGCCTCCGCGGCCGCCTATGCGGGCAGCCTCCTTATGCGCTGGTGGGGCCATGCGTGGCGTAAAAGCCTCGCGGAAACCATCGAAGAGCGAGAGCACGCCGCTGCCGCCCCCGTTAACACGCTCAACACCCTGCCCAAAACTTCCAAGCCATGACCGCCACCCTTTGCGACCTCGAGCCTACTCCAAGTTCCACCGAGAAGCGCCGCGCCACCCAACAGGAGTTGTGGAAGCGCTACTCCCGCTCCGGCCCCGGCAGCGACCTCGAAAACAGCATGGTCGAGGAATATCTGCCCCTCGTTAAAACCGTCGTCGGACGCCTGGCCATGACGCTGCCATCCCACGTCAACAGCGATGATTTGCACAGCGCCGGCCTCGTCGGATTGCTGAACGCCCTGCGCCGCTATAATCCCAGTTGCGGCACCAGCTTTGAAACTTACGCCCGCGTGCGCATTCGCGGCGCCGTGTTTGATGAATTGCGCCGCATGGATTGGGTCCCTCGCTCCGTGCACGAAAAAGCCAAGCGCATCGAAAAGACGATGCAGGAATTGACCCAGCGCCACGGCGCTTTTCCCACCGACGAAGCCATGGCCAAGGCCCTGAACATGTCAGTGGATGATTACGAGACTTTGCTGGAAGAAGTTCGCCCGACGACCTATCTCTGCCTGGACTCCGTGCAAGGCGCGGAAGGCGATCACGGTTCGGCCTACGAAGTGATTGCCGATGAATCCCAGGTTGATCCCGAAGAATGGACGGCGTCGCGCGAGTTGGCGGCGTTGATCGAGGCGCGCATTAATCAATTGCCCACCATGCAGCGCAAGGTCCTGGCGCTTTATTATTTTGAAGACATGCGCCTGCGCGAAATCGCGGAGGCTTTTGGTGTGACCGAATCCCGCATTTGCCAAATTCATTCCCAGGCCATTTTGGCCATCAAAGCCCTGTTGCAAAAAGAAGATCCCGCGTCCTTCAACCATTCTTTCTAGGCTACCCATGATCGTTATTGTCGGAGCGTTAATTGTTCTCGGATCCGTGGTCGGCGGATTCATGATGGCGGGAGGCAACACCCTCGCGCTGTTGCACCTCTCCGAATTGATCATGATCGCCGGCGCCGCCTTTGGCGCCCTCGTCCTGATGTCGCCGAAAAAAGTGCTGGTGGACTTGTTCCGGCAAATGTTTGGGACGTTGAAAGGTTCGCCTTACAATCGCTCCAGCTACGACGATCTCTTCAAGGCCCTGTACGAGCTTTTCATGCTCGGCCGCCGCGGCGGCATGGTGGCCCTCGAAGAGCATGTCATCAGCCCGCAAGCCAGCGCCATTTTTGTCCGCTATCCGTCGTTCCAGAAAAACCATCATGCAATGGAATTTTTGTGCAACGGCCTGCGCCCTATTATTGACGGCAAGATCAAGCCCGACCACCTCAAGCTCCTCCTGGAAATTGAGCTGGATGCGATGGAAGAAGAGCACGAACGCCCCATTGGCGTGCTCGTGAAGGCGGCGGACGCCATGCCTGGTTTCGGGATTGTCGCCGCCGTGTTGGGCATCGTGATCACGATGGCCTCCATTTCCGGCCCCATTGAGCAGATCGGCGAAAAAGTCGCCGCGGCCCTCGTCGGAACATTTTTGGGAATCTTCATTTCCTACGGCTTCATGAATCCGCTGGCCGTGAACATGGAATTCATCAATCTGGCGGAGATTACTTATATTCGGTGCATTGCGGCGTCGGTGATCAGTTTTGCCAGCGGGATGTCGCCGATCATGGCTGTGGAAGTGGCGCGCCGCGGTTTGCCCAGCGATGTGAAACCCACCGCCGACGGCCTGGAGCAGATGCTCAAGGGCTTGAATCAAGCGGCCAAGTAATTTTATGGCACACAAAAAAGGCCATCACGGCGGCGCCTGGAAAGTGGCGTACGCGGACTTCACCACCGCCATGATGGCTCTGTTCATCGTGCTGTGGCTGACCTCCCAGGACCAGCGCATCAAGGACGCGGTGGAGCGCGCATTCCGCAATCCGTTCTCCTCCGTCACCAAGGATTCCGTGGGCATCATTCCCACCAAGGACACCCAGGCGGTGCGCAGCGAATCCGGCAATTTCAATTCCGCGTCCGCCATTGAGTTGACCATTCTTCGCCGCTTGAACCAGGACATCATGAAGTCCTTGCAGAGCGACCACACCGACGACCAGAGCGAAAGCCCGGTTAATCTGCAATTGACGACCGACGGTTTGCGCATCAATGTTTTTGACAAGTCGCATCGCCCCATTTTCGAGCCGCAATCCACCCGCCTGACACCTTATGGCGATTGGGTATTTTCCACTCTCGCCTGGGAAATTGCGCGTTACACGAATTTCTGCATTGAGTTGGAAGGGCACACCGAAAAAGGCCATCCGGCCATCACGCCGGTTTATGGCGATTGGGAATTGTCCGCCGACCGCGCCAATGCGGTCCGCCGCAAGCTGGTGGACTCGGGCGTCCTGGGCCGTCAGATCAAACAAGTCGCCGGCTTTGGCGACACCGTCCCCATGCCCGAATACCCCGCCGACAACGAGTGCAACCGCCGCGTGACCGTGCTGTTGAATGTGGGCGCGTCGGGCAAGAAAAGCTGACGATTATGGCTGACACCTTTGTGCCTCTCGTCCGTCCTTCTGCGGCTCCCCAGGAAACTGCTTTCGCCCCTATCGGCGTAAAAATTCATTCTCCCGCCAAGCCCCCGTCGGCTGCTGAACCCTGCCGCCAGCCGTCCGTCACCCTCCAACGCGACGGCGACAAAGTCACCTCCATCCGCATCGAATGCTCCTGCGGCCAAATCGTCGATTTGGCGTGCGAGTATTAGGAGGCGGTCATCGCGCGCCCAGCCTGGCTGGTTCTCACTGGGATTTGATCGTAAAGTCTGTTAAGGTCTTGCCATGTCGGAACGAATTTCTGTGCAGTCGGACGTTTGCAATGGGCGGCCCGTGATTCGCGGCACCCGCATCACGGCGCAAACGGCGCTGGAATTCCTTGCCGCCGGCGACTCCGTGGAAGACATATTGGAGGAATTCCCACAACTGACCCGTGCTGATGTCCAGGAGTGCTTGGATTACGTTTCGGGCGTGAGCAAAGGTAGCCGGGAGCAGAGGGTAAAAAATCGGAAAGGCCGGACTTTGGGTCCGGCCTCTTCGACTGAGAACAAAAACATTTAAATTCTTTTCTCTGGCGCCGCGCCGCAGACATACGCGAATTTTTGCACACGGAACACTGCGTTTTTGCGCCCGTCAACGATGTAGAATCTAACAGATGCCCGAAAAGCTGATAGTCACCAGTACTGGTGACACCCGCTGACGGGATTGTATACCTGCCAAACCCAGATAGTTGGAAGCGGCTCGCGCCGTAGCGGTTGCGAGATGCGCGGTAATTAACCTGAAATTTAATAATACCGGGGCGTTCTGCGCCCTCGGAAGAGAGGAGTTTTTATGTTTGATAAGCGTTTGCCGACAAAGCCACCCTTGCGGGGATTAAAGCCCCCCAAGAGAAAGGCACAAATGACGATATTG
>DASZMX010000143.1:0-44203 GCA_035551475.1 Verrucomicrobiia bacterium
CGGCCGCTCTCTCCTTGATGGAACGTCAACCGCACCGCCGCGCCCCTTTCCGTGCCGCTCAACTCCGTCGTGATCTGGTCTGGCTGAAGTTCGAGGCGTTCGTAGTCAGGCCGTAAAATAGAGCGGGTGGTGTCGTACTCCGCCCTGCGTTCGGCAACGTCCATGCGCAAAGCGCCAGTTTGCGGCATGAATACAAATTGGCCGTAATCGCTAATCCAGGGGCTCGGTTGGTGCGTGGCCCGGATGCCGTCGATTTTTCCATTGGGATGAAAGAACCAGCTTCCCTCTCCATTTTCGATCGACCAATCCACCATCCCCCACGGCGCGCCCACCAGCGGCAAAGTATTGCCGTGCGATAACGCGACCTCGGAGTCGGTTCCTTGCAGAAGGTTGACGCAATCCAGTTTAACCACGTTCTCGGAATTCAGCTCCGCCGCTGGGAGGGATGCTGTCAAATTAATTCCGAGCAAGAGCAGACTGATGACTTTGTTCATTTTCGCATCAATTGGAGGCTGTCCACGGATGCGCGGCGGGAGCATCACCGATGACGGGAAAGGATGAGATCCGCAGCCGCGCCGCGCCCATCGGGATGAGCGTCACCGTTTCCACTTTTGCGGCGGAAAGCGCCGGGCTGTCCTGCAGGGTGGCGCACAATCCATAGCGATCCAGCGTCCAGGCTGGAATCTGCCGCGCCTGGGCCTGAAGTGAAATCGGCGCGGTGTCCGGGCTGAAAGGAAAATCGTTGGCCGGCCAACGGGCCCGCTGCAGCGTGAAGGATTTTTCGGGCTGCGCGTTATTCAGGACCAGCCCATAATTCCAAGGTGTCGTGGGATAAATTTCGTAAGCCGGCCACTTGGAAGGATCGGCGTCTTTACGCCAATGCGAATCCCCGATGGCGGTCTTGGCGCTGTCGCGCCGCTCGTAACGTTCGCCGATTTTCAAGGAGAACGTCAACGGCCCATAGTTGACGCTGACGCTGCCGTGGTTCCGCGCCCATGGCGTAACCGAAATTTTCATCGGCAACTTGAGCCGCACCACATCGCCGTTTTTCCAATCGCGCGTAATACGGATGAACTTGCCCGCGCTCTGCTGCGGAGCCATGCGCCGGGCGCCGATTGAAACTTCCGGCGCGTCGCACCAGGCCGGCACGCGCAGATAAAGCGGAAAGCGCACCCTGGCATCGGTGTTGAGGGTGAATTGAATGCCATCGTCGAAAGGATAATGCGTTTCCTCGGTGAGCCGGACGAACCGGCCGCTGCCCACCTGCGCGCGCACTTCGCTGGCCGAATAGAGGGCGGCGCACAGGCCGGCATCGGGCGTGGCCACCCAGAGATGCTTCATAAAATAGGGCCAGCCCTGGGAATGATTATGTTGACAACAGCGGGCGCTGAAGGGGTTCATCATGAGGAAAGGGCCGGTGTTCTCGATGCCGGGCGCATGGTTGCGGGCATCGCTCACCGCCATGTTGGGAGCGGTCAAATAACGCAGGGCGGAGAAATCAGGCATGACCGACGCCGGATAGGAATTGAACGCCACATCCTCGCATTGATCAGCCCAGGACGGATCGCCGCTGATATTCAGCAGCATTTCATCCGAGAGCATTTGCTCCACCATCCCGCAGGTTTCAACCGCCTGGCGCGGGTCCGTGCAGCCGGGCCGGCAATTTTCATCGCCGCCAAACATGCCGCCTGGAACCTGGCCATAGCGTTGGCGCACTTCCCGAAAATCCGCGTAGGAGGCCTGCAAGTCCGTGGCGGCATGGCTCTGCAAATAATATTCCGCCGGCTCGCGAAACCCTTCGGCAATATTGACGTTATGCCATGTGGGCAGGTCGTGGGTCATTTCCCAATTCGCGGTGCACCGATGAATCTTGGCGCCGAATTCGAGAAGCTCGGCGCGGCCCGTGATATTGTAGAGCCAATAGACCGCTTGCAGAACATCACCGCCGCGCATTTTCTGCCAGTAATGGGTTAGGAATTGTGAATCCGGCAAGGAGTTCTGGAACTTGAAATATTTGGTCATCAAGTCCAGCACGCGCGTATCGTAGGAATGCTCGTAATAGGATTGCAGACAGTAGAGCATGACCATGTTCGCCCAAAAATCGCGCGTGCCATCGTCCTCGAAGCGTTGATCAGGGCCGAAATCGCCGCTGGCGCGCTGGCTGGCCAACGTGGCGTCGATCCAGAGTCGCGACTCAGCGATCATTTTCGCATCGTTGAACGTGTAGGCGAGTTCGATATAGCCCCGCAACCAATAAGGCACTTCCTCCCAGCCATACTTTCCTTTGCCGTCTCGCGAGAGCCATGCGTTGTCTTCCTTCTGCAGCCACCCGCTAATTTCACCCAAGTGTCCGGTCAGGCCGTCGCGCTGGCGTTGCAGCACAACGCGCAACCAACCGCGCGGGGTGATGGCGGTCGAGGGCAAAGCGATAAACTGCGACGGCAAAAGAGGCGCGCGATTGCTGAGGTAGAAAGGATTTGTGGCGGAAATATCAGGGCGGCTGACAACATCCACCTCAGCGCCCACGGCGCCGCTCATGGCGCACCCGGCGACGCCGGCCATCAACCAGAGTATTTTCAGGCAGCGCATTTTATTTAAATTGGATTGATAGCTGACGCGCAAAGGCTTCGTTCGTGTAGTGAATCCACAGCAAGTTTTCTTTAGCGGAATAATCATAGGACGTCAGCGGCTGGCCAGCCAGGGTAATGGAGTCTGGAGCGTGTCGGGTTTGAATGAGTTCGACGGCCTCAGTTTTGGTCACACCTTCAACTTCCAACGAAATGGAGTCGGCGCTGGTTTTAAGCGCGGTCACGCTCGCGGCGGAGGCGAGCAAAGACGCGGGCGCCTTAAAATCCAGGTCGCGCAAGAAATAACGGTCGCCGGGACGAATGGTCACTTGATTGACTACGCGCAGTTCAGGATCGAAGAGATTCACGAATCGTCCGCGCAATATTTTCGGCTCGCCGGCGATGGATTCATCGAGTCCCGCAGCCACGATGTAAGGACCGCGCCGCAGCAGCAAATAATTGCCTTCACGCCACGCCAGTCCGACGGCCTGCGCCGCGCGGCGCGTAACCTTGACGATGCGCGCAGCGCCCTCGGCGCTCGTGGTGCAATCGGCCGGGCGTTCGTGCAGCCAAAGAACACCACCCTGCCCCACCGGATGGAATTCATTGGTCGCGACTGTCGCGGGCAAGCCAAGTTGTTGAAATAAATCTTCGCGCGGCGTGGCCCAGTGATTCCCGTTCGTATTCCACCATTCGCGGACGCGCAAATAGGGATCCGCATCAGCATCGCACACGATGAGCGCGCCGCCGTGCCTGACCCATTCAGCCAACGGCCGATGCACGTCACGCGAAAGAGGTTTTTGGCCGTCGTAGCTCAGCAGCAGGATTTTGAAGCTGTCCAGATATTTCGGGATGCCGGCGTTTTCCAATTGCACGGGCGCGACCGGCAAGCCGTGCTTGAGCAGAGGCATCGCCAGCCCATAAACATTTCCCAGCCACGGATCGCTCGGGGTCGGTTCGCCGCGTTGGAACATGAGCGAATCACTCACCACCACGCCGAGGCCCGGCGTGCCGGCGTCCCACGCCACCTGCGATTGCTGCATGTCTTTGAGAGAATTGAAGACGGTTTGCAATTCGGTCGCGTAGGCGGATGGAATGGGCTTGCGCTTCTGGGCGGCAACGCCCCTGGGATAACGCCCATTGAAAATCCGCTCCGGCCAGGGCGCGATCTCGTATTGCCAAACCTCCGGCTGAAACAAGGAGGCGGTGAGAGTGGATTCCCAGTTCGCACGGTAATCCGACCAATCGTGCTCCGGGTTGTCCTCGATGGGATCATTCAAATACCAAATGGAACGGCCGGTGGCCCGCACCAAATTTTGCATGGCGCCATATTCGAGAAAAGCGGTTTCAAACGTGCGCGAACGAACTTCCCCTCGGAATTTATTCGGCTCGCGTGACGTCCCAGTCCAGACTTGGGCGATATAACCATCACAACCATTCAGTTTTGCCAGGCTGGATTCGGGGCTGACGATGCACCATTGCGCATAATTTAGCAGGCTATGCGTGGGCACATAGCAACGGACGTGGCGGCCAGAGCGGCGATTGTAGTCCTGCACCGAGTCAAACACTTGCTGGAGCGCGCGGCGATAAAGAAAGTATTTCAACTTCCCCGTGCGCCAGCGGGCGTCCACCGTGCTATGCGGCGGCTGCCAAGGCTCGCCGTAATAGCTCTGCCATTCGCGCTTGAAACCTTCCTCATAACCCGCGCGATCCCAAAACTCCGGCTCTTCCAAATGAATGGCTTCGGCGCCGGCGTCGAGCGCGCGTTGCACGCCGGCGGCCAGGAATTTTCCATAATTGGCGCCGGGAGCCATATAATAAACGTCGCCGCCGTGGCTGATCTTGTGGCCGTCGCGCTCTGTCTGCGCCTCGTCCTCATGATTGACGCCGTCGAATCGTCCATAGAGATAATCCTGGTACTCGCCCCAAGCGACGCCGGTCATGACATGAATGCGATAGCCGTGGTCGCGCCAGGAAGCCATGCGGGCCGGGAGATTCGCGTCAATACCATAAACGATCGCCACATCCGCTCCCAAATCCGTCCGCGCCGTCCAGGGCTGGCCGGTCTGAAAGCAAGTGCGTTCGAGAGTCTGGTTGGTTTCGCGCAGGCTGCCTTGACCGCACGCCATCCATGCGACTGCCATTCCGCAAACCGTTGCGCCCACTCTCCAATGCTGAGGCGCCCGAAGGTGATTAAGGCTTTTGCACATCCACAAGTCCGAAATCCACGTACTGCCCGCCGACTGTTTGATGACAATGGATGGCGATAAGATTATTGCCTTGTTTGACCGCCGCCCTGGCCTCAGGTGTCAACTCAATGGCATCGTAGCCGGTGGCAAACCCCTCCGATTTGATAGCCAGCACGCCATTGATATACACCTCAGCGCCCTCATCGTGATGGAACCAGCCTTCCAACTCGTCGTATTCGGCCGCGGTTGATCCAAGCGCGACGGAACGCCGCAGCCAAATGTCACCGCTTTTCCAGGTCGTGCCAACGACCGCGCCGGGAGTTCCGGGAGCGCCAAATCCGCTGGGGCCGCGTTTCCACGCGGCGTCATCGAAGTCGGGCCGCATCCAATTTTGCGCGGGTTCGGACGTGGTGTAATTCCAAATGGCCGCCTTGGTGTCAGCCGCCGGAAGGATGACCGTCATTTTTGTCACGGGCGGAATGGGCGCCCAACCGGCCGCTTTGGTCTTCTCGCGCCTCGCATATTTCTGCCAGACGGGCTTCTCGTAAAGCATCCGCATAAAAACGCCGCCGATCACAGGGCGCGCGGTGAAGCCGACTTTTTTGGCGGATTTTGTCTGATACCAGTCAGTCAATGGCGCGCGATCCGGCGTCTGATTGACAAAACGAACCACGGGCGCCACCAGCGCCATGAAATCGGCGCGATTTTGGGTGAGCGTCGCCGTCCAGGTAATCCAGTCCAGTTTGGTGTAGGTCTCGCGGTTATCGAGCGGCAAGCCGTACTCGTTCTGGCGCTTCAAGTAAAAGTCCATTTCCTTGCGCGCCACTTCGGCGGGAAAAAGATTTAAGCCGAGAACTTTGTCCCACACCAAATTATATTTTTGACTCCAGGTGCCGGGCTTGTCGAAGGCCAGCCGATAATGGTCCCCGTCGTCCGCTTCCTTCATCCACCGCTGCGCAAAACCGCGCGCGAGCTGATAGTAAGCCGTGGCCGTGGCCTCGTCGCCGCGCATCTGGCATAGCTTGGCAAATGAGCCGAGGCCGCAAATCGCTTTCACGCTTAGGTTGACGTTGTGCGCGAGATGCCCGGCGAAGTCGTCGGTGCAGAGCTGTTTTTCAGGATCGAATCCTTTTTCTTTTAAGTAACGCGCCCATTGCTCGAGCTGGGGCCAATATAACCCGGCGAAATCAGCGTTGCCTTCCATGTCCGCCACGGCGCCGAAGAGGCACAATAAATTGCCCGTCTCCTCCACGGGCATTTGGTTGTTCTCGCCGCGCTCGCCATCGCCGTAAACCTGGCCATTGGCTTTTGGATACGTGCCTAAATCGTGAGGCGCAAAAGGAAACTTCCAACGCACGCTGGCGGTATAGTTCATGAAAGGCGCCATGAACGACTTCGCCAGGGTCGGGCCAAATAGGAGAAATTGCGGCGACATCGGATAGAAAACGTCGGACGTGCTGATGCAGCCGTTGGAATGGTTCTCCTTGCAGAATTGCAGCGGCTGGCCGTTTTCGTCCGCCACAAATTTTCCCGCCGCAAAACACTGGCGAAATGCCAGCGCGCACAACTCGGCATATCCTTCTCCGCCGGCCGCGCGCAAGTCGCGCATCAATTCGTCATCGAAAGCCGCGCAACGCACTTGCAGCGCCGCATAATCATGCGCCGCGGCCCGCAATAAATCCCCCGCGTCCCACCCCTTCCGCCGCCAATAGGGACGCAGGTTTTTGCCCATGTATTGAATGGAATATAAATCGTCGTAGGCCAGCATCAGCCAACCGGAAGAGGCGTGCGCGGCAGATGCGTCCATTTTCACGACGCACGCCAGCACGGTGTTATTAGGTTGGGCGTTCTTTAACGTGGCCTCCGGCGCGGGCGCAGCCAAGGCTCCGTCATCGAGAAATTTCGCGCGCATCGTATCCGCAGGTCCGGCGGTCACACCCGCATTCAATTTATCGGCCATCGCCAAATAACAATAGCCCCAGTCAATTCGCACATCGTCGCCGCTCGTTTGCAACACGCGTTGGGCAACCGTGCCGACGCGCCAGGCTTTGATCTCCCTGGCATCGGCGGGCTCGAAATTGACCGCTTGTTCCGGCGTGTTGCAAGCCAGGACGCCCGCCACATCAAAATATGCGGAGACCTTGTGCGCATGCCCATCCAGAGCGCGCGACTCCATGGTCACGTAGGTCAAGGGACGTGATAGTATGTCCAAGTCGTCCGGCAAATCCGGCGTCATAAACGTGACCGTGAACCGCACCCCGGCGCCTTCGAATGTGTAAATAGTGCGGGTGGGCAAGACCTTCAACTGCGTCTGCGCCAGCGCTGGAACATTCGCCGGGGCCCGGCCCATAAATCGATATTTCGCGCCGTCGATGTCCACCAACCCGGTCATGGGCTGGGCTTTGCCTGTCCAATGCGTGGTCGCCGTGTCTGTGAGTTTATCGGCGGGAGACCACACGCTGAAGTACGGATCGCACGCGATCAGCGGGACGGAAGGCGGACGCAAGGCCTGGGCCGGCGCCGGGCCGGCGAGCGCCAGCCCTGCCAGAATGACTGTGACAAGTAGAATTCGTCGCATAACGCTGGGCGGCACAGGAAAGAAACAGGCGCGGCTCACTGTTCGAGCGGGCCGTTGTTAGGGAGCCAGGGCACGCTCCAGTTTACCTCGGGATGCGGATCGTTGTCGTTATTCCAGCAAGCGCGCCAAACGGAATTGGTGGCGTTAATGATGTCGTTCCTCCTGGGGCTTTCCACGTGGCCGTCGCAGAACAATAAGTCGGTGCGAAAGTTGTGTCGATTGCACGGCGTTTGATCATGATTGACAGGATCATTGTCCGATGAGTCACCGACGACGGGATCAAGATTGGCGTTAAAACTCAAGGTTTTGGCATCGGATCGCACATCACCCAGCGCAATCATTTTTGTGGGAGTCCTAATGCTGGTGTCTTTGACCGGAGGCGTCCCGACATCCGCGCCGAGGCCAAGGGGCGGACTGAATACATTCTTCAAGCCCCAATCGTTATACCCCAGCGAAAAACGGGTGGTGGTCAGGATGGCGAAATTGTCCAGCTTGCCATCCTCGCCGAGCTTGAGCTGGCCTGCCGGGCCGGCCAGCGTCTTGTTGAGATTTGTGTCCCAAAAACTTTCCTGACGGGCCGCCGGGCAATTGAACGCCTTGCGATTATTGCCCATCAAAAAAAGCAGGCGGGGCTGCCAGACGTAAAAGCCTTTGCCCGGGTCATAGCAAGCCGGGTATTGTTTGTAATCGTCGGCGTACATCACCAGCGCCAATCCAATCTGCCGCAGATTGTTGATGCAAGCAGATTGCTTGCCTTTTTGTTTGGCAAGAGAGAGCGCGGGCAGCAGCAACGCCGCGAGAATTGCAATAATCGCAATCACCACCAGCAACTCAATGAGCGTAAACGCGCGGAGCCCGGCCACACCGCCCACCCGGATTCGCCACCACCTTGACTTCATCTTCATAAGAATTCGCTCTTTCGCTCCACGAACCGACGGCGTCGCCGCGCCGGCAAACTCGTGGAACAGATATAATTTAGTTCTCCATCCTCCTGCCGTCATGTGGCATGAACAGGCCACACGCGTTTGTTTTCGAGGGAGTTAAAAAAGAAAGGGCGTCCGCGCGGGACGCCCTTTCGTGACAATTACTGCTTAAGGCGTGCGCAGGATGAAGAAGTGCGCCCCGGGAGCGGTTCCCACGGGAATGCCGTTGGAGAACGCGCCCGAACCGTCGAGCGTGCCCGACGTATTGGTCGCCCAAGTCGAAACCGGCTGCGCGATGTTCGTGCTTGTGAGCAAGGTGTAACCGCCGTTGGGCGTGCCGCCCGTCCCGGCCAGGATCAAGTTGCCATTGGACAACTGGACCGGGTTGAAGGCCACCCCGGAGCCCGCGCTCAAGGTCAGCACGCCGGTGGCCGGATTAAATGTTCCCGCGCCCGCCGGCAAAACGGTCACCGACGAGAAACCGCCGGTGTGCGCCGCCGCGTTGAACAGATGGAATTGCGCCCCGGCCACGAGGGGACCCGAGCCCACATTGCGCACCACCAAGGCGCCGCCGTAATTCACGCTCGTGAGACCGGTCACCGCGTCGCTGGACGGCCCGCCGTCCAGGCTGAGCTTGAAGGTCGTTGTGCTGCCCGCCGCGAGGTTCAGCGCGTTGTTGATCGTCAATGTGCCGACGGAACCGGCGCCCGGAGTGAGTTGCGCTCCCGCCGCCACGTTGACAGGGCCGGCAATGGTTCCGCTGCCGCCGAGGGCCCCCGCCGTGACCTGCGTGACATTGGTGTAGGTGTTGACGCCGTTCAGATACAGCGCGCCATTGCCTTTCTTGAGCAAACCGCCGTCGCTGCCGGAGCTCACGAGCGCTTGATTGATCGAGACGGAATGGCCAGCTGTGTCAACCACCGCGCCGCCGCTGAGGACATTGGCCGCCGAAAGGTCGTGGATGAAGTTGGCATTATCGGCCGCAGCCACCAGCGTGCCGCCGTTGAAGTCCAATTCGCGTTGCGAGGCGCCGGTGTTGCCGGTGGTGATTTCCGCGGCGGTCAAGGAGCCGCCGTTCAACGCCATCACGCCCGTGGCGTCGGCGTTTTCCGCCAGACGAACCACGCCGAGGACCGCCGTGCCGCCGTTCATCGTCCAGGAGCCGGGGGCGGCGTTCTCGCCCACCCAGGTTTCGCCCGAGAGACAGAGGAACGTGCCCGTGCCGCTGATGGTCACCTGGCCGGAAGCGCCGGAGTTATGGCCGATGCTGATGTTGTTTCCGACGCCGGCCTTCACCATGATGCCGCCGCTGATGTTGAGGACGCCCTGGCCGGCTTCACGTCCAATGGAGAGCCAGCCCGTGTTGGTGATCGCGCCGCCACTCAGGTTAATGACGCCGTGCGCATTGGGGTCGCCCTGGCCAATCCAAATGTCTTGATTGACGTTGAGCGAGCCGCCGGATTGATTCCAAATGCCCTGGCTGCCGGCCCAAATGCCGACGATAAAGGGCTGCGTGTCCGAGCTAAATTGGCCGCTGGACATATTAACCACGCCCAAACCGTTGCGGCCGATGGTAACCCAGTTGTGGTTGTTGATTTGCGCCGTGCCGCTGATGTTATTGGTGGCGACGGTGCCGTTGTCCACGCCCAGCCAGTATTCAGAGCCGCTGGTGAGAGAGCCGCCGCTCATATCAAACTCACCCACGCCCTGCCCTTGGCCAATGATGATCGGATTGCCCGCATCCCGGTTGATCGTTCCGCCGGACATCGTGAAGGTCCCGGAACTGCCGCCGCGACCAATGACCATATCGCCGCCCGCCGCTTTATTCAGCGTGCCGCCCGTCATGTTGAAGAAGCCGGTGGAGCCATCCCGGCCCACGCCGAACCAACTGCCCAAGGTCAGCGTGCCGCCCTTTAGGTTGTAAGTGCCGACGGAGCCATTGCCGGCCCCGCCGCTGTCGCCCACCCAACATTCGGATTGGCAATTGATCGTGCCATTATTCTGATTGACCACGCCGGTGCGCGCGCCAACGCCGTTCCATCCGCCGTTGACGATCGCGAAATAATCACCGGCCTTATTGATCGTGCCGCCATTCATGGTAAACGTCGCCGTCGAACCCGGCGAGGAGCACAGGAACAACCGGCCGTTAGGCACATTGACGACGCCGTCGTTCATCGTGACGCTGGCGGTCGAGCCGTTGCCATCGCCGAGAATGAACCACGAACCGACATTGACTGTGGTGTTGCTGCCGATGACCAACGCGCCGTTGGCCGACGGCAGGTTGGCGACGTCAATGTTGCCGCTGACATTCACCGTGGTGTTGGTCAACGTCACGGTGGCGAGCTCGCTGATGCCGTCCACACCGAGGCGCGCCCCCGCGATGAAGTTGGTTTGGATGCCGCTGGAGCCATCGATCAGCACCGAGCCATCCTCGACGACGAAGCCGGGGGAATCCGCGCCGGAAAGCGCATTCACGCCGGCGCCGGTATAGGCCAATTGGGCCGGGCCAAACTTCGTCAATGCGCCGCCATCCGCGGCGGTGACCGTCCCGCTTAAGGTCAGATTCGCCGTCGTGGTGATGGCGCTGTTGGAGGAAGTAGTCGAGTAGCCGCGGTTGATAGCCACAGCCGATCCAGTGTAGGCCAGGTCGCCGCCGGAGAGCACCAGATTGGTCGCATTCGCGGAGGACGAGCCGATGGCGCTGGGAGAGCCGCCGTTGGCCAGGTTTCCGACCGCCAGGGTGCCGTTGGCGATCACCGTGGGACCAGTGTAGCCGTTGACGTTTTCAATGGCGAAGGTGTTGGCTCCTTCCTTCAAGATTCCGACCGATCCATTGATGCTGCCGGAGCCGGTGAGAGTGTAGCTCAACGAATTGTTATTGATGGTGACATTGGCCGGCGTGACGGCGGCTGCCAGGTTCACCGTGGTCGTGCCCGTGGCGCTATCGTCAAAAGCAACGGCGTTGCCCTGGCGATAAAACGTGGCCAATCCGGTGCCGATGTTGATCCAATTGGTGGTCAAGCCAATGTCCCAAACGCCCCCGGCGTTGCCATCCCAGCGCGGCAGGTTCACATCGGTGATGTCCAGGTCAATCGAATGGCCAGAGGCATTGTCAACCAAATTAGCCGTTACGCCGAGAGGCAGCGGCCCCAGATGATAATTCGCGCCCGAGCTGGAACCGTAGGAGATCAAGGGAAACTGTCCCACTTGCGGCGTGCCGTCGGCGAGGTTAATGGTGACCGTTCCCGCCGCGCTCAGCGCGCCGCTGACGTTAATGGGAGCCACGCTGGGATTACCGAAGGAATTCAAATCAATGCCCAAAGTCGCGGTCGCGCCGGTGAAGGCGAGGCTGGACACATTCAGTTGACTGCCGACGGAGCCAACAACTTGGACATTCAGCGTGGCGCCGTTGGCCACAGTGTAGGCGCCGCCGCCCGTTGAGGCCGTCGTGGTCGCCAGGATGCCCGCGTTCACCGCCGTGGCTCCCGCATAGGTGTTCGCGCCGGAAAGCGTGAGCATGCCGCTGCCGATCTTGGTGAGAGAGCCGCCGCCGTTATCCGCCAGCGCTTGAGGGATCGTGAGATTAAAGCCCTGCGAATCCAGCGTCACGCCATTGGCGCCAATGGCGGCCTGGAAAAGGCCGGTGATGAAGGCCGCGTTGTTCGCGGCGCCTTGGAGCGTGCCGCCATTCAAGTTCAACAAACTCACCGTGAAGCCCGTGCTGGGTGAGGACATGCCGATGGTTTGCAAAATGCCGCCGTTCAAATTCAGGGTGGCGGACGCGGAATTATTGACGCACATCACGACTTTTTGCACATGCGCCGTTCCGCTGTTGAGATTCCAGATGCCCGAACTGGATTCGCCCAGCCATAAATCGCTCGAGGATTCGGTGATCGACCCGCCGGACTGATTGACGACGCCCACGCCGCCCGCGCCGATGTCGAAGTGCGAACCGCCATCGCTGGCGTTGTCGCGGGTGATGGCGGCGTTTCCGGAAATGTTCAACTCGCCGTACCCGTTGCCGCGCCCCACGGCGAGCCAATCATGCACATTCAAGACCGCGCTGCCGCTCAAGGTGTTGGTGCCAGTGCCGCCGCCGCCGCCATCGCCTTGCGGCACGAGGTATTGATTGAACGCATTGAGAGTCCCGCCGCTTTGCGCGAGGGAGCCGACGCCGCCGCCGCCAATGAGAAATTGGCCGCCGCCATGGAAATTAATCGTTCCACCCGTCATGACCCCGAACCCTTGCGCGCCGCCGCCGCCGCCATTGCGTCCGAACGCAACCCAATCATTGAGGTTCAACGTGCCGCCGTTCATGAAGAAGTAACCGACGCCGCGGCTCCCGCCCTGTTCGCCGATCCACGTTTCACGCGAATAGTTGACTGTGCCGTTATTTATGACCAAGGTCCCCGTGCCCGGGCCAGCGTCGCCCTGACCGCAAACCATGCCAGGGTTGGCGCCACCGTCATTGACATTGCCATTATAAGTCCCGCCGTCGATTTCCAGGTAGCCCACGCCGTTTTCCCCGATCTGGGTGCGGCCTCCGACGTTCACCACGCCATTGCTTAAAATGTAAGAGCCGTAAGAGCCTGAACCTATGCCCATGCGCAGCCAATTGCCGCCACCGGTGTTGTTGGTGGAGCCTGTTTGGCGGTAGGCGCCCGAGGTTCCAGCGCCGTTGCCGGCGAGCGTGTCGCCGTGTTGCCAAACCGGATCGCCCGGTAGAATCAAAACCACATTGTTCGAGCCATTGTCATCGGAGGTGTTGGGATTGCTGGAGCCGTTGTAGGTTCCATTCCAGGAGGCGGGGTTATTGTAGTCACCCGTGGCGCCTATCCATAAGGTTTGCGCGGACGCGGTCGCCCCGGCGACGGCCAATCCGATGGCTGCCAACAGCGGTTTCGGGGAAAGCAACTGACCGGATTTCGACTTAAGATGAGGATTTTCGGTTTTCATTATTATTAGGAATTGGAGATCGTCTGCGTCTCGCGCAGGCATAGGGGTAAATGCCGGGCGCGCGTTCTAACTCGTGGGAACATGCGCCGACTCTAACGCGGTGCTTGTCTAACCGTCATGTGGCATGAAGTGGCCACACGGCTTTTCCCTAAGGGTTGGGGCGGGGCGCGACGAGGCCTACATCGACGTATTGGCCGCCGGAGGATTGATGGCAGTGCACCGCCATGGCATTGACGCCCACTTTCAAAGCGGCCAAAGCAGCCGGCGCGATTTTTACCTCGTCATAGAACGTCAGAAATCCCTCCTGGGAAAACGCGGGCACGCCATTGAGGAAGATCTGGACGTCTTCGTCATGATGCAACTGGAGCACCGCATCGTAAAAATTCGTCGTGGCCAGGACGAACTCGCGGCGGAGCCAAATGTCCGACGTGTCCCAGGTAGTGTTGACAATAGCGCCGGGCGTTCCCTTCGTGCCAAAGCCCGCCACGCCTTGTTTCCAGCCGGAATCATCGAAGTCCGGCTCGCTCCAATGATCATCGGGCTGGGACACGGTGTACTTCCACTGCACGCGGCCGTAAAGCGCGTTGGGAGCCAGGACGCGAAAGGGCTTTTGATTGACTGCAACATTGACCGCGGCGCGCGCGATTTGCGGATCGAGTTTGGCCACCGCGCGGTCATAGGTCAGGAGGCCGTTGCACTCCGTTTCCACGTCGGTGACCTGCGTGTAAATGGCGGCGCTAAGCCCAAAGGAATCACGCAGAACGTGCAGCCGGCTAAGAAGAGAGCCGCCTTCGTCGTTCAACGCCTTGAGATCGTGCATCGGGCGGTAACCCCAGGAATTGGTGGACCACATATGATTGGTTACTCCGAGGCCCAAGCCGCCAAATTCTCCGAGCGACGCGGCGCGATCCGCTTCGGGCGGCGGCGCTTCCGGCCCCGGATAGCTGTGAATGTCAATAATATCGCCGGCCCGCTTATCGGTCCAGCCGCTGGCGTCGTCCACCAGGCGGGCCGGGTCAAACGCCTTGATCCAACCCGCGAGCCGTTCGGTGTCGTATTGGCCCCAGCCTTCGTTGAAGAGAATCCAAACGATGATCGAGGGATGATTGCGGCGGCCTTCAATCATCCGCCGCAGCTCGACTTCGAATTGGGAGCGGCCTTCGGGCGTGGTGTTGTTGCCGCTTGGCATGTCCTGCCAGACCAGCAGGCCGAGTTTGTCACACCAATAATACCACCGCTCCGGCTCCACTTTCACGTGTTTGCGCGCCATGGTAAACCCCGCCGCTTTGAGGAAACCAATGTCGAATCGCAACGCTTCATCGGTCGGGGCTGTGTAAAGTCCATCCGGCCAAAAACCTTGGTCGAGGGCGCCCACCTGGAAACTAAAATGCCCGTTGAGCGCGATGCGCATGACGCCGCCTTCGTCGCGTTGCAGCGAAATTTTGCGCATCCCAAAATAACTCGTCACCGCGTCGAGGACGTTTGTTTCGCGGACGATTTGCACTTGCAGGTCATAAAGAAATGGATCGTCCGGCGACCAAAGGCGCGGGGCAGGCACAGGCAGCCAAAATTCGGCATTGGCGGGCCCGGTGGCGCGCCCAACTTCCTTGCCATTGGCGAAAGCCACCGCTCGCACGCGGAGCGACGCGTCCGCGCTGTTCACCGCCGCCCTTAAATGTAGCGCCTGCGCGTCAACGTCCGGGTTTACCGACAACTGGTCGATGCAAACGTCTGGAACGGGCTCGAGCCAAACCGTCTGCCAGATGCCCGAGGTGGGCGTGTAGAAAATGCCTTCGGGCTTGCGCGACTGCTTGCCCCGGGGTTGGTCGCCTTCGGTGGGATCTTCCACCTCCACCGTCAACTCCTCGCGGTTGGACCTATTCAAGTAGGGCGTGATATCGAAGGCAAAACCATCATATCCTCCGCGGTGCTGGCCAACCTCCCGACCGTTAACGAATACCCGCGCGTGCCAGTCCACCGCGCCAAAATGCAGCCGCACGCGCCTACCATCCCACTCTTTGGGAACGACAAACCCGCGCCGGTACCAGAGCGAACTCTTGTCATCGAGCCGGCGCATCACGCCCGAAAGCGCGGATTCGACTGGAAACGGGACCATGATTTCGAAACCGTAATTGGTGGGAGGCGCCGCCGTGGCCGGAGTGATCGCGCCATCCCACAACCCATTTAAATTGAGCCAATCCGGGCGGACCAATTGCGGCCGGGGATACTCGGGAAGACAGTTGGTGGCGTTGACCTCCGCGGCCCAGCGGGTCAAAAGAGGGCCGGCGGCAGGCTCCCAGGCCCGCGCCGGGAAGGCCAGCCCCAGAATCGCAGTCAAGACGATTAAAAACGGCGTCTTCACCTACTGGCGGAGAAATTTGGCCACGGCCTCCGCGGAGGAGCGGACATGCAATTTCTCATAAACCCGGCGAATGTAATTGCGCACCGTATGGATGCTGACGCCCAGGCCATCGGCAATTTGTTTGTAGGCCTGGCCTTCCGCCAATCCGTTGAGCACTTCCCGTTCACGCGGCGACAGCTCCGCCGGATTCTCCTCGCGCAACGGCGCCGCTTGCAAAGACTGCACAACTTTGCGCGCGATGGGGGCGGACATGGGCGAGCCGCCTTGATGGACCTCGCGGATGGCTTCGAGCAGCTTGGCGGGCGCAAGGCGTTTCAGCAGATACCCGCTGGCCCCCGCCGCCAGGGCGCGAAAAATTTTGTCGGTGTCCTCGAACACTGTCAACATGACGATCTGCGTGCCGGGCAATTGCGGCTTGAGACGCCGGACGCATTCGATTCCATCCATGCCCCCAAGATTGATGTCCATCAGGGCCACGTCGGGCTTTTCGGCGGGAAGATGCGCGAGCGCCTCCTCTGCGCTGCGATAGACACTTTGGCAACGGAAGCCTGGGGCCGAGGCAATGTAGGCGGAGATGTTCTCCCGCAAGTCCGGCTCGTCGTCAACAATTGAAACTTGAATGAGGCCGCTCATCGCCCGCCTCCGTTCAAGGCCGGCGGCAGCGGGATCGAAAGGGTGACCGTCGTCCCCTGCCCTGGCCGGCTGCGAATATCGCAACGTCCACCCAGCGCCGCCAGGCGCTGGCGCATATTCCGCAAACCGTTGCCCAGCCGGTCCCCAGGGCCGGACACCGCGCCCGCCAGCGCCGGGTCAAATCCACAGCCATCATCATTTAGCACGATTTCAATATGTCCGGCCGACACGCGCATTTCAATGCTGACGCGTCGCGCGCGGCCATGCTTGAGGGCGTTGTTGAGCGCTTCCTCGAACGCCAAAAAAATATTGTGGCGGGCCTCGGCCGAAAAGGTCCGCTCCGGCAAGCCGCGCGGAATTTTCAGCTCGCACTCCACGGATGTGTTTTGCAAATACTCGGACGCGTATTGCCCGAGGTACGCCACGACATGTTCGAGTGTGTCGTTGCGCGGATTGACCGCCCAAACAATTTCGTCGAGCGACTGCAATAACTCGCGGGACGTGTTGGAAATGGAGGAGAGCTTGCGCCCCACATCATCCTGTCCCTGCAACTCTCCCTTGGCGCGCTCGCTCATGAATGAAATCTTGGTGAGTTTGGAGCCAATCTCGTCGTGCATGTCCTGGGCGATGCGCATCCGTTCGCGCTCCATTGCCTGCTGCGCGTGTAGCGCCGCGAGGCGGGAACGAAGCCGCCGCAAAGCCAAAAGACGAACCGCTCCGGCAATGGCGGCAGCCGAAACCACCACATAGAGCGCCAAGGCCCAGGGCCGCCGCCACAGCGGTGTGGGGATCAAAAAACGGAATTCGACATTGTGGCCCAGCCAGCCTTGATCCGGCAAACCTGCCTGCACGCGGAAGCGATACGTTCCATAAGGAAGGCGTCCATAATGCACGGTGCGGCTGGCGCCTGCTTCCACCCACTCAGGATCGAATCCATCCAAACGATAACGAAAACGCACTCGTTCGGGCGCTGAAAAACTGGGAGCCGTAAACGCAATTTCCAATGACCGCAGCGCCGACGGCAGCCGAATGGGCGGGGCGTGGCCGTTGGTTTCCAATTCGCGAACCGCGCCCAGAGTAAGCGCCGCGCCGTCAACTGAGATGTCGTCAATTAAAACTTGCGGCGGCGGCGCGTCATAAACGGCGCCGCGCAAATCCACCGTCACCACGCCCGCCGCCATGGCGAACCAAAGTTTGCCGTCGGCGGAACGAGCCGCGCGCGGCCAACCGGCGCGCAACGGCGCGCCCATGTCAAATTCCGGGCTGAAAACCAATTGCGGCCGGAACGTCGTTTGGCCGGCGAGCAAACGCGCCACCTCCGCCTGGGCCAGATGATAAATCGAACGCTCCGTCGCCAGCCACAAGCCGGCTTCCTCGTCCGCCAAAATGCCGATGATGGACGCTTCTTCCGAGCTGGCTCTCAGCTTCCAACTCTGAAAGCGCTCGCGATCCACGCAGCCGAACACGCCGTCCGCCGCGCCCACCCACAAGCGCCCCGCCCCATCCTCGTTCAACGCCGTGACGGTCCGCCCGCCGAGCGCGCCGGCTGTGACTATCGTGCGAAAGCTCCCGGCCGCTTCGCGCACAACCCCACCATCCACAAAACCAACCCAGAGCCCGCCCCGGCTTGGCAGAAGCGCGGCGGCGGTGCGAGCCGGCAATCCGTCTCCCTCCCCAAAGTGTTTTATGTCCTGATCGTTGATGCGCTGCAAGCCCCCGCCAGCCTCGCTTGCCCAAATAGCGCCGTCCTGATCGGCGGCCACGGCGCTGATGGCGTCGTCGGCCAAACCATCGGCGGTCGTGTAGCGAAGGAGCCGCGCCCGATCCAGCCGGAACAAGCCTTCCCCGGGGGTGGCAATCCAAACGTTGGAATTGGCGGACACGCAAATCGAGGAAATGAGCGACAGCGCGTCTGAGCCGCCGTCGGTCAGTTTTTCGAATTGACTGCCTTTGCCGAAGTAACAGCCGTCCTGATCAAAGCCAATCCACATTCGCCGCTGCTGATCGGATGCCAGGCAAACAGGCGGCTGACTGGACAGGCCGGCGGTCGCATCCAGCACCCGGGCGTTGCGCGGTTGCAATCGCATCAAGCCGCCTTGATAGGCCCCGAGCCACAAGTTGCCTTCCCGATCTTCGCACAGCGATCGAATATCACTCGCCAGACTGTTGCGCAACGTGATGGGCACGAAGCGGTCGTCGGCGTAGCAATAAAGCCCCTTGCCGCTCGTCCCAATCCACAATTCGCCGCCATGACCCTCGCACAGGCTCCAGATGCGCAACGACGAACTGGCTTCGCCGCCGGCAAAATGGTTGAGATGTTTGCCTTCAGTCAGATTCACCAGATAGGTGTCGCCAAATGCCCATAGGTTGCCCCGCCGATCTTCGTAAACGCCGAGCGCTTCCGGGCTCCGACCGGGACTATCGATTTGAAAATGAAACGGCTGGATTTTGCCTTGAATAAATTGGCACATGCCGCCGTGCGTCGTAATCCAGACCGTGCCCGAGCGCGCCACATGCACGCTGGACACAAATTCACTTGGCAAACCGTCCTTGGTCCCGTACCGCGTCAAATGGCCGTCCACCCATCGATCCAACCCATCCGACGTTCCAAACCACAGGGCGCCCGCGGCGTCCTCGGCGATGCTGGTGATGGAACGCTGCGGCAGGGGGGCCGCCGACAGGACGCGGTCATCGCAGCGAAACAAGCCGTTGCTTTGCGACCCGACCCACACGCAGCCCCGCGCATCTTCATACAGCGCCGTCACGGAAAGCGCGGCGCGGGTTTCTCTATTCGGCGGAGGGATGGGAACGAACGCCACTCCATCAAACCGCGCCAATCCCCGCGCCGTTCCAACCCACAGAAAACCATCCCGCGACTGAATCAGCGCTGTGACGGAATCATCGGGCAAACCGTTCTGGCGCGTCCAGGTGCGGATGCTCAAATCTTCCGGCAGGAGTCGGGGAGTGGCGCCCGCGCTGGGGAACAAAGCCAGGGCCAACAACCCCGCCGCCAGTGTAGGGCTGACGACCATCGTTCCGACTATGGGAAAATCGCGCCCCAAAGTCGAACCTCGAATTCCGCCCCACACGGTTTGCCCGCCCCGTCAGCGACGGTCAGGGATGCTGAACGATGCGATAGAATTTTTGGCCGGAAGCGGGCACGGTGATGGAATAGGCCCCAGCCGTGTTCGGGACATCCTGCCAGCTAATGGGTGTGGTGAGGGAGGAGGCGCTTTGCAGATTCACGGCAGGATTGCCCGCCCAATAAAAGGTGACGTTGCCATTGCTCATCGGTCCCACTGTCAAGCCGCCGACGCCCGAGCCGGTGATAATGAAGTTGTCGAAGTTCATATTGCCGCCGGAACCAACCGTGACGAAGACCAGGCCGGCGCCGGTAATCGAGCCGCGCAGCGCAGACGACGCGGGAGCGCCGATCAAGCCGCCGGCGCTCGTGACCGTCAGATTCTTCCAGTTGGACGCAGCCGGGCTAAAGGCCGCCGTGTAAGTGCTGTAAGTGGAGGTGTCGGACGTGGGTGTGGGCAGCGCGGCGCTGGAGACGTACCAATTGGAGTTATCCATTTGCACAGCCCAATAGGCGGTGACGTTCGCGGCTTGAAAGCTCGGAGCCACATCCACAGAAAAGGCCAGGTCCGAGTAGGCAGCGGCGTCGATATAAGGGAAAGCAAGTCCGGCCTGGTTGGTGTCGCTGGCAACGGTTGTATAATATACAGTTGTCCCGGGCACGCCCAGGTAGGCGAACACCGCGCCATCGCCGCCAATGTTTTGGAACAGCGCGTTGGGAGAATTATTGACAGCCTCAACCCAGCCCACGCTGCTCAGGGGATAATTCCCGGAGGCGGGCCCGACGAACGGAAACGTCTCGGCGTAAATCGTGCCCGCGGGGCGATCCACCACCGACAAACTGGTGCCGACGTAATTATCGCTTTCATCGAAGCTGACCGAGTTGGAGGCAAAGGCGACAATGGAGCCGCTGTCCGAGGGCTTGAGATTGGCGATCGTGACGGTGGGGGTCGTGGCGCCGAAGACACGCGCGCCATTGACCAGCGGCGCGCCGTTGAGCGTCCACCCGTAGGTGAACGGCGATTGGCCGGCGGGGTTTTGGCCGAAGCTCGCGCCGCCGCCGGTGTAAACCGTTTGGTTGAGCGGATAACCCGCGCTCAGATCCACCGGCTGAATGGTGACGGCATTTTCCGTGATGGCGAAATTATTGAAATTGAAATCGCCGCCGCCGTTCAGACCTTGATGCGCGATCACAATACCCGCGCCGATGATGCTGCCCGTGAGCGGACCCGCAGGATGCGCGCCGATGGTTGTGGTATTGGCGCCGAGCGTAAGTGTGTTCCAACTGGAAGCGGCGGGGCTAAAGCCAAGTTGGTAAAGTTGGAAATTCCCCTGGGTGATGGTTTGCACCGGGATAGCTTGCGCAGAGACGTACCAATTGCCGTCGGACATTTGCACCGCCCAATAGGCGATGACGTTGCCCGCCGGGCTGGTTCCGCCGGCGTTGCCCGGGGTGATGTCCGCCTGCAACGTGACATGCGGCACGCTCGTCGGATCAATGGCCGTGAACGGCACACCGGAAGCGCCAGTGTCATTGGTCACGGTGGTGTAATAGAGATTGGTGGTAGCCACACCGGAATAGGAAAAGACGTTGCCGACGCCGGTTCCGCTTTGATAAATGCCCGTGCTGCCCTGGAAAATGCCCTGCCAGCCCACACCCGTGATAGGAAGATTGCCGTTCGGGCCGACGTACGGGAACGACTCAGCATAGAGATCGCCCGAAGGCAGCGGGTTCACGGTCAAGCCTATGCCCGATTCGCTCTGGCCTCCGCCCGAATTGGTCACAGTCACGGAATAAATGGCCCCGGCATCGTCGCTCGTGGCGTTGAGGACCGTGAGGACATTATTGGTCGTGCCGGTGTATTTGGCGCCGTCATGGAGGGTGACGCCGTTGGCCTGCCAAATATAAGTCAGCGGCGGTGTGCCGGCCGCTTGAATCAAGAAGGAGGCGCCGCCGCCGGCATACACAGTCTGGCTGATGGCCGGCGCGGTGATGGTGGCGCCGATCACGACGTTCGTGCTGGGCGCGAAAGCGGAAATGGCCAGCTGGTTATAATTGAATCCGCCGCTGGTGGGCAGCTCCACAATGCCAATGCCCGTGATATTGCCGGAAAGATTGCCGGCCGGCGTGGAGCCAATTGTGACGTCGGTGGCATTGATGGTGAGGGTTTTCCACGCCGAGGCCAAATTGGTGTAGGGCACGGAATCGTTGGTGAACTGCGGATAGCCGAGATTGCCCGAACCGGGAAGCTGCGTGGTGGACACATACCAGGTTCCGCCCTGTTGAATCGCGAAATAATTGGTGTCGGTCGCGGCGCCGCGCACTTCGACGGACAGCATCAGGTTCGTGTATTTAGCCGGGTTGACATCCACGAACGAAGAATCACCGCCCGTGCCGGGCCCTGCGGTGTCCGTGGTGTAAATCATGCCGGGCGTGGTTTGAGTGGGAGAAAGCGTTGTAAAATACACGGTGTTGGCCGGAAGCGCGGCGCCGCTCGCCGGGTCCGAGGCGCCGGTGGCCTGGTAAATGCCGAGATACGGCCCGGCCGTCTGCGAAACGGCCACGCCGGTCCACCCGACGGTGTTAAGGTTGCCGTTGCCATTGACGGAGGAGCCGCCGACGGTGGTGCCCCAATCTTCCACGTAAATATTCGTGGTTCCCGCCGAGACGAGCGCGAGCGAGCCAAAAAGAACGCCTACGGATAGTGCGATTTTCATAGTTTGGTGGACTGAATTAGTTGGTGAGCGTTTGGACGGAAAACATCAGGACAAGATTATTCGTAATTTCTCATCCAGACTTTCCACTGGCCGACCTGGTCGGCGTACGTGGTGTTGAAAATGGAGCTCCAGTGCAGACGCCAAAGCTCCTTCAAGCCGACCTTGCGAACGGAATTATCGGCAAAGGAAATGTTGACCGGCTTTTTGCTGGGGTGACGCGGCAGGCAAAAATCCTGCAAGCCGCCGGAAGTGTCGTTCTGCTGGCCGGGGCCAGGAGGCTGCTTGTCCGTTTCGGTGGGCGTGGTGCCATCCCACATGCAATCACCGAAAACCGGGACGTTATTTTTTCCGCCGGCCGCGGTCAGTTTCCGCCAATAACCGTTGGAGTTGGTGCTGCCGTTGGCGCCAGCGCTGTCGCCCGGCGGATTATGCATCCAGCCATTGATTCCGTAACTGCCCCACATGCCGGGGCGCGCCCAATTAGGAATGGGCGTGTCGTAATTATTCGTGCCGAACCGGCCCCACGCGATGGCGGTGGCATCAATATTAATGGCCCAAAAATCCGAAAGGCTGTCGCGGTATTTGATGGCCATGGGACAGGCGCGAATGCTGTCAACCGTATAATAAGGCTGCAACGCCACCATCCACATGCCGTTGCCGGACGGGTCATTCCAGCCCGAGGGCATGCTGTCGCGGTTGTCATTGGCGTAAAGATTGAAACACACGCCCCATTGCTTGAGGTTGGACATGCATTGGACGCCTTTGGCTTTGATTTTGGCGGCGGAAAGCGCGGGCAGGAGAAGCGAGGCCAGAATCGCAATGATTGCAATCACCACCAGCAGCTCGATCAAGGTAAAACCGGAGCGCGCCGCCCGGCGGCCGGAAGGGGTGCGCCCAATCATGGCTGATGGCAGATGGTTCATCAGGTTCCGTTCTGTAAAATCTGGGTTACGGCGTCATCTTCGCATTTTTGGCGGGCTTGCCTAGCCTCACAAAGGTGTGGTTCTGCAAAGGGGCTGCCACCAGCACATTTGTGAGGCTAGGCAGGGCGGCGGATTCCTGCGAAGCTCCAGGGATGAACCTTGCGTCTCCCCGCTCGCGCTGTCGTCGGCGCGCGCCCTTGCTGTTGAGCCTCCTGGCCGGCGCGCTGCTCTTGCGCCTCGCGGGTTGCGCGACCGCTCCGGCCAAGCCCTCCCCTTTTTATCTCGGCGCGGACATCTCGACGCTCTCTGATGTCGAGCGGCGCGGGGGCGTCTATATGGACGGCGACAAACCAGGCGATGCGCTGGCGATCTTCATGAAGAACGGTTGGACGTGCTTCCGCCTGCGCATTTGGGTCGATCCACGCAACGGCGTGAACGGCTTGGAATACACCACGAAACTGGCGCAGCGCATCAAGGCCGCGGGCGGGACGTTCATGCTGGATTTTCATTACTCGGACTGGTGGGCTGATCCGCAAAAGCAGAACAAGCCTGCCGCCTGGGCCAAACTCGATTTTGACAGCCTCGTCGCGCAAGTGGACACCTACACGGCGCATGTCATCAAGACGCTGAAAGCCGCGGGCGCAACGCCTGATTTTGTGCAGATTGGCAACGAGATCACCGGCGGCACGCTTTGGCCGGACGCCCAGGTCAAAGTGCCGCATTCGACAGTCAAAGTTTTCGGGGGCGACGTCACGGTCATGGCCCCGCCGGAGCCCTATGATGACGCGAAACAGTGGGGCCACCTCATTCGCGTGCTCAAGGCCGCGAGCCACGGGGTGCGTTCGGTCACGACGGCTTCCGACCATGTGCGCATTGTCGTTCATATTGACTGTGGCGGCGATTGGCCGGTGACGAAATGGTATTTTGATCAACTGGCGCGGGGTGGCGTGGATTACGATGTGATTGGGCAAAGCTTTTATCCCAATTGGCACGGCACGCTCGACAACCTGCGCGACAACCTGCGCGAAAGCATCCATCGCTATCATAAGGACGTGATGGTGGTGGAAACAGGCTACCCCACGCACGACTCACATCCCTCCGCCGCCGCGGCAAAAAACATGCCCTGGCCGCAAACTCCCCAAGGCCAGAAGGAATTCCTCGCGGCGGTGATTGCGACGGTGAAGGCCGCGCCGGAGGGGCACGGCATCGGCGTCAACTATTGGCATCCGGAGGCAACCTACATTCCCAACGGCGGCGGCTGGCCTGATTACAATTCCCTTTTTGACGGAACGGGCCATCCCCTGCCCGCGATGAATGTGCTCGGCCTGCAACCCGCCGCGCCGATGATGACCGCAAAAACCATCGACCGCTAAATTAACAACCGATACGCTGTCCCCATGCGCTCGGTCATTTCGGTCCTTTGCCTGTCCATCATGGCCACGGCGCAGTCCTCGTCGGGACAGGCCTTCGAGATCACAAATGTCCATCAACTCCGTATGTGCGCCTCTCCCGCGCCCAGCTCCAGCCATGCCATTCGCCTGGAAGGCGATGTCTGGTGGGTGAATCCCGCCCAGCATCGCTTGGTTCTCCATGACGATTCCGGCGCCGCTGAATTGGAAATGGACTTTCGCGGCGCCAGCATCGCCGCAGGGCGGCGCGCCATGGTGGAGGGAACCACCACGATTATTCCGATGGGCGCCAGCTTCCGCCTGGGGCCGGTGGGCCCCGTGGTGGATAACGACGGCGTGCACGGCATGGTGGAAAAATCCGGGTCGGTTTATTTGCCGGCGGGCCGCGCGCCTCTGCGTGTGGAATGGTTTAACGGCGTGGAGAAGTACGGCCTGGAAGTGGCGTATGCTGGGCCGGATTTGCCGAAACAGAAAATCCCCAATGCCGCGTTGTGGCGCCAGGCCCCGGGGTCGCATGATTGGGTGCAGGGTCTGGACTTTGTGTGCGCGGCAGCCACGCAGGAAATGCTGCCGGATTTCAATTCAGCCCCGCCGCTAAAAATCGGCGCAGCCACCAATTTTGACTTGGGAGTGATTGATCGCTCCGAGCATGTGGGTGTCAGCTTTAGCGGCGCCGTGGAAATTCCAAGGGCCGGGCTGTACACGTTTTTCACGACGTCCGACGATGGCAGCCAATTGTATGCAGGCGAGCCGCCCATGCATTTGACAGACCTCGGCCCGGCGAATTTTCCCCAACCCACGCCGCTTCCCATCGGGCAACTCCCACCCAATTCATCCGCCGGCTCGTGGGTGGAAGTGGAGGGCAAGGTTACGTTTGCCAGCGAAACCTCCTACGGTCTCCGCCTCGAATTAAGCTCCGGCTCCGGGCGGATGCCTGTGGAAGTCGCGCCGTCTGCAGGCATGACCGCCGCCGGCCTCTTGAACCAGCGCATCCGGGCGACGGGATTTTGCGAACCCGCGTTTTCGAGCGATGGCCAGGAGGTCATGGGCGTCCTCCTGGCGCCGGGAGCGCGCTGGCTGGCCCTGGCCCATCACCAACCCAATCCTGCCGCCAGCCTCGAAGCTACGAACTCGGGCCTTGCCGTCCTTACAACTGCGGCGGAAATTCATCGCCTGAAACGCGATGAAGCGCAACGCGAGTTGCCCGTGCGCCTGCGGGGGGTCATCACCTCGGCGTTGCCTGAACACCAGGCCTTCACGCTGCAGGATTCCACCCGCGGCATTTATGTGATCGATTTCTCCGAAAGCCTGCCCAGCCCGCCGCGCATTGGCGATTTCCTGGAGGTCGAAGGCGTGACAGAGCCCGGCGAATTTGCGCCGACCGTCAGCGCGAGGCGGGTGTCGAATTTGGGCTTGGGCGACCTGCCGGAGCCGGTCCGCCCCACGCGCGATCAATTGATGAACGGCAGCCTGGATGCGCAATACGTGGAGCTGCAAGGCGTCCTCACCGCCGTGCAGGAGGATGGCGTGATTCTCTTGACACCTGACGGGCGGCTCAAGGCCGAGCTGCGCGTCAATGGGCTCACCCCTGCCGATCTCACGCGTTTTGAGGATGCGCGGCTGCGGGTGCGCGGCTGCCTGCTGGCCAAGTGGAATTACGTGAACCACGAAGTCAAGGTCGGCGAAATTCGCATGAACGGCGCCGATCTCACGGTCGATCAACCGGCGCCGTCCGATTTATTTTCCACGCCGCGCAAGACGGCGGCGGAACTATTTCTATTTGACCCGCAGGCGAGCGTGTTTCAGCGGGTGAAAGTTTCCGGCCAAATCCTGCATGTGCGCGACCCGGATTGCTTCCTGATGGATGGCAGCAATGGCGTGCGCTTCATCCCCAAGCACGCGGAACGCCTTGAGGTGGGCGATCTCGTAGATGTGGTGGGCTTCCCCGAATTGAGCAGCGGACCGCCGGTCCTGCGCGAAGCCGTTGTGCGCAAAACCGGCCACGCGGCGCTGCCGCCGGCCCGGGCGTTAAGCCCGGATGATTTTACCCGGCCCGATCTCGATTCCACGGCGGTGCGGGTCAAAGCGATCCTAGTCAACCAACGCAACAGCCCCTCCGGCCAAGCCCTGGAGATGCGGGTGGGCCTGCGCTCCTTCCTCGCGCTCCTGCCCGCGGCGAGCGACGACATCCGCGCCATTCCGCTCGGCAGCCAATTAGAATTGACAGGAACTTACGCCAGCCAGGGCGTGAGCCAGGATGCGGCGTCGTTCGGGCTTTTGCTCAATTCCCCCGCCGACGTTACGGTCCTCGCGCGACCGCCGTGGTGGACGCTGGAAAAGATGCTCGTGATTCTCGGCGCGCTGGCCTGCATTCTCGTGGGCACGGCCCTCTGGATCACCCAATTGCGCCGCAAAGTGGGCCAGCGCACGGCTGAATTGGAAATTCAAATCCGCGAACGCCAGCGCGCCGAGCAAAAACACGCCATGGAACTGGAGCGCGCGCGCATCGCCCAGGATTTGCACGATGAACTCGGCTCCAGCCTGACGGAAATCAGCATGCTGGGCGTCCGCGCCAAATCCGAATCAGCCCAATTGGCCGCCAAAGGCTCGTACCTGGAACAAATGAGCGACCGCGCGCGTCAAATGGTGACGGCGCTGGATGAAATTGTCTGGGCGATGAACCCCACCCACGATTCGCTGGCCTCGATGGTCAGTTATTTTTCGCTCTATGCCGACCGATTCCTGAGCCTGGCGAACATTGCGTGGCGGCTCGACGATGCGGTCGGTTCGGCTGATTACGCGATGGATTCGCGGCATCGCCATCAGTTGTTTCTCGCGTTCAAGGAAGCGCTGACCAACATCGTGCGGCACTCGGGCGCAACCGAAGTTCGCCTGGACATCAAGGTGGAGCGCGGGCGAGCGCTGCTGAGCATCGCGGACAATGGACGCGGGTTCCCGGCGGGCAGCCCAACGCCCCATATGGATGGCGTCGCCAATATGCGGGCGCGCCTGGAAAAACTGGGCGGCCATTTCTCCGTGACCAGCGCGCCGCACCAGGGCGCCACCGTGCGTTTTGACTTGCCGTTGCGCCAGTGAGATATGACGAAGATTGCAATAGTTGACGACAACAAGGTCATCCGCGAGAGCCTCATGGAATTTGTCCAGGCCGACGCGGAATGCCAATGCGTGTACGTGGGCGCCACGGCCGAGGAGGCGCTCAAGGAAATTCCCAAACGGCAACCGGACATCGTGCTGATGGATATTCAGCTTCCGGACATTTCCGGCATTGAATGCACGGCGCGCCTCAAGCAAATGATGCCGGCGCTGCAAATCATCATGGTAACCGTGTATGAGGACACCGAACGCATTTTTAAGGCGCTGCGCGCGGGCGCTTGCGGTTATCTCTTGAAGCGTTGCACCCCGGAGGAGCTCATCGCCGCCATTCGCGAGGTGCGGCAGGGCGGCGCCCCGATGTCCCGGGAAATTGCGCGCAAAGTAATCGTCTCGTTTCAAGAGCCAGTCACCACCGCGGCCGAAGTGGAAGGGCTCTCGCCGCGCGAACGGGAAATTTTGGAACTGCTGGCCGCCGGTTATCCCAACAAGCAAATCGCCGCCCGCGTGGGCCTCACGGACGGCACCGTCCGCTGGCACCTGCGCCATGTGTATCACAAGCTCCATGTCCGCTCGCGCACCGAAGCGGCTTTGAAATTCCTTTCGGCGAGCAATGACCAAGCCTGAGACCGGCCTGCCAGAACCATACATCTGTGAGGCTTTGCCAAATGCGCTGACCGGGGCAACAATGCATGATGCACCAAAGAGGAAGCGTGGGCTCAGCGCTTTCATTTCTATTCGCCTTGCTGTTCTGCGCGACGTCCGCGCGGGCGCAAGCCCCGTTTCTGGCGGGGGCGGATTTTTCGCACCTGGCCTTTTATGAATCGCGCGGCGTCGTGTATAAGGACAATGGCGCCGTCGATGACGGCCTGGCCATTCTGAAGCGGCACGGGATCAATTGCGTGCGGCTGCGCCTTTTCACGAGCAGCCCCACGCAGGCGGCCAATGACCCCTACGATTACATCAATAATCTCGCCTACAATTTGCCGCTGGCCTTGCGCGTGAAGAATGCGGGCCTCCTGTTCCTGCTTGATTTTCATTATTCCGACACCTGGGCCGATCCCGGAAAACAGGCGACGCCCAGCACATGGGATAGCCTCACCTTTCCTGAACTGGTGCAACAAATGCGGGCTTACAACAGCAACACCGTGGCGCGTTTTGCGGCGGAAGGCGCGATGCCGGATTACGTGCAAATTGGCAATGAAATCACCTCGGGAATGCTTTGGCCTTTTGGCAAAGTCCCAGGCTCCAACCGCGCGTTGCAGTGGTCGCAGCTCGGCCAATTGATGAAGGCCGCCGTGCAGGGCATCCAGGACGCCGCCGGCGCGAACATGCCGAAAATCATCGTGCACATCGACCGCGGAGGGGATTGGAATTCGACCAAATCGTATTTTGACAATGTCAACGCGCAAGGCGTCCCGTTCGACATCATTGGCGAGAGTTATTATCCCTTTTTCCAGGGGCCGATCAGCGCGCTGGCGAACTGCCTGACCAATGCCGCCGCGCGTTACGGGAAGCCCATCGTCCTGGCGGAAACCGCTTTTCCATGGACGAACACCTATTGGTCCAATGCCATCGAGGGTTTCGCGCCGACATCCGACGGACAAATGGCTTTCCTTGCGGCGGAAGCGCAAGTCGTCAAGGGCGTGCCCAACCATCTCGGCGCCGGCGTCTTTTATTGGGGCGCTGAATATCAAGCCGTGCCGGGCGTGAACGAGGCCGGTTTCGACACCGCGTCTTTCTTTGACACCGCCGGAAACGTGTTGCCCGCCATCGACGCCGTGGCCGGCATGGGCGCGCCGTTGCAAATGACCGCCGTGTTCGATGGAACCAGTTTGCAACTGCAATGGCCCCTGAGCGGCGCCGCCGCCCAGCTCGTGGCCTCCCCTTCGGTCGATCTTGCGGGCCTTTGGACGCCTGTGACCAATTCACCGGCGGTCGTCAATAGCGGTTTGGGAGTGACGCTGCCGGTGGCGGCGTCGCGTTTTTATCGCTTGCGCGCCAATTAACATGAGATTCGCCCTGCTTGTTGGATGCGCGCTGGCCGTGGCTGTGCGCGCGGAGGAAATTCCGTTTAACGACCATTGGATGTTCACGCGCGAGGGCGCGCCGACGCAGATGGTCACATTGCCGCATACCGCGCACGTCGAGGCGCTCGTAACGGGACGCGAGGCGCCGCAGTGGCAGGGCATTTGTTGGTACCGCAAAGCGTTCGATCTGCCGCGCTCGGCCAGCAACAAGGTCGTCGGCCTGCGCTTTGAGGGCGCAATGAATGAGGCGGAAGTTTGGGTCAACGATATTTCTGTCGGCAAATTCATGGGCGGTTATCTGCCGTATGTCATGGACATCACTGCGGCTGCCCACGCGGGCGCGTCCAATTTCGTCGCCGTCCGCCTGGACAACCGCGACAATCCGATCACCGGCCCAAAGCCGCTGGCCGACCTTGATTTCAATCTTTACAGCGGCCTCTACCGTGGCGCGACGCTCGTGGTGCAAGACCAGGCGCACATCACCGACCCGATTTCGGGCGGCGGCGTTTTCGTGACATACCCAGCGGTCTCAGAGGACGAAGCGACCATTCGCATTCAAACCGGCGTGACCAACGCCCCGGCGAATTACTTCGTCAAGAATACGTTATTCGACGCCAACGGCCAGGAGGCGGCCTCGACGTTGAACGGCGAAATAAAACTTTCCCATCCGAAACTATGGTCGCCGTCGAACCCTTATCTCTATGGGCTGCGCACGGAATTGCGCGTTGGAGGAGCGACCGTGGACACACAAATGACACGGCTGGGAATTCGCCGCCTAACCATGGATAAAGACGGTTTGACGATCAATAGACGCCGCACGGTGTTGCGCGGGGCCAATCGCCATCAGGAGTATCCTTACATCGGCAACGCCCTGCCCGACGACGCGCAATATCGGGACGCGCGCAAAATCAAGGAAGCGGGGTTCGACCTCATTCGGCTCTCGCATTATCCGCAGTCGCCGGCCTTTCTCGACGCGTGCGACGAGCTGGGGTTGGTGGTCATTGACAGCATTTTGGGCTGGCAATATTTCAACAAAGACCCGCGTTTTGCCGCCGAGAAATTTCAAGAATGCCGGGAGTTGATTCGGCGCGACCGCAATCATCCCTGCGTGCTGGCCTGGGAGGTGTCCCTGAACGAAACTGCCATGCCGAAAAAGTTCGTGGAGCGCGCCCAAGCCATCGCGCACGAGGAATATCCCGGCGACCAATGCTTTACCTGCGGCTGGCAGCCGGGCTACGACGTCTTTCTGCAAGCGCGCCAGCACGGCGGCTGCCGCGGCGTGACGAATCGTCCGTGCCTGATCAGCGAATACGGCGATTGGGAGTATTACGCGCAAAACGCGGGCTTCGCCCAGGAGCAATGGAAAGATCTCAAGCCCGCCGACCGCAGCAGCCGGCAATTGCGCGGCGACGGTGAGGCGCGCCTGCTGCAGCAAGCGCTCAATTTCCAGGAAGCCCATAACGACAACCGCGACACCACAGCCTTCGGCGATTGCATCTGGGCTATGTTTGACTATAACCGCGGCTACGCGGACTGCGTGGAATCGTCCGGAGTGATGGATATTTTTCGGCTGCCGAAATATGGCTATTGGTTTTTCCGCACGCAGCGCGATGCGGATGAAAGCGTCGCGGGAAGGCCGCAGGGGCCTGTCCTTTTCATCGCAAATGAGTGGACGGAACAATCCCCGCTCGATATTCGAGTGTACAGCGATTGCGATGAAGTGGCGCTTTATCTGAACGGGCAATTATTGGCGCGGCGACGCCCCGACGCCTCGCGTCTCACCACGCATTTGCGGCATCCGCCGTTCACCTTCCATGCGTCGCAATTCCAAGCCGGAACCCTGCGCGCGGTCGGGTACCTTGGCGGGCGCGAAGCGACAAACGCCGAGCGTCGCACTCCGGGCGAACCAGCCCAACTGACGCTGCAATTCGATTTGAGCGGACGCCCCTTCGCCGAACATGCGCGCGACACAATTTTCTGCTACGCCAACGTGGCGGATCGAAACGGCGCCTCGATCCCCTCCGAGACGGCGCCCATTTTCTTCGGCGCCAGCGGCGCGGCGCGTCTCGTCGGCGGCAACCCGGTCGCGGCGGAAGCGGGCCTTGGCGCCATTCTGCTTGACACCGAAACGGCGCATCCCGATGCGGTCGTCTATGCTTTGGCCCTCGTTCCGCTGCGCGGGCAGACGCGCATTCTTTCCGCCGCCAGCCGACCTGACGGGCGGGCGCCGGCGGATTTTATCGTGCGCTGCACGACCGACGGCAGCGAGCCCACCGCGGCCTCGCCGATTTATAGCGCGCCGATTCCCTCGAACCCGCACCTGCGCGCGGCGCTGTTTGTGGACGGGAAAATAGCCGTGTCCGCCGATCCCACGACGCACGCCGTCTCGACCGGCGACAAAATCACACACACGGCGGCGATCAGCTCTCTTTCCCAACCATGAAATGGATTTATCTCACATGCCTGCTGGCTTTGACGGCCGCGCGCGCGGATGACTTCGCCACAGGGGCCGATTTGTCTTTCCTCAAACAAGCCGAGGCGCACGGCCAGATTTTTAAAGACGCTTCGAACGCCGCGCCCGGGCTCCAGATTTTCCGGCATCACGGCTACAATTGGATTCGCCTGCGCCTTTTTGTGGAGCCCGTGCGCGAGGGTTTGCCTAATGATCTGGCCTACACGCTCGCCTCCGCGCAGGAGGCCAAAAGGCTCGATTACAAATTTTTGCTGGATTTGCATTATGCCTCATCCTGGGCCGATCCGGGTAAGCAGCCCACGCCCGAACAGTGGAGAAACCTTTCGCATCCTGCCCGCGTCCAGGCCGTGTGCGATTATACGCGTGACACCATTGCAGCGTTTCGCGCGGCTGGGACGCTGCCCGACATGGTGCAAATCGGAAACGAAATCACGCACGGCATGTTGTGGCCGGACGGCAAGTTGCCGCAGCATTGGGATGAATTCGCTGACTACCTGCAAGCAGGCATCAAAGGACTCGACGCGGGTTTGGCCG
Organism: Verrucomicrobiia bacterium; assembly: GCA_035551475.1. Lineage (GTDB taxonomy): Bacteria > Verrucomicrobiota > Verrucomicrobiia > Limisphaerales > Palsa-1400 > DASZMX01. The sequence goes on from DASZMX010000143.1 coordinate 32,488, forward strand.
GCGCGCCCCGCCCTCCGGTGATGCTGCACCTGGCGGAAGACGGCAAGATTGCATCCACACAGCATTTCTTTGACAAGATCACCAGCTATCACATTCCTTACGACGTGATTGGTTTGTCCTATTATCCGTGGTGGCATGGGACGATCGCCGATCTGCAAACGAACGTGGCCTTTGCCGCCAGCCACTACAACAAGGATGTGATCGTCGTGGAAACGGCGTATTACTGGAAACCCAACGGCGAAACGAAAAACCGCCTGCGCCCGTTTCCCGAAACGCCCGAAGGACAGCGCGACTTTTTGGCGGCGGTGGCGGACGCTGTTCGCCAGGCGCCGGAGCATCATGGCAAAGGCGTTTTTTGGTGGGAACCCGCCGTGACCGGACGGCTGGCGGCGCGCGGCTTCTTCGACGAAAATGGAAATTCCCTGCCAGCCCTCACCGTGTTCGACAATCCTGCCGGCGGGCTCTAAAGCGGGTTATTTGGGCAAACATTCCAACGCGGCGCGCGCCACGTCGTCGGCCTGGATCGCCGTGAGGCAACGAAGATCGATGGGGCATTCCCGGCGAAAACAAGGGGCGCACGGCGGGGATTTTCTCAGGACTTTCGCGTCGGGGGAAAAAATCGGGCCGGTCAATTCGGGCGAAGTGCTGCCGAAAGGAACCACCACGGGAACGCCCACCGCGGCGGCCAGGTGCATCGGGCCCGTGTCGTTTGTCAATAATACTTGACAGGCTTTGAGCAAAGACGCCAATTCTGGCAGCGTCGTTTTTCCCGCCAGGTTGACCGCGTCCAAGTCCGCCGCCACCGACGCTGCCAGGGCCGCGTCCCCTGCCCCGCCGAAGATCAGCCAGCGGCCTGGCCTGGCCGCTTGCAGCTTTTGCGCCGCCTCCACAAAGCGCTCCGCCGGCCAGCGCTTCGCCGGACCATATTCCGCGCCGGGATTAAGCCCAAAGTACGGACGGTTGGAGGCAGCTTCCGGAAGCTGAAATTTCGCCAGCGCCTGTCGGACCTGTTCGTCCGTGACGCGCCATTGCGGGGGCAACGGGACGGCGGAGGCGCCAAGCCGGGACGTCAACTGCAAATAATGATGGATATGATGCGCGCTGGCCGGATAGGTGACCGGCGGAACGCCGTTAGCCACGGCTTGGCGGACTTCCCGGTCGGAGCGGCGGCGCATTTTCACAAAACCGGCGCGCGGCGGCGCAACATCTGTCAGCAATAAATTGCGCAGCCCGTGAGAGGCGCCGAACCGGCGCGGAATTCCCGCCAGCCACAATTCGAGGGCGGCGCGGAAGGAATTGGGGAAGGCCACGCCGATGTCGAAATGTTCCGGGCGCAAACGACTGCGCAAATGCCAGGGACATTCACCCGGGGCGAGCGTAAGAACGTTGTCGATCATCGGCTGCCCCTCCCACAGGCCGGCCAGTTTTTGCGGCGTCAGCAGCGTGATGCGCGCGGCGGGGCGGGCTTCGCGCAGGCGTTGCAGCGCCGGGAGCGTCATCACGGCGTCGCCGAGCCAATTGACGCCGCGCACGAGGATTTTTTCGGTGTCCATTTTAGCGCAGGCAGATCTTGCGCACGCACTCGTCAAAATCGGCGGCCCCTTGCAGGATTTTGATTTCCACGCGCATGAAGTAAATCGGCAAATCGCGCCGGTCCAGCTTGGGAAAGCGCACGGCGTCTTTTTGCGTGGTGATGATGATCTCCGCCTGGCGTTTTTTGGAGCGGTTGATGGCGTTGAGAATCTCCTGCTGCGTGAAACGATGGTGATCAGCAAATCGCTTGGAATAAACGAGGTCGCCGGAAAGTTTGACCAGGCTTTGCTCAAAACTTTCGTGCTGCACAATGCCGCTGAGCGAGGCGATCTTGCGCCCGGCCAGGAAATCCAGGCCCCGCCGTTCCCCGGTGAAAACGTCCTCGAAATAGAGCGGGTCATGGACGCACTCGATGATACCGGCGGTGGGATTGTATTGGCTGATGCGCTCGCGCAAGGCCCGGGTGTTGCCATCGCTTTTGGTGATGAACACGACGCTGGCGCGGGCCAGGTGGGAAGGAGGATCGCGCAGGGTGCCGCGGGGCAGCAAATGCTCATTGCCAAACGGCTGCTGACAGTCAATCAAAACCACATCCTGCCGCCGTCCGGCCAGACGCCAATATTGGAACCCATCGTCCAGCAGCAGCGTGTCACAGCCAAAGCGTTCGATGGCGTAACGGCCGCTTTTGACGCGGTTTTTGTCCACGAGCACAATAACATCCTTGAGATTGGAGGCGAGCATGTAGGGCTCGTCGCCCGCGGTTTCGGAGTCAAGCAAAAGCGAACGCCCGTCCGACACGATACGCGGCGGCGTGCTGTCTTCGCGCAGCAGCAGCTTGTTCAAAAGCACCTGGGAAAACGGCGCCGGCTTGGAGCGGTAACCGCGCGAGAGAATCGCCACGGTGCGGCCCTGGCGCTGCAATTCCCGGGCGAATTTTTCCACCACCGGCGTCTTGCCCGTGCCGCCCATGGTGAGGTTGCCGATGGCGATGACCTGGATGCCAAGCGTGTAATCGCGCATCAAACGCACCCGGATGCAAAAACGATGAAAGCGAAGCGCCACCTCGTAGATTTTCGACAAAATGAACAGGAGCGCGCGAATGAGGGCGGCGCCCTTGCCCCGGCGCTGCTCGAAAATGATTTCCAGGAAGGGCGTTTCCGCCGCTTCAATCCAGGCTCGAATCGTTTGCCGCATGTAGGGCGCGAGTGTGCCAAGTTGCGCGCAGCGGAACAAGCGTTACCAGAAACCCCGAACTTAATTTAAGCCCGCGTCAATTTGCCTCGTGCGCAAACCTGCATAGGTTGCCTCGTCTAGTAACACATCAACGAAAGGGTTCGATAATATGCCTACAAAAACTCAACACAAGCAAAGCTCCCATTCTCGCCCAAGCTCGCAGCCACGCGGTCCGCAGCGCGATGAGCACGGCAGGTTTGAAAGCCGCGAAGAACACCGTGGCGGGCAAAACTCCCATTGGAACGAGCAAGGCTCGCAACGCGGCGGCGAACGCGGCTACAGCTCCCAGAACGAAAACTTCCAGCGCCGCAATCAAGGCCAGCCGCAATGGGAAAACCAGGGCAATTATGGCGATTCTCGCGAACGCGGCCGCCAAGGCCAGTACGACCAAGACCGCAATCAAGGGCAATTCGGCCAGGGCCGCAGTCAAGGCCAGCAGGATTACGAACGCGGCCAGGATCAATGGGGCCAGCGCGAACATCCAGGCAACGGCCAGCGACGCCAGGGAGGCTCGCAATACGGCGGCGGCCAATCCGGCGGCAATGATTATGGTTATGAAAACCAGAACGAGCGCTCCCAAGGACGCGGTCGTGGCCAGTGGGGCGGTGAAGGCGAATATGGCGGCCAAAATCAATACGGAGGCCAGGGCCAACAAGGCAATTCCAATCAACAAGGGAACTACGGCTACGAAGAGCAGTCCGATTTCGGTCCGCAATATAGCGGCGGCCGAAGCCGTCCACGTTCCCAGTCGCGCCATGAAGGCGACCAGTATCAGTCCAATCAGAATTCCGGTTTTCGCCGTCCATCACAATTCGGCAATGAGAATAGGGACGAAGATTCGGACATGCGCGGCCAGTCCAGCCATGACACATCGTTCGAGCAAAACAACGATCAAGACTACGAAGGCTCCGAGCGGCGCGGCGCAGCCCGCCGCCGGTCTTCGCAAGCCCATGACAACTGGTAATATCGTTCCTCCGCAGCTCGCGCCACGGCGGCGGCCTCTGGTCGCTCCTGGCGCGAGCCATCTCCGCAGGCCTGCCCGCTCACTCCCATAATCAAGGGCTCGTCACCACTAACCGGATGAACAGCTCGCCCGCATTCTCCACCGGCGTCGTGTCGCGCACGACCAATTCCGTCGCGGTATTGGTGACAATAAATGTGTTTGTGCCGCCGGAGAACCAATTCGTCAAATCCCCGGAGACTTCCACCACATAACTCACGTCGGGCGCGACGGCGGTGCGCGGGACCGTGAGCGTCAAGTATTTTTCTCCCGCGTCGGATTGCAACGAGCCGCTCGGCAGCTGATTGGTGGAAGCGGTTGTCAACGGATTCAAGCCCAGGGCATACTTGACAAGGTTGGGCACGCCGTCGCCCGCTGGAGCCGCGCCATCCGCCCCCGCGCCGACGTTTGAGGGATTGCCGAAGTTCGTGTCGCGCCATCCCTGGAGCGGCGTCAGGGTGGAGTCATTGAGCAAGCCAAAAACGCCGACCCCGGCGGTGGTTCCCACATAGACCCGCGCGCTGGCAATCATTGGCGTGATAAATTTATTGCCGCTGCCGGAATGATCACGCGAACCGGCCTGGTTGCTGTTGTATAGTTCCAGGTTGAGGTTGGTGGCGTTATAGGCGTGGAGGACAAGGGGCGCCGTATTCTCTGTCGCCCATAAAATTCCCGAGGCGGCGCCATTGGCGGAGACGCCAGGAGTGCACCCCGGGTAAGCAAACGCGCTCGCGGTCTCCGATGAGCGGGCGCCAAGCCGGGCGTTTTGAAAGGGAAATGCTTTGACGCGGTCGCCGACGCCCCCGAAATAAAGGAAGCCGTTGAAATAGGCCGGCATGCTCCAGAGCCCGCCGGAGATAACATTGTTTACCTGCTGCCAAATGGCATTGGTGGTGGCATGGAATTGGCCAAGATTGGCGCGGTCCACCAAATAAATAATCGAATCCTTGCCCGCGCCGACCGCCAATTGCCGCACCTGTCCGCTGCCGTCCGTCATGTCCGGCAGCACCAGCGCCCCGCCGGAACCCAAGTCCGCATCCACCCCGCTTTCGGATACGGTGTTGGACATGCAAAAATAATCAGCGACGCCGAGCTTGCGCGCCGTCGTGGAGAATTTAAGGAACGAATTGCCAAAATCGTTGCTGTTCGGGAAACCGTTCACGAGATTGGTTTCAAACGTGCCATTGCCCGCCAGCGCGTATATATTGCCGTTGGTGTCAGCGGCCATGCCCGCGCCGGAGCTCCAAAAGGCGGCTTCGTTGCCGTTGGGCGTAATATTCAGCACACTCGTTTGCGCGAGAGTTTGCTCGTCATAACCAATCACCCAGCCGGTGTAAGGGCGAATGTCGCAATGCGACGCCCAAGCCGTGTAAATCACACCGTCAAGTAAAAGCAAGCCGCAGCGCTCTTTGTATTGCTTCGGGTCAAACACCACGTTGGCGCCGACGTGATTGTCACCCAAGCCCGGGAACGTCGCCGCCACGGCCACGGGCGCGAGGCGATCGGCGCCGGTGGCAAGGTCGAGCGCGTGCAACCGTTGGAAATACGCGGAGCCATTCTTGCTCATCGCCACGAGGAAAACCGTGCCATTCGAGCCGAATTGACGATCAATCACCGGCGTGGCGGTAATGCCAATTTCCGGCGAAACCTGGCTGCACCCGCGCGTGTCGGAAGTGGTTTCGCCGCTGCCGAGCATCGAAACTTTCCAATAAATATTTGTGCCATCCGCGTTGAAGGCATAAACGGAATCATGCTCGGTGACGACAAGAAGAATATTGCGCAGGCCGACGCCGGGAATCGGCACGCCGGCGGCGTAGAGGGGCTCGGCGTCCACCTTCCCATCCACCGCAAGCGTGCGGAGGAGCCCGAAATGGCCGGTGTTCACATTGGCCGGCGTCAGGATTTCCTCGTGCAGCGCCTGGCCGGTGCGCGCGTTGTCGTTGTGGTAGGTCAGCACGTCCGTCATTTGGCCCCGCGCGACGAAAGCAAAAAGAAAAAAACCCACGATCCCTCGAATCCAGCCCAAGCATTTCATAGGCGTAAAACTAACGCACTTGACGGGATTCGCAAATGGCTCAGGCCTGGGTGCGCGCGAGCAGAAACTTTTTTAATTCTTCCGCCGCCTTGCCGCCAAAACCGGGGACTTGCGCGATGTCCTCCACCGTGGCGAGCCGCAAACGTTGGACCGACCCGAATTTTTTCAGGAGCGCGGCCTTGCGCTGCTGGCCGATGCCGGGAAATTCGTCGAGCATGCTTTCGGAAATGCGCTTGAGGCGGAGCTGCGCGTTGTAAGTGTTGGCAAAGCGATGAGATTCATCGCGCACGCGCTGCAGCAATTTAAGCGCGCCCGAATCGTGGCTAAGCCGCAGCGGCTCGCTCTGGCCGGGCCGGTAAATCTCCTCGTACTCCTTGGCCAGGCCGATGACGGTAAGACCGCCCTGCCCCAGCTTTTCCAACTCCGCCATGGCGGCGTTGAGCTGGCCTTTGCCTCCGTCAATCACAATTAAATCCGGCCAGGACGGCGGAACGTTTTTCTCGCGGGCCTCGTGCAGGATGCGGGCGTAACGGCGGTGCACCGTTTCCGCCATGCACGCAAAATCGTCCTGGCCGACGACGGTTTTGATGCGGAAGCGGCGGTAATTGGAGCGGTCCGGGCGGCCGGAGCGAAAGCTGACCATCGACGCCACGGCGAACGTGCCGCTGATGTTGGAAATGTCGAACCCCTCGATGCGCTCGGGATTCGCGGGCAGCGCGAGCGCCCGGGCCAATTCGGCGAGATCAGCATGCGGCTCGATGGCCACCGGCAATTTATAGGGCACGCGGGTGAAGATGCGCGTTTTCTGCGTGGTGCGGCGCAAATCCTCGATGGCGTCGCGAAATTGCGCGGCCTTTTCAAAATCCTCGGCGGCGGCGGCCTTTTTCATTTGTTCTTCCAGCTCGTGCTCCATTTCGTCGGTCTGGCCGGCGAGAAAATCGCAGGCGGCGGCGACCTGCTGTCGATATTCGTCTTGACTAATATTGCCGATGCACGGCGCGGTGCAATATTTGAGATGGCCGTAGAGGCAATGCTTGTAATCTGCTTCCACAGGCGTAAACGGGCGGCAGCCGCGCAAATTGAATTTATGCCGGGCCATGGTCAACGTGTGCCGCGCCGAAGCCGCATGGGCGAACGGCCCGAAATACCGCGCGCCATCATCCTGGCGCAAACGTGACAGCATGAAACGCGGGATGGGATCGTTCAGGTTGACCTTGATGAGGAGAAAGCGTTTATCGTCGCGAAAACTGATATTGTAACGCGGCTGATATTCCTTGATGAGTTTGCCTTCGAGCAACAACGCCTCCGGCTCGCTGCGCACGGTGTAGGTGTCGAGGTCATGCACCGCGTCAATGAGCGCGTTGAACTTAAGGTCCCAACCCATGCGGCGCGAGGGATGAAAATACACGCTCACCCGCTTGCGCAAATCGCGGGCCTTTCCCACGTAAATAACCGTGCCGAAACGGTCTTTCATGAGATAGACGCCCGGCTTATGGGTCATCTCGGATAATTTTTTGCGAATCTGTTCCGTGGCCGGCATGATGCAGGATCAATTTAGCACAAGGCGCCCCGGCGCGGAGGCTATTTTCCCAGGTCGGGATGCTCCATGAACGCGTAGCACAGCATATGGCAAATCGCCATTTGGGCGTCCTCGACGCGGCCGTAATGGGTCGAGTCAATCACAATCAGATGATCCGCCAGATCGGCCACGGCGCCGCGTTTGCCGCCGACAATGGCGATGGTTTCCAGCCCATGCGCCTTCGCCCATTTGAAGGCGGTGACCACGTTGGGCGAACTGCCGCTGACGCTCAACGCCAAAACCAAATCGCCTTTGTGCCCGTAATTCTCCAACTGCCGGCGAAAAATGTCGTCGTAGTGATAATCATTGGCAATGGCCGTCATCCAACTGACGTTGTCGTTGAGCGAAAGGCAGCGGAAAGGTTTCCCGACTTTGTCCGAGGCGCCTTTGCCAAGGTCGGTGACAAAATGCGAAGAATTGGAGGCGCTGCCGCCGTTGCCGAAAACAAAGATGTGCCGCTGCTCCAACAACGCCGCGCGCATCCGCTGGATCAACACCGCGACCGTGGCGACGGGGATGGAGTCAAACGCCGCCTTTTGCGCCGCGAGATATTCGGAGATCCATTGGTTCATTCGCCGCAGTGTAAGGTCAGAGACGCCGTGGCTCAAGGCTGAGGTGAGCGCGCAAACGGGCGGCCAGCCGGATGGGCTGCTTGAACTCGTGCTCCCAAACGCGCAACACGCGCCAACCCTTTTGCCGCAAGTGGCGGCGCACGGTTTGATCCCGCCGACGATTGCGCGCGACCTTCGCGTCCCAATATTTGCGTTGCGAACCAGGCCGGCGATAGCAGCGCGGGCAGCCATGCCAAAAACAGCCGTCCACAAAAAGAGCGATGCGCTGGGCGGGAAACACAAAATCGGGCCGACCCGGCAACCGGCTTTGACGGCGCCAACCGGTGAGGCGTTCCAGGCGCAGCAAACGCGCGAGCGCCATTTCGGTGGACTTAGAGCCGACCGACTTGATTTTCGCCATGATCGCCGACCGTTGGGCCCGCGTGAAGGTGTCCATGATGGGAGAGGGATGACGTTTTGCCCCAGCCACAAGCATCGAATACGGCCTCGATCACGGCGGCGGCGACTGGAACGGGCAGACTGTTGCCCGCTTGCTTGCGCGTCTGCCAGTCGCTGCACGCGATGCGGAAGCTGTCGGGAAAACCTTGCAGGCGCAGCATTTCGCGCGGGGTCAGGCGGCGTTCGCCATTGACGAGCAGATAATTATAAGAAGCGCCAGCGCGCAACGCGCAGGAATATGGATGGGCGCTGACATGGCCGGATTTGTTTTCGTGCCAGATGGTGGGCTCGTCGGTCGGATCAACTTGCGCCAGGCGGCGGCGGCGAATATGCGCGGACGCATAGTGATCTTGCGAAACATTGCATTCCAAAATGCGGGAAAGCGGCGTCATTCGCGCGGTCGGCGCTGGCCACGCCAATTTATGCCGTCCGCGAAAACCAACGATAAAAACGCGCTCGCGTTTTTGGGGAAGGCCGAAATGCAGGGCGTTGAGCACGCGAAACTCCGCGTGGTAGCCCAGTTCCGCGAGCGTTTCCATGATGCGCCCCATCGTCCGCCCGTGGTTATGGCCGACAAGCATCTTGACATTTTCCAACACAAACGCCGCGGGCTTCTTCGCGTCGAGAATGCGGGCAATTTCAAAAAACAGCGTCCCGCGGGCGTCCTCAAAACCAATGCGCTGGCCGATGATGCTGAATGGTTGACAGGGAAAGCCCGCCAGCAAAAGGTCGTGGTCCGGCACATCGTCGCTGGCAATGGCGGAGATATTTCCCAGGGGCGGCTCGCCAAAATTGGCGGCATAAGCCTGCTGGCAGCGTTTGTCGATGTCGCTGGAGAGAACACACGCCGCGTTCAATTGGCGGCTATGGGCGACGGATTGCGCCGCGAAGCGAAACCCGCCAATGCCGCAAAAAAGATCGATGAAACGTATCGCGCGAAGGTTAGCGTTCGTCATGCCTGCGAGCGAAGTTACACGATGGGTGGATTTGAGCCAATAGCGAAGACGACTGCCGTTGGAAGAGGCGGCTATGAGTGCGCCCTCTTGTTTTAAAACATAGCATCCCCCCTTTGCGGCCCACAAAGGGGGGATGCTAATTTGTTCCTAACCCTCTGTCAATAGAAATGCTTTCCGCGGAAACCAGCGGGCGCATCTCAAGATTTGTACAGTGTTAAACAAGAATTTGCTGGGCAATATGTAAACTAAATCCTGTCAATATGTTAGCTCGGAAGCTGCGGCTCCGTCGTTAGCCACGATGTTCTTGCAATTCGGGCCGCCGCGACCCGAAGATCACGAGGCTTCCGAGGGAAATCGCCGGCCCACGGTGGCAGGTGTACAAAACTTGAGATGCGCCCAAACCAGCCCTCCAGCCAGGCGTGACTACAACTCCCAACCAGGCTGAATATCGGCATCCAAGTCGGTGGGGGGCATGCCCGCCGCGAGCTTACGCTCGGCGAGCAGGCCGATCATGGCGGCGTTGTCGGTGGACAGCTTTTTCTCGGCCAGGCGAAGCTGGCAACCTTGGACGCGGCAGGCGTCGGCGAGACGCTGGCGGAGCGCGCTGTTACACGCCACGCCGCCCGAGGCCGTGACGCAACTCACGCGCAGACGCCGGGCGGCGCGCATGGTCTTGGCGACCAGCACATCCACAATCGCGGCCTGCACGCTGGCGCAGAGGTCGCGCAGAGTTTGGGGATCATCCGCCAGGCCGGGATTCTTTTGCAAAAAATAGCGCACGGAAGTTTTGAGGCCGGCGAAGCTGAAATCGTCGCCCGGCTCATGCAGCATGGGACGCGGAAAATCGAAGCGGCGCGCGTTACCCGCGGGGGCGAGGCGGTCGATTTCCGGGCCCGCCGGGTAGGCTAACCCAAGTAATTTGCCAACTTTATCGAAGCATTCACCAGCGGCGTCATCGACCGTGGAACCGAGCACGCGATGATGGGCTTCCGATTCAATGTGAATTAAAAGCGTATGTCCGCCGCTGACAATCAAGGAAACTGACGGCTGAAAATCGCCAAAATCCGCGCGGGGAGGATCACCCACAATCCAGGGTGAATACAAATGCGCTTCGTGATGGTGAATGCCGAAAAACGGCTTGCGCAAACTGAAGGCGACCGCTTGCGCAGCCTTAAGGCCGATCAGCAGCGCATTGGGCAATCCCGGCCCTTGGGTGGCGGCCACGGCGTCCAAGTCGGATGGAGCTATGCCGGCAAGATTAAGGGCCTGCCGGGTGACGGGCAGCCAATTGCGGACATGCTCGCGCACGGCCAACTCGGGCACGACTCCGCCGTATTCCGCATGCAACGCGATTTGGGACGAGACGACGTTGGACAAGGCGCAGCCATCGCGAATGACCGCGGCGCTCGTCTCGTCGCAGGACGTTTCAACGGCGAGGAGCGTCAAGAGGAATCACGGGTTTGGCATCGGCCACTTTGCTGGCGCCAGGCGTGCGCTGGGAATAAAGCAGAACCCCTTTGAGCATGTCGAGGGCGCGATCCAACTGGCGGTCGCGCACGTTTTCGACGCGCTCGCGGTCCTTGGGCTCAAGCATGTCGAGGGCGCCGGCGAGATGTTTGACATGCAGGTCAGCCTCGTCCTCCTGGCTCATGGGCACAAAAATATCGGGCGTAATGCCGTGCTCATGAATGACCTTGTGGCTGGGGGTGTAATATTTAGCCGTAGTCAAGCGCAGGGCCGATCCGTCCGCCAGCGGCAAAATGCTCTGCACGGAACCTTTGCCGAAGGTTTGCTCGCCGATGACCACGGCGTGAGTGATGCTCTGCAAATCCTGCAGGCAACCGGAGACGATCTCCGCGGCGCTGGCGCTATTGCCATTCACCAGCACTGCCATGGGCAAGTCGATGCGCTTCCCGTGGCCTTGGGCATGATACTCGGTGCGCGGAGTGGACCCCCGTCCCTCGGTGGTGACAATGAGTTCATTGCGCGGCAAAAATTTTTCGCAGACCTCCTCGGCCTGTTCCAACAACCCGCCGGGATTATCGCGCAGATCAAGGATCAGCGCTTTCATCCCTTGGTCGGAGAGCTTCTGCAAGGCGCGCCCGAGCTCGTCGGAAGTCTTCTCGCCAAATTGAATGATGCGCACGTACCCTATGCCATTGTCGGAAAGCGGAAATTCGCGGTGATCATTGATGTCTTTGACCGTGTCCACTTTGATAATGGCGCGTTGCAGTTTGAAATCCTTGGTCCAACCGGCGGAGGGGCGGCGAATGGAGACAGTGACGGTGGTGCCGGGTTCGCCGCGAAGAAGTTTGACGGCGTCATCGACTTCCAGGCGCGCGGAATTTTTGCCATCGATTTTGAGAATTT
>DASZMX010000144.1:0-60052 GCA_035551475.1 Verrucomicrobiia bacterium
CGGCATCAGCTCTATCGCCGTGATGCCGAGCTTTTGCAGGTGCTGCAACACCGGCTCCGAGGCCATTCCCGCGTATGTGCCGCGCAAATGCTCCGGTATTTCCGGATGCAATTTCGTCATCCCCCGCACATGGGCCTCGTAAATCACCGTGTCATGCCACCGCACATTCGGCCGTTTTTCATCGCTCCAATCAAATGAGCCATCCACCACCATTCCCAGGGGCGCGAACGCCGCGCTGTCCCGTTCGTCGAAGGACAAATCCCCTTCCGGATTTCCAATTTGGTAGCCGAACAATTCATCCGCCCATTTCAATTCCCGTCCGATGCCCTTGGCATAGGGATCCAGCAAGAGCTTATTCCGATTAAACCGCAACCCCTGCCGAGGTTCATAAGGCCCGTTCACCCGGTACCCGTAACGCTGGCCCGGCTTGAGCCCTGGCACATAGATGTGCCAAACCCCCTTCGTCCGTTCCAGCATCCGAATCCGTTCATTCTCCTGCTTTTGATCCGCGCTATCGAACAGGCATAACTCCACCGATTCGGACGCCTCCGAGAACAACGCAAAATTAACGCCTTTTCCATCCCACGTTGCCCCCTGCGGGAACGGCGTCCCTGGTTGATAATCCTGCCCGTGAACCGCCTTCTCCAAATGTTTCGGATCAATGTCCGTCGTTACAGTGCTCATGTTTTTATGACAGCTTTTCGCTTGGAAGGAATTTTCGACACTGCCGCCTCTTGGTCAATCAGGCCTTAGCTTACCAAAGCCCGGCACAGAACCTGAGTGGAGACGAACGTTGGGACAAACCAGCGCAGCCGAAGTTGCCGCCAGCGATAGGAAGAATGACGACGATTCCTGAGTATCTACAACGGCGCTTTAAGTTATTGACTAGATGAACGATACTTGTCCATTAACCATCGAAGCACTGTTTTCTGGCTATCAATCGTGGCGCGGCGCACCTGCGCCAGCAGCCAAACGGTGTCGGGCTTCGGCAGCGCGGTGTTTTGCAGGCCCTCATTGCAATTTGTGCAAACTGCTCGAAGATTGCCTGGCAAATCATCGCCGCCTTTTGATTTATCCACTATATGCCCCATAGTAAGCCTAACTGTTCTCCCAGCACAATATGGGTCAAGATCACCTGCGGCTAACCCGCACATTTGGCAAGTATAACCATTTCGCTCCAAAACCACGGCGCGAGTCTCCTTTGATATTCCACGGGCAAAGGCCGGCCGGCGCTTGAGTGTCTCCATTAAATACTGCCCTGGCTTCAAATTAGCTCGGTCTTTATGCGAAAGTATCTGATATCCCTGTTCATCCCGCAGCTCGCGGACGCGACGCGCCCACTCAGCCGCCCAGCCCGAGGCCTCTTGGAGTTCGCGGCTTTCGATTATTCGCCCAATATTGGCAAGCAAAAATTCAAGGATTCTTGCCTTCGATCCTTTTGCCTTTCCGCCGCCGCTGTCTAACTTTTTTCCCGGTTTCGAATTTTGTTTCTTCGCCATGATTTCGCGCCTTCGCCAGTTTCAAAGAGCCGAAGCTCACCAGATTTGGTTCGTAGTGGCGTGCGCTGTCGGCATAGCGCGCGCTTAATCGAAAGTCCGACTGCCTTCGCCACGAGGGGCGGAAAGGCGTTGCCGACCTGCCGGTACGCGGTGGTTTTGCTTCCGGCGAAATCCCAATCATCGGGAAAGCTTTGAATCCGTGCCACCATGCGCAGGGTAAGTCTGGGCAATCCGTTTTCAGGAAATGTTTCATCGGGCGCTCGATTGCCGATTCCCATACCGTCAACCGCAAGCCGTCGCCATTGCTCCTTGGCACGCGAGGGGCCGAGGTCCGGGCCGCCATGTTTTTTTGAACCTCCGACTATGGTTGGCGCAATGCCCATGGCGCGCCGCGCCCAAGCTTCTGCCCCGAGCCAGCCATTGCCTCCCATTAAGTCCACGAGCGTCTCTCCGACAAATCGAGAACAGGGCAAATGTTCCGGCCACTCGAAGAATTCAGCATCGCGCGGACGCAATGCGATCAAAATGAATCGTGGACGTAGTTGCGGGACACCGTAGTCGGCAGCTTGAAGGATTTTCCACTCGGGTTGATACCCTAGCTTCATAAGATTCGCCATTAAGGCCCGCCGATATTGCTCAAATTTTGCCGAACCGAGACCGGGTACGTTCTCCAACATGACTGCGCGCGCCTTTATTCTCTCGATCACGGATAATGCAGCCGGAAACATATCGCGCTCATCGTTTGCTCCGAGTTGCTTGCCCGCAATGCTAAACGGCGGACATGGAACGCCGCCTGCGAGCAAGTCAATGTCGGTGAACTTCTCCGCAGCAAACGCCCGAATGTCTTCCTGGTAGGTGTTCCATTGAGGCCGATTCTGTCGAAGGGTGGTGCAGAAATGCGGCTCGTATTCAACCAGGGCTTCGTGGCGGAATCCCGCCATCTCCAACCCAAGGGCCTGCCCGCCGCCGCCTGCGCATAGTTCGACTGTTGAAAAACTCATTCTCTTCTGGTGGCGTTCTTAGCAAGACCATTCGTTCTTGGCGAGAACCGATTTGCGCCTTCTGCCGCACGAATCCGGGAAACAACTCGTTCTGGCTTGGCCAGTTCATGTTCCCAGAAACGAATCACCCGCCATCCCTTTCGTTGCAGCATTCGCTTGGCAAGCCCATCTCTTGCTTTATTTCGCGCCAGTTTCGGAATCCAATATTCCCGCCGGCTGCCCGGCAGCCGTCCATGTTTTGGACAGCCGTGCCAAAAACATCCATCCACAAAAATGGCAATCCGTAGCCTTCGCAAAATGAAGTCTGGCCGCCCCGGCAACCGCGCATGCCGCCGCCATCCCGTAATTTTGGCCTCATGCAAGATAGTGATCAATTTAAGCTCGGTGTCTCGATTTCCGCGCGATCGGATTTTGGCCATTACTGCCGACCGCTTTTGTGGGGTGAAAACGTCCGCCATTTAGTCCACAGAGTAAGAGATCGTCACCCATTGTCGAGTTTGAGGCGGGGGAGTTGTGATCCTGAACTTCGCGTGGGGAAAAGATTCTCGGCTTCCCAATGGATGGCCTTCCGGTAGGCTGGCGGGGATTCCTCAACAACTATGAGACCAAGCAAGCTTCTTACGGCAACCGCGGCGTTGCTGCTATTCTTCTATGTGACAAGCCAGACACGTGGCGAGACCGGGCAGTTGCGGGCGGGGGCCGCGAAAATCACTCTCACGCCGGACACGGACGAACCGATTCATGATCCGATCTTCGCGCGCTGCCTGGTGTTGGAAGTCAATGATGAGCGAGTCGCCCTGGTGTCGGTGGATCTCGGGGTGTTCACGAGCGAAAATGTGGAAAAGGAATGTCGGGAAAAATTCGGATTGACCAACGTGTTCCTGTGCTCCTCGCACAACCACACCCCGCCCTCCAAACCAGGCAAAGGCCCCGAGTATGCGAATTTGAAGGCGTTTTTTGAGCGGCAAATCGTGCAAGTGGTGGGCAAGGCGGTCTCGAACACCTTTCCGGCACGCATTGCGGCGGGCCGCCACAGTTTCCCGCAGTTAGGGTTCAAGCGTTTGGTCGTGCGAGCCGATGGCCACGCCCGGGAATCGTGGATGGGCGACGATCATTATCGCCCCATTAATCCTGACCGAATTCCCTTCGGGCCGGTGGACCAGGAGGTCGGAGTGTTGCGCATCGAGGACACCAATGGCCAACCGCGCGCAATCGTGATGAATTACGCCTGCCACGCGGATGTCGTTTGCCTCAGTTTCGCGATTTCCGCGGATTATCCGGGCGTGGCGACACAAAAGGTCGAAGAAGCGTTGGGCAACGATGTGATTTGTCTCTTCGTGAATGGCGCCGCCGGCAACGTGGCTCCGTTATTTACCGTCCCACGCCGCAACGGGCCGGATGATCCATTCAAAACCGATTACACGCCGATGGAGCACATGGGAGAACTGCTGGCATACGAAACCCTCAAAGAGGCGCATTCCATCAGCGGCAAATCCGGCGACACCACGCTCAAACATCAGGATGCAGCCATGACGTTCACAGGACGTTTCGATAAAACCAAACATTTTGACGTCCATTTGACAACCTTGCTTATCAACGACGATATCGTCATCGCCGCCAATCCCGGAGAATTATTTGCCGAGCTGGGACTGGACTGGAAATCTAAAATGCAGGGCGAAGTCGCCCACCCGTTTTATTTTGGCTACACTTGGAGCGGCGGCCAATGGCCAGGCTACGTGCCGAGCATCAAAGGAGCGGCCCTCGGCGGATATGGTGCCGACCAGGATCGCGGCATGATAGAAGTAGGCTCCGGGGAGGCGATGTTCAACAAGCACCTGGAAAATTACTATGTATTGACCGGCCTGATGCGCGACACCCCCGGCCCGATCGGTTTCAAGCAAGGCCCCCGCTGGATCGTCACCCCAGTGCCGGAGGTCGAAGGAAAGTGACTGCTATGCTTGACACCCTCTCAAAACGCGCCCATGCCAAAGCTCTGACGGTATGGAATGGCCCAAGCGCAGAGGACCCGAAGCAAAGAGCCCTTCCAAAACCGTTCCTTCAAAACGATTATGATCCGAAGACATTTCATTTCCAAAACACTCGCCTCCGTCGCAGTGGTTATCTCCGGAAACGGGAACTCCCGCGGTCAGATTAATTCATCGTATACGGCGGGCCATAACGCGCCGTCCGAAATCGTGGGACGGCGCGAGCCGCTGGATCTAAAACTCGTCTCGGCTTTTGTCAGAGCTGGACGTAACAATCCCAGCCGCGTCAAGAGTTGATCGCGCAGGAGCGTAATACGAAATTGTGAAGTGGTGCACCCAAATGGAGTTGAACCATTAACCTTCTGATCCGTAGTCAGATGCTCTATCCAATTGAGCTATGGGTGCAGCCGGAGGCTGGCGCGATGTTAGGGCGGGGCTCGCCCTGACGCAAGACCGATGCGCGCTGTTATTTCGCACGGCAGGCGGGGGATGGCAAGAAATTTGCAGAGGTTTTTTTCTTTGCCTCGTGGGTCTGAGTTCGTAGCTTGCCTTGTTGTCATGGATGATTCTTTGTCGGCGGTGGCCAATTCTCTGAGTTTGCACGGGTATGCGCGGCATATCTTTTTGTGCGCCGACCCGACGGAGCCTAAATGCTGCGACCGGGAGGCAGGATTGGAGGCGTGGGATTTTTTGAAGCGCCGGCTGAAGGAGCTGAATGCCAATGGCCCCGCGATCTTGCGGACAAAAGCCAATTGCTTGCGGGTTTGTGTGCAAGGGCCCATTGCGGTCGTTTATCCTGAGGGCGTTTGGTATCATTCGTGCCGTCCCGCCGTTTTGGAGCGCATTATCCAGGAGCATTTGCTGCAAGGACAAATCGTGCGCGAGTTCGTTTTCGCCGCCAACGCCGTGGCCGGTTCATGAGCCGGATTTTGCTGATGGCGGCCTTTCTTTTTCTCGCCGGTGGCGTCGGCGCAGCCGGCGATGATGACCCCAACCTTTGGCTGGAAAATATCACGGGCGAAAAGGCGCTGGATTGGGTGCGCGCCCATAACGCCGTCACGTTGCGGGAGTATGAAAATTCCGCGGATTTCAAGTCGCTGGACGAGCGATTCCTGAAGATTTTGGATTCGCGCGCCCGCATTCCGTACGTGGACAAGCGCGGGAAATATTTTTACAATTTCTGGCGGGATGACCATAACCCGCGCGGCCTGTGGCGTCGCACGACACTCGCGGAATATAAAAAGGCGGAGCCCAAATGGGAGACTGTCCTCGATATTGACCAACTGGCTCGCGACGAAAATGAAAATTGGGTCTGGCACGGCGGCCAAATTCTTGAGCCGGATTATGATCGCTGCCTGATCGAACTTTCGCGCGGCGGCGCCGATGCGGTGGACATCCGGGAGTTCGACTTGACGGAGAAACGGTTCGTGCGCGATGGCTTCCACCTGCCGGAGGCCAAGAGCGATGTGGCGTGGAGGAATCGCGATGCTTTATATGTGGGCACGGATTTTGGCCCCGGCTCGCTCACGAGTTCGGGCTATCCGCGCCGGGTCAAGGAGTGGAAGCGGGGCACGTCTTTGCGCGACGCGGCTTTAATGTTTGCCGGCTCCACGAACGACGTGGCGGTTTCCGCCCATGTGGAGCACGATCACGGCCGCATTTATGAATTGGTCCATCGCGGCAAAACATTTTTCACCGACGAATCCTACCTCAGGCGCGGCGACAAATGGGTTCGCGTGGAAAAGCCCGATGACGTGCAATTGAGCACATTCGCCGATTATTTTCTTTTTCGCCCTCGCTCGGATTGGACACTCCAGGGCAAAACCTATCCAGCGGGCGCGTTGCTGGCGGCGCGAGTGGAGGACTGGCTGAAAGGCGGCGCGGCAGCGCAAACGATTTTTACTCCCACGGCGCGGACGTCACTGGAATCGATTGGCGCCACAAAAAGCCGTCTGCTCTTGACGGTTTTGGATAATGTTCGGAGCCGCGTTTATGCGGTCGCCCCGGAGGGCGCGAACTGGATCGAAACCACCATCCCCACCCCGCCGTTAGGCGCGGTTTCCGTGGAGGGAATTGATCCAGAGAAATCCGACGATTATTTCATGACCGTCCGTGATTTTCTCACGCCCACGACGCTTTTTCTAAATCAGGAACCCCTCAAGAGCCTCCCTGCCCTTTTCGCGACGAATAATTTGGCCGCGCAGCAGTTCGAGGCTGCTTCCAAAGATGGCACGCGCGTGCCCTATTTCGTCGTGGGGCCGAAAGAGCTGGAGCCGACGGGCGATCATCGCACCTTGCTGACGGCGTATGGCGGTTTTGAAATCTCCCTCGTTCCCAATTACAACCCGCTCATTGGCGCCGGCTGGCTGGAGCGAGGCGGCATCTACGTGGTCGCCAACATTCGGGGCGGCGGGGAATTCGGGCCCGCCTGGCACAACGCGGCCCGCAAAGAAAATCGCCAGCGCGCCTACGATGATTTTATCGCGGTGGCAAAAGATTTAATCGCGCGGAAAATCACCTCTCCGGCGCACTTGGGAATCGAGGGCCGTTCCAACGGCGGTTTGCTGATGGGTGTGATGTTGACGGAGCGGCCGGATCTTTTCGGCGCGGTGCATTGCGGGTCACCGTTGCTGGACATGCGCCGCTACAATAAACTTCTGGCGGGAGCGAGTTGGATCGACGAATATGGCGATCCGGATCGGCCGGAGGATTGGGCTTATATGCAGAAATATTCGCCCTATCAAAATGTGCGGTCCGGGCATTATCCGCCGATTTTAATCACGACCTCGACGCGCGACGATCGCGTGCATCCGGGTCACGCGCGCAAAATGGCCCAGCGCCTGGCGGACGCGGGGCACGAAGTGGCGTATTACGAGAACATCGAAGGCGGACACGGAGCCGCCGCGGACAACAAGCAGTCTGCGCAGATGAACGCGCTGGCTTATTCATTTCTATGGAACAAGTTGAAGTAATGGAAAAGGCGGCGGCCAGTCCGCTCGACACCCCGGTGGTCAAGCCGCAGAAATCCGGGTGGAAACTGATGCGCGAAGTTCTCTCGCACGGCGGCCCGGGCTACCTGCAATTCGCCATCACCAATATCTGCAATGCCAAATGCGATTTTTGCGGTTTTGCCGTGGACCGTTTCGATCCGAAAGCGCGCCGCAGCGTGACGCTCCAGGAGGCGCGCGACGTCATCGACATCTGCGTCAAAAATCATATCGGCTATCTGCTGTTCGTCGGCGGCGAGCCGCTCGTGCACAAAGATCTTCGCGCCATGACCCGCTACGCGGCGGAACGCGGCATTCATCCGATGATCTGCACCAACGGCTCGCTTTGGAACGAGCAAAACATGCGCGCGCTCGCCTCGGACGGCCTGAGCAGCGTCATCATGTCGATCGATGCGCATGACATCGCCAAGCACGAAAAGAATCGCGGCCTGCCGGAAGTTTGCCGGAAAATAAAACGGGCCAATGAAGTCTTCGCGGAACTGGGCATCCAAACCACCGCCAGCGTGACGGCCAGCCGGCTGATCGATGATTACGACAAACTGCCGGATTTCCTGCGGGAACTTGGCTTTGCCAGCTGCACGTTTAGTTATCCGTTGACGAACCTGGCTTCGAGCTACCTGAGCTTCAGCGATTCCTCGTTGGTGAATTATAAAACCGATGAGCTGATCGCCGTCTTCGAGAAGATCAAGCAGATGAAGGCGCGCAGCGCTTTTCCGGTCGTGAACCCCGCCGAATCCCTCTCGGAAATGCAGCGGCATCTGCGCAAGGAAAAGGAGCATTTCGGCTGCCTGGGCGGCCATAAATATTTTTACCTGGATTGGAACCTCAATCTTTATCGCTGTCACGCCTGGGACAAGCCGATGTGCAGCATCTACGATTTTGACGATTCCAAATTGATCCGCGACGGCTGCACCAAGTGTATGATTGACTGCTACCGCGACCCGAGCGTGCTGCAATTGGTGGCGATCAATGCCAGCGATGCGTGGCATAATTTGCGGAAAGGCCGCCTCGGCGCGGCGGCGGGAAATGTCTTCGACAAGCGCAACCTCACTTCGCTGAAAGCGGTCTGGGACGACCGCAAATGGATCGGCAAGGTCTAATCAGGGCCAGATCGTCTCGAGTGTGTGGGCCAGACGGTAGCCGGCCTTGGTGATTTGTGATTCGGCGGCGGCGGCCGACCACGTCAAGTACTCGGGCGAAAGATCGGCGATTGGCCAGCGCACGCGGGATTTTCCGGTGTAGCGATCAGCGTAGGTTTCCTCCTGCAGCACATTGACATCGTGAACTTTGGCGGAGAGGGCGAGGCTTTCGTTGGCCCAGGCCCGGTCTTGGTCAAGGAGAGGCGCGCTGGATTGCCACGCGGGCGCGGGCTTGGCCAGGAGATCGGCGGCAAATTGTTGCGGCGTGGAAGCGCCGGCATTCGTCATGGCATTGCGCACCACGGTGACATCCCAATAAAAATGCAGCTTTTCATGGCGAGGGCCAAACACCAGTTGGTTGCCGCCCTGGTCTTCGCCGTAGGCGTTCGTGAAGCCATTGGGATCGATGAAATGGGAGTGATCCAGATAGCCGGAGCCGACATGCAGCGGCTGATGAAGGTCGCCGATGTAGTGGACCAGCAGGCGCAAGGCAATCTTTTGATTGACATTGGAGAAGACGGTTTGCGCCTGCGGTTTGCCTTGCAAGATCAGGATGCAGGCGTTGATCGCGTGCACAATATCGTCAGGGCGCGCGCCAATGGAATCGTCTCGATATTTCGCTTCTTCAAAGGGAATATCCGTGTAATGCATGGCGGAGTGATTGGTGTTCGCATTGCGGAATTCGATGGCCTCAGGCCATTGGTTGGTGCGGTATTTGATCTGGTCAGCCCAGATCGCCGCCGTGGCCAGGCTTTCCTCGCCGAGCAGCGCCCGCACGTGATCGGCGGCGGGCGTATGCAAAATCAGTTGATCGGCGATGGCGCCGACCGTTTCGTGCCCTTCATCGCCCCAGGCGAAAACGCGTGAGTCGGCACAGAAAAAAACCAGGACCAGCAGGAGAGGACGCATCCATTTCATGGGGCCGCACTATGACAGCGACCCCGGGGCGGAGCGAGACAAAATGCGGATGGATCGGCGCCGCGCTTTTTCTCGTGACCTTGGCGGTGTATGCCGGATGTCTGCGGCATCAATTCCTCACGTTTGACGACCAAATTTACGTGACGGAAAATCCGCACGCGCAGGCCGGATGGACATGGGCTTCTCTTTCGTGGGCGTTCTCCACATTTCGCACCGGGAATTGGCATCCGGTGACTTGGCTATCGCACATGACGGACTGCGCGTGGTTTGGCTTGCGGCCGTGGGGGCATCATTTGACGAATATCGTCCTGCACGCGTCCAATGCCGCCCTGCTCTTCTTTTTTCTGCAACGCCTCACCAAAGCGACGTGGCAAAGCGCGGCCGTGGCGGGCTTGTTTGCCTGGCATCCCGCGCATGTGGAGTCGGTGGCGTGGGTGGCCGAGCGCAAGGATGTCTTGAGCGGGTTTTTCTTTTTATGGACGCTCTATTTTTATACGGCCTACGTGCAAACCGCCAAACGTTGGAGCTACGGAGCGGCGCTGGCGAGCTTCGCGGTGGGCTTGATGGCCAAGCCCATGCTGGTGACTGTGCCTTTTGTATTGCTGCTGCTGGATTATTGGCCATTCCGGCGCCGGGCGCTCCTGGAGAAGCTGCCGTTTTTGGCTCTCAGCGCTGCTTCATGTTGGGTGACAATGCTGGCGCAGGCGCAAGCGCACGCCATCGCGGGCGCGGCAGAATTGGGAGTCGCCGCCCGGCTTGAGCATGCGATCGTTTCCTATGGGCGCTATCTGGAAATGCTCGTGTTTCCGCATAACCTGGCGGTGTTTTATCCGTACGAAAACGGCGGGTTGGCGGCGGCGGCGCTGGCGCTGGCGGCAGGTTGCGCGGCGGTGATTTATGGCGCGAAACGATGGCCCTATCTGGCGGTGGGATGGCTTTGGTTTTTGGGCATGCTGATCCCGGTGATAGGCCTGGTGCAGGTCGGATCGCAAGGATGGGCGGACCGTTACACCTATTTGCCGTCCATTGGTTTTTTCATCGCGGTGGTTTGGATGATCGGCCCCGCTGTCAAATACCTGGCATGGCCGGTGGCGGGGCTGCTGATCGCGCTGACTGTGGCGCAGGAAACGTATTGGCGGGACACCCGGACGCTGTTCGAGCGGACCGTGAATGTCACCCGTGACAACTACATGGCTTTGGCGCTGCTTGGCAGCGTGGCGGATGGCGAGGGCCGTCTCGGCGAGGCTGAAACCGACGAATTACACGCCCTGCAAGCGCGGGAGGATTATGCGCCGGCGCACTTTTTTCTGGGCCATATCCGGGAGGAGGAAGGCCGCGGATTGGAGGCGATGCAGGAATATGCGCGCTCCGTGGCTTTGACTCCCTATTTTGAGCAAGCCCATTTATTCCTGGGAGTGGCGCAGGTGAAAGCAAAGGACTACGCCAGCGCCGAAATGAATTACCGCGCCGCGCTGGAAATAAATCCCGAATCCGCCTCCGCCCACAATGACCTGGGCAAGTTGCACCAACTCCAAGGGCGCCTGGAAGAAAGCCGGGCTGAATACGAAGCAGCGCTGCGGCTCGATCCTAAGCTGGCGCAAGCGCACAATAATCTCGGCATTGTGCTTCTCCAGGAAAACAAGCCCACCGAGGGCGCGGCGGAATTGCGGCGAGCCCTGCAGCTTAGCCCCACCAATGCGCCCACCGCCTTGAACCTGGCAATGGCATTAAGCCAGCAGGCGCAATGGCAGGACGCGGTGAAAACGCTTTTGCAGGGCGCTGAAGCCAACTCGCACGCGGGACATCGTCAGGAAGCGGCGGCGCTGGCGCAAGAAGCGCAACGGCTGGCGCAGGAACATGGGGACGAGGTTGATCGCGCAGCCGCGAGTCGAATCCTGTCAAATCAATAACCTAGGAACGTCCGGTGGGCCGGGTTCCACATGATTTCTGAATTGGTGGGCTCGATGCTGCCGGAAGTCCAAGGTCCGGCGTTGCCGAGCGCGGATTTCCGCGTGTAGAACTTGGAATGGCCATCGCAGAAATTGATCACCGATCCATGATTATGGCGGTCTGCCAGCGTGACGAAGCGCACTGACGGATTGACCGAATTATATTGCGGGCTGTCATTGACCAACTCATGGGTGGGATCGAAAGCGGCGTCGAAGAACAGCACCAGGACCGAAGGGCCGACAGGCTTGCCGAGCGTGGTCAGTTTCAAGGTCGTGGGATAGCCATTCACCAAATCGGTGCTGGCGTAATCCGTGCCCAGATCGGTGGCGCTGGTCGCGGTGCCAATGGCGCGCCGGAGATCGAGGTTCTGCACCATGCTGAAATACCCGCCATAGCCAATGGTGGGTTTCTTGGCGTCAGAGAGGGACATCGTGGCATCCGGGCAATGCCAAATAGGGCTGCCGGTGTAGCCGGGAAAGGGAAACTTCTGATAGTTCTGGTTGGCGCCGGGCGGAATGTTTTTATGGTACCACGTCAAGGGATGCTCATTGACGTACGGGGGAAGAAGATTAAACCAGGCCAGCGGATCATCGGGCGTGCCCCAACCGAGTGGCTGCGAGTAATTCGGATAGCCGGTTTGGCCATTGCCGGTGTTGGCGCTGCCCCAACCGTCTGCGGCGATGCGGTCGCGATTGTCCGCCGTGTACATCTGCTCGGCCAAACCCCATTGCTTGTTGTTGCTGAGGCACTGGGCTTTTTTCGCTTCGGTTTTCGCTTTGGAGAGAGCAGGCAGGAGCATGGAAGCCAGAATCGCGATGATGGCAATCACGACCAGCAACTCAATTAACGTAAACGCTCCTCTGCGAATGGGCAGCTTCTTTGTCATATTAAACAGGCGACGCCCCGCCTGTGGCAGGCGGGGCGTCCGAATTACATTAACTTAAACATTTACAACGGCCTACGGCGAAACCACTTGGTAGAACATCGTATCTCCAGATGCGGATGAATCGGTGAACGATCCAGTTCCATTCGTGAAGACAACGGCTGAACTGACAGGTGATGAACCGATCGGGGCATATGGGCCGGTGACGTTTGATGAGCCTAGCACTGTGTAAGCATAACTATACGGAACGGCAGCCCATGTCAAGGTCGGAACGCCGTTGCTGAGCGTGGTGTGGACGGTGACAGCCGGCGGCGGATTGGTGACAATC
Organism: Verrucomicrobiia bacterium; assembly: GCA_035551475.1. GTDB lineage: Bacteria > Verrucomicrobiota > Verrucomicrobiia > Limisphaerales > Palsa-1400 > DASZMX01. Next base: position 12,712 of record DASZMX010000144.1, read on the forward strand.
TGCGACAAGCTGGTCAGCTCCAATTCCCACGTGTTGTTGAACCGCACGAGCGGCGCGGTGATGGAATACGCGAAACGCGGCACCGGGACGCCCAGCAGATTGGTCACGGTGGAGGCCAGGAACAGTGTGACAGAACCTTGGGCGTTGCTGGCAATATACGAGACGCTCGATCCACCGGCGAAGTTCGTCGGAATCGATCCGCCCGGGCCGAAGATGGTGACATTGGTCACCGTGATCAGCGAACCGTTAAGGTTGCTGGCGAGATACGACTGGTTCGCCGTGTTATTCAGGAAGTTAATCGGCGCGACCTGCGGCGTGGGCAGGTTGTTGACGATGTTGCTGCCCAAGTTGTCGCTGTTGACGAAGTAAACGTTGTTGCCGAGTGTCGCATTGACCGACAATTCGAGCTCGTTGCGGAAGACCGTCAAGGTTCCCGAAGCGGTGACTTGCGTGCCCAATGCTGGACGGAACGAGGAATCGCCGGAGACGAACAGGTTAATGCCGCCCGTGCTGTCCTGCAGGTAGTAGCTGGAGGTCTTGCCGGTGGTCAGGTTGGTGGAGGTCGTGATCGTCCCGACGACGGCGTATAATGTGCTGCCGGCGCTATCCGACCAAGTGGTGCCGCTGGTGCCGGTTTCCAAGGCACGCAGTGTGGCGATGGAAACGACGGGCGGAGCGGTGATGGTAAGGGTGGCATCGCCGCTCTGGGTGGAACCGCCGGGGCCGCTGGCGACCACGTAAACCGTTCCAGCTTCCGACAAGACCAAGTGGTTCAACACCAACCGAGCTGTGTTGCCGCCAATGACGGTGATGCCGTTGTCGCCGAGGGTAAAGACGTTCGTGCCGTCATTCAGATACCATTGATAGGAGATCGGGCCTGTGCCCACGGCGTCCGCAGTGAAGACGGCCTGGCTGCCGAGGAAGCCGGTGGTGTTCTGCGGCTGCTGGTCGAAGACCGGCTTGGTGTTGGAGTCACTGATCAAGACGTTGGCCACATCGCTGGTGATGCTGCCGGCCAAGGTCGTGAGCACAACGTAATAGGCGCCATTGTCGGCCGAGCTTTGGTTCACCAAAGGCAGGATCGCTTCGTTGGCGGAGCCGCCCAGGCTCACGTCATCCTTATACCATTGGTAGGTGATGCCTTTGCCCGAGGCCGCGACCTCGAGGGAAAGGTTGTTGCCGGAGTAATTGGTGATGCCGACCGGCTGCTGTCCGATGAGGGCCAGCGCCGCCAGGTTGGTGGTCACGTCGTCGAAGCTGGCCGCGACGCGGAGGTTATCAATATACATGACGCCTTCGCCGCCGTTCTGACGGAAACCATAATAGGTCATGGGCCCGACGAAGTTCGTGCCAGTCGGCGTGTTGGGATCATGGGCCTCGACATTCTCATCGGTTTCCGAGGCGGGATTGACCCAAAGCGTGGAAGTCAAACCATCGATGTCGTATTCGACCACCACTTGATAAGGCGTGTTGAGCGCGAGATCCAAGGGGTAGATGGTGTCAGGGCCAGTGAGGACGGAGCTGGTATGATCATAATCGTCCTGGTTATTGGCCAAGCCCAGGCGCCACATGCCCGCCGGGGTGTTCGTCGTCAACGAATAGATGCGCGCCCAGAAACCGCGGGGGCCGTTGTTCGTTTGATTGATATCGGTGAAATGCGCGAAGTAAGTGCCGCCCGGGCTGGCCGGGAGCTGGGTCATCGTGATGCTAAAGCTGGCATACACCTGCCCGTTGGTTTGCGGCACGGTGAACTTATGATCGATGTCGTCCGCGCGCAATTGATTGATCACATAAACCCCGTTGGTGCCGGTATTGTCAAAAATATCGGTCACTGAAACATTCGTGATGAAGGAATCGAAGGGCCCGGTGGTGGGGCTGTCGCGCAACCAGGTGGATTGCGGCACGATCGGTCCGTTGGTGTAATTGAAGTCGTCCGAAATCAGGTAGGGTGTGATGTCGAACACCGTGGCGGCGCTGGTGACGAATGCGCCGAGCGCGTTGGAAACCGTGACCGAGACGAGCGTCTGTTGTGGCGCGGCGCTGTTAAAGGTGTAAGTGGAGGAGCTGGGATCGACGCTGGTGTCTTGCACGCCATTGGTCAGCCAGGCGTAGGTCAAGGGCTGAGTGCCGGCGGCGGTCACACTCAGAGTGTAGCTCGTGCCAGAGAAGTTGGTGGTTCCAACCGGGGCCACGGTAATGACGGGATCAACGACCGCGAAAGCAATCGGACCGCTGGTGGCCATGCCGTATTGATTGCTGACGACGACGAAGTAGTTGCCCGCGTTGGCGGCCAAGGCGCCGGAGATGTTCAAGGTGGACGAGCCGGTTCCGGTATAAGCGCCGCCATCGCTGAGAAGCGTCGAACCCAAATACCAAAGCGTGGCGTCCGCGCCGGAGGAAGTTACAGTGAACGAAGCAGAGCCGCCCGCGTTCACGGTGGCGTTGCTGGGCGAAACGGAGATAATGGCGGGTTTGAGCGAAGCCGTCACATGGAGCGTGTTGGACGTGCTGTTGGTCATGCCGAACGCATTGGAGAGAGTGACGTAAAAGACCGACCCATCCGCCGCGAGTTGGACATTTGTGATCGTGATTGAATTGGTTGTGCCGTAGGAGATCGCCACGGTATTGGAAAACCATTGATAGGTGACAGGATCAGTGCCGGTGGCAACCACGGAGAAAGTCGCGTTGTCGCCAACGGTGACGAACTGGTCAGACGGCTGCGTGGTGATACTGGGGGCGGAACCGGAGGCCTGGGGAGCGAACTTCACGCCGCGATACGCGGTGTTGGCAACTGCCGTCGCGAGAGTGGTGAACGGCGAAGTGGAGCCGGTGTCGGTGACGGCCACGACTTTGTTCGCAGAGGAGTCAGCAGTAACCGCATAAATAACGGGAGAGGCGCCCGTGAAATCAACCGCCAGGGAGCGAGTTCCCGCGGTCAGGCCGGTCGCCAAGGTATATTGCAAAGCAAAGCCCGAAGGGCCGTTCGTATATTTTTGCACGCCGCCGCCGGAAGCGGTGGCGCTATCGTCCGCGACGTAAAAAGTATTTCCGTCCGGGCTGACCGCGTAATCGTAAGGGCTGCCGGAATCAGGAATGACCAGCGCGGAAGTCACCGGCGTGGTGGGAACCGCGCCCAAGCTATAAACGCCGTGGGTGCCCGAACCAGTGCTGGTGTAAAGAATGCCGTTGAAGATTTCCGTGGAACGGGTGTTGGCGGGCGCGGGGGAGATGGAATTGGAGCTGGTGGAAGTCAAATAAACCGTGCCGGCCGAAGCTCCACCCGCCCAGAAATGGCCCGCGCCATCGCTGGTGGCAGAGCGGATATTATTGGCGGAGAAGTTCGTGCCCAAAGACGGTCCGAGAGTAAAATTTCCATGGCTATCCAAAGTCCCGACGGTGCGGGGGACGGCGGTCGATGCTCCACTTGTCACGCCGGTGGTGCCAGCCGCGACATTGTATCCTGCGAGGACGAGTTCCGAGCCATCGGTGGAACGGGTCAATTGCCCTTCTGAAGTGGCGGTTCCACTGTTGACCAATGCGGTCGCGCCGGAAGAGGGAATTGCAAACGATTGCACGGCCACACCGGCGGTGGTGATTTCATCGATGAAGACGGCGGTGCCAGCCGAGCTCAATGCCCCTGTGCCGGTCCCCACTCGTTCTACCGCCAGATTGCCAGGAGTAAACACTTGGGCGTTCGAAGAAAGGGCGGGAATTAAGCCAATAAATGCAGCGAGTGTGAGTATTCGTTTCATAAGGGTTTTAAATGGCGACGAAGATATGCTTCACCGCGAACTAACGTTCCGGGGACTATGTTTTAGCGATCAATCCTTCTATATGCAAACTTTTTCTCGAACTATTTCGCATCAAAGTTCGCGCATGATTTGTAGCCGCGAAAGCCGCGCAGAACAACAGCGATCGGGCGACATCTGTGTGACGATTGGGTGACAAAGAGTTCCCGCTCACCCGCTGCGAGCCACACTCAACCGCGCGGCTGAAACTTCGATTCGCGGGCGAGATCCTGCCACAATTTTTTCTCCGCGTCGGTCAATTCCTTGGGCATTTGCACGCGCACCACGACGAAGAGATCGCCGGGCTCGGCGCCGGGCAGGCCGCGCCCGCGCACCCGCAGACGCTGTCCGTTCTGGGCGCCGGAAGGTATCTTTATATTGACAGAGCCGGAGAGGGTCGGGACAGCGACGCTCGTTCCCAGCGCGGCTTCCCATGGGGCCAAGTCGAGGTCGTAATAAAGATCGCCGCCTTCCACGCGAAAATCGGGATGGCTTGCCAGGCGGACGCGCAAATATAAATCTCCCGCCGGTCCGCCGCCCGCGCCCGGTTCTCCGCGGCCCGCCAACCGCAAACGCTGGCCGTCACGCACGCCGGCGGGTATGCGGACTTGATAGCTTTGGGTGGTGGAAACCTGACCTGTGCCGTGGCATGCGGCGCATTCGCGGCGATCTTTGACGCCCGTCCCCTGACAAGTCGGGCATGGGATATTGCGGCGCACCGAGATCGGACGCACCGAGCCGGTGACGGCTTCCTCCAGGGTCACCATGATAACGCCCTCAACATCCTGGCCGCGCTCGCTCTGCGGCCCCGCCCCGCCGCCGAACCCGCCGCGGCGGCCGCCAAAAAATTGCTCAAAAAAATCGCTGAAGCCCGTGCCGCCAAATTCAAAGTCTTCCGCCCCACCCTGCCCTCGATGAAAATCATATGTGCGATGGCCGGGGCCGCCGCCAGGAGGCGGACGAAAGCCGCCATTTTTCCAATCCGCGCCCAGTTCGTCGTACTTCTTGCGCTTATCGGCGTCGCCAAGGACTTCGTAGGCTTCGTTGATTTCCTTGAATTTTTCCTCGGAACGTTTTTTATCTTTGGCCACGTCAGGATGATATTGACGGGCCAGTTTGCGGAAGGCTTTGCGGATGTCATCGCTGCTGGCGCTGCGCTCGACCCCGAGTGTTTTGTAATAGTCTTTAAACTCCAACGGCATACTATTTGAAGAATATGGCGCTACCCCTGCGAGATACAACCAAATGTAAATTTGACCTGCTGGCGCTCGGCGAGTGCATGGTGCGCCTGGCGCCACCGGGGCACGGACGCCTGGAATTTGCCAAAACGCTGGAAGTGGATGTGGGCGGCGGCGAATTCAACGTGGCCTATGCGGGCGCCAGGTTGGGGCTGCGGACGGGATTCATCAGCAAGCTGCCGGATAATCCGCTGGCGCACATCATCTTGAATCATGCGCGCGCCGTGGGCGTGGACGTCTCCCATGTCTTGCTGGAAAAATTCGACGGCGTCGGGCGCGCGGGGCGGGTCGGCTTGAATTTCACGGAGGTCGGCATGGGCGTGCGCGCCAGCGTGACGATGTACGACCGGGCGCATTCCTCCATCAGCCAAATGAAGGCCGGCGAAATGGAATGGCGCCGGATATTTGAGCAAGAAGGCGCGGCCTGGCTGCATACGGGCGGAATCCTGGCGGCGTTGTCAAATGAAAGCGCGGCCACCACCAAAGCGGCCTTGCAGGCGGCGCGAGCGGCGGGAACGGTGACGAGTTACGACCTGAATTTTCGCAGCAAATTGTGGAGCAGCGCACAGGCCATCGCGGTGACGAAAGAAATCCTGCCCTACGTGCAGGTGTTGATCGGCAACGAGGAGGATTTCCAAAAGGTCCTGGGCTTCGAGGTCGAAGGGGCGAAGGCGGACCTGCGCGAATTGCCCGTGGAAGGCTACAAGCGAATGGTGGAGCGCGTGGTGGCCGCGCATCCCCACATCCAGGCGGTCTGCACCACCTTGCGCGAGGTGAAAAGCGGGCTCGTCAATCATTGGGGCGGAATCCTGTGGCACGACGGCAAATTTCACGAGGCGCGCCCCTTCCGGGATCTGGAAATCGAAGATCGCGTGGGCGGCGGAGACGGATTTTCCAGCGGGATCGCGTATGGATTCTTGCGCGGCCTGGCGGCGGGGGAGATTGTCAATTTTGGGGCGGCCCACGGCGCCCTGCTGCAAACCACGCGCGGCGACACCTCGCAAGTGAGCCTGGAGGAAGTCATGCATGTGATGCGCGGCGGATCGGCGCGCATCCAGCGCTGAGCCAGAGCGCGGAGAGAGTTAGCTAAAAGAAAGGCATCTTATGTCAACAACAGTTGTAATTCTGCTGGCGGCGGCGTTGATCTTGTTCGCCGGAGTGATGTGGATGGTGAACGATTACAATCGACTCGTCACCCTGCGCAATCGCTTCCGCAACGGTTTTGCGCAAATCGATGTGCAACTCAAGCGCCGTTATGACCTGATTCCCAACCTCGTGGAAACCGCCCGCGGCTATTTGAATCATGAACGCGCCACGCTGGACGAAGTCATGGCGGCGCGCCAGGCGGCCAGCGCGGCCAACACCCGCGCGGCAAGCAATCCGGGCGAAGCGGCCGCCATGAAAGAACTTTCCGGCGCGGAAACCACGCTCATGGGCACGCTGGGGCGGCTGCTGGCGGTCACGGAAGCTTACCCGGATTTGAAGGCGAATACGGTCATGCGCACGCTCCAGGAGGAGTTGACGTCCACGGAAAACAAGGTGGCGTATGCGCGTCAAGCATACAATGACGCCGTCATGGAATACAACACGCAACGGCAGATCTTCCCCTCCAGCCTGGTGGCCGACGCGTTTCACTTTGAAAGCGCGGAATTTTTTGTGATCACCACGGAGGCCGAGAAGCTGGCGCCGACAGTGGCGCTGTGACCGCGATTCAAACTCCGGGATTGAGTTTTGCCGGTGAAGTTGAAACTCTGGTTGCAGCGTCATGAGATTTATCACGCAGATCATCGAGAAGCTGCAGCGGCATCCCAAAAGGGTGGTGTTCCCCGAGGGCACGGAGCCGCGCGTCTTGCAGGCGGCGCGGCAGTTTTATTCGCTGCGGCTGGGCGCGCCGATTTTATTGGGCGACCGCACGAAGGTGAAGCAGGCCGCGGCAGAGCTGAACGTCTCGCTGCAAGGGGTGCGCATCATCAACCCGGCGGAGAGCGAAGATTTGCCCGCCTTTGTCAAGCGCTACGAATTCTTGCGCCGCGTCAAGGGGATCGAGGAAAAAGAGGCCTCCGAAACGATGCTGCAGCCGAATTATTACGCGGCCATGATGGTCGCGATGCGGCAGGCCGACGGCTTTATTTCCGGCGTGAGCCAAAGCTCCGGCAGCGTCCTGCGCCCGCTGTTTCAAATTGTGAAAGTGGCGCCGCAAAGCGCCACGGCCTCCAGTTGCATGGTGATGGAAGTGGAGGACACGCGGTTTGGCCACGAAGGCACGGTGTTCATGGCGGATTGCGGCGTGATTCCAGAGCCGACGGTGGAGCAATTGTCGGACATTGCCGTTTCCACCGCGGAATTGGCGCATCAGTTATTGAACATTCGCCCGCGCGTCGCCCTGCTCTCTTATTCCACCAAGGGCAGCGCCACGCACCCGTCGATCGGCAAGGTGCAGGCCGCCACGGGCCTCGCAAAAAAAGTGGCGCACGACAAGGGATTGGAAGCGGATTTTGATGGCGAATTGCAGGTGGACGCGGCGCTGGTGCCGGAAATTGCCGCGCGCAAACTGCCGGACAGCCAGGTGGGCGGGCGCGCGAATGTGTTGATTTTTCCGGACCTGAATTCCGGCAATATCGCGAGCAAATTAATCCAGCATGTGGCGCGGGCGCACGCCTACGGCCAGATTCTCCTGGGGCTCGACCGCCCCGCCGCCGAGGTCTCGCGCGGCGCCAATGCGCATGACGTGCTCGGCGTGGCGGCGATTGTCGGCTTGCAGTCCATCGCGCACAAAGAGCTTTATCCGCCGGAAGAATCCAAGCCGGACAGCGGACGGGCTTAGACGTTCGGTTGACAGCGTTGACTTATGAATAACGTTACCCCCCGCGTGTTCATCGCCGCCACGCGGCAAAATGACGGGAAAACCACGACTTCGCTGGGCCTTCTGGCGGCGCTGCAAAAGATTTACCCGCGCATCGGCTACATCAAACCGGTCGGGCAGCGATTCGTCGAGATCGAGGAGCAGAAGATTGACGAGGACACGGTGCTGATGGACCAGGTGTACCGGCTGAATTGCCCGCTGGTGGACATGAGCCCGATCGCCGTGGAGCCGGATTTCACCCGCAAATATTTGCAGGGCTCGAACAACGACGCGCTGGTCAAACGCATCGTGAAAGCCTTTGACCGCGTGGCGTGGGAAAAGGATTTTGTGCTGTGCGAGGGCTCCGGGCACGCGGGCGTCGGCTCGGTGTTCGACCTCTCCAATGCGACCGTCGCCAAAATCCTCGGGGCGAAAGTTATTATTGTCAGCCAGGGCGGCATCGGCAAGCCGATTGATGAAGTGTATTTGAACCAAGCCGTGCTGGAGCGCGAAGGGGTGGAAATCATCGGCGTGATCTTGAACAAGGTGCTGCCGGACAAGGTGGAGTTTATCACCGAATTTGCGCGGCGCGGCTTCAAGCGCAAGGGACTGGAGCTGCTGGGGGTCATTCCCCACAGCCGCCTCCTGACCTATCCCTCCATGCAGTTGATTCAGGAGGAATTGCAGGCGGAAGCGCTCAATGGCGCCTCGCGCATCATGAACCATGTCGAGAACGTGTTCGTCGGGGCCGTCGGCGCGCCCAATGCCATCTCCCATTTCAAAAGCGGCACGCTCGTCATCACCCCGGGCGACCGCGAGGACATTGTCATGGCGGCGGCGACGATGCCAGCCGACCCGGAGAACCAGCTGGCGGGCTTCGTCTTGACAGGCAATTTGAAGCCGGGCCCGGCCACGATGCGCGTCATCCAGCAGCTGTCCTATCCGGTGCTGCTCTCGCGGGACGACATTTATGAGGTGGCTTCAGTCGTGCATAATTTGAGCGTCAAGACACGCGCGGCGGACACGCAAAAGATCTCGGTCATCCGCGATTTGATCGCTTCCAATGTCGATGTTGAGCAGATTCTCAAGGCGCTATGAACACGGAGTTGCCCTTCAAGCTGAATCCCAACCTGGCCACGCTGCCGGTGTATCAACCGGGCCGTCCGATTGAGGAAGTGGCGCGCGAATTGGGCCTGCCTGCCAAGCAAGTCATCAAACTGGCGTCCAACGAAAATCCGCTTGGCCCCTCCCCGCTGGCCCTCGCGGCGATGCGGAAAGCCGCGCGCCAGGTCAATCTTTATCCCGACGGCAACGCCTATTACTTCAAGCGCAAACTGGCGGAGCATCTCAAAGTCGAGCCCGCGAACCTGATTCTCGGCAACGGCTCCAACGACATCATTGAGTTTCTCGGCCACGCCCTCATGGGGCCGGGCGACGACGTTATCGTGTCCGAATATTGTTTCGCCATTTATCCGATTGTGGCGCGTTTGCTCGGCGCCAACGTCATCACCGTCCCGGCGAAGGATTACGGCCACGACCTGCCCGCCATGCAGCGCGCCATCACGCCGCGCACCAAGGCGATTTTCGTGGCCAATCCGAACAACCCCACCGGGACGCTCGCCTCCGCCGCGGATGTCAATCATTTGATCGAGGCCGCGCCGTCCAGCGCGGTGATCGTGATGGACGAAGCGTATGTCGAATTCCTGGAAGAGCCGCTCGATCTGTTGCCGCTCATCCGCTCCGGACAACGCTCCAATCTAATTCTGATGCGGACGTTTTCAAAAATTTACGGCCTGGCGGGATTACGCCTGGGCTACGGCATTGCCACGCCGCCCTTTATCAGCGCCCTGGAAAAAATCCGCCAGCCGTTCAATGTGAATCTCGTTGCGCAAGCCGCCGGCCTGGCCGCCTTGGACGACACCGCCCACGTCCAGAAAACCCGCGCCAACAACGTGACAGGCCGGAAATTCATCGAGGAATCCCTTGTCAAGCTGGGCCTCGCCTATGTTCCCTCCTACGCGAATTTCGTCCTCGCGCGCGTGGGCGACGGCCAAGCCGTCTTCGACGCGCTGCAAAAACAAGGCGTCATCACCCGTCCCATGGGCGGCTATCGCCTGCCCGAATGGATTCGCATCTCCATCGGCTCCATGTCCGAAAACCGCCGCTGCATCAAGTCCCTGAAAAAAGCCCTCGCCCCTCCGGCATCGCCGAAAACCACCGTGCTCTAATTGACTGTGCCGCGTCATGGGTAAACCGAAAGGACGACGCGGGGCGGCTGCACCACCACTCATTTCATCGCGGCGTAAACGCGGTGGACGTCTTCGTGGTCGTCGAGGGCGTTGAGGAAATCGGTGACTTCCTTGCGGGAGGACTCGTTGAGATCGACAAAGTTTTTGGCGATGTAACGGATTTCGGAGGCGATGACTTGCCAGCCGCGGCTTTTGAGGGCTTTGCCGACGGGATCAAGGCTCTTGCTTTCGGTGAGAAATCGGGCGCCGACGTGGCCGGCGGGGATTTCCTCGGCTTCGAGGGGCTCGACTTCCTGGGCCCCCGCTTCAATGGCGTCATCTTCCGCGCTGCGGCCGGCCTCGGGATGGCTGGCTTCCACCACGCCGAGGTGGTTGAAGAAAAAATTGACGCTGCCCGGCGCGCCGAGCGAGCCGGCTTTGAAAATGTTGCGGATTTCGGGGGCGGTGCGGTTGCGATTGTCTGTCAAACATTCGACGACGACGGGGACCTTGTGCGGGGCGAAGCCTTCATAGGTCACCAGCTCGAAGGTGATTTTTTCATCGGTGAGGCCGGCGCCTTTTTTGATGGCGCGCTCAATGGTGTCGCGGGTGACGGAGCTTTTGCGGGCTTTCTCGACGGCGGCGGCGAGACGGGCATTAAGGTCGGGATCGGCGCCGCCCATTTTGGCGGCGACCATGATTTCGCGGACGAGTTTGATGACCATCTGCCCACGCTTCTGCGCGTTGGCTTCACGTCCGGCTTGTTTCCATTGTGCTCCCACGTTTTTAAATCTTCGTAGCGATGTTAAGTGACAGGGTCATGGTGCAAGTTCGGGCGAAAGGCGTCAACCGCATTTGCGCGTTCAAGGGCTGGGCGGACGGCGGGTGGGCAGCGTGAAAGAAAACGTGGCGCCTTTTTGCAATTCGCTTTTTACCGACGCCTCGCCGCCGTGGGCCTGGACGATGTGTTTGACAATGGCCAGCCCAAGCCCGGTGCCGCCGCTCTCGCGGGTGCGGGCGCGATCGACGCGGTAAAAACGCTCGAAAACGCGCCCGAGGGCCTCGGGCGGAATGCCGGGGCCGTCGTCGGTGACGAAAACTTCGACTTTGTCGGGGCTCGGGTGGCGCAAACCCACGCCGACCCAGCCGGAGGCCTTGCCATATTTGATGGCGTTCTCGGTCAGGTTGAAGAGTACCTGTTGCAGGCGATCAGCGTCGGCGGGAGCCAGGCTGCCGGGCGGGATCTGGTTTTCGAGGACGACCTGCCGGGCGGCGGCGGGAGCGGCGAGATCTTCGATGACGCGTTGCGCGACTTCCTGAAGGTCGATGCTTTGGATATTCAGCGCCACCTGCCCCGATTCAAGGCGCGAAATGGCGAGCAAATCCTCAATTAAAAAGAGCAGACGATCGGCGTGCTTGTCGATTTTTTGCAGAAAACGCTCCGCCTGCTCGGGGTTGTCCCGGGCGCCATCAAGAAGCGTCTGGGCGAATCCCTTGATCAGGGAAAGCGGCGTGCGCAATTCATGGCTGACATTGCCGACGAATTCTTTGCGAATATTTTCCAGTTCATTCAGGCGCGTGACGTCGTGAAAAATAAAAAGCTGCCCCTGCCCTCCGGCGGCGCCATCAGAGACCACGACGGCATTGACGAGGAGACAGCGGCGGGCGACGCGATGAATCTCCAACTCCTCCGAGACGTTCTTTTCCTGCTTGAGGCGGGCGGACAAGGCGGCCAGCTCGTGCCAGCGGAAGGCTTCCATGATGGTTTGGCCGCGCAGATCGGAGGCGGTTTCTAGAAGTTTGCGCAAGGATTCGTTGACCAGTTGCACGCGGCCATGATCATCCAGCAGGAGCATGCCTTCGATCATGCTGTTGAAAAGGGCTTGCTGCTGGGATTGAAATTGCCGGTGCAATTCGCGCTGCTTTTCAGCCACCTCGGCAAAAGCGCGATCAACCTGGCCGCGCATTTCGGCGAGGCGCCGTTCGTAACGGCGAAACAGCAGGATGATCAATCCGACGCAGCCTGCGGCAAAAAGGACGGGCCACATTTCCCGCAAACTCACGGGCTACGACGAAAAGTTCAAGGAATTTCGACGTGGCCCCGAAATATAGTGCACAAGCACTCCGATAAAAACGATGGTCATCGCCGGGTGCCACACGAGCGCGAAGTAATTGCCGAAGATGGGGCGCACCAGGTTCGGCAGCAAACCCATGCTTAAAATCATGCAGGCGAGGAAGACTCCGCGCTTCCGTTCCTCCACTTCGTTGCTGCACAAAAAACAAATCGCCCAAGCCGCCAGCGCTGGAGCCAGGATGGCGTAGCTGTTGGCTTCGTTCATGGGATTGAAAACCATGAGGTAACCCGTGGCCAACGCATAAAGCCACAGACCGCGCCACAGCGGAGCCAAACGGCGCGCGCCCCACCACCAAAGCGCCGCCGTCAGAGCTCCGGCAATTACGCGCACGGCGGTGGAAGCCGCGGCGGGCATCGGCGTGCCCAAAGTGCGCAGGATGCCGTTGAGATCCGCGAAGCGGTTTTCGGTGACGGCGGCGCAGGCGCGGAGATTTTTCCACGCTTCATGAAATTGCGAGGCGACGTAATCCGGATGTCCAAAGAGAAATGGAAAAATGGCCAAGGCCAGAAACGCCAGCGGGGCGCGCCAACGCAGCGGTTTATACACCAGAACGGCGAGCATCAGCAGCACGATGCCCAGAGGTTTAAGCGCGACAGCCAGCGTCATCCACGCCAGCGCGACCCACCAGCGTTCGCGCAAGACGGCGACGATCGCGAGCAACGTCAATCCGCCGAAGAGGGCATTGGCATTGCCGTTGCGCAGCGCGCCGAGACACAGCGGCGCCGCCAAAAGCGACGCCCAGAAAAACGGGCGCTCAGCCGCCGCGCCAAACAAGGCGCGCATGAGCTGGAAAAGCCCGAATCCCAAGGCCGCCGCGGCGCAGGCGCGCCATAAAATTTCGCTGGCGCGCAGCGGCAGAAAATGAAACGGACTGTATAAGATCGCAAAATGCGGCAGGTAATTCATACCGGCGGGCCCAATGTAAAGGTTCTGTCCCTTCCACCAGGCTGCGGAGGCCAGATGATAACTGTTGAGGGTGACGGTGTGGCGGGTTGGATCGTGCGCAATCAGAGCTGCGATCACGATCATGGGAATCGCCCAAAGCAGCGCGCCCCACATCAGGGCCTGGCGCGCGGCGCGCGGCGCAAGGTTAGCGCGCAGCGTCAATGGGACCGGCACGTCATTCGGGGGCATCGTTGTTTTCAACAAGATTTTGGGTGTTTTCCGCGTGCGGTCAAGGACTCTTTGCCTTAGCTTAGCTTGCTAAAAATCAAAAGCGCGCACATCGAATCAATCATGCAAACAATCGTAATTGGACACCGGAACCCAGACATGGATTCCATCTGCTCGGCCATCGGCTACGCGCGCCTGAAACAATTGCAGGGCGCCACCGACGTGGTGGCGGCGCGCGCCGGCAGCACCAACGCGCGCATCGACTATGTCCTGCAGCGATTCGGTTTTGCCGCGCCGATGTTTTTGAGCGACGCGGCGCCGCGCGTGGCGGACGTGATGCAGCGCGACGTCATCACCATTCGCGCGGAAGCGCCGGTGTACGACGCGATTCAGTTGATTGCGGAAAAGGAATTGCGCGGGCTGCCGGTGACGGACGAAAAGGATCGTTGCGTTGGGCTGCTTTCAGCGTTTCGACTGAGCCATTATCTATTTCCGCGGCGTGAGCAGGCGGCGAGCGCGCGGGTGGTGGTGGCGTCGCTGGCGAACATCGTCACGACGTTCGGCGGAACGGTCCTGGCGGGCGAACTGTCGCACGAAGCCGGCGATTTGGTGTTGATGGTCGGGGCGATGGACTTGAAAACATTTGTGGGCCGCGTGGAACGGCATGACCCGGGGCAAGTCGTCCTGCTCGTGGGCAATCGCGAGCATATTCAAATGGCGGCGATTGAAGCGCGCGTGAAGGCGGTGGTGGTCACGGGCGGCCTGCCCGTTGAGCAAGGCATTCGGCTGGAGGCCAAGAAACGAAACGTCACGATCATCAGCTCGCCGCACGACACGGCCACGAGCGTCTTGCTGGCGCGCGGCGCCGTGCGCGCGGATCGCATGGTCGAGCCCTTCACCAGTTTCAGCCCTGACACTCCGCTGGACATCGCGCGGGAAAAAGCCGCGCAATCGCATTCCTTCATTTTTCCGATTGTTGACTCCGTGGGCACGCTGCTCGGCGTGCTTTCCAAGAGCGATTTCATCAAGCCGCCCTCCCGGCGCCTGATCCTGGTGGATCACAACGAGCTTTCCCAGGCGGTGCCCGGCGCGGACAAGGTCCCCATCGTGGAAATCTTGGACCACCATCGCATTGGCGGTTTTGCCAGCGAATCGCCGATTCATTTCTGGAACAATCCGGTCGGCTCAACCAGCACCATCGTGACGCTTTGTTACGAGCAGGCCGGCATTCCCGTGCCGCCGGACGTAGCGGGGTTGCTGATGGCGGGTTTGGTGTCCGACACATTGAATTTGACCTCGCCCACCGCCACGCCGACGGACACGCGGGTGCTGCGAGAGTTGTCAAAGATCGCGGGCCTCGACCCCGCTAAATTCGCGGCGGAAGTGTTCGCGGTCGGATCGCCCTTGCTGACGATGAACAACGACCAGGTGATCACAAGCGATTGCAAGGAATACGACGTGGCGGGCCGGCGGTTTTCCATTTCACAAATCGAGGAGTTGAACTTCTCGCATTTCACGGAGAAGCAAGCGGGCCTGATCGAGGCGCTCGACCGGCATTGCCGCAATCGCGGATTGTTTTTCGCGGCCCTGCTGGTCACCGACGTCAATACGCAGAATTCGCTCCTGCTCGGCAGCGGGGCGCCCGGGTTATGGCAGCGCATTGATTTCCCCTCGCAAGGCCCGCAAACGTGGGAATTGAACGGCGTGGTCTCTCGGAAAAAGCAATTGCTGCCTTACCTTCTCGAACGCCTCTCCGGCATGAGCGGGTCCTGATCGGCGTCCATCACCGCGCGGGCTGACCGGCGACGCTCGCGCCGTACTGCGCGCGCTGTTGCGGCGTCATGTGGGCCTGCGGACCCTGGTTGTCGGCGTCGGAGGCATTCATCGGATTGCGCAACGATAGCCCGGATTGAAAAGCCGAAGGAACGTGCGCGACGATTTTGAAAGCCTCCACGCATGCCACGCCAAAGAGCGCAAAAAACGACAGCACGAATCCCCAGACCAGAAGAATGTCCGATAATGATTGTCGGCGGCGCGCCATTGCACCCTCACTAAACCAGAAAAAACCGCCCGGCGCAACTCACGTCATTTGATGCTTGCCGGGAATGGCAACCTCCACCGCAGGCACCGGGCCCCACGCCAGTTTTTCGGGCATGAGCGAGGTTTGCCACGCCATCGCTTCGTCCCATTGGACGACCTGGCCGCTGTAGGCGGATTCGCGCCCCATGATGGCCGTCATGGTGCTGTGCGCCACATTCAGCGAGTCATTCGTGTAGGGAGCGGCGCCGCGGACGGCGGCCATTAAATCCGCGTGTTCCACGACCTGCGGATTAGGTTTCGGCCCGTCAAATCGAATAATGTTGTCGCCCTGATGAATTTCGCCATCGTTTAGTTTGTTGCAAAAACCTTTTGTCCCCACGACTGCCTCGCTGACGTTGCCGTCGGTGCCGTCGATTTGGCGGCATTGACTGAATAGGCGCGCGCCATTGCGATATTCAAATTCCACCGCGAAATGATCGTAAATCTGGCCGGATTTTGAGCCGAGCGCCTGGCGTCCGCCCTGGCCGTAAGCGCGAATCGGATGGTCGTTCATGATCCAATTGCACACGTCGAGATTATGCAGATGCTGCTCGACGATATGATCGCCGCACAGCCAAACGTAGTGGTACCAATTATGCACTTGCCGCTCCATTTCCGTTTCCCAGTGGTCGCCGCGATGCCAGATGGCATTTTGATTCCAATAGGCGCGCAGGCAAAGCACGTCGCCAATCGCGCCGTCGTGGATGCGCTTGATGGTTTCCTTATAGCTCGGCTGATGGCGGCGCTGGGTGCCGGCGACGACGCAGAGTTGTTTCTGTCGCGCCAACTCGCCGGCCGCGATGAATTTTCGAATGCCCGGCGCATCCACCGCCACGGGTTTTTCGCAGAAAATATGTTTGCCGGCATTCACCGCGGCTTCGAAATGAATGGGGCGAAAGCCCGGCGGCGTGGCGAGAATGACGTAATTAACGTCGGGCACCGCGAGGAGTTTTTGGTAGGCGTCAAAGCCCGAGAAACAATGAGCCGGATCAAGCTGATATTTTTCCGCCGCCGACCTGGCGACGTTTTCAAAAACATCGGCCACCGCCGCGACTTTCACATTGGGCGAAGCCTCGATGGCGTTGGCGACCGCGCCCGAGCCGCGCCCGCCGCAGCCAATCAAACCAATGCGAATCGGATCATCCGGCGCCGCATGGCTTGTCAAGACAAACGGGAAATTGGCCGCCACGGCGGCGATGGAGGCGCTTTTAAGAAAGCCGCGCCGGTCGAGTCGATTCGAAGCCTGGGAGTCAGAGAGTTCGCTCATAATATTTGTGGATGATTATTTACGCGGGGGTTTGGGATCGAGATTCTGTTGCAGTTGGTCAGGGGTCACGCTAGAGGCCACGCCGGCGGGCGGAACTTCGATTTTGGCCGTCCAAAGAATCGCGTTTAAAACAAGTTTGCGGGCATTGTCATCGCCCCAATTATGGTGAAAGTGGCCGCCGGTGTAGCCGAAAGCGCGTCCGCCGCCGGCCCGTTCCGCCGCCCACGCAACGCATTGCAACTCGCCCCGCCCCACCGCCGCGCGCACGGTGGGATTGCCCTCGTGCGGGCCATCTTTGCGTTTCATCGTGCCGAGATCAGGCACGGCGGAGAGAATCGGCGTGACGTCTTTCATGCCGGGCCGGAAGCGCATGTGAAAATACCATTCGTCAAAAAGCGAGAAAGGCTGGACGCCCCGGGTGATCGGGCTCTCCGGCAACGTTTTGAAATCCGCCAGCCAGGTGGGATTCACCGACCAATTGACCTCAAACGCGCCTCCGAGCCAATTCACGAATTCTTTTTCACCGTTCTCAATGGTGGGTTCGACCGAATAATGCAGGCAGACCAATCCGACGCCGTGCGCCATCAACTCGTTCATGATCTTCAAATGATCAGGCTGCAACAGCGGATGCCCGGGTCCGCCATCCGTGTAGAACACAATCGAAGCCGCATCGTCGAAAGCGTGCGGCGCGGCGGGCCAGCCATTCGTATAGACGACCGCCTGCACCTCCGGCGTTTGGGACAGGCATCCCGCCAGCAACAAACAACCTGCGCGATATTCATGTTCGCCCGGCCCGTGGCTGGGCGGCCCGGCGACAAATATAATTTTTCGCTCTGCGCCCCAGCTTCCGCACGCGGCCCCCAATAGAAACAGACCCAGCAAATATTTTTTCATGGCTTAAGTAAAAGCTTACGCAAAAACGCCAGCCCGTTCACAGCGATTTCGTCGCGGGTGGGCTCGATCCGGCGCCAGATGGCCGCCGCGCGCGCAATGACTTTCACGTCGGGCGTGAAGGATTCAATCACCACATCGCCAGTGTAACGGATGTCGCGCAACGCCTGCGCGATGGATTTCCAATCGGTGTGATCGCGTCCGGGCGTGCCGCGGTCGCTGCCGCAAGCGTGCAAATGCCCGAGGCGCGAACCAGCCTGCCGGATGGCGTCCGCGGGCGATTTTTCCTCGATATTCATGTGGAATGTGTCGAGAAGAATTTTCAGCGCGGGGCTGCCCACCTCGCCGACCATCTGGCGCGCCTGTTCGCAAGTGTTGATGAAGTCCGTCTCAAAGCGGTTCAAGGGTTCCAGGCAAATCTTTCGACCGCCCTCTTCCGCGGTGCGAGCCAGCGTCCGCAAATGTTGCGCCACCGTGCGCCACTGGCGGCGGCGCTCGGGCGCCGGAACAGCATCCGCGCGCCCCACGCACGAATAAAGCGGGCCGATCAGCGTTGGGCAGTCCAGAACCGCCATTTGCTCCAGCAAGCGCGTCACATACCGCACGGTGGCCTTTTGCTGGGTCACGGTTCCGCGCAAATCGCGGTCCGGCCCGAAACAGGCGCTCACGGATCCGCACACCAACCCATTTTCCTCCAGCTTTTGTTTCACAAACGCGGGATCGATGTGCGCCGGATCCTCCACCGCAATTTCCACGCTGTCAAAACCCCACCGCCGAAATTTGGGAAAGAGCCGCGTCGTTTGATTGGTAAACGGCGAGGCGAAGAGAAAGGTGTTAATCCCGAACCGCATGCTCAATGCCGCGCGCCATAACCGGCCGCGATGTTGCCTTTTTCGTCGAGCTTCCTGCAGGCCCACAGCAAGCCGCGCGCGACCAAATCCAGGTAGCGCGGATCTGCGACGGTGGCGTTGTTGTGCCCGATGGTCGTGCTGAAGACGCGCGCGCCGTGATATTCATTCACCCATGCGACGACGTAGTCGTTGGTTTTATTCGAGAGAACTTGCGCGCCACGCGCCAGCGGCGTGGCGCCAGGAAAGATTTGCACGTTATTGTAAAGCTCCTCGTTGATCGTCGTCCAATTCGTCATCCCTAACGTGATCGGATGCTCGCCCGCGATGAAGTTAAGGGAGATGGGAAGCTGGGCGCCATGCGCGCTGGATTGCAGCCCCAGATATTCAAACCACATCGCGCGCTCCGAGCCGGGCACAGCGATTTCGGCCGGATTGCCGATGCGATAACAGTGCATGGCGCAATGCAGATTGACTCCGGGCACACCCGCGCGGTGCGGCGCGAGGACGCCTTTGATGATTTCAGGATTGCTGACATCGGCGGCGCATTCGTCATGAATGATCACGTCGTAGGACTGCGCGTAATCGGGATTTCCATAGATCGGAAGTGGCGGCATGGTGGCGGAAGCTCCAGGCGGAATCGCAATATAAACCTGATCGACCACCACGTTGGCCCGCGCCTCAAGCCCTTTCTTTAAAATATCCTTTTGCGCCGCGTAATCGTGGCAGCAACCGCCCGCGATGAGCAGCGCCCGCAACGGTTTCACATCAGCTGCCGTCACACTGAGGGCGCCGCCGAGGAAACTGGCGGCGAGCAGGGAAAGAAATTTGTGCATGCGCGATGTTTAAAGCCGGGCGCCGCTTTGTAAAGGGACAAAGGGAAACGGCGGGCTTAATTCGCGCCGGCTTCTTCGATGGGCGCGGCGTATTGCGTGGGCTTGACCTCGACGCCGGTTTGATGGGCGTACACCTGCGTGAATTCCGCCCCGAGAAACAAAATCAGCGAGGCGTAATACACCCACATCAAAACGACAATCACCGAACCCGCCGCGCCATAGGCGGAGGCCGTGCTCTCGCGTCCGAGATACAGGCCGAGCAAATGTTTGCCGAGCGTAAATAAAAGCGATGTCCCCGCCGCCCCCATCCAAACCTTGCTCCACGGTATTTCCACATCGGGGAGGAATTTAAAAATCATCGCAAAGAGGGCGGTGATCACGGCGAACGAGAAACCGAAATCCACGGTGTGCGCGACCCAATCCATTTGCGGCAGCGCCTGGGTCAGAATTCCGCTGAAGGCCGATAACGCCGTGGAGAGCGCGAGCGATACCAGCAGCAAAAAGCCAACTCCCAACACCATCGCGAAAGACAGGAACCGGTTCCGGAAAAACAACCAAAGCCCGCGGCCCGGTTTCGACTTGACGCCCCAAATTGTATTCAGCGACGTTTGCAATTGGCCAAACACACCCGTGGCGCCGAAAAGCAACGAAGCAAGGGCAATGGTCTTCATCAACGCGCTGGTCGCCTGCGTCCGCGCGGCCATCATGGAATCCACCGTTTTGGCCGACCCTTCGCCGAGCATGCCTTCCAGGGCCTTATGGATATGGTCGCGCACCGTGTCGAAACCAAACGCGGCTCCCGCCAAGGCCACTGCAATCGCCAGCATCGGCCCCAGCGAAAACATGGCGTAATAGGCCAAGGCGGCGCCGAGCGTGAGGATATTGTCCTCGTTGAATTCGCGCGCCGTTCCTTTTGCGATGTCGCCCGCCAATTTCCATGTCATTCCCCTGCCCTTCATACCGGCAAAAATATAACGAATCCTCCACGCCCGCGCCTGCGGATTTTGCCTGCCTCGCAAGCGCTGGTTTGCCGGGGGCGACGAACCTGGGTGGATCGAGATCTGGTTTATCCTCAGCAGGTTAAGCCAGCTCCACTTGACTGCGACATTCCGAGGAGTAGGATTCCCTTGTAGCAGCCTAAGTCTGCCTGCCTTCCTGCGGGCGGACGCGGGGGAACCAATTCCTCGGAAAGCCGGGGATGGGGCGAACGGCGAAGCGAACCTTCGTCGCGATCACTTTCAGGATCGAGCCCGTCAGCTAACCTCGTCGGCCTCTGGAAGGGCGATCCTCTAGGATTTCGCGCCGCGAAATCTCCACGGTCTCCCAGACATGAACGCGTTGAGCGCGCGCACGGTGATAAACCGCGCGGACGCCCAACCACATCGGAGTCGTGTTATGACCGGATATATTCTATGGACCATCGGCGGGGTTTTAGTGTTCGTGGGCCTCATGGTGTTGGCGTCGAGTTACATCATCATTCACGAACGGCAGGTGGGGATCGTGGTAAAGAGGTTTGCCTTCAAATCGCTGGAGCCCGGAAAATTGGTGGCGCTGGACGGCGAAGCCGGCTACCAAGCCGACACGCTGGCGCCGGGAGTGCATTCCGGTTATTGGCCGTGGCAATATCGCATCATCAAGGTGCCCGTCACGGTCGTGCCGCAAGGTGAAATCGCGCTCGTCCTGGCCGCCGCCGGTGAAGCCATCCCGCCGCAACGCATCCTCGGCAAAGTCGTGCCGTGCGATAACTTCCAGGATGCGCGCCAGTTTCTGCTCAATGGCGGCGAAAAAGGCCGGCAGATCGCCATCCTCACGGCGGGAACCTACCGCATCAACACGGCGCTGTTCACCGTCATCAATGCCTGCAGCGCGCCGGAGCACGGCATGATGCCAGAGCAACTTCTCTTGCAACGCATCGAATCGGACATGGTCGGCATCGTCACCACGTTGGACGGCCTGGCCATCGAAGCCGGTGAAATCGCCGGCCCGGCCATCCCCGGCCACGAAAACTTCCAGAACGCGCAGGCGTTTTTGGACGGCGGCGGACGCCGCGGTTTGCAGGAGCAAATCCTCTTGTCAGGCACCTGGAACTTGAATCCGTGGTTTGCGCAAGTGGAGCAGGCGCCGATGGTGCAGATTCCCATTGGCTACGTCGGCGTAGTCATCTCCTTTGTCGGCGCCGCGCATGTCGATGTCAGTGGCGTGGAATTCAAGCACGGCGACCTCGTGGACACTGGGCACAAAGGCGTTTGGGTCACGCCGCTTTATCCCGGCAAACACCCCATCAACACACGCGTGATGAAAGTGGAGTTCGTGCCCACGACGAATATCGTGCTCAATTGGGCCAATCGCACGGAGGCGCATCATTATGACGAAAAATTGTCGTCCATCACCGTGCGCTCCAAGGACGGCTTCGGCTTCAACCTGGACGTCTCGCAGATCATTCACGTCGGCGCGTTGGATGCGCCGAAAGTCATCTCGCGCGTGGGCTCCATGCAGAATCTGGTGGACCACGTTTTGCAGCCGATTGTCGGGAATTATTTCCGAAATTCAGCCCAGGGCTACACCGTCCTAGACTTCCTGAACGCGCGCAGCCAGCGGCAAATCGAGGCCGCCGAACATATCCGCAAGGCCATTGGCGCTTACGACGTTCAGGCCATCGATACGTTGATCGGCGATATCAATCCGCCCGAGAAACTGATGACCACGCAAACCGACCGCAAAATCGCGGAGGAAGAGCGCCAGACCTACGGCATGCAGCAGGCCGCCCAGGAACAACGGCAGCAATTGGTGCGTCAGACGGCGCTGGCCAACATTCAGCAGGAAATCGTCGGCGCCGAACAAGGCGTGAGCATTGCCGAACTAAAAGCGAGCGCCGCCGTGAAAGAAGCCGCCGGCGAATCCGAATCAACGCGGCTGCGCGCCCTGGGCGAGTCGGAGGCGATCCGTTCCCTTGGCGGCGCCAAGGCCGACGCCTATCGCCAAGGCGTGCAATCGCTCGGCGCGCAGGGCTATACCTTGATGCAGCTCATGCAAATCGTCGGCGATCGCCATGTCCGCATCGTCCCGGACGTCGCCGTCACCGGCGCCAACGCTGGGACCGGCCTGGTGGACGGGCTTCTGGGCGTCATGCTGCACAAGCAGGCAGGCGACGCCCTGGCGCCCAAGCTTGACTAAAAGCGGCCGGGCTGGCCTGACATGGAGTTAAAGCTCCAACGAGAGTTGCGCGCCTAGCGGTCGGCGAAAAGATGCCGCCGAAAGCGCGTGACGGTCCGTGTTGGCCAGCCCGGTTTTGCGGAGGGCAACGGCAAAGGTTTGGGCAATTTGGTCGGCGAAAATGCCCTCACCTTTCATGCGGCTGCCCCATTCGGAGACGTTAAGTTTGCCGTCGCGCATGGCGCGGATGCGATTGAGGATTTTATCCTTTTGGCCCGGGGCATGGGCGTCGAGCCATTGCGCGAACAAATCTTTCACGGCGTGGGGCAGCCGCACGACGGTGTAGCCGGCGAATTTGGCGCCGGCATCGACGCACGCCTGCACGATGGGCAAGATTTCGTGGTCGGTCAGACCCGGGATGATCGGGGCAACATTCACGCCGACCGGCACGCCCGCGGCGGACAAGGCCTGGATGGCGGCCAGGCGTTGCCGAGGGGACGAAGTGCGGGGCTCCATGACGCGGGCGAGGCCGGCGTCGAGCGTCGTGACGGAAAGGCAAACCGATACGGCCTGAAAACGCGCCAGTTCCTGCAGCAGATCAATGTCCCGCGTGACGAGGAAATTCTTGGTGATAATGACGACGGGATTGCGGCAGTCGGCCAGGACTTCCAGGCAGCCGCGCGTCAACTTTAATTTGCGCTCAATGGGCTGGTAGCAATCAGTCACGCCGCTCATGGCAATCACGCGCGGCTTCCATTTGGGCGACGACAATTCCCGGCGCAACAATTCCGGCGCGCGCTCCTTGACCATGATTTTGCTCTCAAAATCCAAACCGGCGGACAGGCCGAGGTATTCGTGCGTCGGGCGGGCGTAGCAGTAAATGCAGCCGTGCTCGCACCCGCGATAGGCGTTGATGCTGGTGTCGAAACCGACGTCGGGACTGTCGTTGTGGGCGAGAATCGAGGCGGATTGGTCGCGGAGGAATTGGGTGCCGGGAGCGACGGAGGGCTCGCCATCGACTGTGTCAAGATCATTTTCCAGGTGGAGCTTCTCGAAGCGGTTGGCGGGATTGGAGGGCGCGCCGCGGCCGGGGACAGACGGTGGATTCGACTGCGCAGAAGCGTTCATCCGATTCGGTTTTCAAATTTAACCGAACCGGGGTAGAAACCAAGGGGAATGCGTTTGCTCGACCGGTATTTGCTGCGGGAATTGCTCACGCCGCTGGCGTATTGCCTGAGCGGCTTTCTTATTTTCTACGTGGCGTTCGATTTGATTTTTCGGATTTCCCAGTTCCAGGACGCGCATTTGCAGGCCTTTGATGTGGTCAAGTACTATGTCGTGACGCTCCCCGGCATCCTGGCGGACTTGGTCATTCCGGTTTCGCTGTTGCTGGCTTTGCTTTATGCGCTGACCAATCACGGGCGCCATAACGAACTGGTGGCGATGCGCGCCGCCGGCGTGGGCGTGTGGCGGATCGCGGCGCCGTATTTGGCGGTGGGCGCGGCGCTGGGCGTGGTCGTTTTGTTCATCAACGAAGTTTGGGCGCCGCAGACCGCCGACCGCGCGCGGGAACTTCTGCAGGGCCACAAAGGCCCTGCGCGGGAACGGATGGCAATCCGGTTTCGCAGCGACGACACGATGCGCGATTGGGTGGTCGATGGCGGCATCGATCCCGCCACGGGCGATCTCCTGCAGCCGCAGGTGCGCTGGACCGCCCCGCAGCCGGGCGCGCCGCAGCGCATTCATGCGGATCGGGCCGCCTATCACGATGGCCAATGGATTTTTTCGAACGCGGATGTCTGGATGTGGGGCAAGGATCAGTCAACCATCAGCTCCAATTATCCCATGCGCCTCCCGGAAACTCCGGCGTGGATTCGCACGGAAATCAAACTAACCTCGCTCAGCCGGACGGAAGCGGCAAAACGGCCGCAACTCTCCATCGGCGAACTCTCGACGTATTTGCGGCTGCATCCGAATTTGGGCGCGGATAAGCGCGCCATTTTTCAAACGCAATTGCAGGGGCGCATCGCCGGGCCGTTCACCTGCCTGGCGGTGGTGATGATCGCGTTCCCGCTCGGCGCGAAGCCGGGGCGGCGGAATGTGTTTGTCGGGGTGGCGAACAGCATTTTCATTTGTTTCGCGTATTTTATTTTGCAGCGCGTCTGCTTCGCGTTTGGCACGAGCGGCGACATGCCCCCTGCCCTCGCGGCCTGGCTGCCGAACTTGTTGTGCGTCGGCGCCGGTCTGGCGCTCATGACGCATCTTTGAGCCTTTAACCCATCGCAGCCTTCGCCTATCGTGGGGGCGATGACGGACGAGATTGCCAAACTGAAGGCGGCGCACGAGCGGCTCAAGTTGCTGTATCAAGTCAGCAACGTGATTCACTCCACGCTCGATCCGGCCAAGGCGCTGCAATTGATCATGCAGGAAGTGGTGCGCACGATGCGGGCCTCCAGCGGATCGGTGGCGCTCATCAACCCCAATTTTGGCTTCCTGGAAATTCACGCCGCCGCCGGCCTGCCCGCCGACGCCGCGCGGGTGAAGCTGCGCCTGGGCCAGGGCATCACGGGCTGGGTCGCGCGCACGGGCAAACCAGCCCGCATTGGCGATGTCCGCAGCGATCCGCGCTACGTGATGCTGCATCACGATGTTCGCTCGGAAATGGCCGTGCCGCTGGAAGTCCTGGGAGAAACGCGCGGCGTGTTGAACGTCGATTCCGACCGCGAAAACGCTTTCACCGCCGAAGACCAGGAGTTGCTGGAAGAATTGGCGGTGCAGGCGGCGAAGGTCATTCAAAACACCTGGCTTTACGAGCAATTGCGGCTCAAGGCCCGCCTCCTGGAAACGTTGGTCAGCGTCAGCCAGGCGATCAATTCCACGCTCAACGTGAACGACGCCCTTCAAGTCATCACCCGCGAAGCCTGCTCGCTGATGGAAGGCAAAATGTGTTCGCTGTTCATGCTCGATGAAACCGGCGAATGGCTGGAGTTGCGCGCGAGTTTTGGGGCCGGCGAAGCCTACGTCAAAAAACCGCGACTCAGCGCGGCGGAAAGTTTTCTCGGTGTTGTGATTCGGCGGCGCAAGCCGATGCAGTTGGAAAATGTGCAGACCTCGGCGCGGTATCAGAATGTCGCCATCGCGCGGAAGGAGGGATTGTTTTCCCTCTTGAGCGCGCCGTTGGTGTTCAGCAACCAGACCATCGGCGCCCTCAATGTTTACGCCGGCGAACCGCGCAGTTTTTCCAATGAGGAGATCCACATTCTAACCGCGCTCGCCGAGCTTTCCGCCATCGCGATTGAGAAGGCGCAGCTGTACGAGCGGATTGTCGATGTGGAGGAGCAATTGCGTCAAAACGAAAAATTTTCCGCGCTCGGCCTGCTGGCGGCGGAGGTGGCGCACGAGATCAGGAATCCGCTGACGGTGATGAAAATGCTTTATCACTCGCTCGGCCTGGAATTCCAGCCGGGCGATCCGCGCGTGAAGGACGACGCGATCCTGCGGGAGAAAATGGATCACCTCAACAAAATCGTCGAGCAAATCCTGGATTTCGCGCGCGGCACGGAACCCAACTTAAGCGAGGTGAATGTCAACCAGGTGATTGACGATCTCGGCTTGCTCATCCGCCACAAACTGCGCAATCAGCGCATTCAATTCGTGCGGCGGTTTGCGGACGATTTGCCGCCCGTGATGGCGGACAGCACGCAACTGGCGCAGGCGTTTTTGAATCTCACGCTCAATGCCGTCGAAGCCATGCCGGAGGGCGGCGTGCTCACGATTTCCACCGCCGCGCTGCGCCTGCCGCGCGGGAGCGTGAAGCCCACCCACGTGACGATTGAATTCAAGGACACCGGCCAGGGCATGCCGCTGGAGCAGCGGCGCCGGGCGTTTTCCTCGTTACTCAGCACCACCAAGCAACGCGGCACCGGGCTTGGACTCGCCATCGTCGGCCGCGTGGTTGAAACGCATCGCGGCCGGGTGCGCATCCGCTCCAAGGAAGGCAAAGGGACGACCTTGATCATCACTTTGCCGGTGTGACGGCGCTCAGATAAACTCGTTGATCAAGTTCTCGAGGAATTCCTGGCGGCCGCTCGAGTTGGGCGCGGATTCGCCCTTCTTGAGCATGTATTTTTCCAGCGATTCAAAGGTGGCCTTGCCCGACTCGATTTCCTTGCCCACGCCGGTGTCCCAGGAGCTGTAACGCTCTTTGATGAATTGCGCGAGGCGCCCGTCCTTGCGGATGGCGGCGGCAATTTTCAGGCCGCGGGCAAAGGCGTCCATGCCGCCGATGTGCGCGTAAAACAAATCCTCAGGCTCAAAACTTTCGCGGCGAACCTTGGCGTCGAAATTCACGCCGCCAGTGGTAAATCCACCCATGCCGAGAATCACGGACATGCATTGGGTTGTCAAATAAATGTCCGTGGGAAACTGGTCGGTGTCCCAGCCGAGCAGCAGATCGCCCGTGTTGGCGTCGATGGAGCCCAGGGCGTTGGCCGCCGCCGCCACTTCCATTTCGTGCTGCATGGTGTGGCCCGCGAGCGTGGCGTGGTTGGTTTCGAGGTTGAGCTTGAGATGCGGCAGCAGGTCGTACTCGCGGAGAAAATTCAGGCACGCCGCCGCGTCGGAATCATATTGGTGCTTGGTCGGCTCTTTGGGTTTCGGTTCGATGTAAAACTGCCCTTTGAAGCCGATTTTCTTTTTATGGCCCACAGCCAAATGCAAAAACTTCGCGAGATGATCCAGCTCGCGCTTCATGTCGGTGTTGAGCAACGACGAGTAGCCCTCGCGTCCACCCCAGAACACGTAGCCGTCTCCGCCTAACTCATGCGTCACTTCGATGGCTTTTTTCGCCTGCGCGGCGGCGAACGCAAACACGTCCGCATTGCAACTGGTGGCCGCGCCATGCGCAAAACGGGGATGCACAAACAGACAGGCCGTGCCCCACAGCAGTTTGATGCCCGTGCGCTTTTGCTCCTCCTTCAGAACTTGAACGATGGCATCCAGGTTCTTGTGCGACTGCGCCAGCGTTGCGCCTTCGGGGGCGACATCGCGATCGTGGAACGCGTAAAACGGCGCGCCCAATTTCTCGATAAATTCAAATGCCACCCGCGCGCGTTTTTTGGCGTTCTCGATCGAATCGCTAAAATCGTCCCAAGGGCGGATTGCCGTGGGCGAGCCAAACATATCGCTGCCGCGCCCCCGGAAAGTATGCCAGTAAACGACCGAGAAACGCAGGTGCTCCCGCATCGTTTTGCCCTCCACCATTTCGTCGGCGTTATAGTGTTTAAACGCGAGAGGGTTTTTCGACTTGGGCCCTTCGTAACTGATTTTCCCGATTTTTGGGAACGCTTGTGCTTTTGCCATACGGAATCTGCTAAAGAAAAACCATCAGGGGAGCAACTGAAAACGGGAAAAAAGCGCTCCAATCGTAGTTTTATCCATCCGATTGGCCCGAACGGGTGCGCATATAATGGAAAAGGTACTGCTGCGCGTAGCCGGCAAACGGCCCAAAATGCGTCTCGCTGAAGCGATGCAAACGCTTTAATTTGACGTGCCGCCTGGGAAAATAGAGCTGGCGCAACGCTTTCATCACCCAGACATCCACCGGAAAAGCCGTGGGAAAGCCATAGCCAAAGAGGAGCACGCAATCGGCAATTTTTCGCCCCACGCCGTGGAATTTGAGCAATTCCGCCCGCGCCTCCGCCAGCGGCATTTGGTAAAGACGCTCCAGGCTGATTTCTCCTTTTTGAATCGCTTGCGCCGTCGCCAGGAGGTACGGGGCGCGAAATCCCATTTTGCAGGCGCGAAGCTCAGCCTCAGACGCCGCCGCCATGCGCTCCACAGTCGGAAACGACCACGCCGGCCTGGCACCGACCCCGACCGGCAGAGGATGGCCGAAGCGCTGGCAAAGATGTTCGATGATCTGTTTGATTTGAACGATCTGCTTGTTGGATGAGCAGATAAACGAAGCGAGGCATTCCCACGGCTCCTGCCGCAGCAGGCGCAAGCCGCGGCACGCGTGCGCCGCGGTGGTCATGGGCGCATCCGTCGGGAACGTGGCCAGCGCCGCGGCCAGGTCGAAGCGCGTTTGCAAATAAGTCTCTAGCCAATTCCAATCCGCCACATCCCGCGCCGTCTCGGCGGCAATCCCATCCGGTGTTTGGCGCAAACGCACCCAGCGCCCCTCCACCACTCCGTCCCAAGCCCCATTCTCCTCGCGCCACCGAAAAGCCTGGCCGCACGCCAGCGTGGCGGCCAGATCATAATTCTTGACCGTAAAGGACGTTCGCATGAGCCCCCTAATGCAAGTGATGGCAGGCGAAAAGCTCCACCCGGCGCACGACTTTTCCGTCATGCACCACGTTTCGAATCCCGAGATTTTGCACCGATTCAAATTGCCGTGTGATTTCCGGCGGCGGGGGATCGCTGTGGGGATTTTTCAATTCGCTTTCGGACGGGAGGCCGAGGCGGCGAAAGAAAATGGCGTTTTGACCATGACGATCCAGGTAGTTCGGCCAGTAGAAGAATTGGTTTTGCGGCGTCGCGGTGGCATAGAAAAACACCAGCGGATCGGTCTGCACACGTTCCTTCGCCTCCGGCAAGTAGAACGTCACCTGCGATGTAATGCCGTAATGTTCGCCGATCAGAAACACCGGCGGGCCTTCCGCTGCGAGCTTCGTGCGCGCCGCTCCGACGATGCCCGCCAGCTCCTTCCATCCATGCACGCGGCCGAGCGGATCGAATTTCGCCGGCAGCGGACGGCTGATTAATTTCTCCAGCAAATGCGGGTCATGAAACAACACGACGGCCAGCGCGCCCACCCCCATGCCCGTTGCTAAAATGGGACGCAAAATGCGAGCGTGCGCCGTCCAGCGCGCCCGCCAATACACCACCATCAAACAAAACATCGGCGTAACCGCCGGCGCGATCCAATTTGGGAAAACCCGGCTGTGCCAGCTCCAGAAAAAGTACAAAAGAAAAAGCGGCATGCCCATGCTGAACAAAAAGAGCTGCAACGGATCGCGCCGTCCCTGCCGCCAAAATGCGACGGCCGCCCATATTGCTCCGACAAAATAAACCGGATGCAGCAATCCGCCTTCCGCCAGCAAAAAATCGCCGACAAACGGGCGCGTCCAAGCCTGCCCGATATGGCCATCGCTCGCGACGTGTTTGACCGTGATCCAGCCACGCTGCGCATTCCACACCAGCACCGGTGTCAAACAAATTGCAATCACCAGCAAAGCCAGCCACGGCCCACGCCTGCGCAAATGCGCGCGCGCAGGAGCCCACAAGGCAAAGAAAACCACCCAGCACACGAGCTGAAAGAGATTCGTGTATTTGCTCAAAAAACCGAGCCCGATCCAGAGCCCCACCCAAAGCCAATCGCGCGTCCGGCCCTCCGGCTGCGCGGCCCGCCAACCCATGATCATCGCCGCCGTCCAGAACAGCACCGAAAGGGGATCAATGGTCATCAACACCGAACCGAGGGCCAATAATGGCGTGGTGCTGCAAATCAAAAGCAGCGCCAGCGCCGCTCGTCCGCCCGCCAATCGGTTCATGAAGCGCAGCAGCAAAAGCGAAATAAGAGCGGTGATAACCGGCGAGAAAAAGCGCACGCCAAATTCGCTGTCGCCCCAAAGATGAGTTCCGAGGAATTGCGTGCAGGCGATCAGCGGCGGCTTGCTGTAGTAAGACAGCGCCAAATGTTTCGACCAAATCCATTGGTACGCCTCGTCCTCGCTGAGTTCGAGACGCCCCACCGCCAGAAAAGCCAGCCGCAAACCAAACATGAGCGCGACCAGCGCGTACCCCAACCGCAGCCATTGCCCTTCATCAGCGGGCGCAATGTCCCGGCGCACATTCGGTTGCAGGAGCGACGGCAAACGCCGCCACCAATTCGTGAACCAGCGCGGCCCGAGCCATTGCCACAGCGCTTCCATCAGCCAGATGACCGCGGCGGCGTATCCGGCCCCAATCACCGCCCCGGCCAGGACGTCGCTGGGATAATGCACGCCGTTGGCCACGCGCGAAAAGGCCACGAGCGTCGCCATGGGCAACAGCCAATAAATGCTCCGCCGATAATAAACAAATCCCACCAGCGCCGCGCTGAACCAATTCGCCGCGTGCGACGAGGGCATCGAAAAACTATCCGCCCGCCCCGTCAACACATGCGCCTCGAGGATTTCGTGAAACGGACGGGGCCGGGCCAGCGCGTGTTTGAGCGTGTCCACCACCAGCCAATTTCCCAATACGAGCGACAGCAAAATCGCGGCGACACACAAGCGCCCGCGCGCCCCGCCCTTCCACGCCAGCCATGCCAGCAGCGCCACCGCCACCGCCACGCCATACGGCGGATCGCTCACGCGCGGCATCAGCCAATCGCCCAGCCCGTTGGCCAGCGACAGGTTGATCCAGCGAAAGACAGCGACGTCCGCTTGGTGCAGCCAATCCAGCATAGAATAGTTTGGGCCGGGAATTTATCGCGCTCCCCGGCGCCAAGCGAGCCCCAAACATCTCGGCAAGCGCGGCGGTTCATGCTTTAGTCCGTGGCGATGGATCGCGCGCGCGCATTTAAACTAGAGTCAGCATGGCGATGGCTCCTCGCGCTTCTTTTTTTCGGCGCGCTTACCTGCGTCGTCGCGATGGCGTGGTGGCAGGATAAAATTCAATTCCTTCCGCCCGGCTCGGCTCCTTGGATCGTGTATCCGCTGCCGCTCGATGCCCACGCCATTCCCGCCCTCGAACTGCCGGCGGAATTTCGTTGCCAATTCGTCCTCCCGGAAAAACCGGCGGCGGCCCAGCTGGAATGGCGCTGTTTCAAACGCGGCGAAATACGCATCAACGGGACAACGATCACAACGAATGCCGCGCATTGGAAATCTTTCTCCCACGCGGAAACAGCGTCCGCCCTGCGCGCCGGAACCAACGAAATCGCGGCCACGGTTTGGGCCGGAACCGGCCCGCCGGCGCTTTGTGTCAAGCTAACTGCGAGCGAGTTCATCCTGAAATCAGACACGTCATGGACGGTCTCATGGGCCGGCTCGCAGCGCCTCCCGGCGATGATTGCCGGGGAGGATTTGCCGCCGCGGCCCGGCAATGGGCTTTTCGGGTTTGAACAAACCGGCGAGGCTCTGCGCCGCGCGCTTCCTCTCGAAGGCCTGTTCGCGGCGCTCGCGGCGGCGGGAGTTTTCGCCGGCTGGAGGCTGCGGCGGACGCCCGCGATCTGCTGGCTGATTCTCGCGGTGGCTTGGGTTGTGTTGCTCGCGCATAATTTGCCCTATCGCACGGACACGCTGGGCTTCGATGCCCGGCGGCATTTGGAATACGCGGATTACATCCAGAAAAATCATGCCCTGCCTTTGGCCGGGCAGGGTTGGGAAATGTTCCAGGCGCCGTTGAATTATATTCTTTGGTCAAAATTATTGACAATCGTGGGGGCCGCGGCTGGCGAGGATGCCGGCCTGCGTGCGTTGCGATGTTGGAACATCGCCATCGGCGCCGCCACTATTGCTTTGATTGCGGCGGGCCTGGCGTTGCTCTTCCCGGGACAATGGAAAAAGCAAATTGCGGGCGCAACGCTTGCGGCCTTTGCGCCGTGGCATTTATGTCTGCTCCACTACACGACGAATGAATTGCTCGCTGGAATGTGGGGCGCTGCCGCCCTCTGCCTCACGCTCAAATGCCTGCAAGCCGAATCTCCGCCACCGCGCTGGTGCGCCGCCCTCGGCGTCGCGCTCGGCGCGGCCTGTCTGACCAAAGCTTCGGCGGTGGTTCTATTGCCGCCGATTTTCGTGGCCCTCGCGTGCCGATTGGCGGCGCGCCGCGCCCCACCGGCCGCTTGGTTGAACACCGTGGGAACTGCCTTGATCCTGACCGTGGCGATCAGCGGCTGGCATTACGCGCGCGTCTGGAGGCATTACGGCAATCCTCTCGCCGGCAATTGGGACCCGGCCGTTTTCAAAGCCTGGTGGCAACAGCCCGGGTATCTCACACCACGTTATTTTCTTTCGTTCGGTCGCGCCTTCACGTCGCCCTTCTTCAGCGGCTTCCACAGTTTTTGGGACGCGCTTTACACCACCATGTGGGGCGACGGCTTGGTGGGAGGTTGGTCCAGCGTGGCCGGGCGGCCGCCGTGGAATTATGACCTGATGACGGTTGGCTTTGTTTTGGCTCTGGCGCCCATGACGCTGACACTGGCGGGCGCGGCGCTCATGCTCAAGCGGCTGGCGCAGGCGCCACGAGCCGAGGTTATTATTTTGACAGGCGCGCCGATGCTTTTCCTGTTCGCCGTCGCCGTCATGACGCTGAAACTCCCCTTCTATGCGCAAGCCAAGTCGTTTTACGCGCTGGCCGCCTTGCTGCCCTGCTGCGCCCTGGCGGTGGTTGGTTTCGACTTTTTTGCGTCGCGGCTGCCGCGTTGGGCGATGCTGGCGCTCACGCTCTGGCTGGGCTTGTGGCTGGTCAACAATTACGCGGCCTTCTGGATCAAACTCGATTCCGCCCCGGCCCGTCTCGGCATGGCGATGGCCAAATACGAAGATGGACGGCAGGACGCGACCACTGACTTTGCGACCGCGCTGGTGTCGGATCCCAATAATTCCACGGCCGCGGAATACCTCGCGTTTGCCGAAATCAAAGCCGGGCAAAAAGAGCAATCCGCCGACTTTGTCCAGCATTGGGCCGCCCGCCATCCCGATGACAGCGTGATGGACGCGATGGCCGCCGCCAGTTTCGCGCAGCAAGGCGACCTGACCAACGCTCTGCGCCTGATTGAGCACGCTTCGGCCCTGGCGCCGGACGATTTCGCCATCAGCCAGGCCTGGATGCGTTTCGCCCACGCCGCCCGTCGCGAAGCGGAAACCGTCCAGGCTGGAGAATTCGTCCTGCACGACCACCCGGAAAACGTGGAAGCGCATAAAATCATGGCGGAGGCGCTGCTCTCGCTTGGCCAGACCAACGCCGCGAATTTGCACCTGGGTTGGGCGCGGGCGGCGCGCTCTCCCTGACTTTCGCCAAATCGCTTGTGTTCAGGACAAGGGTGATTAATGTATGCCGTAGAGTTTGCGCGCGTAGCTCAATTGGATAGAGTGACGGCCTCCGAAGCCGCAGGTTGTGGGTTCAACTCCCGCCGCGCGCACCATTCCATTTTATTGACGCAGTTTTTTGAGGAACGTGTATGTCGGAAGATAAATCGGTCGTAAAACCAGTCGAGGCGCCCCCGCTCACTCCGCTCAAATTAAAATCCAAACTCGGCCCCACGCCGGCCCATCCGCCGAAATTTGCCGCCAAGGTCAAAAACGCCGCCGGGCAGGAGGTCGTGCTCGGCGATCCCCGCGCCACCCGCGCGCTCGTCGCGCTGATGGATGTGCATGCCGTCAACGGCGGCGCGGCTTGCCATTGGGGCGGCCCGGCGGCCTTCGCTGAGATCATGGCCTCCATCCACGGCATTATGTTCGCGGAAAAAGGCCGCCCGTGGCACGAAGCCTATAATTTTGTCAACGACGCCGGCCACACCGAAAATGGCATTTACGCCCTGCGCGCCAACTACGCGTTTGATGGCATGACGTTCGACGACCTGAAAGGTTTTCGCAGCATTCACAGCAAATACACCGGGCACGGCGAATCGCATTTGAATCCGCAGCAGGTTCTCCTGAGCAATGGGCCATTGTCCTCCGCGTTGCCGCAGGCGCAGGGCCTCGCCATTGGCGACAAACTGCGCAAAAATGATCGCGTCACCATTTGCACGGTGTCCGACGGCGCCTCCATGGAGGGCGAAGCCAAGGAAGCCTTCGCGGCGATTCCCGGCCTGGCCTCCAAGGACCGCCTGAACCCATTCGTCATGGTGGTCTCCGACAACGACACCAAACTTTCGGGTCGGATCACCAAGGATTCGTTCAGCATGAAGCCCACGTTCGATTCCTTGCATGTGCTGGGCTGGCATGTGATCGAAGTTCCGGAAGGAAATGATTTGCAGCACGTCTATCTCGCGATGGAGAAAGCCGTGCAGGCCGCCAAAGCCGACCCGCGCCATCCAGTCTGTGTTTGGGCCCGCACCGTCAAGGGCTACAGCGTCCGCACCACCGAAGAAAGCCCCTCCGGCGGCCACGGTTTCCCGCTGACCAATGGCGAAAAGATTGTCGATTTTGTCAACGAGATTTATTTCGGCGGCGAACTGCCCAAGGAACTGGCGGCGTGGGCGCAAGCCTTGCGCGCCGATTGGGAGCAGAAGGACGCCGCCAAAAAAGCCAAGCCGGCCGCGGCGCCCGCGCCTGGCGCTGTCAAGAAGGATAAAATCCAGACCGGCCTGGCCAAGGCCGCCATTCGCGCCGCGCAGGAAGGCCTGCCGGTCTTTTCCGTCTCGGCGGACGTCGCCGGCTCGACCGGCATCGGGCCGTTCCAAAAAAGTTTCCCGGACCGCTTTCTCGACGTGGGCGTGGCCGAGGCGAACATGGTCAGCTCCGGCGCGGGTCTTTCCAAATCAGGCTTCATTCCGATTGTTGACACATTCGGCCAATTCGGCGTCACCAAGGGAAATCTGCCCTTGACCATGGCGGCCTTGTCGCAGGCGCCGGTTATTGCGATTTTTTCGCACGTGGGCTTTCAAGACGCCGCCGACGGCGCGTCGCATCAAGCCACCACCTATTTTGCGGCGACTTCTCCCATTCCGCATACGGTCGTAATCGCGTGCTCTTGCGCCAACGAAGCCGAGGCGCTCATGCACGAAGCCATCAAGCGCGTGGCCGCCGCGCGCGAAAAAGGCGAGGACGGCGAGTCGGTGATTTTCTTCGTGGGACGCGAGAATTATCCCCTCTATTTTGATGAGAAGGCGAAGTATCCTTGGGGTAAAGCGGAAGTTTTGGCGACGGGCTCGGATGTGGTGATCGTAGCGTGCGGGCCGCTGGTCGGCGACGCCCTGGAGGCCGGGCGCAAGCTGAAGGAGCAAGGCGTCAGCGCCACGGTTATCGCGAATCCTTTTGTGAACCGCGTCGATGTGGAAACCATCGGCGGGGCTGTGAAAAAATGCGGCGGCCGGCTCGTCACGATTGAAGATCATCAGGTGGTCTGCGGCATGGGCGCGCAGATTTCGCACGCCTTGTCGCAGGCAGGAATTATGCACAAGGTCAAATCGCTCGGCATTCAGGGCGAATTCGGGCAATCGGCCTATGTGGTCAAGGAGTTGTACGAAAAACACGGGCTGACGGCCGCCGGCTTGGTCAAAGCGGCGCACGAATTGCTGAAGTAAGCGTCGGCTCAATTTTGCAAACGACATGGCGGTGGAGCATACATCGTTGCAAGGGCAGTTGCTGTTGGACGGGGGCAAATTGCAGGGTTCGTTTTTTCAACGAACGGTCGTGCTGATTTGCCAGCATGACGCCGAGGGCGCCTTTGGCCTGGTCTTGAACCGCGCGGCGGACAGCAAGGTGGGCGAGGCAATTGTCGCGAACCTGCCCGAGGAGATCAAGGAGCAGCGCCTTTACATTGGCGGCCCCGTGCAACCGGCGGCGTTAAGTTTTCTGCATTCCAACGATTTCTCGCCCCAGCCCAACGTCATGATGAACATCACCCTCGGCCATTCCATTGAGGCCTTGACCGATTTGGGCGACACTTTTACGCCGGCCACGAAATTGCGCCTCTTCGCCGGCTACGCGGGGTGGACGGCCGGCCAATTGGATAACGAAATGGCGCGCAAAGATTGGCTCACCCACCCGGCCTCCGTGGATCTGATATTTGACACCGATCCCACCCTGCTTTGGCGGGCGATCCTGCGCCAAAAAGGCCTGAAAAAACGGCTGCTGGCCGAATCGCCGGAAGATCTTTCGTGGAATTAGGCGGCGCCCAAGGCCGCCTGTTGCAATTCGGCTAGTTCCTTGATGCCGGCTTTTCCGACCGTCAGCATCGCGGCCAATTGTTCATCGGTGAACGTTGCTTCTTCGCCGCTCCCTTGCAGCTCGATGAATTCGCCGGAGGCGTTCATCACGAGATTCATGTCCACTGAGGCCGCAACATCTTCGACGTAGGACAAATCCAGCAACGGCCTTCCCTCCACGATGCCCACGCTCACCCCCGCCACGGGGGCCTGAATGGGATTCACCGAAAGTTTTCCGTCCGCCATCAGCTTCTTCACGGCCAGCGCCAAGGCCACGAATGCCCCGGTGATCGCCGCTGTGCGTGTGCCGCCGTCCGCTTGCAACACATCGCAATCCAGCCACAATGTGCGCGGCCCGACTTTTTCCAAATCGATCGCGGCGCGAATGGAGCGTCCAATCAAGCGCTGGATTTCCTGTGAGCGCCCGTCAATTTTGCCCTTGGTGATATCGCGGGCTTTGCGGGTAAGGGTGGAATACGGCAGCATCGAATATTCCGCCGTGATCCAACCGCCGACGACGCCCTGCTCTTTCATCCAGCGCGGGACCGATTCCTCCACCATCACGCCGCAAATGACGCGCGTGTTGCCCCACTCGATCAGCGTCGAGCCGGTGGCGTGCGGCGCCACGCCGTTCTGAAAGCGGATCGGCCGCAATTGGTCGGGCCGCCGGCCATCGGAACGCGCGGCGGGCAAGGTGGTTGTTTCCATGACGGCGACTTTAGCGCCGCAACGCCAAAATGCGACACATTCATTGCGCG
This sequence comes from Verrucomicrobiia bacterium, assembly GCA_035551475.1. Lineage (GTDB taxonomy): Bacteria > Verrucomicrobiota > Verrucomicrobiia > Limisphaerales > Palsa-1400 > DASZMX01. The sequence goes on from DASZMX010000144.1 coordinate 49,752, forward strand.
CCCTTTTCGCCACGCCTATACTGCCTGGCTAATGTTGGACGAACCCATCATCGAGCATTTATATGTTCATGTGCCTTTCTGCGCCCGGAAATGCGCTTATTGCGCCTTTTACTCCGAGGCTGGCGATGCGGCATTGATCCAACGCTACGCCGAGGCTCTCGTCCGTGAAATGGAGCTGGTTGCCGCTGATCTCAAGCCTCGCACGATTTTTTTTGGCGGAGGCACGCCGTCGCTGCTCAACTTGCGGCAATGGGAAATGATCTTCCAGGCGATGGATCGGCTGCATCTTTTAGGCGCCGCCGAATGGACAATCGAATGCAATCCCGCCACCGTCTCGCTCGATAAGGCGCGGCTTTTTCGCCAATTCGGCGTCAATCGTATTTCAATGGGCGCCCAGAGTTTTGATGAAACCCTGCTGGAAAAACTGGGCCGCGTGCACAGCCGCGACATGATTTATCGCTCCTTCGACACGCTCCGCGCGGCTGGCTTCGACAATATCAACATTGATCTGATGTTCGCCATCCCCGGCCAAACGCTCGACGTGTGGCGCCAGAGCTTGCGCGACGCGCTGGCGCTCGGCACGGAGCACCTCTCGTGCTACGAAGTGATTTATGAGGAAGACACCGCCCTTTACGAGGATCTCCAGGCCGGGCGCGTCGAGGTGAACGAGGATCTCGCGTGCGCCATGTACGAAGAATTGCTCGGCGCCATGGAGAGCGGCGGGTTCGCGCAATATGAGGTGGCCAACTTCGCGCGCGGCTCCACGCTCGACACGGGCGAGATTCCCGCCCGGGCTTGCCGCCATAACATCAATTATTGGCGCGGGGGCTCTTATTACGGCGTCGGCCCCAGCGCGGCGGAATACGTCCGAGGCGCCCGCGCTAAAAATTGGTCCAACACCGTGCTCTGGTGCGAGCAACTGGAAAAAGGACGCCGCGCGGTGGAGTCAACTGAAAGGCTCGAGCCTCTGGCGCGCGCCGGGGAACTGGCGGCTTTCGGCCTGCGCATGAACGCCGGCTGGCCGCTGGACAAGTTCCAAGCGCGCACCGGCTTTGATTTGCGGCGGGAATGGCGCGGGGAAATCAAAAAGCTGATCGATTTGGGCTATGGCTGTTTCGAGGGAGGCCGGTTTCATTTGACACGCACCGGGATGCGCTACGCCGACTGGGCGGCGGAAGAATTCCTGAAAGTATAACGGTTAGTGGCGTTTGACTGGAGGGGAGTCGTCTATGGGCGGCGCAGGCGGCCCGCCCGTCGGAAGGTTGGGATTAGTCTTGCCACTGCCACCCACTTGGACGCCGCTTTGCGACGGCCCTGCAGCCGCGTTCTGAAGATTTTGATATTGCGTGGCGGGATCCACGGCCTCTGGCGGGGGCCAGCTGCGGGCGGCAACATTCCCGGAAGGCGCAGCGCTTCCACCCAGATTGATCGGCACCGCATTGGGCGAGGTGATTCCTCCGTAACCAGGCGCTCCATAACCCGACCCGCCGTAGCTGGCGCCGCCGGACACGCTGACGCCACTGCCTCCGCCGCCGTAGCTTTGCCCGCCAAAATTCGCCGCGTAATTATTCGGCGTGGCATTTGCCGCGCCGCTGGTGTCTGCCGCCGAATTGTTGTCGCCGCCGCCGCCTCCAATAATTATCGCGCCCGGACTGGACGCTGGGGACGCCTCCGCAGCAGCAGCCGCGGGCGCCACGGGAGGCGCGGGGAAGCCGGGCAACCGCCGCAGCGCCGGATTATTGGGAGCAGCCGCGGGAGCGGCGCCTTTGGCGCTGGCGAAACTATTGCTGGCCACGGAAAGTGTCATGGGCGTGCCGGAATTGATCACGTCCACTTCCTCTTTTTCCTTGTTGATCTTGACCAATTCCAACTGTCCCTGGCGTTCGCCGGCGGCCAGATTCAGATAAGTCGTCTGCTCCTTCGCATCCTTGGGCGCCAAGGCAAATAAAACGCGCGTTACTTCGCCTACCTTGATAATCCCCGTCAACTTGTATTGCGGCAGGTCGCTCGGCTTGACTTCCGGGGGTGGAGGCGGGGGAGGCGGCGGGTTCAACCGAAAAACATTCCGGTCACTGATCACCGCGTAAGGATTGGCGTCGCCGACCGGAGCTGCGGCCTCTGGGGAGACGGCCACGGCCCGCGCGGCAAGGACAACTCCCAGGCAACCGGCGGCCACGATGCAGGATTTAAGGGAACTCCGGCTCACGGCGACACTATACTCACACCCGTTGCCAACACCAACCGATTAATTAAGTTGCGAAACTTAAGCGGCCTTGGCCTTGGAAGCCGCGTTCAAGCGCAGGCTCAGGCGGGACTTGTGCCGATTGGCGCGCGCCCAATGGATGACGCCTTTTTTGGAGGCTTTATCCAAAGCGGAGCTGAGATTGCGCAGCGCAGCCGTGGCCTCTTCCTTCTTGCCCGAGGTGAGCAGGCCCGCGTATTTCCGCTCCAGGTTGTGCAGGCTGGATTTGACGGTTTGGTTCTGGAGTTTTTTGCGGGCGCTATTGCGCATCCGGCGTCCGGCTGATTTTGTGTTCGGCATAGTTAAACAATCGTCTCGAAAGGGGTAACGGTAACGGAACCAGGTTTTTTGTCAACGGCGTAACAGGTCAGGATTTCAACAATAATTCCACGTAGGGCAAATCCGCGGGCACCGTGACCTTGGGGTTGGGGATGGCGCTGGGAACAAGCGTGACGGCCTGGCCGATGAGTTCGCAGGCGGCGGTGTCGTCGGTGACTTGCGCGCCTTGCTCGCGCACCTTGGCCAGCGCGCGGCGGATGATTTCCACGCGGAAGGTTTGCGGCGTTTGCACGGCCCATAATTCCGCCCGGTGCAAATGGCCCGCAATGGTGGCGCCGTCCAGAGATTTTTTAATGGTGTCCGAGACAGGCTGGGCTGCGACTGCGGCGCCAAACTTTGTGGCGGCGGCAATGGTGGCGGCTATCAAATCCACTCCGGTGCAAGGCCGCGCGGCATCCTGAATCGCCACAATCTGCGAGGATGGGGCCAGCGCCTGCAAACCGTTCCAGACGGAGTCCTGGCGTTCTTTTCCGCCCACCACCAATCGGTAAGGCTTAGTCAAACCAATTTTCTCCGCCATTTCCGTAAAGAGCGGTTGCAGCCCCTCGCGAATGACCAGCACAATTTCATGAATGCAGGCGGCGCGGTCGAAACGCTCCCAGGTGTGCGCCACGACGGGGCGGCCGGCGACGGACAAAAATAGTTTGTCAGTCTGCGGGCCCATGCGGACGCCTTTGCCCGCGGCGACGATTAAGGCGGAATGAGAAATCACGGAGAGCGGCGCGCGAGTTGTTTGGCCAGGCGCAGCGCGGCGCGCATGCTGGAGGCGTCCGCCTTGCCCTGACCGGCTATATCGTAAGCCGTGCCATGATCCGGCGAGGTGCGGATGAACGGCAGGCCGAGCGTCCAATTAATGCCGTTTTCGAATGCCACCATTTTGAGCGGCGCCAAGCCCTGGTCGTGATACATCGCGACCACCGCGTCGTAATCGCCACGATAGGCGTGATAAAAAAGCGTGTCGGCTGGAAAAGGCCCATGCGCATCGATCCCCTGCCCTTGAGCGGCTTGCAGGACGGGCGTGATGAGCGTGATTTCTTCGTCGCCAAATTGGCCGCCTTCACCGGCGTGGGGATTGAGGCCGCACACCGCCACGCGCTGGCGCGGCAGGCCAAGATCGTGGCACGCGCGGGAAGCCAGTTCGATGGCCAATTGGATATTCTCGGCGCGAAGCTTGGCCGCGACTAGTTTCAACGGCAAATGCGTGGTGGCCAAGGCGACGCGCAGCCAGCGTCCGCGGTCGTCCTGGCCCAGCAGCATCATGGCGGTGCGCGGCGACCCGGCGAGCTCGGAAAGAAATTCGGTCTGGCCGATAAATGGCAGGCCGGTGCGCATTATGGCTTCCTTATTGACAGGCGCGGTGACCAAGGCGTCCATCTCATGCCGGAGGCAGCGTTGCGCGCCGTCCGTCAGCCAGGCCACGGCGGCGCGCGCGGCGGTCGGCGAACCCGGCGGCAAATCCGCCGGCAGCGGTTCGGATAGTGGATTATGGACGAAAAAACGGCCCGGATCGGTGGGGGCGCAAAAACGGCGTAGCTCCAATCCCAAGCCCAGGCGGCGTGCCAAGGCTTCCACCAAATCGAGATCACCAATCAGAAGGTAACGCGTGTCATCCGCGGCCGCTTCCGCCGCGAGGGCCTTGAGCGTCACTTCCGGGCCGACGCCGGTGACGTCTCCCAGCGCAATGGCAATCCAGCCGGTCACAAGATTGGGGAACGCACGCCGCTAATAGTAGCGCACGAACGATTTCGCTTTCATCCGGTCGATCCATTTCTGGCGAAGACGCGCGCTTTCCTGCGATTTGAGGGTGCGCTCGATATCATCGCGCACTTCAGCCAAGTCGCGGACATGGGCCACGCGGGCTTCATCGACCATCAGCAAATAACATGCGCCATTGGGAAGTTCCACAATGCCGCTGTGCATTCCGGGCTTGAGGGCAAAAGCGGCGTCGGCGAGTTCCGGGGTGAGGTAGGAGCGCTGAACCCAGCCGCGATCGCCACCCTCGGCGCGTTGCGGACCGGAGGAATAGACGGCGGCCATTTCGGCGAAGGGAACGCCTTCGTTGATCTTGCGCAAAATTTCTTCCGCCACACGCCGGGCCGTGCCGGGAGAGGCGTCCGCGGGCTGGCTGATGGCGATCATCTTCAACTTGACCTGGTCCGGCAGCTTAAATTCGTCCTTATGAGCGTCGTAATAATTTTGGATTTTGAGCGGGGAAATGAGCACCTTTTTCTGCGAGGTGTTCTGGTAGCTCATGTATTCAATGATGAATTTCTCACGCTCCTGGCGGCGATACATCTCGTACGTCATCCCTTGCGCCTGGAGGGTTTTGATAAGGCGCGAACGGTCGCCGTAATATTCCTTTTTGATGTTGTCGCGCACCCGGTCATCGATGAAGGCCTCGAGCAAGTTGGTTTGATAACCTTCGGAGGTGAAGGAATGAATGATCAACTCGCGTTCGACGAGGCTTTCGATCTGGTCGTTTTTGATTTTCTCGGCCGTTTGCTCGAACTTCTCCTTGTCGGCGTAGGAGATATTCGGCAGGCGCGGAGCGACTGACTCGATAATTTGGCCGTAGGTAATGACGGATTGGTTGACCACCACCTGGATGGCGCTGACCAATTCGGAGTGCGCGGGCGCGGCCAGCAAAAGGGCGGAGGCGATCAGCCCTGGATAACAGACCTTCATGAGGCGCCATCGTAAAGAACCGCGATTTTCGGGCAAGCCTAAACTGGGCAAAATTCACGCGGCGCCAAGTGTTCGCGGGGCGTTTTTACTTTCATTTGCGCGCTAGTGGCGTTACTGATGTGGGGTAAATCCAATCATTTTATGACGTCAATTAACGAAGAGGTGCATGGGCCGCAAGGGTTCACGATGCTGTCGATTTCCCCGAGCGAACTGGCGGCCTTGCGCGAAGTGATCCGGGAACAATGGTTGTACCGGCTGCAATTGGTGGTGCCAAACGAAGTGCATAAATTCGCCGCCATCAGCATGGACCAATACCATCAGCATGCTGACCTCGTGGATCACGCCAAAATCTGGCCCAAAATCAGCCGCGTGCTCCCCGCCAGCGGCGCGAAATTGATGCGCTCGATGGCCTACTTCAAACGGCTGGAGGCGGAATACGGCGAAATCATCATTGGCGATGAAGAAAATTTTGGCTGGGAGAACATTACCTGGCGCCTCGTGCGCCCGCAGGCCAAAGATGTCGGCCCGATTCACGCTGACGAATGGTTTTACGAAGTGCGGCCCTCGCAAAAAAGGCATCCCGGCTTCATCCCGGTGAAAATCTGGATGGCCGTTTATTGCAACGCCGGCAAAAACGGATTGCGGGTCGTTCCCGGATCCCATCGCATGATGGACAAATACAAATACCGCACAGAAATCCGCAATGATCTGGCAGTGCCGGTGTACGACGGCAACGAAGACGAATTGCCCGCGACCATTCCCAAGACCAACCCCGGCGACTTGATTGTCTTCAATCATTTTCTCCTGCACGGCGGCGTCTGGAACAACGAGGCCACCACCCGCGTCAGCATCGACTTCACGATTTTCGTCAACGAGAAATTCAAGAAATAAGCCCGCAAGGCCCCATGGAACAACACACCAAAGAGCCGCAGTACAATCATTGTCTTGACGTGGCGACCGACCACCTGGCCACTCTGGGACTCATGTCCAACCAGGTCTGGCACGAAGACCCCAAACGGCTCGCCTTCGTTTTGGCGCGTTACAAATTCGCCGCGAAAATGTTCGCGGGCCTGAACCGCGTCCTGGAGGTCGGCTGCGCGGACGCCTTTGGGTCGCGCATTGTTTTGCAGGAGGTCGAATCCTTGACCGCCTGCGATTTTGACCCGGTGTTTGTCGCGGACGCGAATCGCCGGATGGACGCGGCGTGGAAATTCGAGTGCGTGGTGCATGACATGCTGTCTGGGCCGATGCCCGGGGGATTTGACGCTGCCTATTCGATTGATGTGCTGGAGCACATCCCGCCGGCGGACGAGGATCGTTTTGTCTCGAACATTGTCCAGTCGCTGAATCCCGCAGGCGTCTGCCTGTTTGGCTCGCCGTCCATTGAATCCCAGACGTACGCCTCCCCGCAAAGCAAGGCCGGGCACGTCAACTGCAAAAACGCGCCGCAAATGAAGGCGTTGCTGGGCAAATATTTTCACAACGTGTTTTTGTTCTCGATGAACGATGAAGTCGTCCACACCGGATTTTATCCGCTGGCGCATTATCTTTTCGCGTTGTGCTGTCATCGAAAGTAACGGCGGCGCCGCAGCATTTGGTGATAGGCGGGGCTGGGCTCCTGGGCGCGGCGTTGCGCCAACGCTGGGAGGCGCAGGGCGTGAAAACAATCGTCACCACCCGGGAGACGTTGGATTTGGGCGGGGACATCGCACGCTGGCATCCGCCCGCCGGCGGAGGAGTGGCCGTGATCAGCGCAGGCATCACAGACCAGGAAAAATGCCGGCGCGACCCGGCGGGAACCGGGCGCATCAATATTGACCAGACCATTCTGCTGGCGCAGCGTTTGCGGGCGGCGGATTACTTTGTGGTCTATCTTTCCTCCAATCTGGTGTTTGACGGGAGCGCGGCTGGGCCTCGTCCCGCTGACGCGGTTTCCCCGGCGACGGAATACGGGCGGCAGAAAGCCGCGGCTGAACAGGGCTTGCGCGATGTCACCGATGAGCTGGCCATCGTGCGATTGACAAAGGTGGTGCATCAGAATCTTCCCCTGCTCGCGCGCTGGCGCGAGGCTTTGCAGCGCGGCGAGGTCATCCGGCCCTTTCGTGATTATGTGTGTTCGCCTATTTCCCTCGCTTTCGCCGTGGCCGGAATTGCGGCCGCCGCGGAAAAACGCGCGCCGGGAATCTGGCATATTTCCGCGAACGATGACTTGCCCTACAGTGAATTGGCGCGGGCGCTGGCGCGAAATCTTGGAGCGCCGGAAGCTCTGGTGCAGTCAACGGCGGCGCCGCATGGGACGCTTGAACATTTGCCGGAACACGCTTTCCTCGACACCGCCGACACCGAAAAACAACTCGGGCTCAAAACTCCCAGCGCGCGGGAGGCGCTAGACTTCGCATGAACCCGCTCGCCCTGCATGATTTTCATGCCGCCCGAGGCGCGCGGTTTTTTGACCTGAACGGCCACGAAGCGGTTATGGATTACGGCGATTGGCGCGCCGAATATGCGGCTTTGCGCGAGACGGCGGGCTTGATTGACTTGAGTTTTCGCGGGCGGCTCTGCGCCCTCGGAAAAGATGCGCAAAAGTTTTTGCACGGGCAAGTGACCAACCATGTGAATGGCCTGCAAATCGGCCAGGGATGTTACGCCGCGCTGGTTTCGGCCAAGGGGAAAATGCAAAGCGACCTGAATATTTACCGGCTGGAAAACGAATGGCTGCTGGATTTCGAGCCGGGATTAGGCGCGGTCGTCAAGGAACGGCTGGAAAAATACGTGATTGCCGAGGAAGTTGAAATCGTTGACGCGGCGGCGGCGTACGGATTGGTGCGCGCCCAGGGGCCGGAGGCGGGGGCGGTGGCGGAGAAACTAGGCGTCGAACTTCCGCGGGAACCAAGGCAAATTGTCAGCGTCAAACACGCCGCTTGGGGCGACTTGTATTTGACTAAGCGTGACGGGTTTTTTGAATTTTTTGTCCCGACGGCTGCGTTGCCAGACTTGGCCAAAACGCTCGCGGCGCCGTGGTGCGGATGGCAGGCTCTGGAAGCGGCGCGCATCGAGGACACGGTTCCGCGTTATGGCGCCGACATGGACGAGACCAATTTGCCGCCGGAAGCCGGTTTGGATAATCGGGCGGTCAGTTACGCCAAGGGATGTTATATCGGGCAGGAAGTGATCGCGCGCATTCGAACGTACGGGCAGGTGGCCAAGACGCTGCGCGGATTGACCTTAAGCTCCGCCGCCCTGCCGGCACGCGGCGCGCGGTTGTGGCGGAACGATAAAGAAGTGGGCTACATCACCAGCGCCACGGAATCGCCCAAGCTCAAGGCTCCGATCGCGCTCGGTTACGTGCGGCGCGAAGCCAACGCCATCGGGACAGATTTGCAGGTGGAAATCGCCGGCGAAAAAGTTGCGGCGCGCGTGGCCACGCTGCCATTTGAAGCTTTTTAATTTATGGAAGTGATCATACGCAAGGACGCGCGGGCCGCGTCCGACTTGGCGGCGCGCATCATTGCGGCCGAAATCCGCGCCAAACCAAACATCGTGCTCGGCCTCGCCACGGGCCGGACCATGGACATGCTTTACCAGCAATTGGTGGGGATGCGGCTGGATTTTGCCAAATGCCGCACCTTCAATCTCGACGAGTATGTCGGTCTGGCGGCGACTGACCCGCGGTCCTATCGCGCCTACATGAACAAGGCGCTGTTCAACCATGTGAACATCGATTTGCTGAACACGCATGTGCCGGACGGCATGGCGGAAGATTTGGAGGCGGAATGCCGCCGCTACGAAGCGAAGATCGAGAAATGCGGCGGAATCGATTTGCAACTGCTGGGCATGGGCCGTTCGGGACACATTGGCTTCAATGAACCGCTTTCCGCGCTGCTCTCGCGCACCCGCGTGAAAGCGCTCAGCCCCACGACCACTGCGCAGAATGCGGATTTTTTCGGCGGGGCCGACAAAGTGCCGCGCCGGGCCATCACCATGGGCGTGGGAACCATCGTGGACAGCCGCCGCTGCCTCCTCCTGGCCACGGGCGAAAGCAAAGCCGAAATCGTGGCCAAAGCCGTCGAAGGGCCGATCACCGCGATGATTTCCGCCACGGCCTTGCAATTGCATCCGCGCTGCGTGGTGGTGGTGGACGAAGCGGCGGCGGCCCATTTGCAGGAAAAGGACTATTACCGCTGGATATTTGACAATGAGCCGGAATGGGAAACCTTCCGGTAATTCGCCGCCCGCCTATTTTTCCAGGCGGAAATATTGCTCGGGCAACGGCGCGTCAAGAATAGTGTTATTGGCGCCGGCCACGGTGATCGGAGCCCACGTCGAACCGGTCAAGTTCGTCGCGGTGGTCAATGTCCAACCCGTTGCCGCGTCCGGCCAGCCGAGGTAGAGGCCGTGATTGGAGCGGGCGACGACCAGGCTGGGCGGGGTCGTGGCCTGATAACCGACGGCCACGAGCGTGAGGCCTGCTTTCCCGAAGAGAGGATTGAGGCGCACGCCGCTGCCGAGGTCAAGGCCATCCAAGTGCGCGAAATCACCGGAGGCTGACGGATAGCTGAGCACGGGAAAGCTGTCGCCGACATTGGGCAGATAGCCGTTGGTCGCGGACACGCTGAAGCCGCCAGCCAAAGCAAGCGGACTCGTGAAAGCAATTCGCCCAAAGGCGGGTGGCGGTGTCGCGCCGCCGAGGATGATGCGCAAGTCCGACTGCGGCGTGGCATAGAATGTGGACGCAAAATTGAGCACACCTGATTGGGCCGTGATCACGCCGGCATTCGTGACATTCACGAAAATCGTGGTGGAGCCTGATGACGCGGTCTTGCGCAACTCACCCGCGTTTTTGAAGATTGTCGGATAATAGCCCACAAGCATGGATTGATCGCAGTCCACGTCCCACAACGCGCCGGGCTGATTCCAAACCTGGCTGGCGGCGCCGTTGTTGAGATTGTAAAGCGTCACCGTGCCATTTGACCAATGAACCGTTCCGAGGTTGGTGAAGGCGCCATAGATGGTGGAGTTTCCCAAAATATTGAGC
>DASZMX010000145.1:0-11670 GCA_035551475.1 Verrucomicrobiia bacterium
TTGCTTTCCTTTTTTCGCGGGCATGGATCTGGTGGGCTTTCTTTTGCTCGGGGCCAAAACGAATGGCGATCTCTACACGCCGCATGACCTTGTTTTGCTGGGTGAGCTTTCCGAAAGCCTCGGGCTGGCGTTGAATCAAATCCGGCTGCGTTATCAATTGCAGGTGGCGCACGAGCAGGATTTGTTGGGCCGCATGTCGCGCGGGTTGGCGCACGATTTGAATAACCTGTTGACGCCGGTTCAAACCCTGTTGCAACTTCTGCAGGAACCATCGGTTAAGCCCGATACCATCAGCGAGCTGTTGCCCATGGGATTGCGCAACCTCGAAACAGTGCGCACGTACGTCAATGAGGCGTTGTTCTTCTCGACCAACGCCAAGCTCCACGGGCGCCGCGGCGTTCTCAACGAAGCGGTGCGCGAGGCGGTGGCTTTGATCAACACACCCGCCGCGGAAAAAAACATCACGATTATTTTTCACGACGACTACGAGGCGCAGTTGGAAATGGATTCCGTGCTGATCAAGCGGCTGTTGTGCAATCTGCTGTCCAACGCGGTGGATGCCTCGCCCGCCGGTTCGCAAATCGACGTGGAGCTGGCGCCGTTGCCCAAGACGGAGTTGAACCGCGACTGGCATCGCCTCAAGGTGATCGACCGCGGCGAGGGGATTTCGCCCGAGAATTTGCAGCGGGTGTTTACGCCGTATTTCACCACGAAAAACACCGGCGACGGCAAACGCGGCTTCGGCCTCGGCCTGGCCATCGCGCGCAAGATTGTGCATCTGCATGGCGGCAATCTGAGCGTCACGAGCAAGGTGCGCAAAGGCACGACCATCCAGGTGGACTTGCCGAGCCAGTTGAGCGCCGGGCCGGAAGCGAACACCGCGCCGGCGGCGCGGGAAATGGGGATGGCGGTGGCATGAAAACGCTCCTGGTGATCGCTCCCAACAACGGCCTGGCGGCGGCGTTGCGCGCCGTGCTGAAGGCGGAGAATTACCGCGTCCTGTCGCATGTGGATTTGCGCGAGGACGAGTTGTTGTTGACGGCCGCGTCGGTGGACGGCTGCGTGCTGGACGTAGACCTGACCACGATCGCGCCGATTCGGATGATCGAACGGGTGCGCAAGGCGCTGCCAAAGGCGCCGCTGTTGCTTTACACGTCCGACTCGCATTGGGCTTGGGAAGAGGACGCTTACCTGCTGGGTGTCAGTTATATTTTGGACAAACCCGTGCGGGCAAAGCTGCTGCATTCGCTGTTGGAGCGGCTCTTTGCGCCCGCTGGGCCGGAACTTCCCGTGACGCCGCCGCCGGCGCGCGCGCTCGCCTCCGCCCATCCTCCCTTGGAGCCGCGTGTCTCCACGCGCATGCTGGAGTTGCTGCGCAATTATTCATCGTTGCTCACGCACAGTCTCTGTGCGGATTCATTGCTGAAGGAGTTTTTGCTGTTGCTGCGGGAGATTGTCGGCATCAATCGGGCGGTCATTTTTCTGCGGCCCAGCGCCACGGGCTTGGCTGCCGATGCCGGGGCTTCGCGCCGGCTGCGCTCGGTGTGCGCCATTGGTTTGACGCCGGGTTTGCTGGAGCATTTCGAGTTGACGGTGGAGAGCGGGATTGGCGGTTATGTGTTCCGCCACGGGCGCCTGTTGCGGCGCGACGGAGCGGAAGCCGCCAGCGATGTGCAGATGCAGCGAGAATTCGAATTGCTGGGCGCGCAAGTCGCCATACCGGTGCTGGATCGCGAGTGCATGCTCGGGGTCGCGTTGCTCGATGGACGCGTCACCGGCGAAACGCTGACCAACGAGGAGCTGGCCTTGATTTTCCATTTGCTCGAGCAATTGGGCATGGCGATCAAGAACACGCGCGTGCACGACCAGATTTCCGCCGATCACGACATGATGTCGGGCATTGTCAAACAGTTGAAGGATGGTTGCCTCGTGATTGGGAGAGACCTGAAAATCTGGCACGCCAACGACATTGCGCGGCGGGCCTTTGGGCGTCCGCATGGGGCGTTTGAGTTTAATGACCTTCCGCAGGCGATTGGCAGCAAGGTGTTCGAAACATTGCATGGCGGCCGGCCGCTGGTGGAATTCAAGCATCAGGCCCCCACGCAACCGCCGACGCGTTACCAGGTCACCATCACGCCGTTCCGGCAGGGCGGGGAAGCCACGCCGAGCGCGGCGCTGGTCATGATCGAAGATTGCGGCCCCGCCGAGCGGCTCCGCACGTTGGAAATTGAAACAGCCAATCTCCGCTTGGTGCGCCAAATGGCCGAGCGCCTGGCCCACGAAATTGGCAACGCGGTGGTGCCAATCTCCACGCACCAGCAGTTGTTCAAGGAACGCGCGGCCGATCCCGAGTTCCAGGAGTCAATGGGCGTGGCCATGGAGGAGGGGGTCAAGCGCGTCAGCCGGTTGGTGGACCAAATGCGTTTTCTGGCGCGGGATCGCATGGGCAAGGTGGAGCAGGTGCCTGTCAAACAATTGATCGACGAAGCTTTCCGGGAGGCGCGCACCCATCACCCCGCGGCCACGGTGTTGCTGCAATACGAATCGGCCGAGGAGTCGATGACCGTCCATTGCGATCGCCTGGGTTTGCAGCACGCTTTCGCGGAGATCATTTTAAACGCGCTGCAGGCCAATACCAGCTCCTGCCAGGTGCTGGTGCGCGCGCGCTCCGAGACTGACGCCAACGGCGCGCGCTGGGCGCGGATTGAGGTGCAGGACAGCGGCACGGGATTTAGCGAGGAGGCCGCCGACAAGGGAGCGGAGCCGTTCTTTACGACCCGCAATGTGGGCTTGGGCTTGGGCCTGGCGGTGACAAACAAAATCATCCAAACGCACGCCGGCAAATTGGAAATACCGGCGCCGCGCCGCGGTTCTTCCGGTTTGGTGCGGGTGTCTTTGCCGCTGGCTGCTGCGCCAACCTGAGAATTCTTAACGACTCGAAATATCGGCGAGATGCGGGAGGGAGTCGCGGGTCATCTCGTGGCGCATGGCGTTCATTACGTCAAGAATACGAAGGTCGGCGGGAACGTTTTTCTCCGAGCCGGCCGTGACCCAATCCTTGGAAGCGCCGCAATAGTGCATCACGCAAGGCACGTATTCGGCATTGCCTTCGCGTTCGCTGCGAAAGTCTCCATACTCGACCCCGGGGGTGTGGTCTCCATAGAACACCACCAGAGTGCCAGCGGGGAGGGAGGTGACGTACTTTTCGATGGTATGATCGAGGGAGATCAGGGAATTGAAATAGTTTTCACGCCAATCCGTAGAATGCGGGAAAATCTCCTTCTCGGAATCTGTCACAACGTCAAACGGCGCATGGGAATCGATTGTGATCAAAAAATGAAACTGATGCGCGCCGCTGCCCGAGCTCATTTTGCGGCTCGAAGCAGCGAAAAGGTCGGCATCGCGCAGCCCCCAACGGCTGAGTGGCAGGGAGGCTTCGCGCAAATCCTCGCGGAAAAGAATCTCATCAAACCCCATCCTGGCGTAATTTTCCCGCCGGTTGAAAAAACTGCCGCCATTGCCGTGGAAGGCCACGGTATGAAAGCCTTGATGCTGCATGAAGCGCGGCAGGTCGTTGGTGTAGGTCAAACCGGGGATCTCGTAGCTGAGAATGCTGGAACTGGGAGTTCCATCGGACAAGACCGCGTAATCCATGTCCGCGCTGCCTAGATCATGAAAGGATTTGACCTTGTAAAGGCGGCTGCTGTCAGCCAGATGGCTGAAGTAGGGCATGACTTCCTTGCCGTTTATCCGGCAGTGCAATGCCTGCCAGCCGACACTTTCGAGCTGCACAATGGCCACATTTTGAACGGCCGGCCAGACAGGATCTTGGATGGTGAGGCGATCCGGCGAGTCGTTTTGCAGGGCTTGGGCCTGGGCAATCACCTGCTTCATGGGCGGCGCGAGAAAATATTCGGCAATCCAAGTGTTCAAGTAGCCGTAAACAAAGACGGCGCGTGAAGCCCGCTCGACCCGCAGCCGTCCAAAATGAAAGCTGCTGACTTGGAGCGTCACCACAATGGCCACGGAAGCCATGACGCAGGCGCCAGCCAACTGGAAGCGATGCGCGCGCGGCTGGGGCGTGATCTTGAAAACCCAAAAGACCTTAAGACCCAGCGCAGCCAGCAGGGAAAGCCACATCCACCAAGGCACGAATTTTAGGGCCAGATCGGCCACGCTCAAGCCTTCTCCGGCCGCGTGCATGGCGCCAAGCGAGAGGGCGTGATGAAAATATATTCCGTAAGGGAGCACCGCGAGCGAGATAAGGAAACTAAGGGTCGCCGCGACCAGCAGGCCCGCGCGGTTGAAGGCGAATACGACGAAGCCCGCAAACGAGGCATCAAGGCAGAAGCGGATGAGAGAAAACGTCCAGGGATGCAGGGTGCTGGGAGCGCCAGGAAAAGCGGTGGCTTGCACCACACAATTCTCCAACGCCCAAAATATTGCCAAACCAGCGACGAGTAAGAACCGCTTACACGTCCACGCCTGCGGGTTCGTTTTATCGTCCATGCCTTGTTATTCGGGGTAAATACACTAGAACTTTAGCAAAAGTAGGGGATTCCCTCTCAAAAGAAAAGGATAATTTTCACCTGAATGTAACCTGATTGGCGGCGACAGAATACGCGCGACCACCGACCCGGATTGGATTTTCCCCGTTGACGAAAGGACACGGGGGCGACAGCGTAATCCTGTGCAAACTTCGAGATGGCGTTGCTTTGGTCTGGCTTCCCTGGCGTGGTCGGTGGCGCTCGTGGCGGGCGCGCAGGAAGTGCCCGTGGTGGAAACGACCCTCACCAACGGAATGCGGGTTTTGCTGGTGTCGCGCAAGGATGAGCCCTCGGTTTCCGGGGCGTGGGTGGCGCATGTGGGCAGCTCCAATGAGCGGCCGGGCATCACCGGCATTGCGCATTTATTCGAGCACATGATGTTCAAAGGGACGCCGACCATCGGGTCCAAAGACCCGACGCGCGACCTCGAAATTTTGGCGGAGCAGGAGCGGGTGCGGGACGACATGCGGGCGGAGGAGGCAAAATTGCGGGTGGCGTACCGGCGCGGACTGATTGATGACGTGGCCAAACCGGAAAATATGTCGCCCCGCTGGCTGGAGTTGAAAAAGAAATTCGACGAACTGGTGAAAGAAGAGCGCGAGATTCTCGTGAAAAATGAGTTTGATCAAATCTACACCACGGCGGGCGGTTCGGGCATGAACGCCTTTACGACCGAGGACATGACGGCGTATTTCATCACCGTCCCGGCGAACAAGCTGGAGCTTTGGATGTGGATGGAGTCGGAACGTCTGTTGCATCCGGTTTTCCGGGAGTTCTATGCGGAGCGCGACGTCGTGTATGAAGAGCGCCGCATGCGGACCGATTCGCGGCCGCTGGGAAAATTTGCGGAGGAGTTCAACTCCATGTTCTGGGAGTCCCACCCCTACCATTGGCCGGTGATCGGATGGCCGTCGGATATTCCTTCGATTTCAAAAAAACAGGCGGACGCTTTTTATGCGACCTATTACGCGCCGCAAAATATCACGGCGGTTTTAGTGGGCGATTTTGACCCGGCGCAGGCGACTGAGCTGGCGGAGAAATATTTTGGCCGCATTCCGCCGGGGAAAAATCCGACGCCGGACGTCGGAACGCTCGAAGTCAAACAGGAGG
Source organism: Verrucomicrobiia bacterium (assembly GCA_035551475.1). Lineage (GTDB taxonomy): Bacteria > Verrucomicrobiota > Verrucomicrobiia > Limisphaerales > Palsa-1400 > DASZMX01. The sequence goes on from DASZMX010000145.1 coordinate 5,658, forward strand.
CGGAAAAGCGAATGAATGCGCAGGCGGAGGCGAATCCGCAGGTGGACATCTATTGGCACACGACCCCGTTCGAGCACAAGGATTCCTACGTGCTGGACGTGATGGCCGAGTTGCTTTCGACGCGCACCGGGCGCCTGTACAAAGGATTGGTGCTGGGCTCCCAGGTGGCCACGAGCGTTTCCGCCAATGAGGACTCCCGCAAGTGGGCGGGATTGTTTGAAATCTCCGGGGAAGCGCGCGAAGGCCATTCGCCGGCGGAAGTGGAGCAGGGGATTTATGCGGAGTTGCGCAAGCTGCAGCAGGAGGAAGTTCCGGAGGAGGAGCTGCAAAAGGTAAAGAATAATTTTGCCGCGGGACAATACCGCCAGCTGACTTCGAATTCTGCGATCATGTTCCAATTGATCGAGGACGAAGGGGCCGGCGATTGGCGCGAAATCAACGATGCCGTGGCCAAGTACCAGGCGGTGAGCGCGGCGGACCTGAAGCGGGTGGCGAACTTATACTTTACGAAGGAAAACCGGGCGGTGGCTACTTACACCCGAAAATCCGCCGCGTCGGACTCGAAATGACCATGAAGACACTTTTTGCACTCAGCGTGATGTTGGCCTTCGCTGCGGCGGCGCCCGGGCAAGACCGCGCGGCTATTCCCGATCGTCCGGAGAAATTAACCTTTCCGCCGCTTCGTTATGAGCCGCCGCAGGCCGCCGACTATCGCGTGGCGCTGCCGAGTGGGGCGGTGGCGTACGTGGCGCCGGACCGGGAACTGCCGCTGGTGAACATACAAATTTATGTGCACACGGGGACGTACGTTGTGCCACGCGGGCAGGAGGGCTTGGCGGATTTGACGGGTTGGCTGATGGCTCATGGCGGGACGGCTTCCAAAACGGCCGAGCAACTGGAGGAGCGCCTGGCGTTTCTGGCGGCAAAGTTCGACTGCTCCATCACCGAGATGTCCGGCTCCGTGACTCTCAATTTGCTGGCCAAAGATCTTGATGAGGGCTTGGGCATCTTGCGCGAGGCTTTGACGGCGCCGCGCTTCCAGGAGGACAAACTCAAACTGCACAAGGAGCAAATGCTGCAGGCCATGCACGAGCGGAACGACGAATCGTCCGCCATCGAAATGCGTGAACGCAATTTCCTCGCGTTTGGCGACGGCTTTTTCCTGAATCGTTATTCCACGGGAACTTCGGTCTCGAACCTGACGGTGAGTCAAGTGCGGGAATTTCAGCAACGGTGGTTTTATCCGTCTAATTTCGTGATAGCGGTCAATGGTGACTTCGACCGCGACCGGATGATCGAGAAACTAAACGCGCTGCTGGCAAATTGGCCATTTAAGGGCGAGACGCCGCCGCCGGTTCCCACCGAATTTCACGGGGCTTCCCCGGGGCTTTATCTGGTGAACAAGGACGTCAACCAAGGGCGGGTGGCCATGATTTTGCCCGGCATGCAGCGGGACGATCGTGATTATTTTCCCGCTCTGCTGATGAATGATATTCTGGGCGGCGGTGGATTCACCTCGCGGATTATGAGCCGCGTGCGGTCTGACGAGGGCTTGGCCTACTCGGCGGGATCAGCCTTTCCGGGAGGCGTTTATTTCCCGCTGACGTTTCGGGTGGGTTTCCAGTCGAAGTCCCGGACCGTGGGCTATGCCATCAGCATTGTGGAAAAGGAAGTGCGGCGGATTTTGGACGAGAGGGTCACGGAAGCCGAATTGCACACGGCCAAACGCGCTTTAATTGACACGTTCCCGCGCTCCTTTTCCACCAAGACCCAGGTGGCGCAAACCCTGGCGGAAGATGAGTTCACCGGGAGGTATGCGAAAAATCCGACTTACTGGCAGACTTATCGGGATAACGTGGACAAGGTGACGCGCGAGGATATTCAGCGCGTGGCGCAACGCTTTCTGCATCCCGACCAGTTCGCCATCCTCGTGGTGGGAAAGAAGGATGACATCCTTAAGGGACACCCCGAGCGTCCGGTGGACTTCTCCCAATTGGCCGCGGGAGGAGTCAAGGATCTGCCTTTGCGCGATCCTATGACCATGGAGCGCATGCCAGCGCCGCGATGATCAGTCCGATTCCTCGACTCTAAAAGCAGCCTGGAACGAGGGATATAGCAGCCAGCCCATAAACCGTTTAAAGTAAACAAACCGTTCTTCCACCGGGCCGGGATTCAAGCGGCGTTTGTTCCTTTTCCAGGTTAGATAGGCGTCCAGGATAATGCTGAATGTGAGGAGCAAAGCCAGGGAGGCAACCGTCCAGGCCAGCACGCCAAGTTTACCCTGGCCAATATTGTCGTGACTGACTCCAGCCGGCAGTAGCTTGTCGATAGTTTTGAACATAGATGTTAGTTTTCATGTTGCTTTCGTGGAATGCGGAAATGGGAATCCTTCCGCACCTCGCACGTTACCTTGACAGCGAGTTATCGGAAGGTTCAAGCTTTTTCTTTAGCGGGAACTTAAGTTTCCCGCAAAGTCGCGCCGAGACGCTGTTTGAATTCTGTAAGAATCTGGTCGTGCGCGGCGTTGACTTCAGGCTCGGTCAAAGTGCGCTCGGGATGCCGGTAGGTGAAGGCGTAGGCCACACTTTTCTGGCCGGCGGGAATATTTGTGCCCCGGAAAACGTCGAAGAGATCGACGCGCTCGAGATTCGCCGGCTTCATTCGTTTGACAACCTGCAGGACGTCGTCATGCGTCGCCGTCTCAGTCAAAAGCATGGCTACGTCACGGCGCACGGTCGGGTGGGTCGGAAGCGTCTTGAAGGATTTGGCGGGCGACCGGCGCGCGAGCAGCAGGTCGAGGTTTAATTCCGCCAGCAGGGCCGCATCACGCAAGTCATGGCGTTTGGCGACGAGAGGCGAGACCTGGCCGATCCGGCCCACGATGTTTTTGCCGAGCTGAATCGAGGCGGATTCGAGAAAAAGCGGTCCGCCGGCAGGTTCTGCGATCCAGGTGACGCCGCGCAGGCCGAAATTTTCCAGGAATTCTTCGAGCATTCCCTTCAGATCGAAGATGTCCGCCGTTTCGTCGCGTTCAGCTCCCGCCCAAAAAAGCGGCAAGCGTCGGCCCGTCAAAGCCATCGCCAGACGGCGCTCTTCCCGTGGCTTGCCGCCTTCTGACAGGAAAACGCGGCCGATTTCGAACAGCGCCAGGTCGCCATTCTTATGACTTAGATTGCGGCGCATGGTTTCCAACAGGCCGGGCAGCAGGCTGAGGCGCAGGACATTCATGTCACTGCTTAACGGATTGCGCAAAGCGACGGGCGCAGCATTGGAAGCGAGCGCGGCGGAGCTGTCGGATATGAGAGTTTGGCCTTGCGTCTCCGTCAAACCAATTCCAGTCAAGATGCGACGCGCCTCGGCGAGGGCGTCATAGGTCGTGTCAAACGAATTACATCCCAAGGCGCCGCGGGGCGGGGTCGAAGGAATCTTATCGATGCCGTAAAGCCGTGTGATCTCCTCGATCAGGTCAATTTCACGCTTGAGATCGACCCGAAAAGTCGGAAGGCGGAAAGTGGACTGTTGCTCGCCTGCCGCGGTGCGCTCCAGGTTCAGGCGGAGGAGAAACTCATCCTGCTGGGAGGATGGAAGATCAACGCCCAGGCATTGCGAAGCGCGGGCGTGGCGCAGCGTGATTTGCTTCGGCGCGGGCGGCGCGGGAAACGCGTCCAACGCCTCCTCCAGCAGGGCGCCCCCGGCGGTTTCGAGGATAAGTTGCGCCGCCCGGCGGCTGGCCCAATCACAAATCCCAATATCGGCGCCGCGTTCGAACCGGTACGAAGCGTCGGTGCGAAGCTCCAGCTTCTTGGAGGTGGCGCGAATATTTTGCGGCTTGAAATAAGCGCTTTCGAGAAGGACATCTGTCGTGTCGGGCTTTACTTCGCTATTTTCCCCGCCCATGACGCCTGCCAAGGCGATGCCTTTGGCTTCATCAGCAATCAACAACATTTGCGCCGTAAGCGTATGTTCCTTGCGGTCGAGCGTGGTGAATTTTTCACCTTCGTGGGCGCGGCGCACAATGATTTTGGGAGTTGCGCCCAGAAGCCGGAAATCGAACGCATGCAAAGGCTGGCCAACTTCGAACATCACATAATTGGTGACATCGACGACGTTGTTGATGCTGCGCAATCCCACTTTTTCCAGCATGGCGCGGAGCCAATCCGGGCTGGGGCCGATCTTCACGCCACGCAACAAACGGGCCGTGTAACGCGGGCACAACTCAGCGTCATCGACGCGCAGGCCGACGGACGAGGCGATCGGATCCGCGCTCAACTGCGCGGGTGTAAAGTTTATTTCCGGCAGCCGCAGGGGATTGCCGGTCAGCGCGCTGATCTCGCGCGCAATGCCGATAACGCTGTTCCAATCCGGCCGGTTGGGAGTGATTTCCAAGTCGTAAACAACATCGGTTCCGGCGCGGCCCAGATATTCGGCGAACGGCTGGCCGACGGTGGCGTCCTCGCGCAAAATGAGCAGCCCATCCACTTGATCGGGCAGCCCCAGCTCCTGGGGCGAGCACAGCATCCCGTGCGATTCCACGCCGCGAATTTTGCCTACCTTGATGGTGAGCGGCGCTTCGTTGGGCTTGGCGGCGGGCAGCGTGGATCCTGGCAAAATCAAGGGGACTTTGTCGCCGGCCTTGAAATTTTGCGCGCCGCAGACGATCTGGCGTTCGCCCTGGCCGTCGTGCACGCGACAGAGCGAAAGTTTATCGGCGTTGGGATGGCGGTCGCGGGTGAGAACTTGCGCCACGACGATGCCCTCAAATTCGCCGCCGATCTTTTTCATGCTCTCGACTTCAAGGCCGAGCAGAGTCAACCGCTCGGCGAGTTCCGCCGGCGACCACGAAAAATCGACGTATTGTCTAAGCCAGTTTAAGGTGAGCTTCATGAATGGGCGGGCAGGGGCTTTTCGAAATCAGCGGCCGGGAGAGGTTTGTCCACCTCGATGTTTTGATACGTCTCGCTAATGGCGCCGCGGATTTTGGAAGCGCGCAATAACTGAGCTTTGACGGTGGCGTTCGTTTCGGCCTTGTAGGCGGCGTCATCCAGCTTGCCTTCGAGCACGAGTTTGGCCTGGGCGACGAGCAGGTTCTTTTTGTTGATCCAGAGTTGAAGCTTCATGGCGTTTTCTTCGCCCGCCAGGACATAGCAATCCTGGCCGTTCAGGGATTCGCTGTTCGTCTTGGCAAAATCATTGGAGGAGGAAGCCGGGTTGTCTTTATCCTCGAAAAACATCTCGATCAACATCATGCCGAGCGTGCCGGACGTGCCCGAAGCCTGGGAGAGCGCCGCTTCGCGGCTTTTCACCTTTGTGGGATACGGCCCCAGCGCGACGTAATTTCCCTTGCCGGCGCACCAGGTCGCACCCTTGAGGGCCGATTGTCCGGCCTGAAGCGACCATTCCAGCCGATAAAGGTCGGGGCGCGCCAAAGCGAGCGAAGTGTCAGCCGTGAGGCTGATGGATTTCATTGCGGGATTGCCGGGCACGAGTTCCGACATGTCCAGAGTGGCCGTGGTTTTGCCATTGGCGGAGTAGCCCTTCATCGCTTTGTAGGTGGCTCCGACTTTTCGCATGATCTCAGACGCAGAAGGCTCCGGCGGCGGTGGCGGCGGATTGTTGGCGGCGGCTTCGGCGGCTTCCTTTTCGGCCTTTTTCTCCTCGTACTGATGATAATATTTCGGTCCGAGCAGAACGCCCGCGACGACCAGCGCGACGCCGGCAATGGTCCAGCCAATGGCTTGCGGCGTGAATTTGCTTTTCTTCTTTACTGGACGTTCCAGCGGCGACGGCGCAAACGTGGTGGGCTTGTGCTCGGAGGTGGAAATTGCCGTCTTTAATTTTGGATTCAGTCCCGGCATGCCCTGGCCGGGCGTGGATTCGATTTTATCGGGCGGAATGGTGATGGGTTGATGGCATAGCGGGCAGTCCACCTGCATCCCAATATGTTCGGAGCTCGCGGAAATGGGCTGATGACAATTCGGACACGCAAATGTGAAATCACTCATAGAGTCGTTGT
>DASZMX010000146.1:0-21760 GCA_035551475.1 Verrucomicrobiia bacterium
ACTTATGCGACGGTGGGATCATTCACGCCAAGTTTGACCGCGACCAATAACAATAACACCGCCGCCATCGGCGTTGGACCTACGATCTTAGTGACAAACTCTTTCATCCAATTTACCGCCACTCCGACAAACGGGCCGCCGCCTTTGACTGTGCAGTTTGCCGCTCCCAGTATGGACAGCGCTGGCCGCACCATCACAAATTGGAGCTGGTCCTTCGGCGACGGCGCAACCAGCGGCCTGCAAAACCCCACTCACACTTATACAGATTTCGCCAATTTCACGCCGACTCTTGCCGCCACGAGCAGCGGCGGCGCGCCCGTCCTTAGTTCCGGCCCCGAAATCGCGACCGTCACGCCGCCAAATGACTTCTTATACATTACAAATGCAGGAACAATTATCATCAATAGTTATGTTGGCGTGGGTGGAGTTGTCATCGTTCCCGCGTCAATCAATGGCCTGCCGGTAACGGGTGTAGAGCCGTTCGTGTTCCTGGGCAACAAGGCCCTTGCCAGCATTACGATTCCAGGCTCGGTCGCGACCATTGGAGAGGAGGCGTTTTTTAATTGCCTCAACCTGACCAATGTCACACTGAACAGCGGTCTCACCTCAATTGGAGTGGATGCGTTTGCCGGTTGCGATAAACTTACCATTGTAACTGTCCCAAATAGTGTCATTAATATCGGCGTCGATGCCTTCGCAAACTGCAGTGGATTAACTAATGCCATTATTGAGAATGGCGTCACGAGCATTGACGGCGGCGCTTTCTACGGGTGCGTCCGATTAACGAATGTCAGTATTCCACCAAGTGTAACGAGCATCGGAGATAGCGTCTTTGACCAATGCAGCGGTCTGACCGCGATCAACGTGGACATCAACAATCCCGCTTATAGCAGTCAGGGAGGAGTATTATTCGACATAAGTCAAGCCAGCCTCCTTGAATATCCGCCAGGCAATGCCCAACCCTCCTACACGGTGCCCAACACTGTTGCCGACATTGCGGCAGGCGCCTTCGGCCAATGCCTGTTGACCAACATCATGCTCTCCAGCAGCGTCACCAATATCGACGACTTTGCATTTGGAGGAAGCAGCTTGGTCAGTGTGACAATTCCCGGCAGCGTCCTCAGAGTCGGCAGCGGCGCTTTCGAGAATTGTTCCCTGCTTTCCAACGTCACGATTCAAAACGGGGTTGCCAGCCTCGGCGATTGGGCGTTTGCCGGATGCGTGATTGACAATGTGACGATTCCCGCCAGCGTCAAAAGCGTGGGACTTGCGCCTTTCGCCAGCAATCCGCACCTGCTGGCGATCACTGTGGATCCAGAAAACACTTCCTTTAGCAGCGCGGATGGAATCCTGTTCGACCACAGCCAGACGATGATAATTGAAGGTCCAAGTGGCTTGAGCGGACACTGCACATTGCCTGAAGGCGTAACGAGCATTGCGGACTCCGCGTTTTACGATTGCGAGTCATTGAGCGCCATTTCTTTCCCGAGCAGCCTGACCAGCATCGGGGATAATGCCTTTCAATCCTGCGGTTTAACAAGTGTATCCGTTCCGTCCGCGGTCACCAATATTGGCTGGGCCGCCTTCGCATACTGTCCGCTGGGCAGCATTACAATTTTAGGCGAACCCGCCAACGTGCAAAGCTACGCCTTCTCCTACAACGCCAACTTGATGGCAATATATTTCTGGAGCAACGCTCCGAGCGTGGATTTGTCTGCTTTCTTGGGCGTTGAGAGCGCGACCGCTTACTATCTTGCAGGAACCACCGGCTGGACCTCCACGTTTGACGGTTTCCCAACGGTTGAATGGAACCCTTTAATCTACACGGCGACGCCAGAAAGCGGAGCGGTTCCCCTTACAGTGAGCTTTGCTCCCGCCGCCAAGGATTACGCGGGGCATTCGATCACAGGATGGTTTTGGAGCTTCGGCGATGGTTCCACTAGCGTCGCAGAGAATCCTTCTCATACTTACACCCAAGCAGGAGCCTTCACTCCAACGCTCACCGCAACTAATAACGCCGGCCAAATCGCCACCGGCTCCGGCCCCACTCTTATTACGGCCACCAATGCCGCAATATTTTCCGGCTTGGTGCTCAACGGCGGTTTTGAAACTGGCGATTTCAACGGCTGGACTTTGTCGGGCTATACCTACGCGCTAGTGGACGATGGTTCCATATTGGGATTTACTCCTTTGGGAAGTTACCAGGCGGACTTTGAAACGGGTGGCTCTCCAGGTTATCTTTCCCAAACACTTTCCACGGTTGCCGGAGTAAATTATTTGCTTTCATTTTGGTTCGAAAATCCGGATGAGGACGCCGGCCAATTTCTTGTGTCTTGGAATGGGAATACGCTCCTCGACACAACGAATCTGAACGCTGACGAATGGACCAATATGCAGTTTATCGTTTCGGCGACGAGATCGAACACGGTCCTTCAATTTGGATTTCAAGATGACAATAACGCGTTGGTTCTTGACAGCGTTGACGTGGAAAGCAATTTCTTTCAGTTTGCCGCTACCCCTGACAGAGGGGAACCGCCATTGAATATTCAATTTGCGTCCCCTTCCGATGACAGCAACGGACATCCCATTATTAGCTGGTTCTGGTCATTTGGTGACGGCGCTGGTTTCAGCACGAACCAAAATCCATTGCATGTATACAATGATATGGGAGCTTTTTCCCCGAGTCTGGTCGCGACGAACAGCCTCGGTGAAGCCGTGACAGGGGTCGGAGCATCTATAAGAGTAGGAATGGATTCTGGACTAGTTATCAATGGCAGCTTTGAGACAGGGGATTTTACGGGTTGGACACTTTCGGGAGACGACAACGACGCCGGCGTGGACAACGCTGAAATACTGCCATTCTTTGGCGATTACGAAGCGCTATTGGCAACAGGAGGATCAACAAGTCTTCTAACCCAGGACGTGGCCACTATTCCAGGCGCTGGTTATGCCATTACCTTTCACATTTCCAATCCTTTTCAAGATGATTTCCGGCTTATTGTTTCGTGGAATGGAACAACCCTTCTCGATACTACAAATCTTGATGCCGACTGGACCGGCATGCAGTTTCTCGCTTCCGCAACCGGGTCAACGGCCACCCTTGAATTTGCCTTTGAGGATGACTATGACTTCTTGTGCCTGGATAACGTCGCTGTTACACGAGCAGAACCGGACATCACCAGTTTAGGCCTGACCCCTGCAAATCTGCTTCTAAACGCCACGCCCGCCGTCGTCGGCGAAACATATTTCATCAAAACGAGCACTAATCTGGCGTTGCCGCCGCGAAATTGGACACCGATCGCGACAAATACGGCGAATGCAAATGGATATTTCACCATCACGGCGACAAACACAGCCATCGGCGCGGCGCCCCGTCAGTTTTATATTATACAAGCGCTTGGGCAATGAAGCAGGCCGAGTCCCTCGCGCGGAAGTTCCTAACGGTTACAGCTTGATTTCAGAGGCATTGTGCGGTGTCATCCAGCGATGGTTATTGGCGTGCCGAAAGAAATTAAGCTCCAAGAGCATCGCGTCGCCCTCCTCCCCTCCGCCGTTTATCAATTGACCAAGCGCGGCCATCGTGTGTTGGTCGAGAAAAACGCCGGGCGCGGGGCGGGCTATGCGGATGTGGACTATGAGGCGGCGGGGGCCGAAATGACGCCCGATCACAAGGCGGTTTTCCAAGGCGCGGATTTGATTGTCAAGGTGAAGGAGCCGCAGGAATCGGAAATCGAATTGCTGCGGCCAGGGCAAATGCTCTTCACTTACCTGCACCTCGCGGCCAGCCGCACGCTGACGGAAGGATTGCTGAAATCAGGCGTCACGGGCATCGCGTACGAAACCATTGAGGTGAATCGCCGCCTGCCGCTGCTGGAGCCGATGAGCGAAATCGCGGGGCGCATGTCCATTTTGGTCGGCGGTTATTTTCTGGCGAAACACAATGGCGGGGCCGGAGTGCTGCTGGGCGGCGTGCCGGGCGTATTGCCGGGACGTGTCGTCGTGCTGGGTGGCGGAGCCTCGGGCATCAATGCGGCGCGGATGGCCACGGGCCTCGGCGCGGATGTGACGGTTTTGGAAGTGGATTTGGAGCGCATGCGTTTTCTGGACATCACGCTGCACACCGCGCACACGCTGTTTTCGAGCGAGGCGCATTTGAATGATTTATTGCCGACGGTGGACTTGTTGATCGGCGCGGTGCTGGTGCCGGGGGCCAAGGCGCCGAAATTGATCAGCCGCGCGATGCTGCGTCACATGCGGCCGGGCAGCGTGCTGGTGGACATTGCGATTGACCAGGGAGGATGCGCCGAAACGTCGCGCCCAACGACGCACGACCACCCGGTCTATGTGGAGGAAGGCGTGATTCATTATTGCGTGGCCAACATGCCCGGCGCCTATGCGCGCACTGCCACGCAAGCTTTGACAAATGTCACGTATCGCTACATCGAATTGCTGGCCGATCTCGGCCTCAAAGACGCCTGCCAGCGGGAACCAGCTATCCTGGGTGGCATCAACGTGATGAACGGCAAAGTGACCCATCGCGCGGTGGCCGATGCGCATGGCTTGAAATTCGAACGGTCGGAGCTATAATTCGCGCTCAAGCCGCGGTCCCGTTTGGCCGATGCCATCCGAAGAGCGCGCCTGGCGCCAATCCAACAACCATTGCAAACGGACATCGAAAATACCGCCGACCACCCCACCCCTCCCGCGCCCGCCTCCGTCACGGCGTTGGCCGCGCATGCGCCCAAAAGCTGGCTGGAAGGCGGCATCGCCGTGCTGGACGGCGCCGGCTGCCTCACGGAGGCCAACGAACCTTTGTGCAGTTGGCTGGAGCGCGGTCGATCTGATTTACTGGGCGAACCCCTGTGGGACACCCTGGGCCGGCTGTGCGAGGATTGGAAACCGACGCTGGAACAACTGCGTCGCGGCGTCACGGGCTTTGATCGTGCGAGTTTGAAATTGCCGTACGCGGACCCGGCGGCGGGGCCGCCGCAATGGTTCGCGCTCGAAGTCGCGCGTGGCGGCAACGTGTCTTTCGTCCGCATTAATTCCACTCTGCCGCCGCTCGCGGAATTGGAGGAAGCTTTCTGGGATGAACATTTGCGCAGTGATTCCGCGCGCCGCGAAATGTTCGTGCGCCTGCTGCGCGCGGAGGCGCGGCTGGACGGTTTGATGCGGCGCTGGCCCTGCGTCATTTTCAGCCAGCGTCCGGATTTCAGCGTGCCGTTCATCAGCCCGAATATTTTGGAGCTGACCGGCCTCTCGCCGCGCGAATGCATGGACCAGCCGGCCTGGTATTGGCGCCTGGTGCATGAACTGGACGCGGCGGAATTGGAGCAGCAATTCAAGCGTTGCGTGCAAACACGCGGCGCGCTCACCAACACCTATCGCATCCGCCACGCCGTGACGGGCCGTGTCGCCTATATTTTGGAGCATCGCCAGCCGGCCATCAGCCAGAATGGGTTGTTGCTCGGGTACGAAGTGGTGTGGCTCGATGTCACCCGCCAGACTATCGCCGAGAAGCGCCTTTCCACCGCCGCCTGGAAAGAAACCCTGGCCGTGCTGACGCTGGGCATGGCGCATGATTTCACCAATATCATCGCGGGCATTCATTCGTTGAGCGAATCGTTCCTGAGCCAGGTCGCTGAGGGCCACCCGTTCCGGGAAGGGCTGGGCTTGATCAAGAAAAGCTCGCTCCAAGCCAGCCAGCTCGTGCAGCGCATGGTCAACCTGCACGTCGGCCAGACCGGCGAGCGCAATTACCATAACCTCAACGACGTCGCCAGCGACCTCGTGGAATTGGTCAATAAGATTTTACCCCGGCGCATTCGCACGGACACCGAATTGTGCCAGGCGCAACTCCCGGTTTACCTTGATGTGGTCGAATTCCGGCAGGTCGTGATCAATCTCATTCTCAACGCGGCCGACGCCATGCCGCGCGGCGGATCGCTCACCCTGCGCACCGAGCGCCACGAAACCCTGCCGGTGATGGAGAATGTCAAAGGCGTCATTCCCCGGTTGCCGTGTGTGTGTTTGACAATCGAGGACACCGGCTGCGGCATCAAGCCCCGCCATCTCGCCTCCATCTTCGATCCGTTTTTCACCACCAAATCGAAAGGCTCGGGCCTGGGGCTTTACAACGCGCGCATCGCCATTGAAAAGCATCAGGGCGCCATCTCGGTCACGTCCCGCGAGGGCATTGGCGCCAGCTTTCACCTCTGGCTGCCGGAAGCGGACTTCTCGGAATCGACCGAGGCCGATGAAGAGGCGCGGCGCAACCGGCGCGGGCGCAAATGCCTCCTCCTGCTGGGTCAGCCCGGAGAAATGCGGGAGAAAACCGCGGAATTGCTGCGCTCGAACGACTTCCATATCGTCGTCGCTTCGTCGTCGGACAATCTGGCCGAATTGCTCGATTCCCCGGATTATCAGTTCAGCGGCATTTTCCTCTTGTGGGAGGGCCATGACCCCACGACCGCTTCCTTGCCAGGCGACATCCGGCAGCAGAAGAAGGACGTGAAAATCATCGTGAAATTGGCCGGGTGCAACCAGGACGAAGTCGATGGGCGCCTGTTGGGCAAGGCCGATCTCATCCTTAACTCCGATCTCCCGGAAACCGATATGCTGAATAGACTGCAATCGTGTTTTGACCCAAGCGCCTAAGGCACAGTATGCACAGTGAAGCCCATAGCGCGAAAGAGCCGGTTCGTCCGATTCTCATCGTTGATGACGAGGAAATCGTCCTGGTGGCCCTGCGCGACACTCTCGTGCGCGAGGGTTACTCGGTCGTCGCCTCGCCTCATGCCATTCACGCCTTGAGCGTGCTCAAGGAGCAGCAGTTTTCCGTCATTATCACCGACCAGCAAATGCCGCTCGTTTCGGGCTTGGAATTTCTGGCGCAAGTGCGTGAAATCCAGCCGGAAGCCACCCGCATTTTGATCACCGCCGTGCTGAATCTCGGCACCGTCATTGACGCGATCAACAAGGGCGAGATTTACCGGTTCGTCGTCAAGCCGTGGCTGCGCGAGGAATTGTTGGCCACGGTGAAAAACGCGGTGCAACGGTTTGAATTGATTTCCAATAATTCGCGCCTGCAAGCCACCACGCAGGCGATGAACGAAAAGCTGAAGCAGCTCAACCAGGCCCTCGAGGAACAAGTCGGCAAAGTCGCGACACAAAACGAGCAATTGCAAACGCTCCTTCGCTCCCAAGAGGAAAACCTGCGGCGCTCCGTGGATATGTGCCTGCAAACGATGCAGGTGTTTTACCCGTCGCTTGGCAATCAGGCCCGGCGCACCGCGGCGATTTGCCAGGCCATGTGCGAGGGCGCGGAATTGACGGCCGAACAACGCCAAACGCTGGAAATCAGCGCCCTCATCCATGACATTGGATTGGTCGGCGTGCCCCGGCAATTAATCAAGCGCTGGGAACAGGAGCCCGAGAGCCTCTCCGACGCCGAACGCGCGCTCATTCATCATCATCCGGTCTTGGGCCAGGAATTGGCGGCTTTCGCCCATCAATTGCGCGACGTCGGCCCGACGATTCGCGCCCATCACGAACGCTTTGACGGGTCGGGTTATCCGGACGGCTTGCGCGGGACGGAAATTCCCTGGCTGGCGCGCCTGCTCGCGGTGGCCGTGGCCGATGCGGAAAGCCTGCTCGCGCCGAAAAAAATCATGGAGGAAATCAGCGCGGCCAGCGGCACCGGCTTTGATCCTGAGGCCGTGCGCATCTTTTTGCGTTACGTGCCGAAAGCTGTCGTGCCCGGACGCCAGCGGGAAGTTCTGATTTCGGAGTTGGTTCCGGGAATGGTATTGGCCCAGGGAATTTACAGCGAGAACGGCGTTTTGTTGATGCCGGACGGGCAGCGCCTGACGGCGACCTATATCGACAAGCTGCTCAATTACAACCGCATTAACCCCATCTCGCAGTCCCTGCTGGTTTACTGCTAAAGGCGGCTACTTTACCTTCGCCAAGCCGCCATCGGCTTCGCGCAGGCCAATGAACCAGGCGGTGTTATTCTTATCATTGCCGCCCAGGACGAGCCACTGCGTGGGCTCCAGCGTGTGGGTGCCTTTGCAGACTTCCTTCCCCTGCCCGATGCAACTGACTTCAATGCGCGAACTGCCCAGATTCTTGATCTTCAGAACGCAACGATCGCTCATCTTGAAATCCCGGCTTTGATTGAGCGGGATGTTTTGCACCTGATTGGTGATATCGAAATAATTGCTCCACTTGAACATGCCGTGGAGTTTGGAGGACAAATCAGCGGCGACCGGCTTGTGCGTGGCGTCCTGGGTCTCATTGACTCCCCACACTAGGCGCGCCTCCAGCGTCAGATCGGACGCGAGCGCCGGCAAGGCGCCCGTCAGCGCGACAAATAACAGGGCAAATTTGCGAAATGGTTGCATATTTCAATTCGAACAAGCTCAATCCGTCATGGGAGAATTATCATCCGCCGTGACGGCTTCCGCGCCGTTTCCAGCGTTTTTATCCTGCAACCACACCACGGTCAGACCGGCGGATTGATCATGATACATCATCGTTTCCATCGAGGCATCCGTGGAAGCAACCACATCGAAATTGGGGCTCGGCACGGACTGTTTTACGGTGACCAAAACCACGCATGCGGCCGCAGCCAACCCGGCCAGCGGCATCAAGAGGCGGCGCCAGCCCGCCAGCCAATTCGGGGCGGGAGCCGAAGCGACACTACGTTCGGCCTGGATTTGCCGCTCGATCTTCGACCAATAAAATTCCCGGCCCTCCGGAACGGTGCGGGCCATCTCAGCGCCCGACAGGAGGGCCTTCACGTCGCGCAATTCCGCGGCGAGCGCGTCGGCCGCGGGATCCGTCGCGATCAAGTTTTGCATGCGCCGCGCCTCTGCCTCGCTCAGTTCGCCGTCCACCCATGCCTGCAATTTTAATTCCAATTCCTGATTCATTCTGCACTCTCTCGTTTTAACCCGGCCAATAATCCCGCCATGCGGCGCCGCGCATAAAACAGTCGCGACATCACCGTGCCAATCGAACAATTCATTCGCCTGGCAATCTCCTTGTACTCCAATTCCTCAAATTCATGCAACACCAACGCCGTGCGATGCTCCTCGGACAACTTCGCCAGCGCGCCATCAATCCGCCGCCGCAATTCCGTCCGCTCCATCCCTTCGGTGGGATTGATTTCCACCGCCGGAAGCAGCCGTTCGACTCCGCCCGCCGTTTCGTCCAGGGCATCGATGGAATCCAGCCGCTGCCGTTTGTGCTTGCGAATCTGGTCCAGGCACAAATTAATGACAATCCGCGTCATCCACGTCACAAAACTCGAATCCCCCTGAAACTGCGCCAGCCGTTGCCATCCTTTTATCCACGCATCCTGTGAAAGATCAAGGGCCTCATCTTCATTGCGCATCATGCTGTAGGCCCGCGCATAAATCTTGTCCCGATGCCGGGCGACCAGGATTTCGAAGGACTGCAAATCGCCCTTCTGAGAAGCTTGCACCAGCTCGACATCGCTTCTCTCAGACTGGTCGTCAGGCGCCGACATATATATTGACGGTGGGGGGTGCGGACTATTCACCAAAGCTACAGTTTTCCTTTGGTGGTGGGAAGCTGGCCCAGGATCCGCGCATCCCGTTGACAGGCAGCATCCGCCGCACGGGCGAACGCCTTGAATAACGCCTCCACCACATGATGGGGCTCGTCGCCGTAAAGAAGCTCCAAATGAAGGTTGCAACGGCCTTCATTGGCGAAACCTTGAAAGAACTCCCGCGCCAACCCAAACCGGAAGGACGACGAAGCGTCCTGGGAACGGTCTTCGAGGGCGATTTTGCGATGGGCGGCCTTGTCCAAACCGCGCCAAACCAAATAAGGCCGGCCGCCAAAATCGATCACGCAACGCGCCAGACATTCGTCCATCGGCACATACGCCTCGCCCGTAAGCGGATTCCGCGGATCAAAGCCGGCGCCATAGCGGCGCAGGCCCTTTTTATCGCCGAGCGCCTGGACGAAGGCCTGGCCCAGCGCGATCCCGCAGTCCTCGACCGTGTGATGAGCATCGACCTCCAGATCGCCGCGGCACCGCAATTGCAAATCCATCGTGGCATGCTTGGCAAAGAGCGTGAGCATGTGATCGAAAAACGGGATGCCGGTTTGAATCGTGGACCGGCCCGTCCCATCGACCAATAGTGTCAAATCAATATTGGTTTCGCGGGTGGCGCGTTTAATGACGGCTTGGCGGGGCTTCATGCCTGTATGGCCCATACGGGCGGGCGCGCTGGATCTTGCGTTCTTCATTCGCCTTTGCTGCCAAGATAGCGCTCGGTGTCGATAGCCGCGGCGCAGCCGAGGCCGGCGGCGGTCACCGCCTGGCGATAGACATGATCGGAGCAATCCCCCGCCACGAACACCCCGGGCACATTCGTTTCCGTGCCGCGCTTGGGAATGATGTAGCCGTTTTCATCCATGTTGATCACCCCGCGAAAAAGCTGCGTGTTCGGCACGTGGCCGACGGCGACGAAGACCCCCGCGCACGGCAGGAGGGAAGTGGCGCCGGTTTTGACGTTTTTCAATTGCACGCCCGTGACTTTTCCCAGCTTGGGATCGAGAATTTCCGTCACCACCGAATCCAGGATCGGCTTGATTTTGGGATGAGTGAGGGCGCGCGACGCCATGATTTTCGAGGCGCGCAAGGTTTCGCGGCGATGCACGAGATAAACCTCGGAGCCAAATCGTGTCAAGTAAACAGCCTCTTCACACGCGGAATCGCCGCCGCCCACCACCACGAGCGGCTGGTTGCGGAACATGGGCCACGCCCCATCGCAGGTCGCGCAGTACGTCACGCCTTTGGTTTCCAGCAATTGCTCTCCGGGCACGTCGAGATGGCGGTGGCTCGCGCCAGTCGCGATGATCAACGTCTCCGTTTCAATGGGCGCGCCGTCCACCGTCAGGACAAAGGGGCGCCGGGTGAGATCAACGCCTTCCAGGGTTTCGCCGAACCGCACGCGGGCCCCAAAACGCTCGGCCTGCTTTTGCATGCGCGTCATTAATTCGTAACCGTCTACGCCCTCAGGGAAGCCGGGGTAATTCTCCACCGTGCTGGTGGTGGTCAGGAGGCCGCCCGGCATCTTGCCCGTCAACACCAAGGGGTTGAGGTTCGAACGCGCGGTATATATCGCCGCCGTCAACCCCGCGCAACCGGTCCCAATAATCACGACCTTTTCCATCAGGACAGAAGATTAAAAGGTTTGATATCGATTAACAAGTCTATCAGGGGTCGGAAACCTCAGCCAAGAATCGTGTCGATCACAAAAGACAGCGCCCAAAAACGGGACAATTTTGATTAAGGAATGGACTCCGCTCCGAGGAAACACCATTCTGGCGCCCTGATTGCTGAAGCGGAAAAACCATTAGAAGAAGATCAGGCGGAGTCTGCCCCATCAGCAGGGAGGCCGCTACAAGTGAGAAAACCATTCCGTGAAACGCATAAAGTTATTGAGCAGGTTCTTGGTGTCGGTGGGCGTCGCGAGCGCCCTGGGCGGATTCGCCACGGGCGCCACTGTCTCCCTGTCTTGGACCAAGAGCGCCTCCTCCACGGCCACGGGCTATCAGATCTGGTTTGGCACGGAGAGCGGGAATTATGGTGATTTCGTCGATGTGGGCGCCAAAACCACGGGCACGGTGACGGATTTGGTTCCGGGTCAGACTAATTATCTGAGTGTGTGGGCCTATGACAAGGCGGGCAACTTTTCTCCGTTCGCCAACGAAGTGCAGTACATGCCTCCCCTGCCCCCCATCATCACACCACAACCCCCTTCGGTCACAGCGACCAAATCCTCCGTCACCATTACACCCGGAGCCTCGGTCACGGTGGCGCCGGGCGCCAATGTGACCTTTAAAGCGGCCGTGACGGGCGACGGTTTGCTGACTTTCCAATGGCGCCAAGGCAACACAGTTTTGCGCGGCCAAAATACCAATTCGCTCTGGCTGGCTGCGGTGACGGCAGCAAATGCAGGCCAATATACATTGGTGGTCTCCAACGCCGGCGGCGCCGTGACGAGCGATCCCATGACTCTGGCGATTAAGCCGTTACAGGCGGGCACGTACAACGGCCTCTTTTACTTGACCAACGGCGATGGCTCGCCCGCCGTCAGCATGGAGTCGGCGGGAATGCTGGGCAATCTGGCGATCAATTCCAGCGGGACGTACAGCGGAAAACTTTATCTCGGCAACAGCAGCTTTCCCGTCGCCGGCACGATTGATCCCTACGGCAACAGCGAGATCACGGTGTCCCGGGTCGCCGTGGCGCAACCCAGCCTGGATGTAAAACTCCACTTGGATTCAACTCTCAGCTCCGGACAAGTGACAGGTTCCGTATCAAATATGACCTCGGTGGCGAACAACCGATGGTGCGCCAGCGTGCTCGGAGATTCGGCGGCGCCGGGCAGTTTGTTAAGCGTCGATCTGGGCGTCACTTTAACCTCCGCCGATGGCAGCGCCTCCGCTGGGATCGATTACATCAGCCTCCTGGGACAAGGCTCAGCGCTTGGGCAATTGTCGGATGGCGCAGTTTTCTCGCAAGCCGCGCCGCTCTCAATTGACGGCGATCTGCCCATCTACGCGAGCTTGTACGGCGGAGTGGGTTTGGTGGAGGGATGGCTGAGTTTATCAAACGGCACGCCCACCGGCAGCTTGACCTGGATTCGCCTTTCCGGCGCGGCGCAAAATCCGCCGGGCTTTACTAATTTCCTCCAAAGCCCCGCAACGTCGCCGTAGGCGAGCGATTCGTGGACAGAGCGGCGCCATCGCTCGTTTGCGCCAGGAAATTGTCCAGGATGGACAAGTAAGAGCTGAACGTCTCCCCCGCTTCCGGCCCCAATTCCCGTTCGTAGGCGCGCAATTGGTCCGCCGTGGACTTGGCCTGCGCGCGCAGGCTCGCGAGATCGATTTTTCCCGACGCCAAGCCGCCGAGGGTGTCGGTGAACATCTGGTTGGCCTGCGGGCCGGCATCGGCCAGGAATTGCCCGCGAATTTGCTCAATGAAATTAGTATTGGCGCCCAGATGACGCAAGGCGCCGGCGATATCGGAGCTGGTGGCGACGTTCGTGGCGGCCATTGATTTGACATGATTGGTGGCGGGCAGCGCCGGCAAGGCGTTGCTCGCGCCGACGCCGAGATAGGCGATTTTGGCGCGGGGCAAAGTGATGCGGCCGATGTTGTCATTTTGCAGCACCACCGCATCCGCGGTCAGGGAAAGGACATGGCCGCTGTAATGATCGCCATTCTGCATTTCCACCTGATCGGCAAAAACGGCGGAAACGGCCAGACACGCGAGGAGGACGAGCGTCTTTGTCATGGTGTCAAATTAACCCAACCTCTACACTCGCGCCAATGGTAGTTTTTGAGCATGTGGCCAGGGGCTTTGCCGGCCCCCAGGGCAAACGAGTGGAGGCGTTGCGCGATTTTAACCTCGAAGTGAACGCCCGGGAGCTGCTCGTTCTGGTGGGTCCGTCCGGCAGCGGCAAGACGACCGCGTTGCGGATGCTGGCGGGCCTCGAGAATCCCGAGGCGGGGACGATTCGCCTGGAAGGCCGCTCGCTGGCCGGCGTCAAGCCCAAGGAACGCGACGTCGCCATGGTCTTTCAGCAGCCGGCGCTCTTTCCGCACCTGACGGTTTTCCAGAACATCGGATTCGGCTTGATGCTGCGTAAATTTCCCGCCGCCGAGATCAAATCGCGCGTCACGGAAGCGGCGGAAATGCTGCATATCAGCGGATTATTGGAAAGAAAGCCGGCGACCCTGTCCGGCGGCGAAGCGCAACGGGTGGCTTTGGGGCGCGCGCTGGCCCGGAAGCCGAAGGTCTTTTTGCTTGACGAGCCGCTCTCGAACCTGGATGCGCCGTTGCGGGTGCAATTGCGCGGGGAAATCGCCGCCCTGCAACGGCGGCTGGGCGTCACGATGCTTTTCGTGACCCACGATCAAACGGAAGCCATGGCGCTGGCCGACCGCGTCGCCGTGATTCACGAAGGCATCGTGCAGCAGGCGGCGGCGCCGGCGGAAATTCGCGCGCGTCCCGCCAACGCGTTCGTCGCGCAATTCCTCGCGGGCGCGGCTACTTAGGCGTCTGCCGGGCGGCGCGCCAGGCCATCGTGAGCATGGCGGCGCCGAAAATAACGAGGATGGCGCCCCAGCCGATATTCACGTTCATGCCCAGCGAGCGTTTGTACATTTCCACATTGGAGCTGGTGGCCGCGCCGTAAATGACCATCATCAAGCCGATGAGGGAGAAGAGCCCGCCAATTGGCCAACGAATATCAAGACCCATAAATATGTTCCTTTCGAGGTGACAGGTTAAAAGAAGACGACGTTCAACACCACGCAGCCGATCAGCAGCACGATGGCCAGCGTGGCGGGGCGAAGGTACCAGGCTTCGCCTTCATCTTTGATTTTTGGGGTCAGCGAATAAACCAGGCCCTTGAGTTGCTCATCCGATTTATCGCGCGACGTCGCGAGCGAAATGACAAACGTCAGGACGAAGCAAGCCGTGAACGCGAAGGCCGCGAGGTAAAAGTTCTGCGCCATATCGCTGGGGAAGACGTGTTGCACATGGAGATAACCGCCCTTCATGCCCGGCGTGTTGCCTTGCGCGAGCGTCAGGGCGTGGAACAGCGCCGAGGTGGCCGTGCCACCCAGCAAGCCAAGGAAGGCGCCGGTGGCGGTGGTGCGTTTCCAGAACATGCCCAGCAGGAAGGTCGCGAACAACGGGGCGTTCACGAACCCGAAAACCAACTGGATAATATCCATCGCATTGGACCATTGCGAGACGAGGTACGCGCACACAATGCTCAACACAATGCCGACGACGGTGATGAACCGTCCCATCCACATGTAATGATCGTCACTCTTATTCTTGACGAGATACGCCTGGTAAATGTCATACGTCCATACCGTGTTAAAGGCGGTGACATTGCCGGCCATGCCCGACATGAAGGAGGCCAGCAAGCCTGTTAAGGCCAACCCAAGGAGGCCCGGCGGGCAGTAACGTTTTACGAGCGAAAGAATCACGCCGTCGAAATCAATCGACTTGACGGAGTTTTGCACGCCTTCCCGAATCTGCGCGTCACTGAACCCCGGCGCGCCCGCTGCTTTGACGAGCGCATCGACTTTTTCCGGGATGACATCGGTCCCGATGGCATCCTTGATCATCTGCGACGCCGTGGCGGGATCGAGATGCTGTTGGGCGGCCTTTTGGACGGCGGGCACGGCGGCGGCCAGCTTCGCATTTTCCACCGGCACCGGCGGCAGGCGATAACCGTCTTTGGCGGTGATGGCAAGCGCGGCGGCGATCATGCCCGGCAGAATGACGAGCGCGGGGAAAATCATTTTCGGCACGGCGGCAATGAGCGGAGTGCGGCGGGCCGCCCCCATGTTGCGCGCGGCCATGGCGCGTTGGACGACCAGGAAGTTCGTGCACCAGTAACCGAACGACAGCACAAAGCCCAGGCCATACACCATCGCGAACACATTGATGCCCATGGGATTGGAATCCGCGCCGCTCAGGATGGGATGCCACGCGCTGGACCAGGCGTCTGCGGCGTAGGGTTTGGCGGGATTAGTCAAACCAATGGCGCCGGGATTTTGCGCCACGCTGGTCAGGTTCCCCGTCAACGTGTGCCAGCCGCCCACATCTTTCAGCCCGAGATAAACGACCGGAGCGAACCCCAGCACGATCATGAAAAACTGCAGCACCTCGGTGTAAATGGCCGAGGTCAATCCGCCCTTCAGCACGTAAACCAGCACAATCGCGGAACAAATCCAGAGGCTGATATTATATTCCCAGCCCAGCAATTGATGGAGCAGCTTGGCCAGCGCATTCATGGAAATGCCCGAGGCAAAGAGCGTCATGATCGCAAACGAAACCGAGTTGAGCGCGCGGGTGCGTTCGTCAAAGCGCATTTTCAGATACTCGGGCACGGAGCGCGCCTTGGAGCCGTAATAAAACGGCATCATGAACACGGCCAGAAAGAGCATGGCGGGAATGGCGCCAACCCAATAAAAGTGGCAGGTGGCGATGCCGTACTTGGCGCCGCTCGCCGCCATGCCCACCAGCTCCAACGCGCCGAGATTGGCCGAGATAAACGCCAACCCGGTGACCCACGCGGGAATGGATCGCCCCGAAGTCAGAAAGTCGGAGGAGCTTTTGAGATACCGCTTGAGGGCGAAGCCGATGCCGACGACAAACACGACGTATAACGCCAGTGTGACGTAGTCAACAACACCTAATTGAGTCTGTTGCATAGTGTGAAGTGAGGTTTAGCCACAGGACAGGCGCCGCGGATGGAATGCCGCCGTTGAAGGAGCCTGTTTGTGCGCTGCTTTGCTTGATGTCGGTGTAAATAGCACAAGGGGCATTTCCATTGCAATGCCTCTTTCGAGGGAAAGCCGCCCGGGAACCCGGCATTTACGCAATTGCCAATGGCCCCGGCCTGAAGTACATAAAGACAACCGCCAGACCATTTTTTTATGAAAATGAAAAAACTCAGCCGCCGCCAGTTTCTCCAGCAATCCCTGACCGCAGCCGGCGCGGTGGCCGCCGGAACGGGCGCCCTGCTCTCCGCCCGGGCGGCGACGGTTGTCAAACGCACAGCGACCGACCAGGTGACGCTCGGCAAGACCGGCCTCAAGTTGAGCCGCCTGGGCATGGGCACCGGCAGCTCCAACGGCCAGGTGCAATTGGATCTGGGCCGCGAGGGGTTTAACAGCCTGGTCAAGTACGCCTATGACCAGGGCATCACCTATTTTGACTGCGCGCAAACCTATAAAACCTTCGAGTGGATCGGCGGCGCGATCAAGGATTTGCCGCGCGAAAAACTTTTCCTCCAGTCCAAGGTCCCGGGCAAGCCGGAGAAAATCCTGGAGGCCATCGATCACCATCGCAAGGTGTTCAACACGGATTATATCGACAGCCTGCTGGTGCATTGCATGATCGCGCATGATTGGACCGAGCAGTGGAAGGGCATCATGGATGGGTTCAATGAGGCCAAGGAAAAAGGCTGGATTCGCGCCAAAGGCGTCTCCTGCCACAGCCTGCCGGCATTGCGCCAGGCCACCGTCACGCCATGGACGGAAGTTCATTTGGTCCGCGTCAATCCCCAGGGACACCGGATCGATGGCGAAGAGGAGTCGATTTGGAACGACACCATACACGACGTCAACCCCGTGGTGGCGCAAATCAAAAAGATGAAGGCGGACGGCCGCGGCATCATCGGCATGAAGATCATCGGCAACGGCGAATTTGTGAAACCCGAAGACCGCGAAAAATCAGTGCGCTTCGCCATGTCGCGCCCAGAAATTGACGCGGTGGTGATCGGGGTGAAGAGCCGCGCGGAAATCGACGAAGCCATCGAGCGCATCAATCGCGCGCTGGCGGCTTAAGGGTGGTTCAGGTTCCCTTGCGAAAGACGTCGGCGGCGTCGAGGACGTTCATCGACACCAAGTCCACGGTCTGGCCCGGGTCGCGCTGCTGGGCTTTCTGCAATTGGGTGGCAATGAGATCAGCCGCGCTGTCCCCATAATACTTGATCGCGCCGACACTCAAGGCGGCGCGGAACAAAACAATCAGGAGCAGATTGTCATCAATATTCCGGCACAGGATGCTGGTGTGATCCCCTTGCTGATAAATGGAGGAAAAATTAATTTCACCGCAACGCTCCGCAATGGCCTGCGTCGCGCAAAAGGAGCCGGCGGCGAGGGCGGCAATGGTGGTGGTGTCGTAGCGTTCGAGGTCGCCGCGCTGGCAAATGAGCGGCCCGCCTTTGTCAATAATAAGAGCTGCCGTGGCCTCGCTGCGCTCCAGCAAATCACCCAAGGCCCCGTCCAGGCATTGGATGTCTTCGTCAATGAGTTGAGGCAGGCCGGCCATAGGGTGGTTCAGGCGGTCTTGCGTCCGCTTTCGTTGATGAATTTGTTGAGCAGCAGGCGCGTGATCATATTGAGCGTCTCAAAAACTCCCTCGCACTTGGCGGCCGCGGAACCGAAGGAAGGCGCCTGCACTTCCCGATTGTTCAGCAGGAATTCCATGTATTCGACCGGGGCGACGTTCGGAAGATCGCGCTTGTTGTATTGCAGCACGTACGGGATTTGCGCGAGGTTCAGCTTTTGCGAGATGAGGTTCTCCTCGAGATTTTGAAAGCTCTCCACGTTCTCCGCCATTTTGTCGTATTGGGAATCCGCCACGAAGACGATGCCATCCACCCCGCGCAAGACGAGCTGGCGGGTGGTGTTGTAAATGACCTGGCCGGGAACCGTGTAAAGTTGAAATTTGGTTTTGAAGCCCTTGATCGCCATCGCTTCGATGGGCAGGAAATCGAAGAACAGCGTGCGATCCGAACTGGTGGCAAGCGAGACCAGCTTGCCTTTTTCTTTCACGTCTTTGACGTTGGCGTGGACTTGCTCCAGGTTGGTGGTCTTGCCGCCTTTGCCCGGGCCGTAATAGACGATTTTAACCTGAAGTTCTTTCGTGGCTTGATTGATGATCGCCATAGGTATTAAGGATTTCGTTTGGCCAATTCGGACGCGATGCGGAGCAACTGCGCTTCGGGCAGCGCTTCACCGGCCCGGCCGATGACGCCAAGATAAAGTTTGCCGGCCTTGAAGACCGCGCAGGGCGCATCCGCGGTGAACAGATGCAGGGCCGTCAGAGAACCCAGTTGCATTTCTCCGGCATATTGGCCCATGCGGGCGAACATCTGCGGCAGGAAAGCGGCGACCGTTTCCGCTTTTTGCGGCGCGGGCGCCTGTCCCGCCACGAGCAGGCCGTCGCTCATCGTGATCAAGCTGCCGGCGACGCCCGGCAGGGCCGAAATCTTCTGCGTAATTTCCAGCGGCGACCAATCGCCTTTCAGCGGCTGGCCAAACAGCGCGCCCAAAGCGTCGGGTCGCGGAGCATGGGCTGGAGGCGGCGGGGCGGGCGCCGGCGCTTCTTCCACGGCGCTGGCGCCGAGGTCGATCTCCGATTCGGGCACGGGCGAAGGCGCCTTGGCCGTCGGCGCCGTCAGCGCTGCGCCCGCTTTCAGCCCGGCAAATACATCGGGAATATTTTCGCCCACCTGCACTTTTTTCTGCGGCGCGGCCGGACGCCGGGCGGCGAGGAAAAGCGGCGCCATTACCTTCAACGGCAAATCGACGGGCACCTCCGTGTTCGGCGAGGAGATGGAGCCGACCGGCGGATTCAGCAGTTGCCGAATATCGCCCCATGTGAAGCTCAAGCGGCCCGCCTTCATCCCCTGCTCCAGCCGGCTCAATGGAATGACCACCATCGAGAGATCCCATTCCCCGCGCGCGATTTCCTGGCGCACCGGGTCGGGCCACGTTTCGCTGATGTCGGACAACGGCACCGAAACAACATCCGAGGGCGCGGCCGTTTTCTCGATCACTGGCGCCGTCGGCGCAGGAGGCGGCGGAGCCTTCGTCGTCATCGACGGCAATTTCGCGGGCGCCGGCGCCGCCGTGGGCGCCGCAGATTTTTGCGCGAAAGGCAATGGGCTCGGGCTCGTGGCCGACGCCGGTGGTTTGGGAGCAGAAATGGGCGGACGAACAGGCGCCACTGGTTTCGGCGGCGCGGGTGGAGGAGCAGCAGGCGCCGGTGGCGGCATCGGCGCCGCAGCCACTGGGGGCGCCGGGGGAGGCGGCACAGGGGCGGGCGCGGGTGGTTCGGCTGCAGGCGTCGCGGGAGCGGCCGCTGGCGCCGGGGCTGTGGCCACTTGCGCCTGCGATGTCCCTTTCGGGCCAAAGACGCCCGTGACTTCGTCGGGGACTTCAACGCGCTTTTGCGGGCGGCGGGTCAAACGCGCCGGATTGATGCCAGCCAGAATCACCGGCAAAGGCAGTTCAATCATCGCGGCGTCATGGGTGCTATTATCCGCGAAGGTTCCCGGCGGCACGCCTTGGCGCAATTCGCCAAACGGAATGCGCACCCGCCCGGAAGGCAATTGATCCAAAGCCGTTTTGACCGGCAGCGAAAAGGTGGCTCCGGCAGCCTTGATCACAAGTGTTGTCAAGTTGCCCGGAAGTTTCGGGACCACTGCTGTCAATGGAATAGCCACAACCTCGGCCGCGGGGGCGGCGGGAGCGGCAGCCACGGGCGACGCGGGCGCCGGACGCGGCGGAGGGGGAACGTAAGCTGGAGGCGGAGGTGGTGGCGGAGCGGCGGGCTCCTCGTGCGCCGGTTTCTCCGGCTTGGAAAAGAGTTTTTTAAGGGCTCCAAACATCGTCCGGGCGGATAGTGCCAGAGTCGCGGCGGCGGCGTCGAGCATTTTACACGATGCAAGTCAGCTTGCTTCCGCAGCGGGAGGTTGTAATCTCTGCTCGGCAATGGCCGGCGCCCAAAAAATCCTACTGTTGGACGATGATGAGCAAATGTTGGAATTGTACCAGCAATTGCTCCAGGATTTGCCAAGCCAGCCCGAGGTGCAGATTTGCAGTTCGGGGGCGCGCGCCATTTCCCTCCTGGACGCCGAGCCGTTCACGCTTTTGATCACCGACCTGCGCATGCCGAAAATGGATGGCTTGCAGGTGCTCTCCATTGTGCGGCGGAAGTTTCCGCATTTGCGCATCATCGTCTTGACTGGGCTGGTGGATGAAGAATTTCGTTCGCGCGCCTATGCGCAAGGCGTGGAGCTTTTCTGGCAAAAGCCCAGCAACGGCGAGGAAATGCAGTTTTTCAAGGACTGCGTGGAATCCCTCCTGGACCGCGACAACCACCAGGAAAGCGGCTTTCGCGGCATGCAAAGCAAGAGCCTGGTGGACTTGCTGCAATTGGAATGCCTCTCCGCCGGCTCCTCCGCGCTGCGCATCACCCAAGGCAGCCTCGAAGGCCGCATTTGGGTGCAAAGCGGAGATATTGTTGACGCTGTCACCGGCGAGCTGAAGGGCGAGGCCGCCTTTCGCGAAATCCTTTCCTGGACCGGCGGCCACTTTGAAATCCTGCCTGCGGAAGCCAATCATCCCCGCACCATTCACGGCTCCTACCAGGCGCTGCTGCTGGATTCCGCGCAAGCCTTGGACGAGGAAAAAGGCGCGCCCCAGCAAGCGGGCACCGAATTCCTGACTCGCACCCTGCCTCTCGCGGCTCTGGGTCGTTTCGAGGGCGTGGAGTTTGTGCTGGCGATTCCCAACGACGAAAAAGCGACGGTCTCCTCGTGGGGAGGAGAAAATGTGGACCAAATCGCGATCTGGGCGCGGGACGCCTGGCAGCGCATGCGCCAGGTCGGCGAGAAATTGCACGCCGGAAAACTGGCCCAAATGCAGGGCAGCGGCCTGCAACGCCACATCGGCCTGGCCGGCCACGAGGAAAAAGGTTTGTTGTGCGCGGGCTTTCGCCGCGTGACGACACCGCCCGTCGTGGAGCAAACAATGAAGCAACTTTTTGCCAAATGGGCTTCCTGACGATTTTTCGCAAGTCGAATAAAGGCGAGCTCAAGAGCCTGCCCGCGGGCACGTTCACTATGGATTCGCGCGGGCGGGTCGTCAGCTCGACCATTCCGCAGTCGATGTCCGCGGGGCAAGTGCGGGAAATTGGCCAGCATATCCTGGCCATTTTCAACGGCGCCCGCACGGCGCGCGTGCCCCTCTACGAATTAGTGGTGAATTACGGCGTCTTCAAAATCACTGCCCGCGAAATGCGCGGCGGCGCCATCGTGTTCCTCGCTCCCGCGGCGGCGTCTTCTGCGACTTGAGGTATGCATAACAAAAAACTGGACCAACTGATCGTGCA
>DASZMX010000147.1:0-20976 GCA_035551475.1 Verrucomicrobiia bacterium
AGCGCGCCACGGCCAAAGCCCTTTTCTCCATCGCGGAAATTCTCGCGGGCGTCAAGGAGGCGGGCAAGCGCGGCATCCAGATCAAGCGTTTCAAAGGTCTGGGCGAAATGAACGCCAAGGAGCTTTTCGAAACCACCATGAACCCGGCCAACCGCAAACTTCTTCGTATTGACATGACTGACGTCGTGGAAGCCGAGGAGATGTTCACCAAGCTCATGGGGG
The DNA here is from genome assembly GCA_035551475.1 of Verrucomicrobiia bacterium. Lineage (GTDB taxonomy): Bacteria > Verrucomicrobiota > Verrucomicrobiia > Limisphaerales > Palsa-1400 > DASZMX01. The sequence goes on from DASZMX010000147.1 coordinate 223, forward strand.
ACGATGTCGAGCCGCGCCGCCAATTCATCGAGGACAACGCCCTCAACGTCCGCAATCTGGATGTTTAAACATTCCAGGCCCGCCGTTTTCGCCGGTTGATTAGATTTACATCGCTATGCCCGACGCTGAAGACCCCAAAGATCCCCAGAATCCCGAGCCGCCGCGCGGTTTTGGGGCCACGCCGCTCTACGCCGCCAACGAGAAGATCGAGAAGATCAACGTCGCCGACGAGATCAAGAATTCGTTTCTCGATTACTCGATGTCCGTGATTATTTCGCGCGCCCTCCCGGACGTGCGCGACGGCCTGAAGCCTTCGCAACGCCGCATCCTGTACGCGATGCACCGGCTCAATCTTTATCCCGGTCGCAAACATTACAAGTGCGCCAAGATCTGCGGCGACACCAGCGGCGATTTTCACCCCCACGGCGAGGCGGTCATTTACCCCACGCTCGTCCACATGGCGCAATCCTGGGCCATGCGCGCGACGCTGATTGACGGCCAGGGAAATTTTGGCTCCGTCGAGGGCGACCCGCCGGCAGCCATGCGTTACACCGAAGCCCGCATGACGCATCTCGGCGGCGCGCTCATGACGGACATGGAAATGGACACCGTCGATTTCGTGCCGAATTACGACGAGCGCCTCACCGAGCCCACGGTTTTTCCCGCGGCCTTTCCCAACCTGCTCGTCAATGGCGGCACGGGCATCGCGGTCGGCATGGCCACCAACATGGCCCCGCACAATCTCGGCGAAGTGATCGACGGCATTTGCGCGCAAATCGATCATCCGAACATCACGATTGATGAGCTGATGCAGTTCATCAAGGGCCCCGATTTCCCCACCGGCTGCGCGCTTTGCGGCATCCAGGGCATCAAGGATTATTTCCGCACCGGGCGCGGCAGCGTGAAAATCCGCGGCAAAATCGGCATCGAGGAAACCAAATCCGGCCGCGAACAAATCATCATCACCGCCATTCCCTACAACGTGAACCGGCGCGTGCTGGTGGAGCGCATCGCCGAGCTCGTCAATACGAAGGTTTTGACCGACATCACGGGCGTGCGCGATGAGTCGGACGAAAATACGCGCGTGGTCATCGAGATCAAGCGAGACGCCATTTCCAAGGTTGTCATTAATAATCTTTACCAGCACACCTCGCTGGAAAGCAGCTTTGCCGTCAACGCGCTGGCCATCGATCATGGCCGCCCCAAGACGCTTAATCTCAAGGAGCTGATCAGTTGTTACATCGAGCATCGCCGCGAGATCATCATCCGGCGCACCCGTTTTGAATTGCGCCAGGCCGAGGACAAGGCCGAGCAGCTCGAAGCTTTTCTCATCGCGCTTTCCAACCTGGACGAATTTATTCGCATCATTCGCTCTTCGCGCAACCGGGAGGAAGCCCGGGTCAAGCTGCTGGCGTTCGATTTTTCCCGCGCGCAAGTCGAGCAATTCGGCATTGTCATTCGCGACGAAAATCGCCTCACGGCTGGCCGCTATTCCTTTAGCGAGGCCCAAGCCAATGCGATTCTGGAATTGCGCCTGTATCAATTGACCAGCCTCGAAGTGGATAAAGTCCGCGCCGAGTACGGCGCGTTGCTGGAGAAGATCAAGGACTTGCTCGACATTCTGGCGCGCGAGGCCCGGGTTTTTGCCATCATCAAAGCCGAGTTGCGCGCCATCAAGGAGAAGCACGCCACGCCGCGCAAGACCGAGTTGGTGCCCGACGAAGGCGAAATCGCGATCGAAGATCTCATCGCCAACGAGGGCGTCATCATCACCATCACGCACGCCGGCCTGATCAAGCGCACCAATGTCAGCTCCTACCGCGCGCAGCGCCGCGGCGGCAAGGGCGTCATCGGCATGGTGACGCGCGAGTCCTCGGCCAATGCCCCTGGCGAAGCGGACGATTTCGTGGAGCATTTGTTCACCGCCAGCACGCATGATTACCTGATGTTCTTCACAAACACGGGACGTTGTTACGTGGAGCGCGTGCACGAAATTCCCGACATGGGCCGCGCCTCCAAGGGGCGCAGCATCGCGAATATCCTGGAGTTGAAAGCCGATGAAAAAATCGCGGCGCTGATCCGCATTCTCTCCCGGCTCGGACCGGATAAGGAAGACCTCACCTGGTCGCAGCCCGGCGAACTTTTCTTCGCCACGCAGCAGGGCACCGTCAAGAAGACCACGCTGAGCGAATTCGCCAATGTCCGCAAAGGCGGCATTATCGCCATCAGCATTGACCCCGGCGACGCGCTCATCGAGGCCAAGCTCACCAGCGGCCAGGACGAAGTTGTTTTGATCACGCGCGACGGCATGAGCATTCGCTTTTCCGAAGGCGACGTTCGCTCCATGGGCCGCAATGCCACCGGCGTGCGTGGCATCACTCTCGGCGAGAACGACGCGGTGGTGGCGCTGGCCGTCATCGTGCCGGACGCGACACTCCTGGTGGCGGGCAGCAACGGGATTGGCAAACGCACGGATTTCGGCGAATACCGCCCGCAATCACGCGGCGGCAAAGGCATCATCACGATGAAGACCACGGAGAAAACCGGCTTGGTCGTTGGCGCGCTCACGGTCAAGGACACCGATGAGATCATGCTGATCACGGTGGCCGGCCAGATGGTTCGCACCCGCGTGGCGGACATTCGCGAGGCGGGCCGCAATACGCAAGGCGTCAAATTGATCGAACTCGAAGCCGCGGACAAACTGACGGCTATCGCGCCCGTGATTAGCGAGGAAAAAGACGAAGATGCCGAGCCGCCGGCCGGCGAGCCGGACGCCAATTCGCCGGCGGCGTAAGCGCCGTCTCACATTTCAAAGCCCACCCCTTCGGCGCGCGCCTCATCCTCGGGCGTGACCGGTCCGGGCGGGCCTTCGGCTGATTTGAGCAGGCGCGCGAAGTAAATGCCGCCCACGCAGCACGGCGCGGCAATCAGGCCCACGGTCGTAAAATGGGGCAGCGCGCCATGCGCCGGCCCAATGATCAAGCCACTGGCGCAGGTGCCGATGCCGGCGGCGAATTGCTGCACCGAGGAATTGGCGCTCATGAACCCGCCGCGATACTTCGGTTTGACAGCCGCCGTCATCATCGCCATCGCCGGCACGGCGCGCCCCGACATGCAAATCATGAAAATGGTGGTCACCGCGATGCCCAACGCCACGGGCGCGCGGGGCAGATTCGTGATGGTCAAGATGGGGATGGTGGCCGCCAGCGACATGAGCGCATAGACCCGGAATTTGCCGGCGCGATCCGCCCAGCGTCCGATCCAATTGAGCGTCACGAGCGTGCAGGCCCCGCCGGCGATGTAGATCCAGCCCAATTGCGCGTCGGTCAAACCGACGTTGACCGCCATGTAGGTTGGAATATAGGGAAAGATCATTGCGCCCGCGAGCGTCAAGACGAACATAAAGGCGAAGGCGATCTGGTGATTGCGCTCCGTCACCACCGCCAGCATGCGTTGGACTGGGTGCTCCGCGCCGTGCGCGAAATGGCCGCGCAACGCCGGCATCATCACCACCGTCGCCGCCAGGATCACGGCGCCGAGCCCGGCCAGAGCAAAAAACGGCGCGTGCCAGGTGAATTGCCGCGCCAGCCAGAGTCCGATCGGCACGCCACCCACCGAGGCCGCCGAGAAGGCCGACATAATCCAGCCCATTGCCGCGCCGCGCCGCTTTTCGGGGATAACATCTCCCACCACCGCGAGAATCAGGGCGCCGGTGACGCCGCCAAAGCCGCCCGCGATGATGCGCGCCGCGACCAGCAGGGGATAATTGGGCGCCAGCGCGCAGCAGAGCGTTCCCACCGTGAAGCCAAAAAACAAGCCGAGCAGGGCCCGCTTCCGGTCGAATAGGTCAAGCACAAATCCGCCCGCCGCCCCGAACACGCCGGCACTGATGGCGTAGGAGGAGACCATGATGCCAAATTGTTTGGCGGTAATTCCCATCACGCGCATGTATTCCGGCCCGAGCGGCAGCACGATCAGAAAATCCAGCACCGCGGTGAATTGAATCGCGGCCAGCAGCAACAACAACCCTCGTTCCTTGCGCGCAGTTAAGATCAAGGCCTCATCCTAGCACACTCCCCGGCGTGCGCGACTGCAACAAATCCGTGACATTCGCGGGCTGGCGCCGCGCGCGGCGTCGGGTAGAATGCGGGCCACACGATATGGCGCTTCAAACCTGTCCCAAGTGCGGCCGGCAGTTTTATGGCGTGGGCTGCCCAACGTGCGATTTTCCCGCCGCGCCGCCGGACCGCGGCGAACGCATCCGGCGGCTGTTCCTCGGGTCGCTGGCCTTGGGCATCGCGGCTTTCGGGTCGTGGCAATTTTTCTACGGCAAAATGGGAACCGCCAATTGGCCGGCGGCCGTGGTGGCGGCGATGTTTTTCCTGGCGGGCGTGCAGGTCATTGGCAATTTCCAGGGGCGCGGCGGCGCTTTGGTGGCGGCGGGAGTGTGCGCGGGCTTTGCCGCCCTGGCGATGTTGGCGGTTTCGGACGCCGGCGGAATTCGCGGCGGCTTGCCTTTTTTTCCTTCCTCATGGAACCGCAAGCTGGGCCAAATCGTGTTTGGTTTGGGAGCGTTGATGGCGGCGGCGATGTCCGTTGCTTTTATTTACCAGGCCTTGAAGCCTCGGCCCAAGCCGCGCTAATGCGTCCGTGGATTCATCAGATTGTTGAGCGTTTTGAGCTTCAGCCGGACGCGGCCCGTTCCCTGCGCGCCGGGTTGGCTTTTGCCATCCCTCTGTTGGTTTGCCATCAATTGCATCGTGCGGCCGAGGCGACGTTTATTTCGATGGCGGCGTTGAATCTTTCGTTGCCCGATTTGCGCGGCGCCTATCGCATTCGTTTCAGCATTTTGGCGGCCATGACATTGCTCGCCGCCTCGTCCGCTTTCCTGGGTGTTTGTTGCGCGGGAAGTCCGGTGGCTGCGGTGATGGCCATGGGTTTTATCGCGCTGCTCGGCGGCGTGTGGCGTCACTTGAGCGGCGATTATGGGCCGTCGATGGCCGTGTCTTCCGCGCTGCTTTTTTTGCTTGGGCTGGCCCAGCCCGGCGGCGAAGCGTCGGGTGAATATCTCGCCCTGCAAGTGGCCACCGGCGGCGCTTTGGCGGCGTTCTTTCATGTCTGTTATTGGTTTGTCCGTCCGCAACATGCGCTGCGTTTTGCCGTCGCCGAGACCTGGGTGGCCGCCTCCGACCTGGCCGCTGCCATGCGTCCCGGAGGGCCGCCAGTGGCGATGCCGGAACGCGAGCTGCGCGCGGCGCTCGACCGCACGTTCGTGGTGCTCGGCGCCTCCCAAAGCCGCAAACAATCCAAACTGATCGCTCATTTGGAGGAGATCCGGCGGGAGGTTGTGCATTTGACAACCCGCATGATCGCCTTTCACACTTCCTTGGAGCCGGTGATGGCGCGGCCGGATTTTGCGCGCTGTGTTCCGGTGGTGGACTCGGTCATGAAAGCGCTGGGCGACGCCGCCCGGTCCGTGGCGTTAACGCTCATTATGCATCGCGCCGAAAACTTCGCGGCGAGCAACGTGAGGCTCCGGCGGTGCCGCGATCTTATCTGCACGCTGGAGGCGCAAATCAACTCCCTGGCCAACACCGGCCTGGAGATGGAGCAAGTGCGCGCGACGCTGGCGCGCCTCGCGGAGGAGCTGCCGCGCATTCGCGCCGCCTTGCGCGAGACGGCCGACCACACGGTGGCGCGCTCCGGTTTTTCCGCCAGCCTGCCGGACCTCAGCGCCCGTTCCGTGCAATCACTCGGCGCGTGGCTGCGGCCGTCGTCCCAGCCAGATCCGGTGCTGATCCGTTATGCGTTGCGTATGGCGGTGTTCACCATGTTGGCCGTGGCGCTGTACAAATATTTTGAAATCCCGCGCGGTTATTGGATCGCCTTCACGATCATGGTGGTGTTGCAGCCGGATTATGGCTCCACCCGGCAGCGGGCGGGCCAGCGCATTGGCGGCACGGCGGCGGCGGCTGTGATTGCCGGCGCCCTTATTCGGATCAAACTGCCATTGTTAATGCTCGATGGTTTGGCGTGCCTATCCGCTTTGATTTTTGCTTATTTCCTGAAGCGGAGTTACGGGCTCGCCATTTTCTTCGTCACCATCAATCTCGCCCTGATCACGGAAACGCTCGCGCCGGTTAAACAAGATTTTATCGTTGTTCGCGTCCTGGCGACCTTGCTGGGCGGCGGCCTGGCCCTGTTGGCCGCGCGAATTTTTCTGCCCATTTGGGAAGGGCAGAAATCGCCCGTGTTGCTCGCCGCCGCGCTGCGGGCCAATGCCGCGTTTTTGCGAGCCCTGACGGCGGCGCCCGATCCATTGATGGCCAAACGCGCCGCCGAAAACGCCAACCGTTATCTGGCCGCCTCCGTGGAACGTCTGCTGGCGGAGCCGGCCGCCCTCCAGGAAAATCCCGAACGCCTGGCTGCTTTGGCCACCTACAACCAGCGGATCACCCGCGCCCTTACGGTTCTGGCGGTGCAGCTTCCCGTGCCCTTGGACGCCAATCTGACCGGCCAAATTGAGCGCGTCCTCGAATCGTTGGCCGAAAGGGTGGCAGCTTCTGCCGCCGCCCGCGCCGACCTCGGCCCGGAACTTCAGCGCATTGAATCAGCTCTCGTTCCTACCACGCTGGTTAACGTGCAACTTCTCAAGATCGTCGCCGAAATCCGCGCTATGGCGGCCACTTAACCGCGGCGATAACCACGCCTTAGGACTCCGGCGCACGCGTTTTCCGCTCGCAGACTGGTCGCAGCCAGTGGAAAAGTGGCTAGACATCGACATGACTTCGGAATGACTCCACCGCGCAAACCCTCTATTTGCGTTGGAAATAGTCTCACGTTTGCAGATTGATAACTTGACTGCACTTACTTTGTAGCGCAAAGTTGACCATCCCAATCCGCTATGAATGAAGAATCAAACTCCTCGCCAGAAGGCGCGACTTTGGCGGCGGGACGGGGTGGAATTTTTAGTTTCCTGCGCCAGGCGGCTTCGATCGCGGTGACGACAGGGGCCTTGGGATCGCTCGGCTTAATGCTCTGGGCTGGGCGTCGCAATGCGTCCTCGGGCCTTCTTATACTTTTCGCCCTTTGGGTGTTCTCGCCGTTCGCGGGTGTGGCGGTGGCGAATGTGGCTTCGAAGCGTTTGGCCCCATTTTGCTCAGGTCACTGTCCACTGCCTGGCGTTGGTTCTGGCGCTGGGATCCTTCCTGGTTTACGGCGGTGTCGCCTTTGGATCGCCCGGAAGGCACAACGCCGCGGCTTTTGTCGTTCTGCCCGCTGTGTCCTGGCTTATGGTGGCAATTGGGTTCGCGGTGGCCACGCTCTTATCTGGCAGACTGTTGCAGAATCGGAGGGTGCGCCGGCTCTGCCAAGGTTTCGCTGTGTTGGTCATGTTGGGAATTGTCGGGCTCGCCGGGTTGGGTGCGGCGCTTTGGCAGGAGCGCCGGACCCAGCTCACGCTTCCCACCCCCACGGGGACATTCGCGGTGGGTCGCGCGGTTTATGATTGGCGCGATGATCTGCGAGTGGATCCGCTCGCGCCGGCGCCGGAGACCAAGCGCGAGCTTCTCGCATGGATCTGGTACCCGGCGGCTCCCGGGTCGTCCCTGGCGGTGGATGATTATGTTCCCTTGGAATTGCGAGCCGGGGGCGCTTCCGCTGGGGCAGGGGTTCTCGCGCTATTGACGCGAGATCCGTTAAAGGTTCACGCGCATAGCATTCCGGATGCGGATGTCTCGTCGCAGGAGCGGGCCTACCCGGTGGTCGTCATGAGAGCAGGCGCGTCGGCTGAAGTGGTAAACTACACGAGCCTGGCCGAGGACCTGGCCAGCCACGGCTATATCGTCGTGGGGTTTGATGCGCCCTATCGAACGATTAGGGTAGCTTTTCCAGACGGCCGCGTCATCACAAGGACGCCGGAGAATAACCCGGAAAATTATGAAGGCCAGCCGCAAGCGAGCCGCCTGCATGAACTCCTCAATGCGTGGACCGCTGACATCGGTTTCGCGCTTGACCGGCTGGCGCAATTGAATGCCTCGGATCCTTCCGCCAAGTTCACGGGACGGCTTGACCTGACACGGGTGGGCGTGTTCGGTCACTCCTTTGGAGGAGCCCAGAGCGCGCAATTTTGCTCGCAGGATCCCCGATGCAAAGCAGGCGTCGACCTGGATGGCCGTCCGCTGGGCAGCGTGATTCAGACCGGTCTGCGCCAACCCTTCATGTTTCTATTGAGCGATCAAAATACCTCCGATCAAGAGGGCCGCCAGGTCATGGCTGACATCCAATCGATTTATAATCGCCTGCCTTCGGACGGCCGGCTGATAATTAAGATACGAGGCGCCAACCATTTCACCTTTAGCGACGATGGGGCTCTGTTGAAGAGCCGTCTCGTGCGCGGGGTCCTCCGAATGTTCGGCAAGCTCGGGATCGAGGGACGCCGCCAACTCGCCGTGACGGCCTATTGCATCCATACCTTTTTCGATACGCACCTCAAAGATACAAATGCCGCGGGTCTTAAGATTTCGTCGTCTCTTTACCCCGAAATCCAAGTCCTCGATTGACGCTTCCCTTTTTTTCAGCAGACAGTGTCCGCGATGCCGCCGAGGCTTCCTGGGTGAAACTTTGAACTTTGATCTTGGGACTTTGAACCTACCCTAGGGCCATGACGCCGGCCCTCGCCGTGTTTGCCTTGGTCGTGTTCTGCGGCGCGAGTTTCTTCTTCGCGCTGGCGGAGACGGCCTTGTTTTCCCTCGGGAAATGGCAGGCGCTGCAATTGGAGGAGCGTTCCCCCAGCACCGGCAAAGTGGTCAATCAATTGCTGGCCGGACGCGATGATTTGCTGGCGACGCTGGTGTTGGGCAACAGTTTTGCCAACGCCGGCATTGTGGCGGTTTCATTGTGGGTGGTGTTCAAGCATCACTGGCCCTTTGCGCTGTTGATGGGAGGAGTGCTGCTTTTTATTTTGTTCGCAGGGGAAGTGGCGCCGAAGGCGTTGGGCGTGCGCGCTCCTGAATTGTGGTCGTTGCGCGTGGCGCGGCCCATGTTGATTCTCGGGAAAATCAGCCGTCCATTCCGGCAGATTGCGCAATCCGTGACGCGTTTGATTTTGGGCGCCACCGTGCCAGCCGCCGCCAATCCGCCGCTCGGCGTCACCGACGAAGAGTATCAGGAGCTTTTGGAAATGGCGTTCCAGCAAGGCGCGCTGGCGGCGACGGAAAAGGAAATCATCCTGCAAATCATCAATCTCGATCGCCGCAAAGCGGGCGACGTCATGCGCGGGCGCACCTTGATGGCGTCCATTTCGGACGAATTGACCGTGGAGGAAATGCTGGCTGCGGCGCGGAAATTCAAGCGCCGCCGCCTGCCGATTTACGACGAGACTCCGGATACAATTGTGGGGGTGTTGAACACGCAAGTGTTGCTCCTCGACCCGGAAGTTGACTTGTCCATCGCGATTGAATTCCCCTCGTTTGTCCCGGAAAGCATGAACCTGCTGCAACTTCTCAAAAGCTTGCAACGGCAGCAACGCGGCCTGGCCATCGTCCTCGATGAATTTGGGGGGACGGCGGGGGTCGTGACGATCGAGGATATTCTGGCGGAAGTGGTCGGCGAACCGGCCCGACCGCACGATCGCGAGGCGGTGGTGGAGCGGTTAGGCGAAAATCGCTGGCGCGTGGCGGGCGGCGTGGCAGTGGATGATTTCCGCCGGGAATATCCGGCGTTGCCCGGCGTTTCGGGCATCGAAACAATGGGCGGCCTGGCCCTGGACGCCTTTCAAGTCGTGCCCTCGGTCGGCGAATCGGTGGTGCGGGATGGCCTGCGCTTGACGGTGCAGGCGGCGGACGAGCGGCGCATTCGCGAATTGCTCGTGGAAACGGTGAAAAAACGCTGAACATGAGCGATCGCGGACTTATCACGTTGCTGGCGTTTTTGTTCTGCTTGACGCTGTCGTTTCTGTTCTCGGGGATGGAATCCGGCGTCATGGCCCTGAACCATGTGCGCATCCGCAAGCTCAAGCGCTCCGGCGACCGCCGGGCGGCGGCCCTGGAAAGTTATTTGAGTCATCCGGAGCATTTCCTCTGGACCATCCTGGTGGGCAACACCGTCGTGAATTTTGTGGTCTTTGCCCTGGGCGCCATGCAATTGCGGGCCTGGCTGGGCGGGCGTCCGGCGCTCTGGGTGCCGGCGTTTGCGGCCGCGATCTTCATGTTTTACATCGTGTGCGAATTGCTGCCCAAGACGCTTTTCCAACGTCGGCCCAATCGCCTGACGCTGATGATGGCGGAGCCGTTTCGTTTGCTTGACAACATTCTTACGCCGCTGGCGGCGGTGGCGGACTGGTTTGCGCGCGGCTTGCTGCGGCTGACGGGCGGGCGCGCTTTCACGGGACGCCTGTTTGGCAGCCGCGAGGAATTGCGTTTCATGATGCAGGAGGCCGCGCATGGATTGACCTCGGAGGAGCGGCTGATGATCAATCGCGTGCTGGATTTGCAAACGATGCGGGCGGGGCGCGTGACCGTCCCCATGGCCAACGTGGCGGTTGTGGAAGCGACCGCGCCGCTCAGCGCCGCGCTCGCCTTGTCCCGCGAACGGCAAGTCACGCGCCTGCCGGTGATCGATCAACGCACGGGGCGCATCATCGGAGTCATTGGAGTGGACCAGGTGCTTTATCGCGAGGATGTGGATGTGACCCGAAGCGCGCGGGATTATATGCAACCGGCATATTTTCTGCCGGCTGACGTGCATTTGGAAGAGGCGATGCGCCGCATGCAGCGCGCGGGCGTGCGGTTGGCCGTGGTGCTGGCTCCTGATCAACGGGAATTGGGAGTCTTAAGCTTGCAGGATATTCTCAAGGTGATTTTTGGCCGCGTTTCCTCATGAGCGAAAACGCCTTAGCGGGACATTTGATGCGGCTGGTGGGAATTCTCGCCATCGTGCTGGCCAATGGTTTTTTTGTCGCCGCCGAATTCGCGTTTGTCAAATTGCGCGACACGCAATTGGACGCGTGGATCGCCAAAGGCCACAAGCGCGCCCGACTCGCGCGGCATATTCTGCAAAACCTCACGTCTTACCTCAGCGCGACCCAGCTGGGCATCACTCTCGCCAGCCTCGCCTTGGGCTGGCTCGGGCAACCGGTGTTCATGGCCTTGTTGACGCCGGTCATGGAGTTGTGCGGCATTCATTCCCAGGAAGCGCGCGTTTCCATTGCGTTCGCGGTGGGATTTTCGGTGACCACGTTTCTGGAAATTGTCGTGGGGGAACTTGGCCCCAAATGGTTCGCCATTCAAAAAGCCCTGCCCGTGGCGCTTTTTGTGGCCGCGCCGCTCCATTGGTTTTATCGGCTCTCGCTGCCTTTCAACTGGGCGCTCAACAAATCCGCGCAATGGCTCATGCGCAGTTTCGGCATTGATCCGCTCGCCGCCACTCTCGCCGAACATTCGGAGGAGGAATTGCGCATTGTCCTGGGGCAGCCGCGCGCCGGCTCCACGCATCTGGGACGCGACATTGTCCTGAACGCCCTCGACCTGAAAAGCCGCACCGTGCGCGAAGTGATGCGGCCGCGCACGGAAATTGTCGCTTTGGACACGCAGGCCACCATGGCGGAATGCCTCGAATTGGCGGAGAAACAGCGCTTCTCGCGCCTGCCGTTGTGCGAGGATGGCAATCTCGATAAAACCCTCGGCGTGGTGCATTTCAAAGACTTGTTTGCGATGCGCGGGCGCGGTGGACGCGGCGCCGATTTGGTGCGAGTCGCGCGCAAACTTATTTATGTGCCCGAGACGACGCGGCTGGAAAAATTGCTGCAGCTCTTTCTGGAACGCAAAGTGCATATTGCCATTGTGATTGACGAATACGGCGGCACGGTCGGCATCGTGACGCTGGAAAATATTCTCGAGGAATTGGTTGGGCAGATTCAGGACGAATTCGACCAGGAAAAGCCGCTATGCCGGCGGCGCAATGATCACACGTGGGACTTGGACGGCGCGCTGCCCGCCCACGAGCTGGCGGAATTGGTCGGGCAGGATTTTTCCGAGGATGGCGCCGCCACCGCCAGCGGCTGGATGACGCAGCGTCTCGGTGGATTTCCGAAAGTGGGGGACGCGGTTAAAATCGGCCCCTTCGAATTGCGCGTGGAAGAGACGGATGGCGCGCGCGTGTCCCGTCTCGTCTTGACGCGCCAGCCGGCAGACACGCAATCGGGATTGCTTTGAGGCCCGGGAGGTTATAGGCTGGCGTTTTACGAATCAGATGCTCGGCGCTTTAAATCCAGGCGAAGAAACGCAATTGCGGCAGACGATTGAGATGTTCGAGGTGATTACGCAATCGCAGCCGCAGGATTATCAATCGCTCGAGATTCTCAAGGAAGCCTACCTCAAACTTGGCATGGAAAAGGAAGTGGTGGGCACTTCCAAGCGCATCGCCCAGGCTTATGTGCAGCTCGGCCAGCTGTCTTCCGCGATCCTGGAATACGAGATGATCTTGCAACGCCATCCGGAGGACGGCGACGCCATGGCGGCCATGGCGCAGATCGAAAGCAAGGCGAATAATCTCACGGCGCCGCCGGTTGACACCGAGGCGTTCGTGCCGCGGGCTTCGTCCACGACAAATTTTGCCAAGAAAGGCGGCGCCGCCAAAGCCGCGCGTCCGGAAGTCGATGACGGACGGCAGATGATGCACAAATATTTCGTGGATGGGAAATTCATCAGCGCGGCGGATTTTGATTCCTGCTGGCCCGCTCCCAGCCTCGCGGTGGCGCCGGCCAAGACGGTCGAGCCGTTCATTCATAATTTGGCGGAGCGCCAAATCATGCCGCTGGAAAAATCGCTGGCGGCGCTCGTGGACCGGTCGCGTCTGGCTTATATGCCGTTGGATCGCTACGATGTGGACGCGGAGCTTGTGAAGTCCGCCCCGCGCGATGTTTGCCAGCGCTGGTGCGTGGCGCCATTCGATCGCATGAGCAAGACCGTGATGGTCGGCACCGCCAACCCTTTCAACAAACAGGCCATTGCGGATCTGGAAGCCAGCTTGAAGTCCCGCATTTTGTGGTATCTCGCGGCCCCGGCCGATTTGATGCGAATCTTGTCCAAGACCTTTCGTTAAGCCTTATGCCGCCTGTCAAATCATTGGGAGAACGCATCGCCGACGCCTTGGTCGAGGACTCGTTGCTCACCGCCGCGCAGGTGGAGGAATTGCTGGAAAAGCAAAAGAAGGAGGGCACGCGCTTCATTAAATTGGTCGTGGAAAAGGCGTACGTCACAGACTCTGACCTGGTGGTGGCAATGGGCCGGGTCCTCAACACCCCGCCGATCAATATTACGCGCCTGATCATTCCGCCGGAAATTTCGGAGTTGATTCCGCGGGACATGGCGACCAATTACAAAATTCTCCCCATCTCGCGCCTGGCCAACAAGCTCTACCTCGCCATGGCCGACCCGCTGAACGTGCTGGCGGTGGATGACGTCAAGAAATTGACCAAGCTGGAAGTGGCGCCGCTGATCGCGTCCGAAAAAGCGATTATTGACAAACTCAATAATCTCGACAGCTCCCGCTCCACCAGCATGGAGGACATCATCCAGCAGGCGGAAAAAGCTGAGGCGGACGCGGAGGCCGAAAATCTCGAAGTCGCGGCGGACAGCATGGAGTCGATGGACCTGGCCCAATTGGCCGCCTCGACCGAGGAAGGCCCGGTCATCAAGCTGGCCAATCTCATTCTGGTGCAGGCGATCAAGGACCGCGCGAGCGATATTCATATCGAGCCGTTCGAAAACGCCGTCCGTTTGCGCTATCGCATTGACGGCGCGTTGATCGACATGCCGCCGCCCCCGCGGAACCTGCAAGTGCCGCTGACCTCCCGCATCAAGGTCATGAGCAAGCTCGATATTGCCGAACGCCGCTTGCCGCAGGACGGGCGCATGCGCGTGCGGGTGGGCGGGCGCGATATTGATTTGCGCGTGTCCTTTCTTCCCACGGTCCACGGCGAGAAATGCGTGTTGCGCGTGCTCGATAAATCCAATCTTTCCGCCAGCATGGACAAGCTGGGAATTGACGCCGCCACGTTCATCCGGTTCAAGGCAGCGGTGGATGCGCCGCATGGCTTGATCCTGGTCACGGGCCCCACCGGTTCGGGCAAGACTACGACTTTGTATTCGGCGCTGAACGAATTGAACGGCCCGCAATACAACATCGTCACCGTGGAGGATCCGGTCGAATTCCAATTGCCGGGCGTCAACCAAGTTCCTGTCAAGAAGGAAATTGGGTTGACGTTTGCCAGCGCCCTGCGCTCCATTTTGCGCCAGGACCCGGACATCATTATGATCGGGGAAATTCGCGACACGGAAACCGCCGAGATCGCGGTGGAATCCGCGCTGACCGGGCATCAGGTGCTGAGCACAATGCATTGCAACGACGCTCCTGGCGCCATTTCCCGCCTGGACGACATGGAGATTGCGCCGTTTTTGATTTCTTCCTCAGTGATCCTGGCTTGCGCCCAGCGTCTGATGCGGCGCATTTGCACCAATTGCAAAGAAGAAGTTTCCTATCCGGCGAAAATGTTCGCCGACTTGGGCATTAATCCCAGCGAGTTTGCGGGCGTGGCCTTCTTCCGCGGACGCGGTTGCGAACGCTGCAAAAACTCCGGTTACTCCGGCCGCCTTCCCATCATCGAGGCCATGACCATGACCGATGAAATCCGCAAACTGGTCATCACGCGCGCGAGCGCCCATGAAATCGGGCACGTCGCGGTCTCACAAGGCATGAAAACGCTCCGCACGGTGGCGCTCGAAAAAGTCCGGGAAGGTCTCTCCACCCTGGAGCAGACGCTGGTCGCCACCGCATCACATTAAGTGCGCCAGGATTTGCGCAAGCGCTTCTCGAAAGCGTGTGAATGAGGTGTTACCAGGACGGCAATTGGTTGCGATAATCCACAGGCCCGCCCTTTTTTTGGTAGGCGGCATAGGCCGCCTCAAATGCCTGCCGGGCTGTGTTTAACTGCTCCTGGCGCAGGGTAATCGCGCGATCGGCTTCCTGGTATTGATGCGCGACGCTGTCGGCATAGGCTCCTTCGAGCGTCGCGCCGTGATAAGTTTGGTGCAACAAATCATGGCTCCGTTGCGCTTGCAGAAGGGCCATTTTTAGGGCGACGATGTTCCGGACTTGGGCTTGCACGACTTGCTCCACCTGGCCGAGGTCGGTCATTTTCTTCCACGCTTCCGAACTCACCGGTTCGACCGCCGCCACCGGCGCGGCGGGTTTTTCATCTCCGGCTGCCTTGCGCATGTAAGCGGCCCCCAGGAGCAATCCACCCACCAGAAAGAAAGGCGTGGCGCACGCGGCGACGACTTTCCAATGCGGGAAATCCATCGGCTTCCGAAAAAATGCCATGCCCGAGAACTCCTTTTTCCCTGGGTTAGGCTGGTCGTCCGTCAATTCGAGCGCAGACGTGGGGGCCTCGGGAAAGGTGACGAGCGCATGGCACTGCGGACAGGCAAATTGCTTGCCGCAATGGTCCAAAGTATATTCGATACACTGTCCGCAGCCGGGGCAGCTATATTTGAATTTTTCCATGGTCCTCTCCGGGCGCGGCATTATAAAGCCAGCTTCTGCAAAGCAACAGTAAAATCGGTGGGGCGCGGCGCCTCAAACGCGAGGCGCGCGTGGGAGATAGGATGGTCGAAAATCAAGCGCGCCGCGTGCAACAGTTGCCGGGGAGCGGCGTAGCCGGTTGTTTCCGCGAGGCGCTTGCTTAGGCGCTTGCCATAAATTTCGTCACCCGCCACCGGACAGCCGAGATGCTGCAAATGGACGCGGATCTGATGCGTGCGGCCGGTGTGGAGGCGCAATTCCAGCAGCGCCGCTTCGCGCAATCGTTGCAACAAGCGGTAGCCCGTGCGGGCGGGGCGGCCCCGCGCCGTGACGGCCATGCGTTTGCGCTGGCGGGGATGGCGCGCCAGCGCGGCCTCGATTTCACCGGCTTCACGCGGCGGGGCTCCGCAGACAATCGCCTGGTAATATTTTTCCACCGAACGCCCGGCGAATTGCGCGGACAACGCCAGGTGGGCGGCGTCGTTTTTCGCCACCACCACACAGCCGCTTGTATCCTTGTCAAGACGATGAACAATGCCGGGGCGCGCCACGCCGCCGATGCCGCTGAGGCGCCCGGCGCAATGCGCCAGCAGGGCGTTGACCAGCGTGTGCTCCGCATGGCCCGGGGCCGGATGCACGACCAGCCCCGGCGGTTTGTTGACCACCAACAGGTCGGCATCCTCAAATAAAACGTCGAGTGGAATGATTTCCGGTTGGGCTTCCGCCGGACGCGCCTCAGGCCAGCGAATGGAAATGGTTTCGCCGGCGCTCGGTTGGTGGGTGGGTTTGACCGTCCGGCCATCCACCTTGATGTGGCCTTCTTCCAGGAGACGCTGCACTGTGCCGCGCGACACGCCTTGTAACCGGTCGCGCAGATAGGCGTCCAGCCGCTGCCGCGGAAAGGAGCTTTCGACGACGAGCGAACTTTCTTTTTCCGGGGGAGAAGGGCTTTCGCTCATTCCTTGGACATTGCGATCTCGTCGCGGGCCATGCCGCCCTGGTCTTCGTGGTCGAGACGCCACGAAACGAAAATCAGCAAACCCACCCCGATGCAAATGGCGCTATCGGCCAGGTTAAAGGCGGGAAACCCGATTTCCTCGCCGTTGCGGCGATACAGATAAAACCGCAGAAAATCGATGACGTGCTGGCGTTGTGGATCCAGCCTGTCAAACAGATTTCCGGCGATGCCTCCAAAAATCAAGCCGAGTGAGAGTTGCCCCAGCAAAGTGTGCGCGTGAAAATGTTTTCGCCAAAAGAAGAGCGCGGCCAGCGCGCCGAGCGAAACCGCCGCCAGCAAACCGTTGCGGCCGTAAAGAAGGCTCCAGGCCGCGCCGGTGTTGCGCCAGAGGACAAATTTGAAAAATCCGTCAATAACATTGTGCTCCTGGTCGGGCCCGAGAAAGTGCAGCGCCACCGCCTTGGCGGCCTGGTCCAGGGCAAAAACCGTCAGCGCAAGCAGCGCCATGCGGCGGTTGGCGTTCCAATTCATCTTTGATAGACCACTTTCGTTCCGGCGAGGATGTCGTGCAAGCCCCGCTTGTCCGCCCGCAGGGCTATCAGCAGAAAGCCGGTGAACATGAGAAACTCGCTCACGCGCTCGGCCCACCAGCGCAGCATCGCCCGGCTGTAGCTGAGCCGCGCGCCGTCCGCGGCGCGAATGCGGGCGCCTATCGCCATCTTGCCGACCGTGGCGCCGAAGGCCCCGTTGAGGAGCACTTCGTAAATCATAAAAATGGGCAGATACACCAGCGCCGCATGGTCCATCCACGCGCTTAATTCGTTCGTGTATTTGACACGAGTCTCGTCGGTGATGGTGGACGGGACTTCCGGCGGCAGGCGGATCCAGTTGTTCGCGTCCGCAATCGGAAACCACACCGCCAGGAAAAGCGGCAGCAACAACGCCCGATCCAGCAAATGCGCCGCCAATCTCATCCAAAATCCCGCCGGGCGCGCGGCTTCGGGTGAGACGGAATAAAGCCGGGACAAATCCGCCTGCAGTTCCTGATACCAATTCGCCGGCGACCATTTTAACAAATCGCTCCGCCAAACTTGCGTCGTTCCCGCCACCCGTCCATCCCGAATCCAGTCCCGCAATTCCAGCAGCGAAGCCGGCCCGTACTCGACGCCGTCGCCGCCTATGATTTTGTATTCTGTCTCCATCGTGCGCCCGGTAAGATGCCTGCGCGCGGGGCGGACGGCAAAGTCTAAATGGCCAGAGAGGGCGCTGGAGCCTTTTATTTACCCCGGGCGTGAACGAGGAAGACCGGCACGAGGGCTTTGTGGCGCACGGCTTCGATGGTGCTGCCCAAGACGAGGTCGGCGATGAAGCGATGGCCATGCGTGGTCATGGCGATGAGGTCGCATTGTTGTTTTTGACAGGCTTTCAGGATTTCAGTGGAGGGATCGCCGAGGGCCAAATGCGTTGAGACTTTTATTTTTGCGTGCCGCAATTCATCCGCCGTGCGCTCCAGAAAGGCGCGGTCAGCCCGCATTTCTTCCGAATCGGCCAATTGAAACCGATCGTAATTGCGGGCCGCCCAGCCATCCGCCACATGCACGAGCAGAAGCTCCGCATGAAAGACGCGCGCCAGCTCCGAGACATGCGGCAGCAAGGCGCGGTCAGTCCGGCTGTTTTCCAGGGCGACGAGAATCTTTTTGTACATGGCGCGCAGGTTGGCCGCCAGCCTGCGCCGATGGGGCGCGAAGACAAGCAGAATTCCTTCGGCTTGCGCCCCGCCGAAACTCTGTCACTTTAATGCAAGTATGGGAAAGGCAACGGCTTATTGGTCGATCACCGCCACGATGTTGGCGGCGATTTTGCTTTCGGGCGGCTGCAAGAAAAAGGCGCCGCCGCCCGCTCCGCCTCCCAAGGTTGAGGTGATCTCGGTGACGCCCCGCGATATTCCAATTTATCGCGAGTGGATCGGGACATCCGAAGGCTACGTCACCGCGCAAATCCGTCCGCAGGTTTCCGGGTATTTGATGACGCAAAATTATGTGGAAGGCAGCGCGGTGAAGAAGGGTGACACGCTTTTCCAGATTGATCCGCGCCCCTTTGAAGCCACGCTGGCCCAGTACAACGCCAAGCTCGCCCAGGACCAGGCCCAGCTCGTCAAAACCGAAATGGACGTCAAGCGCTTCACCCCCCTGGCCAAGGACGGCGCGGTCAGTCAAGAAGAGGTGGACGACGCCATCCAGGCCAATCTCGCCGCCGCCGCCGCCGTCAAGGCCGACCAGGCCGCGATCGAAAACGGACAGCTTAACGTGGGATTCACCAAAATTACTTCGCCCATCGATGGCGTGGCGGGGTTGGCGCTGGCGCAGATCGGGGATTTGGTCTCCCCGGGCGGCACGGTTCTCACCACCGTTTCCACGCTCGATCCGTTGCGCGTTTACTTCAGTGTCAGCGAACAGTTTTATCTGGACCACCGCCGCCAATTCGCCACGCCCGAGGAGCGGACGCGGCACCAGGCCAATCTCGAGTTCCAGTTGATCCTTGCCGACGGCTCGGTGTACGCGCATCCCGGGAAATTTTTCTTCGAGAACCGGCAGGTCGATGTCGGCACGGGCACGATTCAATTGGCGGCGTTGTTCCCCAATCCCGAGGGATTGCTGCGGCCCGGCGGCTACGCGCGAATTCGGTCCAAAAGCGATGTGATGACGAATGCCCTGGCCTTGCCGCAACGGGCGGTGACGGAACTGCAAAGCGCCTATCAAGTGGCGGTGGTCGGTGTCAGCAATAAAATTCACATCCAATCCGTCAAGGTGGGCGAGCAGGTGGGAGCGGAATGGATTATTGAAGAGGGCTTGCACCCCAATGACCGGGTGGTGGCCGAAGGGACGCAAAAAGCGCGGGAAGGAATGGTCGTCGATCCCCAGCCTTTCGATCAAAAGGCCGTCGCCGGCGGACCCTGGCAAACCAATCAAACCTCCGGGCAGACGCCGCCCGCCGCGGGCCAATAATGTACAGGTTTTTCATCAACCGGCCCATCGTGGCCATGGTCATCGCCATTCTCATGGTGCTGGTCGGCGTGGTCTCGATGATTTCCCTGCCGATTTCGCAGTTTCCCGCGGTCGTGCCGCCGGAAATCCGCATCCAGACCACGTATGTGGGCGCCGACGCTCAAACGCTGGAGCAATCCGTCGCCACGCCGATTGAGGAGCAAATGAGCGGGGTGGACAACATGAACTACATGTACTCCATCAACGCCAACAATGGCGTCATGCGGTTGGTGGTGAATTTCGATGTCAAAACCGACCCGAACATCGACCAGGTTCTGGCGCAATTGCGCGAGGCCCAAGCGGCGTCGCAGTTGCCGTCCCCCGTGCAGCAATACGGCGTCACGATTCTCAAATCGCCCACCACGCCCATGCTGCTGGTCGCGCTTTACTCGCCGCACGGCACCTACGACCAGACGTTCCTCGCCAACTACGCGTATATTAATCTTGTTGACCAAGTCACGCGCGTCAAAGGCATTTCCAATGTGAACGTCTTTGGCGCCGGCCAGTACGCCATGCGTTTCTGGCTGAAACCGGACCAATTGGCCAAGCTCAACATCACGGCCAGCGAAGTCATTTCCGCCGTGAGCGCCCAGAACACGGTGAATCCAGCCGGCCAGATCGGCGCGCCGCCGGCGCCGGCGGGACAGGAGTTCACTTACACGGCCATTGCGCAAGGCCGCCTGGTGTCTGAGAAACAATTTGGCGACATCATTGTGCGCGAGAATTCCGATGGCTCGACGGTGCGTCTGCGCGATGTGGCGCGCGTGGAGTTGGGCGCGCAGCTTTATAACATTTCCGGCCGGTTGAACGGCAAACCCTCGGCCGTCATGGCGATTTACCAGTTGCCCGGATCCAACGCGCTCGACGCCGCCAAGGGCGTAAAAGACCTGATGCAAACGCTCAAGCAGCGTTTTCCCGCCGACCTCGAATACGCCGTTTCGTTGGACACCACGCTGGCTGTCAGCCGTGGCATGGATGAAATTCTCACCACGGTTTGGGAAGCGCTTCTGCTCGTGGTGCTTGTCGTCTATATCTTCTTGCAGGGCTGGCGCGCCACGCTGATTCCACTCCTGGCGGTGCCGGTGTCGCTCATCGGGACCTTCACGCTTTTTCCGCTGTTTGGCTTTTCCATCAACACGCTTTCGCTTTTCGGCATGGTGCTGGCCATCG
>DASZMX010000148.1:0-2498 GCA_035551475.1 Verrucomicrobiia bacterium
AACGCCGGACATCGCAGCCCCGCAACGCCGCCGCAGGCTTCGTTTGCAGGAAGGCGGATTGTTGGTCGTGATTTTTGTCTTGAGCCTGGTTCTGACCATCTTCGGAGGCTCGGTTCCGGTGCGGGAGGTCAGGACCAACGCGCAAGGCGAACAAGAGGTGATTCGGGTCCAAAAAAATACGTTTCTTCACGCGCAAAATCTCGCGCAAATCGCCAAGGACACGAGTTTCTTCGCGATCATGGCGGTGGGAATGACGTTCGTCATCATCTCCGGCGGCATTGATCTTTCAGTCGGCGCGATTTACGCGTTGGCGTCTGTATTGGGCGCGATTGTCTTGCAGCGTTTCGGTCCCGATGGCCCAAACGCGGGAACATCGCCATGGCTCGGGGTGACGCTCGGCATGTTGACCTGCATCGGCACGGCGACGTTGGCCGGCTTGTTGAACGGCGGGATGATCGTTGCCCTGCGCGTGCATCCGTTCATCATCACGCTGGGCACGATGACCATTTTTCGCGGCATCGCCTTTGTCATCACGAACGGCCAATCCGTGGGCGGTTTTCCGCAGGCATTTCGCGACATGATCCGCTGGGAAATCGGCGACGGTTTAACATTGGTTCCGATGATTGTAATGATCATCGTGACCGCGATGGGTGGAACCTATTTGCAGCGCTTCGCGGCCGGGCGGCGCGTTTATGCCATTGGCGGCAACGAACTGGCAAGCACCTACAGCGGCTTGCGCGTCAATCGCATCAAGCTGAGCGTCTATGTCATCTCCGGCCTGACGGCAGGCATCGCCGCGTTGCTGTCGCTCGGATATTACGGTGGCGCGACCTCAGGCGACGGACAGGGCTATGAATTAGACGTCATCGCCGGGGCGGTGGTGGGCGGCGCGAGTTTGTCCGGCGGCAAAGGGTCAGCATTGGGCGCGCTGCTCGGCGCGTTGGTAATCCAATTGATCAGGACCGGTATCGTGATTCTCAAGATCAACCAGAACTACAGCCAGATCATCATCGGCGCGGTGGTGATTGCGGCGGTAGTATTGGATCAATTCAACAATTGGCTGGCGAAACGGCGGTTGCTGCGGTGAACTTCCATGCTGAATAAGAGCCAGTATTTTTCCGGAAGCTGCGCAAGAGGGGTGACTGCACACGTCGCCCCGAAAGGGAGGACATGACAATAGCTCGGCGTTTGAACGCTCGGTTTTGCAGTGTCCATGGCCGTCTGAAGCAACCCGGAGGGTTGCAAGAAATTAGCCGGGGGTTGAGCGAAGCGACACCCCCGGAAAATGTCGCGTAACCCGATGCACCCCGAAGGGGTGCCAGAACCAAGGAAACAGTTGCGCTTCCGCCACCCTTTCGGGGTGAAAAATTGAACAACAGACAACCGGGGGTGGTGGCCTGCGGCCTTACCCCCGGCTAATTTCTTGCAAGCCTCCAGCTTGCGAAGCATCAACCGCCCCTTCGGGAGGAAGGAGCCACCGATGTTTTCTCAACGGATTTCCTCGATTCTGTGCCTAATATTTGCCATGCTCCACGCATGGAGAAAAAACGCGCCATCTGGCTGGGCGTCGTGCTGCTCGTCATCGCGGGCGGCTTAAGCTGGGAACTTTTTTGTTCGCGCGAGCCGATGTATGACGGCAAGCCTTTGAGTTTCTGGCTGGAGTGTTACACCGCCGGAAATCGGACTGAGACCTCCATGCAACAGGCGGACAAAGCGCTCGAGGCGATTGGCGCGAAAGCAGTACCCACGCTGATCAGCATGATCCAGAAAACGGACCCACGATGGAAAATGAAGTTGATTCGATTATCACGGAAACAACACCTTGTAAAAATCAAGCATGTCCCGGCAGAAGAACAAATATCGGTCGCCGCGCGCGGATTTGCAATGATACGAGGCAATGGAAAAGAAGCGGTGCCTGCTTTGATCCGGATATTTAGAAAAGACGTTTCTGAAACTTCGCAAAAAGCAGCGGTAGAGGCACTCGGAGACATCGGGCCCGCTGCAAAGGACGCGGTGCCTGCTTTAACGGAAGCTCTTCCCAAATCCAAGGGGCAACTGGCTTACGCCATGGTGGACACTCTTGGAGCAATAGGCCCGGACGCCAGGAATGCCGTGCCTCTCCTGGCACAATCTCTCCCCGGCTCCAAAGACCAAATGCCGTTTCTTATAGTCGCAGCTCTTGGCGACATTCATAGCAAACCTGAAGTTGCGGTGCCAGCATTGAGCGAACATTTGAAAGTTTCACATTTCGAATCACGGCTGTTTACGCTGGCCGCTCTGCGCCGCTTCGGTCCTGACGCCCGTGAGGCAGTGCCCGCCATAATTAAAATGCTCAAGGAAGACAATCAATTGCCACAAATTGAAGAAGGCCACGTTCGACACGAGGCATTCGAGACCCTCAAACAAATCGACCCGGAAGCCGCCGCCAGGACGAAGGCAGAAATGGACGCTGAATTGCGGAAAAAACTGGACAAGGCGCGGCGTGTTGTGAAATAGTC
>DASZMX010000149.1:0-46783 GCA_035551475.1 Verrucomicrobiia bacterium
CATCCTGAACCCCTTTGTTCTGAGGAAAAACATTGAGCAAAAACTCAAGATCTTCTTCACTCTCCTCGGTAACCTCAATCGTGAGGCAACGAAGCCCTAATGGCCCCAGCCTTCGGTAACATTTTGCCGTGAGTCAACACGCAGGGGCGGATCGTGGCGCTGCGCCGGCCCTCAGGACGCCCTTGGCCTCGTCCAGCGAAATACGCGCCACGAGCCAGGCCACCCAACCGGCCCCAATATCGCCGCCGTCGTCCAGATGTTCCATCGCGGGAACCAATTTTTCCCCCTGCTGCAGCGTCTCCCGCGCGGCCTCGCGCTGCCCGAGCTGCCATTGCGCCATCGCCAGGAATGCGCAAGCCTGGGCCTGCGCCTGCGCGTAAACTTGCGAACTGTGCCGCGCCCGCTCCGCCCATTGCGCGCTTTCTGCAAAACGGCTCTGCCGATACGTTGACATGGCCTTGGCCGTTTGAAAAAAAGGCATGGAAGGGTCAGTCTTGCCCAAGTCCATGGCGGCGTCAGCCATATGGTCGGCCCACGACAGATCGGAGCCGGAATCCGGCAGAAGAAGACAATCTTTGACCACCCGCTCCGCGACGTATGGGTTCGACGTGGCTGGAAACTTGGCGCGGATCGTGCGGCAAAGTTGCTGGTACCCGGCAGCGTCCTGCAGCCTCACGAGCAGCGGCGCCAACGTGTGATAGCGATAATGATCATCGGGCATATATTTCAATACGAGCGCGGCGTCCGCTGCCGCCTCCCGCCAGCGTCCGCGGCGCCCCGCCAGATCCACGCGCTCCAGCAGCAATTTGACACAGCCCGGCTCGGCCAGGAATTCCGGGGTTAATGTTTCCGTCAGCAATTGCTCCGTTTCGGCAAACTTCTTCTGCGCCATCAACACGCGGGCGAGGTCGTCCAGCGCCGACACCGCCTGCGCGCTTTCATTCCCAAACATCTTCCGCCAGGAAGCCAGGGCCGCGCGATCCGCCATCTCGGCTTCAGGCCATTTGCTTTCCGCTTCCAGCGCCCACGACAAATTTCGCAGCGTGTATAAGGTGTCGGGATGATCGTCCCCCAGAAGTTTGCGTTGGATCGAAAGAGCGGCGCCCAATACCCAAGCCGAATCGGTCACCAGCCCTCTGGTCTGCAGCCGCTGGCCGAGCAGAAAAAGCGACCGGGCCACATCCGGATGCTCATCGCCGAGCAATTTTCGTTTCATGGCCAGAGCATCCCCTTCCAAAGTTTGCGCCTCCGCCAGCTTGCCGTTGACGCCTGCCGCCCAGGCCACATCGTCGAGCGATGCCGCGACCAGCGGATGTTCGCTTCCGAGCAACTTTTGGCGAATGGCCAAAATCTCCCGCGTCATCGCTTCGGATTCGATCGGTTTCCCTTCGTCGTTCAGCACGATGCTCAGGTTGCGCATGGAATCCGCGGCCTCCAGGCTTTCGCTCCCAAATAACTTCTGCCGGATGGCTAGGGCTTCCCGCTCCCGCGCCTCCGCGTCGGCAAATCGGTGTTCGACGCGATAAACGTCAGCGAGTTTGCTCAACGAGGCCGCCACCTCTCCGCTTTCGTTGCCGAGCAAACGGCGCCGGACGTCCAAGGCTTCCACGAATGCGCTTTCCGCCTCGGCGGAATTGCCTTCCCGCAAAAGCGCCTCCCCCAAATCATGGCGCGCCGCGGCGGCCTCCCGGCTGCCCAGGCCATAGAGCAGTTGCGCGCGGGCCAGCGCGCCACGATCCATTTCTTCGGCGCGGCGGAATTCTCCAATCCGCAGGTAAACGTGCCCCATCACAGTGCGCAACTCGGCCTCAACGGCCGGTTGATTGGTCAGCTCCTGGCCGACGCGCTGTGCGGTGTGATCGAGAATTTCCTTCAAAACCTTGGTGTCCCGGCCGCGCGCCACGGACGGCCCGACGCCCTCCAGCATGTCCTCAAGAAAATGAGTGACTTGCTGGCTTTTTGCGCCCTCGATCAGGGCTTTGGCCTGGTCCGCCTTTGCTTGCCGCAGAGCCGCGTCTGCTTCCTGCCGGGCGCGCCTCTCTTTGGCCAGCGAGATGGTCACCAGCGCCAAACTCACCGCAATCAGCAACAAAATGACCGCCAGGCTGCCGAAGAAAAGCCGGTTGCGGGAAACGAGCTTTTGCACTTTGTAAATGGAGCTGGGCGGGCGCGCCGAGATGGGCTCGTTGGCCAAATAACGCTGCACATCGCGCGCCAGGCTATGCGCTGTTTCATAGCGGCGTGCGCGATCCTTTTCCAGCGCCTTCATCACTATCCAGTCCAGGTCTCCGCGCACGGCGCGAATCAGCTTGGCGGGATCAGCTTGATGCCGCTGGCAAAGGCCGGTCAGGGCCGGGGCCATCATCGTGCTCAAACGGGTCGAGGGCCGCACCGGCTCCTGATTTGTGATCACCCGGCGGACCTCATCAAAGCCGGCTTTTAACAACTCACTGGTGTCAAACGGAGTTGTCCCCGTCAAGAGCTCATAAAGCAGCACGCCGAGACTGTAGATATCCGTCCGCGTGTCCACATCCACGCTGCTCAAGGCCGCTTGTTCTGGACTCATGTAGGCCGGCGTCCCGATCAACATCTCGAATGCCGTAAACAGGGTTTTGTCGGTGAGGCGCTGACCGGTCGTGGCCTTGGCAATGCCAAAGTCGATTACTTTGGGCAGCCCGGTTCCATCCGTCGAGGTGGTCACCAAAATGTTGGAGGGTTTGATGTCCCGATGGATGATTCCTTTCTGATGCGCGTGCTGCACCGCGTCGCACACCTGCAAAAACAATCCCAGCCGCGCCACGGTGGTTAAAGCGTGGCGATCACAGAAATCAGTGATTTTGACTCCGCGCACCAGTTCCATGACAAAGAAAGGACGGCCCGCCGCCGTGGCGCCTGCTTCGAAAACGCGGGCGATATTGGGATGGTCCATCAGGGCCAAGGCCTGCCGTTCCGCTTCAAATCGGGCAATCACGCTTTTCGTGTCCATGCCCGGCTTGATGATCTTCAACGCCACCCGGCGCCGCACCGGCTCTTCCTGTTCCGCCATGTGGACGACGCCGCACCCTCCTTCGCCGATTTGCTGCAAAAGTTTGAAGCCGCCTATCCGATCGCCCGCTCCTTCGCCGCTGGCCGCAGCCACCCGGCTCTGCGCCGCCATCGTCTGCGGGGATTGCTCAAGAAAATCTCCCAGCCGATCATGGCTGGCCAGCAGAGCTTCGACCCTTTCTCGTAAAGCGCTGCGCCCGCCGCAGGCCCGCTCCAAATAAGCGGCGCGTTCCTCGCGAGGCAAATCCAGCGCCTCCGAAAAAACCATCAAATCACGGTCTGGAGAATCGTTCGTCAAATCACGCGTTCCATTTCGTTTCCCGCCAGGAATCAGGGCTGCTCCAGGCGCGTTTGGCCATGCCACCCAGGGATGCACGCCCGTTGAGCCAGCATCTCGCCCTATCTGGCCCGGTAATACAATGCGAGATTTGGCTCCCAAAAGGACGCAGGCATCCAAACTATCTTGAAAAAACCGCGCAGGTTTGCCGGTGAGAGCCAAAGCGGCGTGAAAACGCCTTAAAGCAGCCTCACCCGGTAATAGGCATTGGCCGCAGTGAAGCCATTCGGAATCGTGAATTGCGCGGGGCCGGTCGTGGCCGGGCTGACGTCGCCGACGCCCGCCACGTCTTGCCAATTGGGATGGGCCAAATCGGAAGTCTGCTGCAGGCGATACGTCTTTCCCGCGACCGCGTCAAACGTCACGATGACGTCCGGGCCGTTGATCGCCACGCCGATTTTGCGCAAAACGGGAGTCAACAGCACGGCGTGGGTGCGCCCGTTGACCTCGCCCACGGCGGCAATCTGGCCGGAGTCATTAATGGCGCGCCCCGGCACGCGGCTGCCTTCCTGGATCAAGCGCAGATTGGTGAAGCCCGAGCCGGGAAGGACCAAATCGTTGAGATCGCGCATCACCCCATTGTGATAGACGAACGCGTGATAGACGCTGTTGTTATTGTTCGAAGGGTAGGAATTGCCGACAATCTCTCCCAGATTATTGATGGCGTCCGCGTGGCTGGTCGCGCCGCCCAGCGTGCCAAGGTCAATATTATTGACTCCTGTGCCGCTAAAAAGCACGGCATGAAAGGCCGAATTTCCCGTGAGGGCGGAATCGCCGACAATCTGGCCCGCGTTATTGATGCCGTAGGCATGGCTGTTAAATCCACCCAATGCTCCCAGATCCACATTGCCCGACGCGCCGAAAAGCGTGGCATGCTGCGCGGCATCACTGCGCGTGCCATACCCGACGCTTTGGCCGGAAGCGTTAATGTCATACGCAATGCCCGTGATGCCGCCGCCAATGCCGCCCAAAGCGGTGTTCCCATTTCCCGCGCCGCCGTAACGACAAGGCAGATCTTCGTAGAAGCAATCGTCCGCATCTCCGATCATCGTCCCGGAATTATTTATGGCCTCGATCGCGCTCGCCGTCTCCCCGGAATCGCACAGGTCGCCGAGATCGATCTTCCCTGAAGGGGTGAAAATTGTGGCTTTATAATGCCCATTGGTCGAGTAAGCCCAGCCCACGATTTGGCCGGAATCATTGATCCCCCGCGCCTCTCCCACATAGGAAATTGGCCCCTGGCTGTCGAGATCGATATTATTGGAGCCGCTGCCGCTGAAGAGGACGGCGTGGGAATACATGTTGTTCGAAATATCCGAATATCCCACGACCTGCCCGGAACTGTTCAACGCGTAAGCCTGACTGGAGCTCCCGCCCAGCGTGCCGAGGTCCTTCACATAATAAGATTCCGCGCGCGCCAGCGAAATCATGGCGCACAGCGCTCCCCCACAAAGGACAGCCCGGGAAAAACGAATAACCATAGATCCTTGATTTTGGTTTTAAGCCGACAACCGCCGTATTATAACCCGGGAAATTTCACGCCGCAAGCGCCGCACGCGGCACGCCGCGAAGAGCTCTCCCGCTTCGCGGATTCTCGCGACAAGTATTGTTCCTGCGAGGCGTCGGCGCCTGATGATTATTCAGGAATGGCTGGCGGGCGGGAGCGTCAGGGACGGGGCCGGCGCGGTTGACATTCTTTGCAGATGCGCGAATTTTCTCAAGACATCCTCCTGCGCAGAGTCAAGCATTGCTTTATAAACCGCCGGGTCCTGCTGCGCGAGCGTTTGAAAGCGCCGTTCGGTGGCGCAGAATTTTTCCAGCGGAATTTTGGGCGCGCCGGAATCCAGCTTTAATCCCGGCAGGCCCTCGGCCACCCGGCGGGGATCAAACCGGAACAGCGGCCAAAACCCGCTCTCCACCGCCAGTTTCTGCTGTTCCAAGCCCAGCCCCAGCGTATAGCCATGCTCGATACACGGACTGTAGGCGATGATCAGCGAAGCGCCCGGGTGCGCTTCCGCCTCCTCAAAGGCCTTGACCGTTTGCGAATCCTTGGCCCCCAGCGCGATTTGCGCCACATAGGCGGTCCCGTACGTCATGGCGATCTGCGCCAGGTCTTTCTTTGCCACGCGCTTGCCCGACACGGCGAACCGCGCCACCGCCCCCATGGGCGTGGCTTTGGACTGCTGCCCGCCGGTGTTGGAGTAGGCCTCAGTGTCAAGCACAAGGATGTTCACCTTGGCGTTCAGCGCCAGCACATGATCCAATCCGCCGAAGCCAATGTCGTAGGCCCAGCCGTCCCCGCCGACGATCCAGACTGATTTCTTGACCAGCGCGTCCGCCAGCACATGAAGGCTGGAGGCGGCGGGCAGGGCGTATTGTTGCAGGCGCCGCCGCAGTTCGGACACTCGCTCGCGTTGCTGGCCAATTTCTCGTTCGTTGTTTTGCGCGCTGTTGAGCAATCCCTCCGCCAATTCCCCGCCGATTCGCGGCGCCAGCTGGCGGGTTAATTCCCGCGCGATTTCCGTTTGTTTATCCAGCGCGACGCGTTGGCCGAAGCCGTATTCCGCGTTGTCCTCGAAAAGTGAGTTGGACCAGGCCGGCCCGCGATGCTCGGCGTTGACCGCGTAGGGCGTCGTCGGCAGGTTGCCTCCATAAATGGACGAACAGCCGGTGGCGTTGGCCACAATCAAGCGGTCTCCCACCATTTGCGTCAGGAGTTTGACATAGGGCGTTTCACCGCAGCCGGAACAGGCGCTGGAATACTCGAAAAGCGTTTCGCGAAACTGGGTGCCTTTGACGTCGAGCGGCAGGCTCGCGCGATCGGGCGAAGGCAATTTTAAGAAGAAATCATAGTTGACTCGCTCCTGCGCGCGCAACGGCGGCATTGGCTGCATGTTGATCGCTTTTTGTTTCGGGTCCGTTTTCGATTTCACCGGGCACACGGCAACGCAGAGCGTGCATCCCGTGCAATCCTCCGGCGCCACCTGCAGGGAATACTGGGAGTCCTTCCATTCCTGCGAGCGAAAGGCGGTCGATTTAAAAGTCGGCGGCGTTTCGGCCAATTGGCTGGCGGGATAAAACTTCGCGCGGATGGCCGCGTGCGGACAGACCAAAACGCATTTGTTGCATTGAATGCAAATGGCGGGATCCCACGCCGGGATTTCCAGCGCGATGGCGCGTTTTTCCCAGCGCGTCGTGCCGGTGGGCCAGGTGCCATCCGCCGGAAACGCGCTCACCGGCAGCAGGTCGCCTTTGTTCGCCATCATCACCGCGGAAACGCGTTGCACAAATTCCGGCGCCGCCGCTGAAACGGTGGCGGTGCGATGAATGTCGCCCGAGACAGTGTTCGGAATCTCGGCCGCATGCAGCGCCGCCAGCGTCTGATCCACCGCGCGGCAATTGCGCTCCACCACCGCCTCCCCTTTGCGGGCATAGGTTTTGCGAATCGCCTTCTTGATCTGGGCAATCGCTTCTTCGCGCGGCATCACATTGGAAATGGCGAAGAAGCACGTTTGCATGATGGTGTTGATGCGGCCGCCCATCCCGGTGGCTTTGGCGACCGTGTAGGCGTCGATCACATAACATTTGAGCTTTTTGTCCAGGATCTCGCGCTGGGTTTCCACGGACAAGCGCTGCCACGTCTCTTGCGGCCCGAAAGGCGAATTGAGCAGGAGCGTCGCCCCTTCGGCGGCATAACCGAGCACGTCGTAACGATCTAAAAACGACCACTGATGGCACCCGATAAAATTGGCCCGCTTGATTAAAAACGGAGCCTGGATGGGTTTCGGTCCAAAGCGCAAATGTGAAATCGTGACCGCGCCCGACTTTTTGGAATCATAGACAAAATACCCTTGCGCGTGCAGAGCGGTTTCCTCTCCGATAATCTTGATCGTGTTTTTGTTCGCGCCCACCGTGCCGTCCGCCCCCAATCCAAAAAACACCGCGCGCACCACTTCCTTCGGCTCAATGTCAAACTCGGGGTCAAACGCGAGAGAAGTGTGGGTGACGT
Source organism: Verrucomicrobiia bacterium (assembly GCA_035551475.1). Taxonomy (GTDB): domain Bacteria; phylum Verrucomicrobiota; class Verrucomicrobiia; order Limisphaerales; family Palsa-1400; genus DASZMX01. The sequence continues at coordinate 7,392 of DASZMX010000149.1, forward strand.
CATCCACGATCCCGATCGTAAAATGGTTTTTCGGCGCGGGCGCCTTCAGCTCGTCGAAAATTGACTTGACCATCGCCGGGGTGAATTCCTTGGAGGAAAGGCCGTAACGTCCGCCCACCACCAGCGGCTCGGCATCAAAGGAGGCCAGGCCCCGGTCGCACGCTTCGCGCAGCGCCGCCACCACATCGACATAAAGCGGCTCGCCCACCGCGCCCGGTTCCTTGGTGCGGTCGAGCGCCGCAATCCGGCGCACCGTGGGAGGAAGCGCCGCAATGAACGCCTCGACCGCGAACGGCCGATACAGCCGCACCCGCAAAACCCCGGTTTTTTCGCCGCGCTCATTCAGCCATTGGGACGCCTGTTGCGCCGTTTCGCCGCCGGAACCCATGATGACCACCACGCGCTCAGCTTGCGGGTCTCCCGAGTAGTCAAACAAATGGTAGGATCGCCCGGTGATTCCGGCGAAGCGGTCCATGGCCGCCTGCACCAGAGCCGGGGCGCGGTCGTAAAAGGAATTGCACGCTTCCCGCGCTTGAAAAAACACATCCGGGTTTTGGGCCGTGCCCCGCACGCACGGACGGTCGGGCGAGAGGCCGTGATGGCGGAACGCCGCGATGGATTGCTCGTCTCCGCTCATCATCTCGCGCAATTGTGCGTCGCTCAAGGCGTGGATTTTCCCCACTTCGTGCGACGTGCGGAAACCATCAAAAAAATGGAGAAACGGAATCCGCGATTCGAGCGTGGCCGCGTGCGCCACGCACGCCAAATCCTGCGCTTCCTGCACGGAGCCGGAAGAAAGCATCGCGAAGCCGGTCTGCCGGCATGCCATCACATCCGAATGATCGCCAAAAATGGAAAGCGCGTGCGTGGCCAGCGTTCTCGCCGTCACATGCATGCAGAAAGGCAGCAGCTCGCCCGCGATTTTGTACATGTTCGGGATCATGAGAAGCAGGCCCTGCGAAGCGGTGAAGGTCGTGCTCAGGGAGCCCACTTGCAGCATCCCGTGCAACGCGCCCGCCGCGCCGGCTTCCGATTGCATTTCGACGACCTTTGGCACTGTCCCATATAAATTCTGCCGTCCCGCGGTGGACCATTGGTCGCACCATTCGGCCATGGGCGAGGAGGGCGTGATGGGATAAATCGCCACGGTTTCGACGAGGCGATAGGCGACGCTGGCAACGGCTTCGTTGCCGTCAAGGGTGACATAGGGGGCGGCAGCAATCTCAGGCGAAGTGGCAGATTGGTTCATATTCTCTTGGGGTAATTACGCGTATAAAGCTCCGCCGGAATGCGGCGCGCGGACTGCCCTCCTGGCCACAACAACGGGCGGGTGGCTCGTCGCTCTGGGGCCAGGCTGGGGCAAATAGGTTCATGGCTAGATCAATTCGCCAGCAACTTACAAAGGCTTTGCCCTCCCCACTCCCCGCCCTTTGCCATTCCTGAGCCACTTTTTGTCCATCTCTCCGACCCCGCTGATTTCGCAATAAATGGCAAGCCCTTAACAAAGGGGGTGTAGTTGAAATCGCCTGCCAGGCGCGATGCTCAGGCCGGATGAAAACCAACGTGCGTCCCAGTGGACCAACGACAGCGGAGGCCCCATGATGTTTGTAGCGGGAATAAGTTTCAAGACCGCGCCCGTCGGGTTGCGGGAACAACTGGCGGTCATTCCGTCACGTCTCGTGGCTGCGGCCGCCCGGTTAAAACAAGACGCCGGCCTGGCCGAAATCGTCCTCGTCTCCACTTGCAACCGCGTGGAAGTTTACGGCGCGGCTGATCAAGCTATAAATCCGGCGCACGTCCTCGGCCTGCTTTCGCGCGCCGCGACCGATCTCTCGCCTTATCTTTATTTCCACACGGACGCCGATGCCGCCCGGCATCTCTTCGCGGTGGCCAGCGGCCTCGACTCCATGGTCCTCGGCGAGACGGAAATTACCGGCCAAATAAAATCCGCTTACGATGCGTCGCACGCCGCGCAGTTGACCGGACGCGTCCTCAACTGTGCTTTTCAACGCGCCTTCCAAGTCGTCAAAGCCGTCCGCACCCAGACGCAGATCGGGCGCGGCGCCACCTCGGTCGGAAGTGTCGCCGTGCAATTGGCCGAAAAAATCCTTGGCGCCGATTTTCGGGAAAAAACCATCATGATTATTGGCGCCGGCAAAATGGGGGAAGCCTGCGTCCGGCATATCGCCAAAAAGGGCATACGCTCCGTCATTGTCGCCAACCGCACGCTCGAAACCGCCGCGCAGCTCGCCCGTGAGTTCGGCGGCCGCGCCGTCAACTATATGGATGACGGCCTCACCGCGATGTGCGAGGCCGACATCGTGGTCAGCTCCACCGGCTGCCCGGAAACCATTCTCGACCGCGATGAAGTTGACTTCGTCATGCGCACGCGGCCCGGCCGGCCCTTGTTCCTGATCGATATCGCCGTGCCGCGCGACATTGCCTCAGAAGTCGGGCAAATCGAAAATGTCTTTCTCTACAACATCGATCATCTCGAAGAAATCATCCGCGAAAACGTGAAGGTCCGCGCCCAGGAAGTCGCCGGCTGTCGCGGCATCATCGAGAAACACACGGCGGAGTTAATGGCCAAACTCGCTGACTCTCGTGGAATCTCCTCGAGAAATCCGCTCGTCCCCCATCTCAATTGGATTTGCCCACAAACTGTCCCCCTCCCAATCCCCCCCTAACTTCAAACAACATGCACCTATGAAAATGAAGGTTTCCCCTAGAAACACACCGGCTTGGATGTTGATCCTTGCGCTTGCCGCCATCTTGGCCGCTCTTGCCGCTCAGGCTGCCCCGCCGCCGCTCAACGCCCGAATCATCGCGCGGCCTCTGACTCCCGGCGATGTCACTGTCTATAATCTGCCCGCCAGCATCGAGAATTCCGGCGGCTTGCTGACCGTTGCTATCGGCACCCCCGCCTACTTGGAGGCGGATTTAAATATTGCGCTGGCGCCGTCCGCCATCACCAATGTGACCTGGACCCTGACCAAACCCCTTGGCTCTTCCGCGGCGCTGACCGTCAGCCCGTTGCCTGCCAACTTGCCCATTTATGAGCCTTCGGATCGTTTGTACTACCAGGTGGCCGGACGCATTTTACTCCGCCCCGACGTCACCGGGCAGTATTCGGTCACCGCCAGTATTGGCACCACCAGCGGTTCGACTAATGTGACAGTGCCTTTGACTGCTGCGACCTATATGGGAGCGGCTGTTTGCGAGCAATGCCATAGCGGCGGCCCGTTTGCGCCGGACATCTATCCTTCATGGACGACCACCGCTCACGCCACGATGTTTAGCCGCAGCATCGATGGCCTCAATGGCTCCTATAGCCTATCTTGCATCAAGTGCCACGTCGTCGGCTTCAACACCAATGCCTCCGCGCTCAATAACGGCGGATTTTTCGGCGTCTGGCAGAAGGACAATTGGAAATTTCCAACCGTCTTTACGAACGGCAATTTCGCCGCGATGCCCGCCGATCTCCAAAACGTCGCCAATATTCAATGCGAAAACTGCCACGGCCCGGGCAGCGAACACGCGTTTTCCTTCGGCAACACCAACGTCTCCAATTGGCCGCGAATCGATATCAGCCTGACTTCCGGCGACTGCAACCAATGCCACGACGCGCCCACCCATCACATCAAGGGAACTGAATGGTTGGTCTCCGCGCATTCCGGCGGTCAAAGCACTAGCGCCTCCATTCCTTCCGGCCCCGGCCGCGACCAATGCGTCCAGTGCCATACCGCGCAAGGTTTCATCACGCGCGTCAAGAATGCCGCCTCCACCAACACGACTTTTGCGCCGACGAACACCGCCTACACCGCCATTGGTTGCCAAACGTGTCATGAGCCTCACGGCCTCACCAGCCCCACCAATGACAACGTGCTGCTGCGGGTGATGAACCCCGTCACCTTCGGCAACGGCGCCGTCATCAATGCCGGCGAAGCCAACCTTTGCCTGGCGTGCCATCACAGCCGGAACGGCTCCGCGGTCACCAATGTCGCCAACTATGCCCATGGCCTGGCCACTTGGTCGGGCGGTTCCAGCTTCGGTCCCCACGACGGTCCGCAAGGCGACATGATCGAAGGCATCAATGCCATTACCTATGGCAAATCGCTGCCGAGCTCCGCCCATCGCTTCGCCGTGACAAACGCCTGCGTCGGCTGTCATATGCAAAATGTCGCCACCACCGATCCCGCGTTCCTCAAGGCTGGCGGCCACACCTTTGAAATGGGCTATAACCAGGTCGTCGGCGGGATCACCAATCGGATTGACAAGGTGACGGTCTGCGTTCAATGCCATGGCCCGATGGCCAGCTTCGACTTCCCCGTCGAAGACTATAATCGCGACGGTGTCATTGAAGGCGTCCAAACTGAAGTCCAACATTTGTTGGACAAGCTATCCACCTTGTTGCCCAACGCCAAGGGCACGGTGGACGGCCTGGTTCAAACCTCCCTCTCCGTCAAGACGAATTGGACCACGGCGCAATTGAATGCCGCCTACAATTGGCAATTCGTCGCCAATGACGGCAGTCTCGGCGTCCATAATGCCCCCTACGCCACGGCGCTCTTGCGCGCCTCCATCGCCGATCTGACGGGCGTAACCGTCGCCGGCAATTTGCCCGATGCCTGGGTCATTCAATACTTCGGCTCCATTAGCAATCCCAACGGCGCCCCCAACGCCAATCCGAGCGGCGACGGGATACCTAACTGGCTCAAATACGCCTTGGGCTTGAACCCCCTCGTCGCGGGCGCCTCAGTCCCCAATGGGGTTGTCTATGCCAGCGGCAATGTCCTCGGCGGCAGCGCCAATATGGTCCAGATCTACACCGCGGCGGAAGTTGCCTTCGCGACGCAGCCTGGAACCACCTACCAGATTCAAGGTGTCACCTCCCTAAGTGGCGGCTGGCAGGACGTCGGCGCGCCTTTGGCCGGAACCGGTCAGACGATTAGCTATCTGACCCCGACCCGCAACAACGTGCAACAATTCTATCGCGTCCTTCACACGCCCTGATCTGAAACCGTTGGGCGGCGGGCGTCAGCAAAAACGCCCGCCGCCCAAGAAAGAAACCCATGCCAGCGCCTAACAGCAAATTAGTTCGCGAAACCCGTCGCCCCTGGCGATTGTTGCCGGCCGCGATGGCTTTTTCGGCAGCGCTCCTGGCCGGCGGGCTATGGCTGCTGCCGCGCCATTCAGCCATGTCGCTTCCGGGGGATGCGCCCACGGCAGCCGGCCTTTCGCAACCTACCATTGCCCTGTTGCAGCATTTGGAGGCCCCCGTCGAAATTCGTTTCTATTCGTCACTTGATCCCGCCTCCGTTTCGACCGATGTCCGGGCGTTCGCGGAGAGAGTGGACCAGTTGCTCGCTCAGTACGAGCAGCTCGGAGGCGATAAAATCAAACTCACGCGCCATACTTCCGACGCCAGTGGAAATGACGCCCTCGCCGATGGCATCCAGCCGTTTAACGTTGACCAAGGCCAGGGTTGTTTCCTTGGCATCGCCGTCATTTGCCAGGGGCAAAAGCAGTCGCTGGCCCGGCTCTCTCCCGAATGGGAGCAGGCGGTGGAGCCGGATGTCACCAGGGCCATCGCTAGGGCCGTCGCGGCGGAGTCGTCCACCCACCCTCAGGCTCGCATCGATCTGGCCGCCGTGGAAAGTGTCAAACAAAAGCTTCCAGATTACGCCGCCCTTTCGCTGGCGGAGGGGAACGAAGCCTTACGCAACGCGGCCCTCGCCGATTTCGCGCAGGTGAAATTTGAGATGGAAGCCCGAGTCAAAGAAATCCAGGACCGCATCCTTCTGGCGCAGGAACAACATGCCGCGGGCGCGGAGCAGGCCGCGACCGAAGAATTGCTGAAGCTCCAGTCGGAGGCGACCGAAAAGCTCAAGCAAATCGCCCTCAGCTCACACGCGCAAATCGCCGCTCTGGCGCAATTGAAGAAGAATTCACCCTAACCGGGCAAATTTATGTTCCTGGCCTCCATCAATCCTTCGCGAATGACCAGGACAAAACTCCTCCTGATTGGAATTCTCGCGGTATTGGTGCACGCCATCGGACGCGCACAGAGCGTCGAACACCTCGCCATTCCTGTTCCCGGTGGGTTTCCCGGGCGCCCAATCCTAACGGGAGCTACTCCGACCAATAATGGGCTGTCTGTGACTTGGGACGGACCTTCCGGCTACTACCAGTTATTCGAATCCCACACGCTGGTTAACCCTAAGTGGACGCCCCTTGGCAAGGCGACCAACCTGGTCCGGCGCGCTATTGTCACCGGAAGCTCCACCAATGGGTTCTTTCGCGTGGCGGGGCCGGCGTCCCATTATGCGGGCTCGGCGGCGTGCCTGGAATGTCACTCCGCCACTGTTAATCAAGAGGCTCACACGCTGCACGCGTCCGCTTTCCAAACCGCTCCTTTCGTCGCCGAGGGCGGCCCAACCAATGCCTCGTGCGTGGTCTGTCACACCGTAGGCGCCGGATTGCCGACCGGATTCGTCAGCGCCGCCAAAACGCCGCGTCTGACTGGCGTGCAATGCGAGAGCTGCCACGGCCCCGCCGCCAATCACGCGGCCAACCCGGACGATCCCGCCGTCCGCCCGCGCGTCGAAGTCGCGGCCACGGTCTGCGCCGGCTGCCATAACGATCCGACTTATCCGCTCTATGACGAATGGAAAAGCAGCGATCACGCCCAGGTCGTGGAGGATTTCAACGCCTCCAGTAAAATCAATGCTTGCGGACGGTGTCATTCGGGCCCGGCGCGGCTCAGCCTGCTTGAGGGAACACCTCTCCCCACGGGCGACGCGAATATCGGCATTGTTTGCGCCACTTGCCACCATCCGCATCAGGTTACGGCGAATCCCGCGCAACTGCGCAACCCGCTGGCCTCAACCAATGACTACTTCATTTCCACCAACGGCGCGTTCCTCAGCCAGTACAATCCCAAGGTCAATCTTTGCGCGCAATGCCACAATCATGCCGGAGCCTCCTGGACTAACTCCGACAGCGCGCCGCATCGCTCGCCGCAGTATAACATGCTGCTGGGCACGATTGGCGAACTGAGTTCCGGAGCGCGGCCGTACCAACCGGGCTCCCACGCCCTGCTCCTGACGAACCAATGCGTGACCTGTCATATGCAGACCACGCCCGCTTCCAGCGCTGGAACACCCGCCCTCATGGGCCATACGTTTAGGGTGGAGAAGTATGATGTCTGCCTCAAGTGCCACCCCTTTCCCCAAAGCCTGGCGACCTTTGCCATGGGATCGGTTTCCAATCAAATTCAGCGGCTAAAGTTCGACTTGGATTTCTGGGCAACCTATGCCGCGCCCCCAGCGCTCTATGCCAAATATGGCGCCCGCTCCTGGGAATTCACCACGCCCGGCGAGTTATCCCCCGGCGGACCCGGCCCCACCGCGGCCGAGCAAAAGCTCATTCCCGCGAACATTCGCAAGGCCCGCTTCAATTTATACGTGGTTCTAAGCGATGGCAGTTTTGGCGTTCATAACGGTCTTTATGCCATCACGCTGCTGAATACCGCCGAGGATTGGATTGAGGAGGAGTTTGACCCATGAAAAGTATGACTAAATGGATATCCCGCCGGCGTCCCCTGCGCTGGCTGGCCTTTGGGAGCGTGGTCATGGCTCTCCTTTTCCTGGTTATTTCCTGCGCCACAGTTACCCGCCCCGTCGTCGTGCTGCCCGAGGTCGCCAACGCGACTTATATCGGATCCAAAGAATGCGAACAGTGCCACGATAAACTCTATAAGGGATTCATTACCGCCGACCACTCGCGCCTGATCGCCGAGGGAACCAACGCCCTCAACGCCGGCTGCGAATCCTGTCATGGGCCCTGCAGCGCCCACTCCGAATCGGGCGGCGAAATCCTCCCTCCCTACACGTTCACTTCGGGCCGCCCCTCCTCCGGCAGTTTTGGCGCGCGGGTGGCCACACGTCCGCCGCGCGCGACGGAAACGGTTTGTTTCCAATGCCACGCCGATGTGCGCGGCCAATTTTCCTTGCCGACCCACCATCCGGTGACCGAGGCCAAACTCGGTTGCACCGATTGCCATTCGCCGCACACGGGCGACATCCATGCTGGCGGCGGAACCTCGTTGCTCTCGGAAAACGAAAGTTGTGCGCGATGCCACACCGCCCAGCGCGGGCCCTTCGTTTTTGCCCATGAGGCGATGCACGAGCAATGCACCGTCTGTCACGCGCCGCACGGTTCGGTCAACGCCAAGCTTTTGACCGAACGCAACGCCAATCTTTGCTTGAAATGCCATTTTCAGCAAGCGACCGGCGGGCGGCTTCTCATCGGCGGCTCCGATCATACCTTGCGCCTCCAACAAGGAACCTGTTGGACCGCCGGCTGTCACGAGGCCGTCCACGGTTCGCGCGTCAGTCCTTCCCTGCGCTTTTAACCGCACCAATGAAAACCATTAAAATTCTATTGGGTTATGGGTGGCTAAGCATAGGCATGACTGGTCGGGCCCTGGCGGCGGAAACCAATTACCTAACGCCCCAGCAGATGTTCGAAGGTGGAACCAACACCTACAATAACTGGATTGATTTTTCCGGCGGCGGCTTTCTCATCGATGGCAGCCGGGCGCGCTTCCAACAGCAACACCAGCTTTCCGGCGGAGCCTTCGGCGGCATTGAAGGCTTCCATTACACCACCAACGTCAACACCAACACGACCCTGACTTTGGACGGCCGCGGAATTTTCGACGAGCACGATTACAAGCTGCGCCTGGGCATCGAACGCGAGAATAAGGGTTATCTTCGTTTTTCCTACGACCAATCCCGCATCTGGTGGGACGGCGACGGGGGATTTTTTTCGCCCAGCGGCCCTTACGAACCTCTCGCGCCGAATGGCCTTGGGCTGGACCGCGGCAACTTTTCTTTTGAGGCCGGTTTAACGCCCGAAAACGGCGTCAACGCGATCTTCAAATACTCCCACGCCTTCCGCGAAGGCGACCAGGATTCAACCCGATGGGGCGATGTCCACCCGGCGGGCGGCGCGCTCGTCAACGGCCTGGCTCCTTCCTTCGAGTCATTTAACGAGCATTCTGACAGCTTTCAATTGGATTTGACCGACAACATCAAGGCCACCGACCTTGGCTTGGGCGTCCGTTTTGAAACCGGGAAGCTAGACGACGCTTTAAAAGTTCTACAATACCCCGGAGAACCGATCCAACAAAAGATCACCGACCGGCAGATCGTGAACTATGACATGTTTGACGTCCATAGCTTCACGGAAACGTGGGTGCGAAGCAATGTCCTGGTCTCCTCCGGCTTCTCCTACTCCTTGTTGGAAAATGGCGTTTCCGGCAGCCGCATCTATGGCTCGGATTTCGATGTTGGGCGCGTCCCCAATCCCCTCTACGGCTTTGGTTACTATGGTTTGAATGGAAACTCCCGTCTCCACGAATACGTGGTTGACCTCAATCTCTTGTATCGGCCAACACCCGTTTTCACGATCACGCCCTCCGTGCGCCTGCAGAAAGATGATGGCGCCGCGGACAGCGGAGGTTTGGAAACCCTGGGCGCGAACACTCCCGTCCCCTTCTCCGCCAACAACAACACCGGCGACCTTGATGTGCGGGGCCGATTGGATTTCGCCTATCGGGGTTTCACCAATTGGGTCTTGACCGCGCGCGGCGACCTGACGGAAGCAGAGGGAAATTTGAATGAGTACGGCGGATTGATTCCAGTGGCCGGCATTGGCCGTTCGCCGGTGGAAAGCGGCGTTTACGACCATAATTTCGTGCAAAAATACAGCGTCGGCGCCCGCTGGTATCCGTCGCGGAAAGTGACGCTCGACGCGGGCGGTTACTATAAATACGACGCCTATCATTACGACAGCTCCGCCGATAGCACGCCCAATAATAGTTTCACCCGTTACCCCGGTTATCTGGCCATGCAGGACTTCGCCACCTGTGATGCAAATCTCCGTTTAAACTGGAGAGTCTTGCGCAATGTCAGCCTGATCAGCCGCTACGAATATCAATGGTCCACCATTCACACCGAGCCGGATTTGCTGGCGGGCTTGCCCAATGTGGAGTCCTCCGTGATGCGCGGCCACATTCTCGCCCAGGACGTAAATTGGACGCCTTGGTCAAGATTGTCGCTTCAAGGCGGATTCAACTATGTCCTTAATGATACGAAGACTCCGGCATCGGATGTCACGCAGGCGATTCTTAACTCGGAGAATAACTACTGGACCATGAATTTCTCCTCGTCCCTGGTGCTGGACAACAAGACCGACCTGGATGTCAGTTATTTTTATTACCAGGCCGATGACTACGTTAATAACTCGCCGCTTGGCGTCCCCTACGGCGCAGGCGGCGAAGAGCATTCCGTCACCGCCACCCTGACCCGCCGCTTGAGCGCACGGCTTAGGCTCTCCTTGAAGTATGGCTACTTTCGCTATCTGGACTCCGCCTACGGCGGACGGCAGGATTACAGCGCAAGTTTGATCTACGCCACGTTGCGCTACCGGTTTTGAAACCTCTCCGCAAAAATTGTCAATTGAAACGCAAATCGCGTTGGGCGCGGCGGCCGAAAGCCAGCCAAGCTCAGGGCGACAGTAAAACAAAATGAAAATCCTATGAAAAGAACCTCCATTTACTTGATGATATTGACGCTCGCCGCGGGCGTCACCGCGGCCTTGGCCGATGCCGGCGCAAATTGGGAGAAATCCTGCCAGAAGTGCCACGGCGCCGACGGCAAAGGCGCGACCAAGATCGGCCTCAAAATGGGCGTAAAAGATCTGACCGACGCCAAATACCAGGCCTCGTTCACGGACGACCAGGCAACCAAGGCCATCAAGGAAGGCATTAAGGACGGCGACAAAACCAAGATGAAACCCACCGAGGGCCTCTCGGATAGTGATGTCAAAGAATTAGTCGCCAAGGTGCGTTCGTTCAAGCCCTAGCGCCGCACGCCCCGCCGTCAGCGCCAGAGACGCGTTCGCCATTACGAACACGCCCAAGCCGCCGGACGGAAGGATGACCAACGGTCCATAAGAAGCCGAGTCACCTATATGTAAAGCCTCAAAAAAAACGAACATAGAGGGTTGGAGCATGGCCTAGCTAGTTGCTCCAACTCTCTTTCCCTCCGCCCCATGAATATTCCTCCGACAACCAATCCAAACCCCTCCCGCTCCATCTTTCGCAATTGGCTCTCCCTCTCCGGGTTGGTGCTGATGGCTTCCAGCATTTTTGCGTTCCTACTACTTTTCTTCCTCGATACGGTTGTCTACACGTCCAATCCTTACGTGGGGATTCTGACGTTTTTGATCGCGCCGATGTTTTTCATGGCCGGCCTGGTGATTTTTCTTTTCGGCGCCTGGCGTTGGCGGCGCAGATTGGCCAAATCCGGCGCCGCAGCGCTCGCGCTGCATATCGATGTTGATCTGTCACGCCGGCACGACCGTCGCATGCTGGCGTTCTTTATCCCAGCCACCGCCGGCTTTCTTCTGCTCACGGCCATGGGAAGTTATCACTCCTACCACTTCACCGAGTCGGTTGAGTTTTGCGGCGAGGCTTGCCACAAGGTGATGGAGCCGGAGTTTACCCGCTACCGCCAATCGTCGCACGCGCGGGTGGCCTGCGCGGAATGCCATATCGGCAAAGGCGCGGAATGGTATGTGCGCTCCAAGCTTTCGGGCACTTATCAGGTTTACTCCGTGATGGCGCATAAGTATCCCACGCCTATCCCCACGCCGATTAGAAATCTGCGTCCGGCCCAGGAAACGTGCGAACAATGCCATTGGCCCAAAAAGTTTGTCGGCAATCTCGATCGCACCATCTCCTACTATCTCCCGGACAAGACCAACACCCTCTATTCCCTTCGTTTGCTGCTCAAAGTCGGCGGCGGCGATCCGACCCACGGCCCGGTCGGCGGCATCCACTGGCACATGAACGTCGGCCGCAAAATTGAATATATCGCGACGGATGCCGGCCGCCAAAAAATTCCGTGGGTTCGCTCCACGGATTTGCAGGGAAATGTAACCGAATATCATGTGGCGGATTTCACCAACGACGTCAGCCAATTGCCCAAGCGCACGATGGATTGCATGGATTGCCATAATCGGCCGGCCCACAAATTCCAATCACCCGAAAGCGCCGTGAACCTGGCCATGGCCCTCGGCCAGATCGACACCGGGCTTGCCTACATCAAGACCAACGCCGTGGGAGTTCTTTGCCGCACCTATACGGACGAAACCAACGCGCTCCAAACCATCGCCACCACGCTGGCCAAGGCCTATCCCGAGGACCCGCGCATCCAACCGGCCATTGCCGCCGTGCAGCAAATTTATCGGGACAATTTCTTTCCCGAAATGAAAGCGGACTGGCGCGGCTATCCCGACAACATCGGCCACAAGGATTGGCCCGGATGCTTCCGCTGCCATGATGGCAAGCATCTCTCGACCGTCGGCCAGAAATCGATCAAAGGCAGCGATTGCAATGCCTGCCATTTGATCCTGGCGCAAGGCAACGGCGAGCAACTGAATCAACTCAGCCCGCAAGGCCTGAAGTTCGCGCACCCGATTGATGAATATGATCCAGCCTTTCAGTGCACTGACTGCCATAACGGCGGGATGTAGGGCGTGGCTCCTGGGCGCCGTCATCGTGGCGGGCGGGCTGCTGCTCCCGCCCGGGTTGCGCGCCGACCTGCCCTCCAATCAGGATTGCCTGGATTGCCACACCGACCCCACCACATCGCGCACGGTGAACGGGAAGTCCGCCCCGCTGGCGCTTTTCCCGACGAACGCGTTCCAGAAATCGGTCCACGCCAAGCTTGCCTGCACCGATTGCCACGTGACCGTCAAAGAAATGGTGCATCCCAATGGCCTTCCGCCCGCGCAATGCGCGAGCTGCCATCAGGAACAAGCCAGGGAATACTCCGAGAGCATTCACGGCATGAGCAAAGCGATGGGCGCATCCGGCGCGGCCACCTGCGTCGATTGCCACGGCTCGCACGACATGCAGCCGGTCAAAAGCGCCGATTCGCCCGTCTTCAAATTAAATCTCCCGCTGACCTGCGCCAAATGCCACAACAATCCCGGCATAAACGCCGAATACCGGATGAAATATCCGGACGTGGCGTCGCAATATGCCGACAGCATCCACGGGCGGGCGTTGCTGCAGATGGGGTTGATCCTCGCGCCGTCGTGCAACAATTGCCACGGCGTCCACAACATCAAAAGCAGCGTGGACCGCGCTTCCTCTGTCAACCATGCGAATGTCGCGGCCACTTGCGGCTCCTGCCATTTGGGAATCGAGAAAACATTCAACGCGAGCGTGCATGGACAGGCGCTGGCCAGGGGCGGACGCAACGGCCCCGTCTGCACCGATTGCCATTCGGCGCATCAAATCGAGGCGCCCGGCGGCAACCATTTCAAAGCGCGGAGCGACGAACGTTGCGGACGCTGCCATCAAGACCGCCTTGAGCGCTACAACGAAACCTACCACGGCAAAGCCATGGCCCTCGGCCGGCCAAACGTCGCGCCGGACGTGGCCGCCTGCTACGACTGCCACGGCTATCACGATGTCCAGCCGCGCGCCAACCCCGCCTCGCATCTTTCCCAGGCCAATATTGTCGCGACCTGCCAGAAGTGTCATCCCGGGGCGACCGCCAGCTTCGCCCAATACGCGCCGCACGCCAACCCGATGGACGGCCGCAATTATCCCGCCCTCCATTGGACCTTCGTGGCAATGACCTCATTATTAGTCGGGGTGTTCGCCTTTTTTGGCGCGCACACCGGGCTCTGGCTTTTCCGCTCGGGCTACCTCTGCTTGCATGATTCCAAGACATTTCACGAAGCGAAGGTCGAAGCGCAGCAAGGCGACGACTGGTTTACCCGTTTTCCGCCGTTCGAGCGTTTCCTGCACTTCCTCGTCGTGACCAGTTTCCTGCTCCTGGTCGTCACCGGGATGCCTTTAAAATTCTACTATACAAGCTGGGCGAAGGTCATCTTTGCCATTTTGGGCGGGGCGGATGTCGCCCGGATTCTGCATCATTTCGGGGCCCTGCTGACGTTCCTCTACTTCGGATTGCACCTCAGCCGTCTGCTGGCCAAAGCGTGGCAATCCCGCCAGCGTTTCCAGGGCGGCAACTGGCGCTCCAAAGGAACCCGCTTGCAAGCGGCGGTGTTCGGACCCGACTCGATGATTCCAACGTGGCAGGACGCAAAAGATTTCGTCGCGCACCAAAAATGGTTTTTCGGCAAAGGACCCAAGCCGCAGTTTGATCGCTGGACCTATTGGGAGAAATTCGACTATTTCGCGGTCTTCTGGGGCGTGTTCGCCATTGGCGTGTCTGGATTGATCATGTGGTTTCCACAGTTCTTCGCGCGCCTCATGCCGGGTTGGGCGATCAATATCGCGCAGGTCGTTCATTCGGACGAGGCGCTGCTGGCGGCCGGTTTCATTTTCACGATCCACTTTTTCAACACCCATTTCCGCCTCGAAAAATTCCCCATGGATACGGTGATTTTCTCCGGGCGCATTTCCAAAACGGAATTGCTCCACGAACGCCGCCGCTGGTATGACCGGCTGCTGGCGGCGGGGCTTTTGGATGATTTGCGCGTGCGGGACGAATGGCAGCGTTGGAAAGCCATCGCGCGGTCCTTCGGCTACCTTTTCTTCGGCGCGGGCGTGATTTTGCTCGGGCTGATCATCTACGCGATGGCCAACCGCCTGGCCCACTAGCCCGCAACTTTTGCCAAGGGCCTTGCAAAAACAGCGGTGACCCGAGCAAAAAAAGTCCAGTCTTTGACATCGGAGGTAAAGCCGTCGTGACGTCGCTCGTCTAGTTTTTTGCCATGCGAACCGTCCTGGCCCATGACTGCAATCAAGTATCCGTGCGCGCTCCACGCCAAAGAATGTTGGATGCGCTGCATTGCCGGACGGTTGACCGTCCCCCTCTCTGGCTGATGCGCCAGGCGGGCCGCTGCCTGCCGGAATATCGCGCGCTGAAAGAAAAATACTCGTTCCGCCAACTCGTCCAGACCCCCGCCCTCGCCGCGGAAGTGACGCTCCAGCCGGTCCGCCGTTTCCATTTTGACGCGGCCATTCTCTTCAGCGACATCCTGGTCATCCCGGAAGCGATGGGCCAGGGCTTCCGCTTTCGCGAAACCGGCGGCGTCGAGATGGATTTCATTTTGCGGGATCATCACGACATCCGCCGGCTTAACACCGCGGGAATTTCTGACCGGCTGCAATATGTCGCGGAAGCCATCCGCGTGACTAAATCCGGTTTGCGCGGCGCCACGGCCTTATTGGGCTTCGCCGGTTCGCCCTGGACGCTGGCTAATTTCATGCTCGAAGGCGGCAGTTCCCGCGCCCATGTCCGGGGCCTGCAAATGTTCCGCCAGAACCGCGCGCTGTTCGATTCCCTATGCGCGGAATTAACGCGGGCGGTCATCGAATTTCTCCAACTGCAAATTACGGCGGGCGTGGACGCCATCCAAATATTTGACAGCCTTGGCGGACTGCTGCCGGCGGACGACTTTGAAGCGGCGTCCGGGCGATGGATTCGAATGATCGTCCAGGCCCTCCAGAGCCAGGCGCCCCTTGTGGTTTACTCCAAAGGGACGCGCGCCTGGCCCTCCCTCGTCGCCACTGGCGCCCAAGCCATCAGCGTGGACCATGAAATCGCCCTCGCCGAGGCGAATGACCATTTGCCGGCGGAAGTCGCGATTCAGGGAAATTTGCCCCCGGAGCTGCTGGTGGCCGGAACTCCCGCCACCGTCGCCACCCAAACGGCGCATCTGCTGGAAACAATGCGATATCGTCCCGGCTATATTTTCAACCTGGGCCATGGCGTGCCGCCGCACGCGCAAATGGAAAACCTCGAAGCGCTGGTCTCCACCGTGCAAAACTTCGTATGAACCCATTCACCGTCAATCTCGATTTGGTGCAAAAATACAACGTCCCGGGCCCGCGCTACACGTCGTATCCGCCGGCGCCGCAATTTTCCGATCAATTCACCTGGCCGGAGATCGCCGCCAAGGTGGCGCAATCGCAGAATGCCACCCGGGGCCTTTCCCTTTACTTCCACCTGCCCTTTTGCGAATCGCTTTGCTGGTATTGCGGTTGCACGACGGTCATCACGACGCAGCGGGAAAAAAGCGCGATCTACCTGCAATACCTGGAAAAGGAAATGGCGCTGATGAGCGAGCGCCTCAATCACCAACGCCAAGTGGTGCAATTGCATTGGGGTGGCGGCACTCCGACCTTCCTTTCTCCGGCGGAAATTCGTCAGCTCGGCGCTTCCATCAAAAAATATTTTGATTTCGCTCCCGACCTGGAAGCCGGAGTGGAGATCGATCCGCGCCGGCTGACGCCCGATCACATGGCGGCCTTGCGGGAGGCGGGCTTCAATCGCGTTTCCATCGGCGTGCAGGATTTTAACCCGGTCGTGCAAGAGGCCGTGCATCGCATCCAGCCCAAAGAGCAAACCGAGAACGCCATTCGTTGGGCGCGCCACGAGGGGTTTCAATCGATCAATGTCGATTTGATCTACGGGCTGCCGTTTCAAACGGTGGAAACATTCGATCGCACGTTGGACGAGGTGATCACGCTGGAGCCGGATCGGCTGGCGGTTTTCAGTTACGCGCATGTGCCGTGGATCAAACCGGCGCAAAAGAATCTCACCCGGGAAGCCGCCCTGCCGAGCGCGGAGACCAAACTGAACATTCTCAAGCTGGCGGTCGAGAAACTCACCTGCGACGACCGCTACACTTACATCGGCATGGATCATTTCGCGCGCCCGAACGATGAGCTGGCGATCGCGCAACGGCAGAAAACGTTGCAGAGAAATTTTCAAGGCTACAGCGCCAAGGGCGGCGCGGATATCTACGCTTTCGGCATGTCCAGCATCTCCCAGGCGGACGGAGTTTATTGGCAAAACCTCAAGGATCTCCCCAGCTATTACGCGGCGCTGGACCAGGACCTGGAGCCATTCGCCAAAGGATACGTCCTGAGCGCCGACGATAAAATCCGCCGTCACACGATCATGCGCCTCATGTGCGATCTGAGTCTTGACTACGCCGCTCTCTCCCAAAGCCTGCACATCGACTTTGCGGCGCACTTCGCGCCGGAGTTGGATTCCCTGAGCGATTTGGAAAAGGACGGTTTGCTGCAACGTTACGAGCACGGCCTGGTGATTAATGAGGCTGGGCGGCTGTTCCTGCGGAATGTCGCGATGCGCTTTGACCGTTATCTTCCGGCGGCCAAGGAGCGCCGTTTCTCCCAAACCATATGAAACCCGTGGCAGTGATTGGCGGCGGGATCACGGGTTTGACAGCGGCATTCACCCTCCAGCGGCGGGGAATTCCGGTGCGCCTCTGGGAACACGCGAGCCGCGTCGGGGGCGTCATTCAGTCGATTCGGCGCGGCGATTATCTGGCGGAGTTTGGTCCAAACAGCATTTTGGAAACATCGCCGCTGATTGGGGATTTGGTGCGCGATTTGGGGCTCGAAGGACGGCGCATTTATTCCGCCCCGACGGCGGAAAAGCGTTACGTGGTACGCGGCCGCGCGCCCGTCGCGTTGCCGGGCACGCCGGGCGAATTCCTGCGCACCCCGCTGTTCTCGCTCTCAGCCAAATTGCGTCTTCTGGCGGAGCCGTTTATTTCCCCGGCGCCGGCGGACGAGGAGGAGTCCATCGCCCAATTTGTGCGGCGCCGGCTCGGCCAGGAATTCCTCGACTATGCCATCAATCCAATGGTCGCCGGAGTCTATGCGGGCGATCCGAACCGCCTCTCGGTGCGGCAGGCCTTCCCCAAGCTGCACGCGCTGGAGCAGCGTTATCGCTCCTTGATTCTTGGGCAGGTCCTCGGAGCGCGGGCGCGCCGTCAACGCGGCGAAGTTTCCAAACAAAACGCCAAAAAAATTTCTTTCGATGATGGATTGCAGGTGTTGATCGATGCGTTGCAACAGTCGTTGCGCGAGGAAATTAGCGCCTCCGTTTCCATCCAGGGCATGCAGCGCGCCGGGGACGGCTGGCGCGTCGCCGGCGAAACCTGCAGCGCGGTTCTGCTGGCGTTGCCCAGCCACAAGATGGCGTCGTTGAAAATCGAGCCCGCGCCCACGGCGCAAGTTGCTTCTCTGGCCGAAATTTATTATCCCCCGGTGGCTTCGGTTGTGCTGGGTTTTCGCCGCGAGGATGTCAAGCATCCGCTGGATGGATTCGGCATGCTGGTTCCCGAGAAAGAAGGGTTTGATATTCTCGGGGCGCTCTTTTCCTCGACGCTCTTTCCGCAACGCGCGCCCGACGGCCATGTAACGATAACCTGTTATCTCGGCGGAGCGCGCAGCCCCGGCCTTCCCCGTCGAACGCCGGAAGAACTGGCGGCGCTGGCGGTCAAGGATCTGGGCGCCATCCTGGGCGGGTGCGAGCGGCCAACGTTTCAGCACGTCACGATTTATCGGCAGGCGATTCCCCAGTACAATGTTGGCTTCGGCAAATTCCGCGCCGTGATGGATGAGATGGAACGCACGGCGCCCGGACTTTTTGTGGCGGGCCACGCCCGCGACGGAATTTCGCTGGGCGACTCCATCGTTTCCGGCAGCAAGGCGGCGGAGCGCATCCAAAGTTATCTCCACTTAAACCATTCCTCCGACAGTTTAATCACGACAAGCGTATGAATCATCGCGCAGTTCTTTTGGTAAATTTAGGTTCGCCCGATTCCGTGGCCGTCAAGGACGTGCGGACTTATCTCGGCGAGTTTCTGATGGATGGCCGGGTGCTGGACGCCTTTTACCCGGTGCGCTGGTGCATCGTGCATCTGGGAATTTTGCCAAAACGCCCGGCGCAATCCGCCGAAGCCTACGAAAAAATCTGGACGCCGGAAGGCTCCCCGCTCGTCGTGACGAGCCAAAAAGTGCGCGACCGGCTGCGGACGCTAACCGGAGCCACGGTCGAGCTGGCCATGCGCTACCGCCACCCTTCCATTCCCGAGGCGGTGCGCAAACTGCGAGAGGCGGGAGTCAACGAAGTGCTTCTGATTCCGCTGTTTCCCCACTATGCGATGTCGAGCTACGAAACCGCCGTGGTCCGGGTCAAAGAGGTCATCGCCGACATCGCGCCGGGAATGTCGCTGCAAGTCGTGGCGCCGTATTACGATCATCCTGACTATATTCGGGCGATGGTCGCCAACGCCGCGCAAGATCTCCAGGAGGATTACGATCATTTGCTCTTCAGTTTTCACGGCATCCCGGAGAGGCACTTGCGGAAAGCTGATCCGTCCGGCCGGCATCCTTTGCCCGCGGGAAACTGTTGCGAAAACGATTCCCCGGCCTTGCCCACCTGTTACCGCGCGCAATGTTTTCGCACAGCGGAAGCGTTTTGCCGCGCCGCCTCGATTCCTCAGGCAAAATATTCGATTGCTTTCCAATCCCGCCTCGGCCGCGAGCCCTGGCTGGCGCCTTATACGGACCACGTTTTGGAGCAATTGGCCAAAAGCGGGCGGAAAAAACTCGTGGTGATCTGCCCGTCGTTTGTCTCCGATTGCCTGGAAACGCTGGAAGAAATCGGGATGCGCGGGCGCGAGATTTTCCTGGAGGCAGGCGGCACGGATTTCCGCCTGGTTCCCTGCCTGAACGAACATCCGCTCTGGCTGCATTTTCTGGAAAAGCTCACGCGCGAATTTTGCGCGGCGCCCATGCCGGGCGCGGCGATTCGCCCCACCCGCGCCGGCCGCGAGCTGCGGTTGGTGTAACGTCATTCGCTCCGGCAATTTCCTCGCCGCTGGCGCGTTCGTCGCTAAAAAGAATACTAGCCCGCCGACTGGGGACTCGCGGGCGCGCGGTTAAAACTGGCCCAGAAACGAGTCGGGGCTAGGGCGGCGGCGATGAGAACGGCCTGGCTGACATCAAACGCGATCAACCAGAAAAGCGCCTTATCCATGAACCCGTACGCATGCAACCCCACCCCGAGCATGTTCACGCCAAACCACGAAAAACTGGTCACGATATTTCCAAAGACCGCCATCGCCATCAGCCCGCGCTCCTTGATCACCCCGCCCCAGCGCGCGTGCAGGATCATGGCATTCCAAAGAACGATCAGGAGCGCGCCGTTTTCCTTCGGATCCCAGCCCCAGAACCGGCCCCAGGATTGGTCCGCCCAAATTCCACCCAAAATCGTGCCGGCGAAACTTGTCAGTGTCGCAAAACAAACGATGCCATACACCATTCGCGCCAGCCCGCGCGCCGTTTCGGTGGAAAGGCCGCGCGTAAAAAATCCGCGCACGATATAAATCGCCGCCAGCAATCCGGCGACGAACATCGAGGCGTAGCCGAGCGTGATGACGACCACGTGCGTGGCCAGCCAAAGATTTGTGTCCAGCACCGCCCGCAACATTTCCATGGTGTCACCGCTCAAGGCCAGGTGATGCGCGATGATCAACGTGCTGAACCCAATCAATCCCGAGGCGACCAGGCCAATGCCGCCCTTGAAAATTCGCTCCAGAACCAGCCCGAGCGCCGCCGCACCCCATCCGATAAAAATCGCCGACGAATAAAGATTCGTCACGGGTGGACGGCCTTCCAGATACATCCGAAATCCCAGGCCAACGGTGTGAATAAGGAACGCCACCACCAACAATGCAAACCCCGTCCGCCGCACCGGTTCCGAGAGATTGATCCAGAAAACGCAGCCCAGAATCACCGCCGCCACGTAGATCACCATGCTTTTGTAAAACGGCTCGATCTGGTTGAAGAAGAATTCCTGCCCGCCCTTGCTCAATTCCGCCGCCAGGTTGTTTTCCTGCATCCAACCGCGATAACCCGCCACCGCGCGGTTGAAACTCGCCGGGTCATTTTGTTGATAAGCGATGGACATGGCTCTGAAGAATTCCAGGGCGGGGTGCGGCCCCCGCGCGGCGGCGGCGGCCACGGCGCTCCAAGCCTGGCGGGGCGCGCCCGGCAGCGGCGGCACGGCCATGACATACGCATACGAACTGTCCAGGGCAAAATTCTGCCGCAACCGGTTATACAGCGCCGCGCTGTCATACAAATGCAGCAAGTCTTTTTGAAACGGCGTGCGCAATTTGGCCGCGTCCTCGCCTTCCCGGCTTTCGGCCGCCTGCAATTTGGCGGCCTGCTCTTCCAGGGTGTCGAGGCAGCCGCTTAAGTCTTTCCACGAATAATAAAGCAGCCCGGATTTATCCGCGCCGAGCAATCCTTGCAAATCCGGATGCTGCACGCGGAAGATCTTGCGCTGATCGGCCAGGGTGGGGTTGGTCATCGTTTCCAGCAACCATTGCGTCGCGGAAATCGTTTTGCCTTCCGCCGAGCGTGTCGTAGAGCGCCCGCTCATGCTGAGCAACGCATTGCGCGCCACCGAATCAAATGGCTGAACTCGGCCATTTAGAAGAACCGGCAGCCTCCCAAAACCTGCCAGGTCAAAGCCCTCCCCCGCCTTGGGCGTGATGGTTCCCGCAGCGAACCAGCCCGCAAATACGGCTGCGACCAACCATGGAATCCATTTCTTCATGCGTCATTCATCAGTTCGGCGTGCACGAGCGGACGGAGTCGCGCGCTCGCCGGCGCGGGCGGTCGCGCGCGTCGTCGGACAAAGGCCAGCAGATGCGTGAAAAATTGCGCCATCAAACCCACAATGATGAGCGAGCACGAGACGTAGGGAACCATCGCGGCCGGATTATGCACCACCTGCAAAATGGATACTCTATCCCCCGGCTCGAAGCTGGCCTGGTAATACGTCTCGCCGCCATAGCGCAACGGGCTGTTCATGCGGATCACCACATCGCGATCCTCGCCGCGCGCCGGATCGCGCAAATGAACCTTGCTCGAAAAATTGCTGGGCACATCCGTGCCCGCATAAACATCGTGCTTAAACTCCAAGAGCGTGATGGTGTACGGCTTGTAATAACGCGTCGGTCGGAGCGCGATGACATAATTGCGGCCTCGCCAGGTGAAACTTTGGGGCGCATTGACCGCGATTCCGAGCGCGCCAAATTGTTCGGTCAACGCGATGCACCAGGGCCGCTTGGTCAGCCAAGTCGAGACGGTCCAATTGCCAATCACTTCCTGGCCCGCGGCAATCTCAATCCATGCCGCCGGCTTATTTTCGTCGTCCATGCGGCTGACGACGGGAGCAGGGCTGAAAAGCATCCGCTGGCCGACGCCGTTGGCGGCCTTGATTTTTTCCCCGGCGCCGGACATGGGGCCCGCCGGTTGCGAATTGGGAAGGTAACGTTTTACCCGCAACGAGAACGGCAGGCCTTCAGGCCGAATTTCGCCCCCCTGCTCCAACCGCGATTCCGGCACGGCGACCACGTTATCGCGGTCCGGATCAGTGACGTCGATCACGACAAGTTCGTTGCGGCGGCTGTCCTCGGCGTAGCTTTTGGTTTCGCCGATTTCCAGCCGCATCTGGCTTTCCACCTGCAAAATTTCGCTGATAAAAAATCCGCCCAATAACAGAAGCAGCCCCGCGTGGACGATGAGGAGGCCGAGTTTGCGGCGGGAAAAATGGAACCGAACGATGTGGGCGGCGAGGAGATTCATCAGCAAAGCCGTCCCAATCAGCCAGCCGCCGGGAAAGATGGGAATTTGCCAATGGGTTCCAGCGGGCTTCCAGTAAATGAAGAAACTGCGAAAGAATTCCGACTGCACCACGTAAAGACCGAGGTGAACTTGCGCGAGCGTCCCGGCGAACACCAACACAAGCGCCAAGCCCAGGCAAACCAGGGTCAGCCGCAACGAGCCAAAAAAATGAACAAAGCGCGTGATCATGGTTCATGGTAGCGAACCGAGGCGACGAATTTTACGAAGGCCTCTTTCTCCCGCGCCACCACGCGGCTGTCGCCCGACAGCTTGTAAAACCAGGTGCTTGCCTCGCGCGGCGCCATCGCCGCGATGAGGCTCGAGGCATGGCCCGCCGGCATGTTCGTATTATTGATGCACACCAGGATCGCCTCCGCGCCCGCGGCGGGCAGCGGCTCGGTGACGCCGGGGAGCTCGGCGGCGCTGATCGGCCCCAAGCCCAATTGTGCGCGCCAGCGATTTACATTGCTCAACACGCCGCCCACTTTGCCCGGGAATGTGCTGACGGTGATTTTCGCCTTCTGGCCGCCTTCGCCTGTGACGGAAAAGCTTTTCAAGATCATGGAACCCGCGGGCGTTGGCTCCCAGTTTGCCGGCACGGTCCAATCTGGTTCACCGGCCTCCTTGGCGACCGGCGCCGCCTGGTCAATCGGCGCATCGGACCCATTGAAATGGATGGTTTTCAGGAACTCCAAAAATGCGGGCTTGGCCGCGTCCACCACATTTTTATCGCCGCGCAGTTTAAAGAACCAGGTGCGACCCTCTCGCGGGAGAGATCCCACCACTGTGTTTTCTGATTCACCCGCAAACTCGTAAAGTTTTCCTTCCAGCCCCGCGACCGTCATGCTTTTGGACGAAATTCCGTCCGGTTGGATCGGCTCCAGTCCAATCTCGCGCCGCCAACGGTTTACATTATCGAACTCCGTCCCTACCGCGCCGGGAAAAGAGGAAATGGCGACCTCGGCCTTTTTTCCACCTTCGCCGGGCACGAGAAAATTGCCAATACGTATGACAGTCGCGGGAAGTTCTGTCCAACCCGCGGGCGTCGTCCATCCTATGGGCGGCGCGCCGTTCTGGACGCCCGGCGCCGGGGCCTGCGCCGCGACCTGGGTCAAGGCGGGAGGGTCCTTGGGCGCGGAATAAGCAGCAATGGAGTCCGCCGCGGCGCACTGCCCAACCGCGCCGCAGACACCCACCGTCACTGCCACGAATCTTTGTAGTCTCGAAATGGATTGAATCACAGCGCTGACCCTAGAGAGGAAACCGTCCCGCCGGAAAGCCATCGCTTGTTATTGATTGCACATTTTTTGCTAAGTCTCAGGCCTGCGAAAGTTTCGCCTCCACATTTTCCGCATTCCTTCTCACAAGATTTAGCAAGAATTTGGCAAAAAACGGAGTGAGCGAAATCCCGCGCTAACGCAGCCTCGTCTCGGAAACAAAATTCGATCATGCATTCTGATTCCTGGTCATTTTTAGCGCTGTTCGCCCTCGCGGCGGTGGGCTTTGCCCTTGCGCCGCTCATCATCGCGTGGGTCTGGGCGCGGGCCTATTCCCCCCGGAAACCTGGCGCCATTAAAAATGCCACCTACGAATGCGGGCTGGCGTCGGAGGGAACCGGGTGGATCCAATTCCAATCCGACATTTATCTCTATGGCATCGTCTTTCTCGTCTTTGACGTTGAAACCATTTTCCTCATGCCCGTCGCGGCGGCGTTCCAAGGGCTGTCGTTCGGGGCTTGTGCGGCGATGTCGGTCTTTATGCTTTTGTTGGTGGAAGGGCTGGTCTGGCTCTGGCTCAAGGGCGCTTTGGGCTCCCGCACGAAATATTGTTATGGAACCGGAAATTGAATTGCAACGTCATGGCGTGTTCACGACGACCGTGGAACAGCTTTACAACTGGGGCCGGAAGAATTCCTTGTGGCCCTTGCAGTTTGGGCTGGCCTGTTGCGCGATTGAAATGATCGCCGCCTCCATGGCCCGCTTCGATATCGCCCGTTTCGGGGCGGAAGTATTCCGGCCCTCGCCGCGCCAGGCCGACCTGATGATTGTCGCCGGCACCGTCACCAAGAAAATGGCGCCGCAGGTCGTTCGACTTTACAACCAAATGCCCGAGCCCAAATACGTCATCGCCATGGGCGCTTGCGCCATTTCCGGCGGCCCCTTCAAGGAAGGTTACAACGTGCTCAAGGGGATCGACCGCTATTTGCCGGTGGATGTGTTCATTCCCGGCTGCCCGCCCCGGCCCGAAGCGTTGCTGCACGGCTTGATGTTGCTGCAAAAGAAAATCGCGGCTCAACCCCTCACCGGCCCCGGACGCCCGCGTTATCTCGATCAAAATGGACCGTCCGAATTTCCCTGCCCGAGCTATGGCGCGCACGATCTCGAGCCGCTCTGCAACCATGCCTTGTGGCAGCCGCCGTCCGTCCGCGAGGAGTTGCATTCATGATCGCCCTGGAAGAATTGAAGTCTCGTATCGCCGCGGCGGTTTCCGGCGCGCAGGTCGAGATCATCCCCAACCCCAGTCTGGCGAACCAGCCTTCCATTCTCCTGGACGGCCCGCACGCCCGGGCCGTCGCGAGGTTTTTGCGCGACGAACCCGATCTGGCCTTTGACTACGCCTCCAACGTCACGGGAGTCGATTGGCCGGAGCGCGTCATTAAAGAAAAAATCAAAGTCAAAAAAGAAACCGGCGGCGTCGTAAGCGAAACCGAGGAAACGATCGAACGAAAAACCCCCGCCTGCCTGGAAGTGGTTTATCACTTGTATTCGATGGCCCTCCGCCACGGGCCGCTGGTGGTCCGTTTGCGCACCGGTGATCGCCAGAACGACGTTGCCTTGCCGTCCCTCACGCCCGTCTGGCGCAGTTGCGAGTTTCAGGAACGCGAGGTGTTTGATCTTTTCGGCGTCATCTTCCAGGGCCACCACGACCTGCGCCGCCTTCTGATGTGGGAAGGATTTAAAGATCATCCCATGCGCAAGGACTACGTCGCGCCTGACGATTACGAATACGAACCCACGCCGCATGACCAGACGCTGGAGCGCGCTCGCCGGCATTATCCGCAGGAGGCGGCGCAGTCATGATCCAATTGTCTCAGAGCCGCAATGGCGCCTGCGCCGCGCCCCTCTCGGTGGCCGACATCGCAGGCGCGGCCCGCATCTTTCAGCCTGAGCCAGCGGCGGTCGAAACCCCGGAACCGCCCGCGCGCGACCATGCTTGCCTCGAGATTGCGATGGGGCCTCATCATCCCTCCACGCACGGCGTCTTTCGGATGGATGTGACGCTCGATGGCGAACGCGTGGTCAAGCTCAAGCCGGTGTTCGGCTATCTCCATCGCAACCACGAAAAAATCGCCGAGCAAAACAGCTACCTCGCGTTCATTCCTTACACCGACCGCTTGGATTACATCTGCGCGTTGACGAGCAACTGGGGGTATGTGCTGACCGTCGAAAAACTGACCGGCCTGCAGGTTCCAGAACGGGCGGAATATATTCGCGTCATCGTCAGTGAATTGACGCGCCTGATCAATCATTCCTGCCTCGCGGGATTTCTCCTCCAGGACATGGGCGCGCTGGGCACGCCGCTGATGTACGCCTTTCGCGAACGTGAACATATTCTTGACCTGTTCGAGGCGCTCACCGGCTCGCGCATGATGCACAATTATCTGCGCTTCGGCGGGTGCCGCTGCGATCTGCCGTCCGGCTGGATCGAACGCGCCCAAAAAACCGTCGCCGCCTTCACCCCGTTTCTGGACGAGTTCGAGGCGCTGTTGACGGGCAACGAAATTATGCGCGCCCGCACCGAGGGCGTGGGAGTCCTGGCGGCGCCGCTGGCCGTCAGCGCCGGCGTCACCGGCCCCATGCTGCGGGCCAGCGGCGTCAATTATGATTTGCGCAAGGCCGATCCCTATGGGATTTACCCGCGCTTTTCCTTCAATGTCCCGCTGGGCGCGCACGGGGATGTGTTTGACAGATATATGATCCGCATCCTCGAGATGCGGGAGTCCTTAAAAATCCTCGCCGCGGCGCTGCGCGACATTCCCGCGGGCCCGATCATCGATCCCAAGGCCAAACTTCGCAATCTCCGTCCCAAAGCCGGCGAAGCGTACGGCCGCATTGAATCGCCCAAGGGCGAACTGGGTTTTTATCTCATCAGCGACGGCGGACCAACTCCGTATCGCTGCCGCATTCGCCCGCCGAGCTTAATCAACTTAACCATCCTCGAGGACATGTGCCTCGGGCAGACCGTGGCGGATGCCGTCGTCATTCTGGGCAGCGTCGACATTGTGCTCGGGGAGGTGGATCGCTAATGAACGGCTGGGGCATCTTGCGCGGGATGGCGGAGACGATGCGGAATTTCGCGGGCAGCTACCGCGATCCCGCCCGGCTCGCCACGATCCAATACCCGGAAGTGCGGCTGCCGGCGGTCGAAAACGCCCGCACCATTCCGTTTTTGGTTTTCGATGATAATCCCGCCACCGGCTTGCGTTGCACCGCCTGCACCATTTGCGAGCAGGAGTGCCCCGCCCAATGCATTTACATTGTCAAAGATACGGCCAAGAAGCCGGATTATCTGGGGAAGATGCAGTTGCAACCCCGGGTTTTCGATATCGACATCTCCGTTTGCATGGGCTGCGGCATTTGCGCGGAGGTCTGTCCATTTGATTCGATCCAGATGGACCAGGTCTTTGAGTTAAGCGCCAGCGAGCGGTTCTCCAGCCTGCTCCTGCATAAGGCGCAATTGGCCAAGCCGAACGAGCATTTCCGCCAGATTCATCCGGAGGAGGCCGCCGCCACAGATCAACGCCGCGAAGCGGAAAAACAAAAGGCCGAGGCGAAAAAGGCGCAAGCCGCCGCCGCCGCCAAAACCGCCGCGCCAGTCAGCGAGGGGCCGCGATGAATGGTTTCGACCAGATTTTTGTGACAATGGCTCATCGCCTGAGCGGCGCGGCTCCCGCGCCAGTTCAACCCATTATGCTGGCGGCGCTGATCATTGCCGCGCTCATGACCGCTTTCGGCAGTTGCTTCGCCCTGACAACGATCATGGAGCGGAAAATCCTCGGCCGCATGCAGAACCGCCTCGGGCCCAACCGCGTCGGCCCGTGCGGATTGCTGCAACCGATGGCCGATGCCGTGAAAATGTTGATCAAAGAGGACCTTGTGCCGGACGCCGCGGACCGCACGCTGCACGCGCTTGCTCCCTTGGTGTTGACGGTTCCCATTTGGCTCGCGTTTGCCGTTTTGCCCTTCGGACGAAATATGGTGGCGGTGAATTTCGACGCGGGCATTTTGTTTTTCTTCGCCATCGGAGGCGCGTCCGAGTTGGCGGTCTTTATGGCCGGGTGGTCCAGCCAGAATAAATACTCGCTCATTGGCGCGATGCGCGGCATCGCCCAGATGATCAGCTACGAAGTTCCGCTCGTGCTTTCCACGGTGACGGCGCTGATGATGGCCGGCTCGCTTTCGCTCGTGGCTATTGTTGACGCTCAATCAGGCTACGCGTTTGGCTGGCTGGCGCGGTGGCATGTTTTCACGCCCTGGGGCCTGGCTGGGTTCGGTTTGTTTTTGATCGCCGCCGCCGCGGAATCAAATCGCTCGCCGTTCGATCTGCCGGAAGGGGAGTCCGAAATCATCGCCGGATATTTGACGGAATATTCCGGCTTTAAATACGCGCTTTTTTTCCTCGGCGAATACCTTGGGCTTTTCGCCGTCACGGGTCTCGGCGTCACGCTGTTCCTCGGCGGCTGGCAGCCTCCCGTCAAGGCCCTCGCCGGCACGCCTTCGTGGTTTTGGTTTGCCGCCAAATTCGCCGCGTTGATATTCCTCTTCATCTGGGTGCGCGCCACGTTGCCGCGGCTGCGGCTCGATCAACTGTTGAATTTTTCCTGGCGCTTTCTGGTCCCGCTCGGGCTCGTCAATTTATTGGCGGCCGCCGTTTGGAGTTGGACGCGCCCATGGCAATTTCCCGGCTCTATGGGCGTCCGCTGGCTGATCGGCGGTTCTATTCTTGCCCTTTTTTATTGTTGGCTGGGACGCGGTTTGCGTCCCGACGCGCGGCCGGCCCGTCAATATCATTATGCCGCATGAACTGACATTTTTGCTGGTCGCGGGCGCCACTTTGGGCGCCGCGGTGGCCGCGATGGCCCTGCGCAACATTGTGCATTGCGCGCTCGCCGCCATCGGCGCCTTCGCGGGCTTGGCCGCTCTTTACCTGCAATTGAACGCGGAATTTGCCGGCTTTGCGCAAATCCTCGTCTATGTCGGCGCGGTTGCCATCCTCATCCTTTTTGCCGTGATGCTGACCCACGGGTCGGAGGCGTCCTCCTCCACCCGGGCGAGCGGATGGGCCGTCGCCGCGTTGCTCGGCCTTTGCCTCGCGCTGGGCGTTGGGCGCAGCCCCAGTCTGTGGCGCGATGCGAAGCCCGCGGCAGGCGCCTCGGCGCGGCAAATCGGCGGCGCGCTCGTGAGTGAATATATCGTGCCGCTCGAAACCGTCGGCCTTCTCCTGACCTCTGCGCTGCTCGGCGCCGTGACCATCGCCCTGCGCGAAACTGAAACCAAAACCAGCGATCCCGGGATTCATGAGGAGCGCCCGCCGCGCGCCTCAGAAATGGTGAGCCGATCATGAACGCGCCTTTAGCCCAATACTTGATTTTTTCCGCCCTGCTTTTCACGGTGGGTTTTGCGGGCGCGTTGGTGCGGCGGAACGCGATCCTGGCGCTGGTCGGAATCGAAATCATGCTCAACGCCGCGAATTTAAATTTCATCGCCTTCTGGCGTTTTGGCCCTCATCCCGAGGCGCTGACCGGGGTCATGTTCGTCATTTTCTCCATTGCCGTCGCGGCCGCGGAAGCCGCCGTGGGGCTGGCGCTGGTGATTGCGATTTATCGGCATCGGCGCACCGCGCAAGCGCCGCAATTCAACTCGTTGCGAGGATAAATGGACTTCATCGTCAAATATATTTGGGGGGCGCCGCTCATGCCCCTGGCCGCTGCCGGCGTGACGGCCCTATTGCCGCGCGCCCGCCGGCGTTGGGCCGCGGGGCTGGCGATTGGCTCCATGGCGTTTTCGTTTCTGCTGTCGCTGGCGGCATTCACGGCGACGCTCAGTCACGCCGGCCACGCGGCGCGCGCCACGCTTAATTTTCGCTGGTTCGATTTTGGCGCGAGCTCGGTCCAATTGGGTTTTGTCATCGATCCCCTCAGCGCGGTCATGCTCGTCATGGTGACGTTCGTCAGCCTGTTGGTTTTTATCTATAGCGTGGGCTACATGGCGCACGACGAGAATTTCACGCGTTTCTTTTGTTTCCTGGCCTTGTTTGCGTCGGCCATGCTGGGCCTGATCCTGGCCAACAGTCTGCTGCTGTTTTTCATGTGCTGGGAATTGGTGGGGCTGGCCTCTTACCTCCTGATTGGTTTCTGGTATCGTAAACCGGCGGCCGCCGCCGCGGCGAAAAAGGCGTTTATCACGACGCGCCTGGGCGACCTGGGATTTTTGCTGGGAATTCTTCTCCTCTACGCCCGCGCCGGCACGCTCCTGTTTTATGACGCCGGGCACGGCTGCCTGGAGCAGGCGGCCATCACCCGATTGTTGACTCAAGGGCTGATGGGCGGCCTGGCCGTTTCCACTGTCATCTCGCTCCTGATCTTTTGCGGCGCCATCGGGAAATCCGGCCAGGTTCCGTTGCATGTTTGGCTGCCGGACGCGATGGAGGGGCCGACGCCCGTCAGCGCCTTGATCCACGCGGCGACCATGGTGGCGGCGGGAGTTTTTCTGGTGGCGCGAATGTATCCCTTGATGAGCGCGACGCTCCTGCCGGGGACGCCCTCGGCCGCGCTGCAAGTGGTCACCTGGATCGGCGCGCTCACCGCCGTCTTTGGGGCGAGCCTGGCCGTCGCGCAAAATGACATTAAGCGCATCCTCGCGTATTCCACCGTTTCGCAATTGGGCTACATGATGATGGGATTGGGCGTGGGCGGTGTGGCGGTGGGCATGTTCCATTTGCTCTGCCATGCCTTCTTCAAAGCGCTGCTTTTTTTGGGCGCCGGCTCGGTCATCCATGGCTGCGCCGAAGAACAGGACATCCGCCAAATGGGCGGCTTATCCAAAACCATGCCCGTGACTTTCGTGGCCTACGCCATTGGCATGCTGTCCCTCTCGGGAGTCCCGCTGCTTTTCTCCGGCTTCTGGAGCAAAGACGCCATTCTGCATGCGGCGCGGCATTGGCCAATTTCCCAAACGCCGTTTCTGCTTGGCCTGATAGGCGCGGTTCTGACCGCGTTTTATATGACACGCCAGGTCAGCCTCGTCTTCCTGGGAGCGACCCGCTCTGAGGCCGCCGGGCAGGCGCACGAAAGTCCATTGGTGATGACGGTTCCGTTAATGCTGCTCGCGGCGTGCAGCGTCCTGGCCGGTTTCGTCGGGACTCCGGCGTGGCCGTGGTTTGATTCCTATTTGCTGGGCGAGAACGCCACCTTCGATCTCGCCCGGTTTTCCCTCGATCACCAGTTGTCGCTCATGTTCCTCTCCACCGGATTGGTCGCCGGCGCGATCGGATGCGGCGCGTGGCTTTACGCCCGGCGCCGCGCCAGTGATCCGGCGGAAATCAATTTACTCATCCGGAAATTTTACATCGATGAATTCTATGCGGCGACAGTCCTGCGTCTAAACGCCTGCTTCGCCCAACTTTCCGATTGGCTCGATCGCGTCCTGTGGCAAGGCGTGACTCATGCGCTGGCGGCCTGCGTGCAATTTCTGGCCTTGGTGGACCGGGGCGCCGACGACCTTTTGATCAACGGCGGATTTGATCGCGCCACAGACCTGCTTCGCGCGGGCGGAGGCCTGGCTTCGCGCGGGCAAAACGGCCAAATCCAGCGCTACTTCCGCGTGCTCGGGTTCGTGGTCGCTGTCATCGCGGCCCTGCTTATTTGGGAGGTGTCATGACCACATTGCCGCTTTTAACGGGTCTGATCGCGCTGCCGCTGGCGGGAGGGATTGCCCTGCTGTTGACCAAGCCCGCCCAGGAAAAACTGGCGCGCGCCATCGGTCTGGCCACCAGCCTGCTTGCTTTACTTATTGTCGGCGTGATTTGGAGCGGCTTCGACCGCACGAGCGGCGGGATGCAATGGGTGGAACAGGCCGCGTGGGCGCCGTCGATTGGCATCGAATATCATTTGGGCGTCGATGGAATCAGCTTGTTGATGTTGTTATTGACTACCTTGCTCGTGCCGTTTTCGCTCCTGGCCTCGTGGAAAATCTCACGTCAGCCCAAACTGTATTTCGCGCTGACGCTTTTTCTGGAGAGCGGCCTGTTGGGGACGTTTACGGCGTTGAACTTCATTCACTGGTTCCTTTTTTGGGAGTTGAGCCTGATTCCCGCCTTCTTTCTCATCAAGATTTGGGGCGGCCCGAAAGCCGGCGCCGCGGCCTTTCAATTTTTCCTTTATACCATGGTCGGCAGTGTCGCGCTCCTGGTGGCGTTTTTGGCCATCTACGCCGCCACGAACACCTTTGATTTCGGCCAACTGGCGGGCCTGGCCGCGCACGGGGAAATTTTTGGCGCCCATCAGCGTCTCGCCGGGGCCATTTTTCTGGCGGCCTTGCTGGGATTCGCGGTGAAGGTTCCATTGCTGCCGTTTCATTCCTGGCTGCCCGCGGCCTATGCCGAGGCCCCGACGGGCGCCTCCATGTTATTGACAGGGGCAATGTCGAAAATGGGCGTTTATGGGTTTTTGCGGATTCTGCTGCCAATTTTCCCGGAACAAATGCGCGCCGCGCAAACCCCGCTGCTTTGGCTTGCGGTGGCGACAATTGTGTTTCCGGCCGCCGCCGCTTTCGCGCAACGCGACCTCAAGCGCATGGTCGCTTATTCGTCCATCAATCACCTGGGTTATTGCTTGCTGGGCATCATCGCCGCGACGCGTTTGACGCCGGGGGGAATGGATTTCACCAACGAAAAGGCGGCGGCGCTAAACGGCGTCGTGCTGCAAATGTTCAGCCACGGTTTGACGGCGGCCGCGCTGTTTTATTTCGTCGGCCTCATTGAAGAGCGCGCCGGCGGCTTGCGTTGCTTGCACGATTTTGGCGGCTTGCGCCAGGTCGCGCCCGTTTTTTGCGGGCTTATGGGGATCACGGTTTTCGCCTCGCTCGGGCTGCCCGGCCTGGGCGGATTTGTCGGCGAATTTTTGATTTTCAAAGGCGCTCTGCCGCTGGCGTCCTGGGCCGCGGCCATTGCGACTCTGGGGTTGCTCTTCACGGCGATCTTCCTCTTGACAATTTTGCAGCGCGTCTTCGCCGGGCCGCTCCCCGGAAAATGGAGTCATTGGCGGGATTTGTCGGCCGCCGAACGCTGGTGCGTCGCGCCGGTGATCGGGTTGATTTTCATTTTGGGCATCCTGCCTCAGGCCGTGTTGGACGTGACCAACCCGACCGTCCTGCATCTCCTGCAACAATTTTAATATGATGCTCGCCGGGACCATTTATCTTTCGTTTTTCGGCGCGGCGGCGCTGATGCTTCTGCCCGCGCGCCAGGCGCGGTGCGCGCGGCCGCTCGCGCTGCTCACCGCCCTCGGCGGATTGGCTTGCGCCCTTGCCGCCCTGGTCGGGCGCTGGAGCCAAATTGAGCCGGGCGCCTTGCGCGACATCACCAATGCGCCGTGGATCGGCGAGCTGGGCATCCGGTTCCACCTCGCCGCCGACGGGATCAGCCTGACGCTCGTTCTCTTGACCGGCATCGCGGCGGTGACAGGCATTTTGTTTTCCTGGAATATCGAAACTCGTCCCCGGGAATTTTTCGCGTTGTATATGGCGTTGATCGGAGGCGTTTACGGCGTGTTTCTCAGCTTCGATTTGTTCCTGCTTTTTGTCTTCTACGAAATCGCGATCATCCCGAAATACTTCCTGATCGCCATCTGGGGCTCGACGCGCCGCGAATACGGAGCGATGAAGCTGGCGCTCTATTCCTTTGCGGGCAGCGCGATGGTGCTGGTTGGATTGATTGCGGCTTACGTCGTGGCGGGCGCCAAGACGTTTGATTTGGTGGAATTGGCGAAGTATCCGTTTCCGGCGGAATTTCAAAGCTGGGCGTTTCTCCTCGTGTTCGTGGGCTTTGCCATTTTGGCCGGTCTGTGGCCGTTTCACACCTGGGCTCCCACCGGCCACGTCGCCGCCCCCACCGGGGCCTCCATGCTGCTGGCCGGCGTTGTGATGAAATTGGGCGCTTACGGGGCGTTGCGCGTCGCCATGACGCTTTTCCCCCTCGGTCTCCATCGCTGGCAACATCTCATCGCGGCGCTGGCCGTGGTGGGCATCGTCTATGGCGCGGCTGTGGCGTTGACGCAACGCGATTTCAAATTCGTCATCGGCTATTCCAGCGTGAGCCACATGGGTTTCGTCCTGTTGGGATTAATGACTCTGACGCAAATCGGATTGACCGGCGCGACCCTGCAAATGTTTTCCCACGGAATTATCGCCGGGCTGCTCTTTGCGGTGGTGGGGCGGATGATCTACGACCGCGCGCATACGCGCGATCTGAACGAGTTGGGGGCCTTCCGTCTCGGCAAGGCCATGCCTTTTGCGGCGATCGTGTTCGTGCTCGCGGCGTCGGCTTCCATGGGGCTGCCCGGCTTCAGCGGATTCATTGCGGAAATGCAAACGCTGATCGGCGCCTGGCGGGTGTTCCCGGGATTAACCGTCCTGGCGGCCGTGGGCATCCTCATCGGCGTCGCCTTCCTCTGGCGGGCGCAAACCAAAGCGTTTTTCCCCGAGGGGGGATCGCCCGCGCCGGGAACTCACCTCGCGGCGATTACGCTCCCGGAAAAAATCGGCGCACTAACGCTGTTGAGCACAACGATTCTGATCGGCTTGTATCCACGTTTGCTCTTGGACTTGATCGCATCCGCCTTCCAATCACCGCTCATGCAACCCATCTGGAAAGGAACGCTGTCCTAATGTCTTATTTCGACCTATTTAAAGCGCTCATTCCCGAAGCTATCATTACGGGAATTGCGTTGTGTTTACTGGCGGTCGATCTGGCCGCGCTACGTCCGCAATCGATGAGCGTGCGCCTGCGCTGGTGCGGCGGCATGGCAATCCTCGGCTGCGCTTCCGCCATTGGATGGATGTTGCTGCAGCCGGCGCAACTTCAAGCGGGCATGCTAGCCATCGGGCCGTTGACGCAATGGATCAAACTTTCCCTGCTGATATTGACCGCCTTCATCGCGGTAATTTCCTTTTCCGCCCGCTTCACCGTGCACGTCGGCGAATATTTCGCGTTGCTTCTCTTCGCGACCGTGGGATTGATGCTCTTGGTCAGCGCCGATAATTTTCTTCTGATTTTTCTCGCGCTGGAGTTGTTGAGCATTTCTCTCTATGCGCTCACCGCATTCCACAAAAACCGCCTGGCGTCCGCTGAAGCCGCCTTGAAATATTACCTCTTTGGCTCGGTCGCCGCCGCCTTCACGCTTTTTGGCATCAGCCTGCTCTACGGCGTCACCGGTGAAATTCAATTGAGCGGAATCAATGCGCATCTGTCGGCCGGGCATCAGGAGCCAATCTTCTACATCGCCCTCGTGATGACGCTGGCCGGCTTTGCCTTTAAGTTGGCGGCGGCCCCGTTCCATTTCTGGGCGCCCGACGTTTACGAAGGCGCGCCGACACCCATTGCCGCGTACATTGCCTCCGCGTCCAAGGTCGGCAGTTTCTTTGTTGTCGCAAGAATCTTGTGGACGGCGTTTCCCGGCGCGCGCGGCGGCGCAAGCGCCCCGGGCTGGATGCCGGTCCTGGTCGTTCTGGCGGTGATTTCGATGACGCTCGGCAATCTCGCCGCGCTGATGCAACGCAAAGTGTCGCGACTGCTGGCCTACTCCGCCGTGGCGCACGGGGCCTATGCTGTGCTGGCGTTGCTCGCGGCGCCGCAGCAGGGGTTGCCGTCGCTTTTATTCTACGTCATCACCTACGCCTTGACCGCCCTTGGCGCGTTTGCGGTGGTGGGGGTCATTGAGGCCAGTGGCGGACGCGCGGAGTTGAAGGATTTTGCGGGATTTAGCCGCCGCGCCCCGTTGCTCGCGTTTTGCCTCCTGGTGTTCATGCTTTCCTTGGCAGGAATTCCGCCGCTGGCCGGCTTTTTCGGCAAATTCTACGTTTTCACGGCCGCCGCGGAAGCAACTCCCCGCCTGAGCCTGCTCTGGCTCGTGATCCTCGCCGTCGCAACCAGCGCGGTTTCGCTTTATTATTATTTGCAGATCTTGAAACAGGTTTACGCGGCTGCTCCCCTCGAGCATTTGGTCTGGTCCCCGCCCGCGCGCTCCAGCCAATGGGCCATTGTCCTGCTGGCGGGAACGATCATTGTCCTGGGCTGTTTTCCCAGCCTGCTCCTGACCCGCATTGCGGCCGTGTTAAGCGCGCATCCTTTTTAAATACGACCCCGATTCCAGGCAAGAATCTCCGGCATGGTTACTTTCGGCGGGAGCAGGCCCAATCGTCTTCAAAGGTTTCGGCAGAAATGACGTTGCCCAAATGGTCAGCCTGAACATAACCGTAAGCGACATTATCGAAACCATCTTCGCGACGGCAGCGCCAATGCCACAAACCCGGGCGAATAAAATCCCCGCGCTGCAACAATCGAAAACGCACCGTGGCCGCCGCTTCCAATTCCGGCGAACAAGTTTCGCCGAAAGAACCGCCATCCGAGGCTGCATCATTCACCATGCCGCAACGTACCACGAGCGCGCGAGCCCGCTCACCTTCCTTTGGCATTTACCAAGCGAATTCGGGTCAGGCCCTCCCTAAAGCTCCGGGCGAAGTAAACTACGCGTGTACTGTGTCAATTCGTTGACGGCTGGATTTGCCCCGGCGCCGGTGGATAGGCATTGGCGGCCCTGGCCACGAAGAAACTTTTCCTATCCGTCACCTTCCACTCCGGTTTTTAAGCGCTTACTCCTTCCGGTGGGAGAGCGCTTTCATTAACGCGTCCACTTTGTTCTGCAATTCAGTCTGGGCATTCTTTTGCTGTTGCAGTTCCTTTTCAAGCGCATCGACTTTCTGGTCTTTTTCAGCGCGCAATTGGCGCAAAGCTTCAACGGCGAGAGCTTCGAATCCGCGATAGGTCAGACGCTTGTAACCATCCGGGCCGACGTCGACCCAATCGGGGAAAACTTTTTCGACTTCCTGCGCAATCATGCCCAGGCGTTGTCCGCCGAGTTCGTTCACTTTCGCCGGATCGATGTATTCGAAGGTGACGCCGCGCAACGCCAGAAGTTTATCGAGCGCGCCTGAGAGCGATTCGACGTTTTTTTTCAGTCGCACGTCGGAATAAGTGCTCCAGGAACCACCGCCTGGTTTGCTGGCAGTGCCGTTGACCGTCAACGTTGCGTTCGGAGTTGTGGTGTTAATGCCAACGCCGTTGGTGGCGCGGATAAGGAACTGATTTGTTCCGGTCGAGGCAAAAATTTGCGATGAGCCGTCTGCCCAAACGAAACTGCCGTTGTGAAGCGCTTGAGCGTTATTCCCCGCCGCGAAGGAGTTAAGGCCGCCGGCCACATTATCTTCACCCCCGACTACCATCGCATAACTGTTAGTGGCCATATTGTTGTAGCCCGCGCCAACGAAACTGCCGTAGGCGTTGCTCGAGGTGGAGTTATACCAGCCTCCAACGACAACCGAGGCGCTTCCGTTGGCCTGATTGTCCACGCCTGCGACAACGCCTGAATACCCTCCCGACGCCAAGTTTTGGCGATAGTAAGAGCCACCGCCCCCAACGAACGACTGGGAACCGCTTGCGATGTTGTCCCATCCGCCACAGACGACCGAAAGTTCGCCCGAGGCAAGGTTGCCGTTCCCGCCGCCAATGAAAGCGTAGGGAGCGGAGACCGTATTGGCGCCACCCCCGACGATGACGCCATAGTCCGCGTTCACGACATTGGTCACGTAGTTGGTAATGCCGTATGGGCCATAATACCATTCATAGCCATAGCCGACGCCTCCGCCGCCCCCGATGACCGCGCCATAGACAGAATTGGAGACTTGGTTCCACGAAGCCCCGCCGATGATGTTCGGCGCCTGGTTGGTTCCGTAAACCTCAGCCCGCAACACGCGAGAATTATTGACACGTATTTCGACTGGCGTGTTATTGGTCGAACCCAAAAAGTTTCCGGGCAATACCGCGTTGCCGGTCAACTGCCATAGGTTCGCGGCGCCCACTCCGCCGAGCGAAGCGGCGTTGACGCCGGAGAGATTTGCGCCACTGCCCGAGAAAGACGCTGCTGTGATCGTGCCGGAGAAATTGGGGGACGACGGGAGAGATGAATCGCCGACCGTGCCACTGATCTTTGCGGCCGGCAATGTGCCGGTGAGATTGCCGGCTGCAATGGCATATGGCGTGGGGTTAACCTGCTGCAGAGGAGTCAGCACGGAATAGGCGCCCGCGCCATTGGTCCGCACGAGAATTTCGAGCCACAAGGCTTGGCCGTTCCAAGGCGCGCCGCCAAAATCGAGCGTGGCCGTAAAAACACCTGAGTTAACAGGCACGGCGAGATTCGTCGCCGCAATCCCGACGCGGTTGCCGAGAATTTCCGCATCGTACAAGGCGAAAACAAAATCAAACGAACCGTTGGCCGGGGTCGCGCCGGTGTTCAACCTGCCCTGGTACGTAAATGCAGTTCCTTGGGCGAACGCGGGAAGGCCGAGCAGAGCCAAGACTACAAATGAAACCCATTGAACAATCTTTGTGCGCATAAATGGATGTTGGTCTGGTGCTGTGGGAGTAACGTATATTGCCGCAAAGGCACGATTCGCGCAAGCGAATGCGACTCCGAAAATGCGGCTATATTTTTTCAGGTGAACCCATTCTCGCAGTCGCCCGGAATTCACCTTTACGAACCGGATCTTCAGGCGCAAGCGCAAGGCGCGATAAATTCATCAAACCCGTGGTGAATTGCTGGTGGCTTGATGTGTCAGATAGATAATCGAGGGAAGAGGCATGCTGTGGCAACCGGAGCGGCGCCAGATCGCGTGCGCTACAGACTTTTCGTTTTAGGGAAAGACAGTCGAGCTAACCACCCGTATCATCTGCCGGACGTCTGGCGTTGTTGGCCGATCCTCGCCATTTTTGGGCCGCCTTCCTCCAGCCAGCTTAATGATGCCTTTCGCAGGCTCGCCCTGGTTCGCAGTCTAACGGCATGGTCCGGTCCACTAGCGTTTGTTTGGTTTGGCGATCGCTTTCGTACATCTGGGGATTATTTACAGGGCGTCGAACTGGGTGTCACGAAAGCCGCATGTTTCCCATCCGTGGTCGCAAGTTGCCGATCCGACTGAAAAACTGGTCGGGGCGGTGAGATTTGAACTCACGACCTTCTGAACCGCCCAAAACCGCCAACCGCTCCCCGGTTCAAATGGCCAAACATGCGCCGTGCAACGATTGAACGTCTTTCTTCCATGCCTGTGGCAGTGACGGCGAGTGCGTGTTATCCGCCCGGGACTACGGGGTGGGGTTTCACTTTTGGCGGCGCGCCAGCGGTTGCCGCCAGCCTGTCAGGAGGCCATCTCGGCTCAGACCGGGGGCAATGCAAGTAGCAGTAGGAGATTGACTTAAGTCAATCTTGTGATAAATAGGGCGGCGCTTTGCTCATGAAACATTTCGCGCTCCTTAAAAGTCGTCGTTCCGTCGTTCCACGCGTTTTTGCACTCTTGCTTTTGTTCTTGGCCTTGGCCGGGCAGGCTGGCGCCGGCGAGTATTTCCAGGATTTCTCGGCCTTCACGGCCGGGGCCACGACTTTCGGGGACGGCTCGCTGCTCGCGAGCGATCACTTGGGGACCATCGCCGC
>DASZMX010000150.1:0-18964 GCA_035551475.1 Verrucomicrobiia bacterium
TTCAAAAGCTCGAGCACGCTCGCGCCATATCCGCCGGGCAGCACGTGATCTTCCAGCGTCACCACCACCTCGGCGGCGCGGCTGAAAAATTCCGTCGTGCTCGCATCCAGCGGCTTGGTGAACCGCGGATTGATGACCGCGCAATCAAAACCTTCGGCGTTTAATTCCGCCGCCGCCTGCGTGGCGACGCGGTGCATATTGCCCAGGCCAAAAAGGGCGATTTTGCGGCCCTTGCCGGTGAAATTTTGCGTGACCACCGCCTTGCCCACTTCCAGCAACGCCGGTTGGGTTTTCACGGGCACGCCTTCGCCGGCGCCGCGCGGGTAGCGGATGAACACCGGCAGCTTTTCGTGCGTGGCGGTGAACATCATGTCCGCCAACTCGTCCTCGTTCGCCGGCGCCATCGCGATGACGTCTGGCACGCAGCGCAAATACGCGATGTCAAATAAACCGTGATGCGTCGGTCCGTCGTTGGCGGACAGCCCGGCGCGATCCATGCAGAAAATTACCGGGAGTTTTTGGAGCGCCACATCGTGAATGATGCAGTCATACGCGCGCTGGAGGAATGTTGAGTAAATCGCCACGACCGGGTGAAAACCCATCGTGGCCATGCCGGCCGCGAACAACACGGCATGCTCTTCGGCAATGCCCACGTCGTAGTAACGCTTGGGCATGGCTTTCTCCAGGATCTTCAGGCCGGTGCCGCTTGGCATGGCCGCCGTGATCCCAACAATCGAATTATCCTTTTGGCACAAACGGACCATCGTCGCGCCAAACACATCCTGATACGCCGGAGGGGTTCCGGCTTTGGCGGCGGGCGTCGCGCCCGTGATGGGGTCGTAGGGCCCGAGGCCGTGAAATTTTTCCGGCTGCTGCAATGCCGCCTCGTAGCCTTTGCCCTTTTGGGTGAGAACGTGCAGGACGATTGGCTGATCGCTGGCCTTGGCAAATTCCAGGGCGCTGATCAACAGCGGCAAATTGTGGCCGTCAATCGGGCCGAGATAACGCAGCCCCATTTCCTCGAAAATCAAACTGTTGCCGTGGCCGCCGCGTCCGTCGCCCTCCGGTTGGATCGGATTTTGCCGCAGAGCCACCGAGCTGACGGCGGCCTTGATCGCTTCCTCCGCCTTGTGGCCGAGCTTGACCGCCAACGCGCCTTTGGGCAGGCGTTGCAACCAGCGTTCCATGTCTTTCTGGAATTGGTTGTAGTGCGGGTTGGTGATCAGTTTGTTCAGGTAATTGGAAATCGCGCCGACATTTTTGGCGATGCTCCATTCGTTGTCGTTAAGAATGCCGATGAACTTTTTGGTCGTGTGCGCAATGTTATTCAGGCCTTCGAACGAAATGCCGTTGGTCAGGGCGGCGTCGCCGAAAATGCAGACCACGTTTTCGTTGGTGCCGAGTTGGTCGCGCGCCGCGCACATGCCCAGCGCGGCCGAGAGGGCGGTGCCGGCGTGGCCCGCGCCGTAACAATCGTGCTCGCTTTCCGTGCGCAGCGAAAATCCGTTAAGGCCGTCGGTGGTGCGAATGGTGTGAAACCGATCTTTGCGTCCCGTCAAAAGCTTGTGCACATAACTTTGATGGCTGACGTCCCAGACGAATTTGTCTTCCGGAGTGGAAAACACAAAGTGCAAGGCCAGGGTTAATTCCACCACGCCCAGATTGGGGCCGAGGTGCCCGCCGTTTTTGGCCAGCTTGGTGATCAGTTCGTGCCGCAGTTCGTTGGACAGAGAGTGCAACTGGTCCAGCGTCAGTTTTTTGACATGCGAAGGATGATCCACCATATCGAGATATCGGCTCATATTTGTGCGGTAACGGGGGACGGTTTCAACACCGGTTCGCCTTTGGCGTTCCTTTCCAACTGTTGAATTTTCAATTCGGCTTCGCTGAGGCGAGCCTGGCAGAGTTGCGCCAGTTTGGTCCCTTCCTCATATTGCGCCAGCAACGTCTCCAGCGGCAAATCCTCCGATTCCATGGCTTCGACAATGCGCTCCAAGCGTTGGAGCGCGCCTTCAAAGGGCAGGTTTTGCGGGTCGTCAGGGATGGAATTCACCCCTTTAGCTTTCGACATATCCCGCAACCTAGCGGATGGGGGGCCCGTCGTCTAGTGAAAGTGAACGCCGCCTCGAATAGGTCTAACGCCCGTATTCGCCATCTTCCTGTTGATAGGCGGCGCATTCTTCCCAATTTTTAGCCAAATGCTTGATGTCGGGCGGCGGCGCGGGGCGAAAGGCCTGCTCGCGTCGATCCAATTCGAGGAATTCATCGACCGAGAGGGAAATAACGGCGTGCGCCAGGTTGACTTTGATGCGCGCGGAGGTCCCAGGATTAGCGGTTTGGCTGGCCGCCAGTCGAAGCCAGAAGGCGGCGTCAATGGCGTTTGTCATCGGAATGTCTCCGCTTAGGAGCGCATAACCCAAATCATTTTGCGCGTCGACGAAGCCCCGTTCGGCGCTCGACCTGAGCAGTTTTTCCGCCGCGAGTGGATCTTTGGGCATTTTGTAGCCCCGCAAGAGCGCGTTGGCCAAGGTGGATTGAGCTTGAGGCTGGCCGTGGTCGGCGGCTTGTCGCAGCCATCTCAGTCCTTCGGTTTCATCCTTGGGACAAGGACCGCAGCCCCGAAAGAGCGCGACGCCAAAATACTGCAATTGATACATTAGAAATTCCGCTTCGGGAAAGCCGTTGGTGGCCGCGTCGCCGAGCCGTCGCTCTCCCTCTTCGCATTTGCGCGGCCCTTGGTCGCCGCGAAAGCAATGGAGCGCCATTTGAAACTGGGCATCCAAGCATCCGGCATCCGCGGCGCGGCGCATGAATTCGCGCGCTTCGGCCAGCGATGCCGGATTGTTTGTGTCCATCCCGTAATGGACGGCCAGGTCGTAGAGCGCAATGGGGTGATTCTTGGCGGCGGCTTTGCGATACCATGCCACGGCCTTGTCCCAGTCCACCGGGACGCCATCACCCATGCGGTAGGCGGCGCCCATGGCGTATTGCGATTCGGTGGCCCCCAAAGCCGCGGCGGTCGCCCGCCAATCCCATGATTTTTGGCGGTCCACGGTCAGGCCGTAACCGTTGGCATAGCATTGCCAAACTGCCTCGCAGCCGAGCGGATCGCCCAGGTTGGCGCTTTTTTGAGCCCAGTGGAATCCTTCGGTGATTGATTCGGGTGAAGACGAGTTGTGCCAGGACAACGAGCAGAGGTTGTACATGGCCCGCCGGTTTCCGCCTTCTTTCGCTGCACGCAAAAACCAGTAGCGGGCGGCGTCTGGGCTTTCGTCCACCCCCAGGCCCTTCATGAGCACGTAACCGAAACATTTCATGGCCACGTAATTCGTTTGCAAGGCCGCGCGTCGATACCATTGCGCCGCCACGGCAAAATCGCGGTTCGTTCCCAGCCCGTAGTGATAACACACGCCCAGCTGCAATTCGGCGTCTGAATCCTCCTTTTCCGCAGCCAGACTGAACCAGTGGGCGGATTCCTTATAATCGCGCGCGACAAATTCTCCGGCCTTGAGCAAGAATCCTAATTCGACCATGGCGGGAACATAGCCCCGCCCAGCCGATCGGCGCAGCAGCTCCATGCCCTCGGTGGATTCGTCGGCGGAGCGGCCTTTTGTGGCTAAAACGAAGCCCCACAAACCTTGCGCGGCAACAGCGCCGCCGTTGGCCTCGAGTCTCAGCAGGTTGGTGATTTCGGACCAAGTGAGATTTTGGCCGGAATAGGGCGGGGGCAACGCCGCTTGGGCGCTGCGGATCCAAGCGATGGTGAGTTTATCAAGAACCGGGTGCGTGAGACTGTTAGTCGCCGCCACTCCCGCTTGCGCTTGGCCCGTTCCCGCGAGGCAAAAGAACCCGAGCACGGCGAGGAACCCTCGCGCGATTTTGAGCGTCCGGCGATGCCAGGCGCAAAATCGAGTTTCGGGGCGCAGCATCCACGCACCATACTAAAGGAGTCCCC
Organism: Verrucomicrobiia bacterium; assembly: GCA_035551475.1. Taxonomy (GTDB): domain Bacteria; phylum Verrucomicrobiota; class Verrucomicrobiia; order Limisphaerales; family Palsa-1400; genus DASZMX01. The sequence goes on from DASZMX010000150.1 coordinate 3,956, forward strand.
ATCTCATCCACCAAATATTATTGCCTCGGAAACGCGGCTCCTTTGACCGATTATATGTCATACCTATAACATGGAATTGGTCATCGATCTGCGGAAGGAGGTTGGAGGTGGAAGGAGGGGCCAGGGCGAAATGTTGGCAAAAAAAAGGCGCCGGAGAGGGCTCCGGCGCCTGTGAATCTTGGGCTCGGTTAAGGAGCGTGCGAGAGTCTGAAGAACAGGTTCCCGCTGGACGGCAGGTTCGTCGAAGCGACTTCGGTGTGATAGTGGTCAGCGACCAGTGTTGCCTGGGCGGTTAGATTGGAGCTGGCTCCGAAACCGGAGGGCAAGACGGTGGTGTTGGTCTGGACTTGCCAGCCGGCGCCGGCGTTGATGGTCCAGTCAAGGAAGTATTTGGTGTCGGAGCCGAGCAAATACACGCCGTCGGTGCGCGTGCCGTTGTCGGTGGCGATGTTGAATTTGCTGGTGTCGATGGCGCTGTCACTGGTGAAGGTGTCGGACAACGGTGTGGCGGAGCCGGTGATCGAGGCTTGCGTCATGACGAGGCGCTGGCCTTCGCCGGTGGGGCCGTTCTGGCCGCCGAAGTAAACATACGCGCCGCCCGCCATTTGCGAGGAGACCTGGCCGGAAGTCAGACTGAGGGGGAAGGGCAGGTTGGTGGTCATGCCGTTGGGCGCCGTCACATGGATGGTCGTGTTGCCGGTGAAGGTGTAAGACCACGTGCCTTCAATGGGCGAAGCGACGGTCCAAGTGGTGTTGCTGTTGCTGGCGTCATAGAGGGTGCCATTGGAGTTGGTGGAGTTTTGGCCCTTGTATTGCAGAACCACCTGGCTGTCGCCGGCGGATGCCGGGTCGGTTCCGGTGTAACGCGCAACGGACAATTGCAGAACGGTCCCGTCATTCCAGTTGGGCTCGGTTTCCAAACCGGTGACCACGCTGTCCGGCGCGGAGCCGCTGGTGGAAGTGGTCGGAACGATAGTGATCACGCCATTGACGGCATAATTGCTCGGGGCGAAATAGCCATAAGTCACCGAGTATGTGACAGGGGTGGAGGAATCCACGAAGTTATAGCCCGTGCCAGCAGGGCCGGTGACGATGTTTTCGCGGTCGTATTGCGGATTCGCGGCGGCGCCATTGAAGCTGATTTGCACGCCGGGTGTCGCTTTCGAAATGGTGAGCGTCGGGGCCGGCGGCGCGGCGGGAATCACGGCGCCGTCGAACACAACGTTGTCGATGTAGAAATAGGCGACGCCGGTGGTTGTGCCATTGTTATATTTTTTGAACCAAAGGCCGGTCGCCCGGTCAATGCCGGGAGTGTTTTGATTGATGGCAGCATTCATGTGGACCCAGCCGTTCGAGGCTGCATTCGGAATCGTCGGTCCGACAGAGCCGCAAGCCTCAGTGACTTGCGTGCCGCCGCCGTCATACATCAAGCCAATGGGAAAGCCGCTGATGTCGCCCGCCGCGTTGAAGGCCGACAATGGAACGGTGGAATCGGCCACGTCCCATTTGACGTCAAATTCGATGTTGGTGTAGTGCATCAAATTGAACACGCCGTTGGTGGAATTATAACCCCAGGTCGGGTCGAACGGCAGGGCCATAAAGAAATCGTTTTCGGAAGGATTCAAAACGCCAGCGACGAGGAGAGAGCCGGAATTGGGATCGCCTTTGGAGTCGTCGGCCACCCAGCCGTAATCGACTTCACCGGCCTGGCCCCACCATTGCCCGCCGGAGCCGGGATAGCCGCCGACATTGGCGGAGGTGTTGAATTGGAAGTTGGTCGGGGCGTAATTGGGATACGTCGTTTGGCCGGAACTGGATGCGATGCCTCCCGCCACGAACAGAGCGGTAACGGCAGTCCATTTTAGGTATAAACTATTTTTCATAGGGATGTTTCTACTAATTTCCAACTGATGTGGTGGAGCGTTACGCAGGCTTGACGGCGGAATGGAGTTTCAAACGGAGCGCGAAATACTTGCGCGGATCCTGTTGTTAGCCAAGACGAAGCAGCCTGAATTGTAACGAAACGCTCCTTGCATTCCCCGACTATAAGGGTGATCGATGAAAACTCAAGCGTCCGATTTTAATTTATTTTGGGGGCGAGCCCGGCGGCCCCAAGGCCCTGAATTTGAAACCTACGGCGTCAATGAAAGCTTGAAAAATGAAGCGCCGTTGCCCGGCAGATTCGTCGCGGAAATCTCGGTGTGATAGCGGGCGCCGTTCAACACGGTTTTGGCCGTGAGGTCAGGGTCGATTCCGAAACCGGCGCGGGTGGGGCTGTTGTTGGTCATGATCTGCCAGCCGGCGCCGCCGTTGGTGGTCCAATCAAGGAACGCCTTCGTGTCGCCGCCCAGCAAATAAACTCCGTCGGTGCGGGTGGCGTCATCGGTGGCGATATTCCATTTGCCGGGCGCAAGAAACGATTCGCTGGTGAAGTCGTCAGACAAAGATCCTCCGGGCGCGGTGATCGAGGCATGGGTTATGACAATGCGCTGGCCTGTGCCTGAAGCGCCGTTGCGGCCGCCAAAATATACATACGCGCCGCCCGCCATTTGGGCTGAAACCTGGGATGGAGTGAGGCCGAGGGGGAACGTGAGATTGGTGGACAGCCCGTTGGGGGCGACCACAGCAATGGACGTGTTTCCGGTGATGGTGAAGGCCCACGCGCCTTCGATGGGGGAGGCGACGGTCCAGGTGGTGTTTGAATTGCGCGCGTCGTTGAGCGTGCCGGCCGAGTTGGTGGCATTGTTGCCTTTGTATTGCAGGACAACCTGGCTGCCGCCCGCGAACGCTTTGTTCGTGCCGGTGTAGCGCGCCATGGACATTTGCAGGACGACGCCGTCGGTAAAATCCGGCTCCGTTTCCGTGCCTGTGACAAGGGTGTTGGGCGCGGCGCCACTGGGCGAAGATGTTGGAACAATCGTAATCACGCCGCTAACGGCGTTGCTGCTCGGGGGAAAATAACCGTACGTCACCGTGTAGGTGACAGAGGAAGGCGCGTTCACGAAGGAATATCCGGTCCCAGATGGGCCGGTGACGATATTTTCACGATCGTTAGGCGGGCTGGCGCTGGCGCCGGTGAAATTGATTTGGAGGCCGGGAACGGGTTGGCTCACGCTGAGAGTCGGAGCGGGAGGAAGCGGGCCGCCGTCGAACACCACATTATCGAGATAGAAATAGGCGTTTCCCACCCCTTTGCCGCTGTTGTATTTTTTGAACCAAAGGCCTGTCGTGCGGTTGAGGCCGGGCGTGGCGCGGTTGATGGTGGACTTGAGATGGACCCAACCTGAAGAGGCGGATGTCGGAATCAGCGGGCCGGCCGCGCCGCAGGCTTCGACCACCTGGGTGCCGTTGCTGTCGTACATGAGTCCGAGAGGAAAACCGCTGATATCGCCCGTGGCGTTGAAGCTCAGAAGCGTGACGGTGGAATCGGCGGCGTCCCATTTTACGTCATATTCGACGGCCGTATAACGAGTGGCGTCGATAAATCCATTGGTCGAATTGTAGGTCCAAGTGGGGTCGAAGGGGATGGCGAAGAAAAAATCGTTTTCGGAGGGGTTCCAGGCGCCGCCGACGAGCAGGCTGCCGGAATTCGGGTTGCCCTTGGAATCATCATTGACCCACTGATAGGCGACGGCGCCGGCCTGGCTCCACCATTGGCCGCCGGAGCCGGGAAATCCGCCGACATCCGCGGACGTGTTGAATTGGAGATTGGTGGGCGCGAAGTTCGGATAGGAGCCCTGGGCGTCAACCGAGGCGAGGCTTGCGGTCCACAACAACAAGCCCAGACCAATCGTTTTGGGAGAAAAACTTTTCTTCATGCGGTGAGATTCTTTGACAGCATGGCAAAGACGAAAGCCGGAGTCACGCGCTAAGAATTTTATCCGGAACGCAAATCCGCGCGGAGGATGACTTGCGTCATATTTGTGACACGGAACAAAATGTGCGCCACTTTCACGCGCTTTGCGTGAGTTTGGCGTGATGGGGCATTCCCTGAGGCCAGGCGCGGCGTCTCCCTTTCACTGTGACAATGGCGCCACGGCGTGGTGCTGGCATGAATACAGCTAAGGCCAAGTTTATTGATCAAAACAATTGACCCGTTTACGTATTTAAAGTAACTAGCACGGACTTTTGCGACACTGTTCAACGACCTGAAAGGGCCGGGGGCCAGTTTTCGCCTCATGGCGTCTGAGAAGTAAATGCTGAATTCGAAATCATTTTTGGCGGTTGATTTTGGGGCCGGAAGTTTAAAGTTGGCGGAGTTTGAACAAAACGAAGCCGGCGGCTTGCGCCTGAAACAATACGGAGTCAAACCGCTGGGCATCGAAGGCTCGCAGGAGCAAACCCGCGAGGCCGCAATCTTGAAGGGCTTGCAAGAGCTGTTGTCGGAAAAGACGTACAGCTCCAAGCAAATCAATGTGTGCGCGCCGGGCTTTCATGTCTTTTCCAAATTCGTCAAGCTGCCGCCCGTGGACACCTCCAAGGTGACGCAAATCATCCGCTACGAGGCGCAGCAAAACGTGCCCTTCCCGCTCGACGAAGTGGTGTGGGACTACCAAATTCTCGGCGCTTCCGCCACCAACGAGCTGGAAGTTTTATTGGTCGCCGTCAAAACGGAAATCATCGAAGGATTATTCCGGGTGGCGGAGGGCGCGGGGCTGAAACTGAAATTGGTGGACGTTTCCCAGGCGGCCTTGTGCAACGCTTTCCGGTATAATTATGGCGAGCAAGAGGGTTGCACGATGTTGTTGGACATCGGCGCCAAGACCAGCAATCTGCTCTTCTTCGAAAAAGGCAAAGTTTTTTCCCGCAGCATTAATATTGGCTCCAATTCCATCACGCAGGATTTCGCCAATGAAGCCAAGCTGAAGTTTCCCGAAGCGGAAGCGATCAAGATCGAAAAAGGCTCCGTCAGTTTGGGCGGCGCGTATGAAGATCCCGAGGATCCCCAGGCCGCGGCCATTTCCAAGATCGCGCGGCAGGTGATGACCAAGCTGCACATCCAGATCAACCAAACCATCCAGTTCTTCCGCGGTCAGCAGGGCGGTTCGGCGCCGCAGCGTTTGTTCCTGTCCGGCGGCGCTTCGATTCTTCCTTACACCGCGCAATTCTTCGCGGAAAAGCTCAATGTGCCGGTGGATTACTTCAATCCGTTCCGCAGCATCGAGTTGGACGCTTCGCTTGACTTGGAGAATCTTTCCAAATTCGCCCACTCTTTTGGCGAAGTCGTGGGGCTTGGCCTGCGCGATCTCGCGCACTGCCCGGTTGAGCTGAACCTGATGCCGAAAAGCTCCATCGAGCGGCAGGAGTTCGCCCAGAAAAAGCTTTTCCTTGTCGCCTCCGTTTTTGCCATCGCCCTCGGCGTTTTCTTCGCCTACAAAGTCGAGACCCGCATCGGCGACCTGTGGCGCGGCAAGACCGACGAAATTTCACAGCCGCTGGCCAAGTTAAAGGATGCGGACGCCAAATTGACGGCGGCGATCAGCACGCGTGACAGCCAGGCCCGGCAGATCGAGCAAATGCGGGATGTGGCGGAAGACCGATTTTATTGGATGACGGTTTTGTCCGACCTGCGCACCGCCTTAATGCGCGCCGAAGGCGCGGCCAAGACCAACCTTTACACTCCCGATAATAAAGGATCGAACACCGATGTCGGGGTGTGGGTGCAGACATTTTCACCCGTGATGCCGGGCGGCGTCACCTTTGCCGGCGGCGGCGAGGGCGGGGGCGCGATGATGGGCGCGGAGCCGGCGCGCGCCAGCCGTTTTGCGCGCGGCGGCCCGATGGCGATGGCGCCCGTGGCGGCGGCTCCGGTGGCGGCGGGTCAGATTGAAGCGATCAACCTGATTTTTATGGGATTGCATCGCAGCCCCACGGCGGACGCCGACCTGGCGTTCACCGTGCAGCAATTCGTCACCAATGTTCCTTCCTTTACCAATGCGATCCTATCACCTGACATTCGTCCCACCGGGGACGACAGCAACACGTTCACCTTCTCGATGACAGCCCAACTCAAGCGCCCCTTGAAACTCTGAGCATGGCCTGGATCAAACGTAATTTAATTTTCGTCATCACGATGGCCGTGGGGGTGATCCTCATTGGCGTCGCGGGATATTTTGTTTACACCGCCATCGGCGCCAATGCCGACGCCCGGGACCAATACAACGGCGCCGTCGGCGAATTGTCCCAGTTGCAGGACAAGAAGCCCCATCCTTCCACGGAGAATATTCAGGTCGTGACCGATGATTCCAAGCGCGTGGCCACGATGGCGACAAATTTTGGCAAGGCGTTCGTCAACTTCCCCACGCCGCCGCCCGTCGAGCCGCGCGAATTCAAAAAATTCCTGACCATTACGCTCAACCAGTTTCGCGCCGGCGCCACCAACGCCAATGTGGAATTGGCGGACCCGGAATATGCGTTTTCCTTTTCCGCCGAGACCAGCCGTTTGACTTTTCCCGAAGCCAGCTTTGGCCCGTGGATGGAGCAATTGGAGGAAATCAAAGCTATTCTTGACATCCTCTACGCGGCCAAGATCAATTCTCTCGATGGCCTGCAACGCTGCCCCGCCCCGAGCGAAGACCCCAGCGGCGCGGATTTTCTGGCCAGCGCCGTCACTTCCAACCAGGTCTCCATCATTGCGCCCTACAAAATTTCGTTCCGCGGTTTCAGCGAGGAAATTGCCAATGTCCTGAAGGGTTTCGCCTCGTCGAGCCATTGCTTTTTGATCAAGGATCTCGAGGTGGCGCCTTCCAAGGGCATGCCCGCAGGCGGCGGGGTGACCGGCGGCGGCTTCATGCCGATGGCGCCGGCTTATTCGCCGATGCCGTTTCAAGCCGGGCCGTCTTATCCCGGGCGCCGCGGCGGCCGTTATTCGCCCGAGCCGATGCCGGTCATGCCGCAAGCCCCGACGGCGGCGGCTGTGCCGGCGGCGCCGACCGCGCCGGTGACCATTCTCAAGCCGATGCCGTTGTTTGTGACCATGGTGGTCGATGTGGTTAAGCTCAAGAATCCCCAGCGCTGATGCAACGAGTTCTAGAATTCCTGAAGCGGCACTACGAGAAAATCATCCTCGGGCTGGCGCTCATGTGCCTGGCGGCGGCGGGCGTGCTGCTGCCCAAGCAAGTGGAAGATGTCAAAGCCCAGATCAGCGCCCCGCCCGCGCCCGCCGGCGCCCATGAACCGCCGATGACGCCGTTGAATGTCGCGCCGTTGATTGCGGCCATGCAACGCGTGACCAATCCTCCGCCCCTGGTGTTGAGCGGCGATCATAATTTGTTCAATCCCGTGGTGTGGAAGCGCAAGTCCAATGGGGATTTTCTGAAGATTCTCAAGACCGGCGCGGACGCCTTGACTGTCACCAATATCGTCACGCTTTATCAGCGCATCGGCCTCGATCATCCCAGCGGCGGCGGCTTTTATATGTTTGTCCAGACCCAGTCCGGCAAAAAGGCGGTCGAATACGTCAAGCTGAACGAAAAATCCAAATCCGGCCTGTATATCGTCCGCGCCATTAAAGGGACGGCGGAGGATCCGTCGCAATTGCAATTGGAAATCCTTGAAACGGGGGAGAAAGTATGGATAACTCCCAAAGCCCCGTTCGAACGCCCTGATGCGCATGTCGCTGATTTGCGGTACGATCCGGAGGCGCTGAATTTGCCAAAGAAAAAAGTCAACGACACGTTCACGCTCGACGGCGAGCAGTATAAAATTGTTGCCATCACCAACGGCGCCGTTACAGTGCAACAGTCAACAACAACCAAGCAGACGACAATCCCTTGGTCTGGCAATTCCGGTTCCGAATCACGGCCATAAACTATCAGTCACTAGAGAGAGAGACATTATCATGACCTCAGCCGCTAAAATCACGCTTAGTTTGGTCTTTTGTGCCGCGGTCTCCTTGTCCGCGCAAATGGTCACCCCGCCCGATGCCGTCCAATTGGCGGGCGAAGAGGCGGTGCGCCGCCAGGAAAAGACCATGGAGCTGCACCTGAAGCTTGACCAGGCGGCCGAAGCGCAGAAGAAAAATCAACTGGTGGAAGCCGCGCAGCTTTATCAGGAAGCCGTGGCCCTGAGCCCGGAAGCGCAGATCGGCAACCCGGCGGTTGAGCTGCAGAAACAGCAGGCCCGCGCCGGCCTCTCGGCCGTCCGCATTCGCCTGGCCCGCCAGGCCCTTTCCGCAGGGGACATGGCGGCGGCGGAAGACCAGGTCAACACCGCGCTCAAGGCTGACCCCGCCAATCCCGAGGTGCAAAAGCTCAAGGCCGAAGTGGACCACATGGTTGTCGAACAGCGCGGCCGCGTGCCGAGCCCGAACCTCGTCAAAACGATTCCCGCCTACGAAAAACAAAAGATCGAAATCGGCACCATGATTCAGAACGCCAAGCTGCTCTATGAAATGGAGCGTTGGGACGAGGCGGAAATCGTGCTGAAGAATGTTTTGAAGCAGGATCCCTCGAACAAAACCGCCGCCTATTATTTTGACCTGATCAAGGAAGCTCGTTTCGCCGCCAAATCCCGCGCGCGCGAGGCTGTCAACAAATCCGGCATTCTGGCCGTCGAAAACGCCTGGATTCCTTCGGCCCGCCAGGACGCGCTGCCCGTGCCCAACCCGAACGCGCAAACCAACCTGGTTTTCACCTCCAGCGGACGCCAAGGCATCCTGGGCAAACTCGATCGCATTCATATCAATGAAGTTTCCTACGACCTTCCCCTCACCGAAGTGTTGAAGGCGCTGAGCAACGAAGCGTTGAAGCGCGATCCGGACGGCGAAGGCATCAACTTCATGATCAATTCCCACGCCATCAGCACCGGGACATTGATCGCTCCGTCCGATCTCAGCGGCGGACCCAACGGCCAGGCCGCGTTGCAGGCGGCAACCGTCACGGCGGTGGCTCCCGCTCCCGCGGTGGATATGAGCCAGGTTACGATTCGCATCAGCCCGCCTTTGCGCAATCTGCGGCTGGCGGACGTCCTGGACGCGATCACCAAAGTGGCGGACCAACCGATCACCTACACGGTGGAAGATTATGCCGTCGTGTTTGCGCCCAAGCCGCCGCAGGAAGCGGTGCTTTACACCCGCAGTTTCAAGGTTGATCCCAACACGTTCGTGCAAGGCTTGCAAAACGTCACCGGCGAAATCCTCAACTTCGGCACCACCCAGGCGGGAACGGGCGGCGGTGGCGGTGGCGGCGGCGGCGGCGGTGGCGGCGGCAACGGCAACACCACGGGCGTCACCATTCCTGAAGTCCAGATTTCTCCGACGCAGCAGGCCGGCCAGCAAGGCGGCGGTGGCGGTTCGGCTGGTTTGACCGGCGGCGGCACGCAGATCGGTCTGCGCTTCGTCACCATCACGAACAACACCGAGCAGTTGAATGATTTGGTGCGCCAATATTTCACCGCGGCGGGCGTCAATCTTAGTGAACCCGGCAAAAGCGTGTTCTTCAACGACCGCAATGGTTTGTTGATGGTGCGCGCCGCTTCCGAAGATTTGGAAATCATCGCCGAGGCCATCGAGACTTTGAATCAAGCCCCCGTGCAACTCACCATCGAAGCGAAATTCGCTTCCCTCTCGCAACAGGACACCCGCGCTCTCGGTTTTAATTGGCTGCTCGGAAATACCTTGTTCAACAATGGCGCCATTGGGGTGCAGGGCGGCACGGCTCCCTCCTACCAAAATGCGACAGGCTCGGCGGCCAATCCCAGCGGCATATTCCCCGGCCCGGGCGGCGTCGGCACGATCGCACCGGTTGGCAGCTCGACGGGCGGCACGGATAATAATATCACCTCCGGCCTGCGCCAGGTGTATGGCCCGCTCAACAGCCAAAGCACGACCCCGACCGTGGCGACCATCACCGGCATCATGACCGACCCGCAATTCCGCGTGGCGATCAATGCCATCGAGCAACGCACGGGCGTTGATGTGCTGTCCGCGCCGAAAGTCACCACCTTGAGCGGACGCCAGGCCCACATGGCCGCGCAGGACATTCAAGCCATTGTTACGGGCGTCAACATTCAAACCACGGCGGCCACCGGCGGCAGCACGCTGACAGGCGTGGGCGGCGGCGTGGCGGTTCCGACCATCAATTACACGCTCAACTCGCTGGCCTTCGGCCCGACGCTGGACGTCATGCCCACCGTCTCGGCTGACGGTTATTCCATTCAAATGGTTTTGATTCCAGTTTACACGGAGTTCGTTGGTTACGATAACCCCGGCCAATTCACGCCCACCGCCGTCGGCGCGGCGGGCAGCACGATTGGCATTCCGTTGACTGCCACGCTGCCGCTCCCGCACTTGCGCGTGCGCGAAGTGGTCACGACCTGCAACGTCTGGGACGGCCAGACGGTGGTCCTCGGCGGGTTGATCGCCGAAAATATCACCAAGGTCAAAGACAAGGTTCCGGTCTTGGGCGACTTGCCTTTGTTCGGACGTTTGTTCCAAAGCCAGTCCTCGGACAGCACCAAGCAGAACCTGCTGGTGTTTGTCACCCCCACGCTCATCGATCCGGCGGGAAATCGTCTGCATTCGGACGACGACATGCCGTATGCGCGCACCACGGTCCCGCCGCAACCCGCCGCGCAATGAGCCATGGACAGGCACGCATCAGTTGAAGCCGGCAGCGGTTCGGCCCAGGCGGGCTCGACCCTCGCCCATGGCCAGCCCAAATTGCTGGTCATCGACGGCCATTGCTATGCGTACCGCGCGTTCTTTGCCATTCGCAGCCTGAGCTCGCCGACCGGCGCGGCGACCAACGCCATTTACGGCTTCATTCGGATGCTGATGAAGATCCAGGCGCAGATCCAGCCCACGCATGTGATTGTGGTGTGGGACGGAGGTCTGGCCCAGGAACGCATGACGCTGCTGCCCGGCTACAAGGCGCAACGCGCCGAAATGCCGTCCGATCTCGAAGCGCAGCTGGATCACATTGTTGACTACTTGCGCGGGGCCAATATCGCTTCCTACATGAAGAATGGTTGCGAGGCCGATGATTGCATTGCCGCCATTACGGAGCGCGCCGTCGCTGCCGGCTGGGACGTGGTGATCGGCACCTCGGACAAGGATTTCATGCAGTTGGTTTCACCGCGCGTGACTCTGCTCAATCCGCACGACAAGACGGGAACGCTCGTCGGAGTGGAGCAAGTTCGCGCCAAGACGGGCGTGGAGCCCACGCAAATCGTGGACTGGCTAAGCATGATAGGCGACTCGGTGGACAACATTCCCGGTGTGCCGGGCGTTGGCCCAAAGACTGCTGCCGATTTGCTGCATCAATTTGGCTCGGTCAACGCGCTCTACGCACGCTTGGGCGAAGTTCGCTCGGAGCGGGTGCGCGGCAGCCTGGAGAAATCAGCCGAGGTGTTGCGCAGAAATCAGCGTCTCGTGCAATTGCATGTGGAAGCTGGCTGCGAGGTGCCGTTGGAGGATTTGGCCGTGCGTCCGGTGGATGGCGAGCGCTTGCGCGAGTTATTTTCGGTCTGGGGATTTAAGAGGCTGTCACAGGAGTTGGAGGAGGCCAGGATGAAGGCCGCAGACTTGTTTGTCGAACATGCTGGAGCTGCCTGATGCTGATTAAACCCTTATTTTTCAAGCGTAAAATGCAAAGTTTGCATGGACAACGAAAGGTCACCTTGCTAGCATCCCACTCTCATATGCCTGGAGCCGCATTCTTCCGTAAATCCATCATCGCCGTTGGCTTAGCCATCGGCGCGGGTGATTTATTGGGGCAAGCTACGGTAAGTCCCTTGGGCGGCGAATACTCTTTGGTTGGCTCTCTGCCCGGCGACCAGGTTCTTCCGAGCCTGGCATTGCGCGCGGACGGAGGCGTGCTCGCGTGGCAGGATAGCAAAGCCGATGCGCGCGGCCAAGGCGTGGAAGCGGTGATGATGAGTTCGGCTGGGGTTATGCAAGGTCATATGTTTCGCGCCAATCGCGCGGTGACTAGCGACCAGATCAACCCCTGCGTCGCCTTGCTTCCGGATAATAATATCATCTATGTGTGGGAAAGCAGAATTTCCGGCACGCCGGATATCTACACTCGCTTGTCGCGCCCGAACAAGCGTTCCACCGATTTGGGAACCAATTTCTTCACGGTTGATCTTCGAGCCAACACTTACTTGCATGATGGCCAGATCAACCCGGCGGTGACGGGCTTGGCCGATGGCGGCGCCGTGCTTGTCTGGCAGAGCTTTGGGCAGGACGGCAGCGGTTACGGCATCTATGCGCGCAAGCTTTTGGCAAACTCCCATTGGGCCACGGCGCGCGAGTTTCTTGTCAATCAGAACAAGGCTTATAACCAGCGCAATCCCTCCATCACCACGCTGGCCAATGGGAACTATATCATTGTTTGGATTTCTGAATCGGAGCGATCCGCCGCGAGCGTGGATGTATACGCGCGGGTTTTTTCCCCGACGGGGCTGCCTGTCACGGATGAAATCCTGATTAACGACGGCAACGATGTTTGCTCCACGCCGTCCGTGGCCGCGTTGAACGACGGCGGATTCACCGTGGTGTGGAATCAGCGCGATTCCCAAACGCCGGATAACGGAAATGACATTTGGGGCCGGGCCTTCTCCGCCGCGGGTTGGGCGCAAGGCGCGAGCTTCCGTATCAACACCTACCTCCACGGCGATCAATACAGCGCGAAAATCGCCAGCGGCCCCAGTGGCAGCCTGGTCGTGTGGACCAGCATGGCGGAGGACGGTTCGCGCGAAGGCGTATTTGGGCGCTTCCTGGACGGTGGGATTACTGTCTCGGGCGATGAGTTTCGCGTCAACACCACGACCGTCAGCCAGCAAATTCATCCCACCGTGGTCTGGAACGGCGTCGACAGGTTTGTGGTCGCCTGGACAAGTTTCACCGGGGCCAACGGATTTGATTTATTCGGGCAGGCTTACGTCCTTAATAACTCGCACTAGACACCTTTATGCGTATTGCCAATCAAAAATACTTTGCTCTTCTGTGCGCGTTGGGTTTCGCCTCATCCGCGGGCGCCTTTACCGTTTGGGGGCCGGCTGAGGCCTGGCAAACTCCGACTTTGGATTACGTGGATCGCTCCTTTATCTACGGAGAAAGTGAAAATGGCGCCACGAAAATTCTTGGCCAGGGAGCGCGGCTCAATGTGCCGGTGCTGACCTACGGCTTCGATGACACATTCACGGAGTATTTCGGGACGCAAGGAGTCAAGGCGGTCGATGCGGCGATGGCGGTGTTAAATGCGTTGCCGCGCGCTTCCGCCGTTAATTTAAGCACTTATCTGACCGACGGCGCCCAGCAGGTCAACTATACCGCGCAGGCGCTTTCGCTTTTCGACGTTAAATCCGAGACGTTGGCGCTGTTGTTGGAGCATGCCGGCCTGTTAGGTGAGACTCATGTGTTTGACCTTCGCGCCCGCACGGCCCAGGCGGGGACGCAAATTCCGTGTCAGTTTTATTATTTCACGGTCTTGCGCAACTATGATCCGGTGACCTACAACCCGACGGCCTATGTAAACGGCGTTCAATACGGCTATGATATTGTCGAGTTGTGCGGCGCCGGCCAGCAGGTCGCGGATGCGGTGGAATACCCGGAAGACACGGCCCGGCCGCCCGGTTCTTTCACCGCCGTGGCCACGAAAGAAGGCATTACTGTAGGCGGTTATTATATTGGATTGACGCGAGATGATGTTGGAGGAATTCGCTGGCTCTACCGTTCTTCCCGGCTCGTCAATGAAACGCTTGACCCTAATTCCTTCATCACAAGTTTGGGCTCTTCGTCCTTCAACCCGGCCGGAACAACCCTTTTCCTCACGAATGCCAGCACACGCCTGGGTGGCGTGGAAAAAGTGACCTACGTGAAAGTCGGGTACGATTCCGTCAGCGGCACGACGCCAAAACCCATCACCTATAATTATACCATGCCGATCACCGTGAACGGCCGGGTGAGCACAATCCACGTCACGCGTTTTATCAACACGCCCGATATTATCTTCACGGCGGCCGATTTGGTGGACACCGGTTTTTCGCCGCCGCGCGATTTCGGCACCACTCGCACGACCTCGTTTTTTACCAGTCCGGATCTTCCGATTGGCGGTGGTGTGAACGGCCCCGGAGCGGAGCCGGCGGTGATTCAACCTCAGACCATCATTACATTCAACAATGTGAATCCAATTTATCGCAATCAGCAACCGGCCTTTCTGTCCGACCTGAATGTGGCGGCTTATCCGCTGTTTCAATGGGGGTCGTTTGACGGGTCGGGCAACGCGCCCATTGTTTATCCCAATGGCTCGAGTTTGCTTCAGGCTGAGGAGCAGGCCGTCAATGGAAATCCCGAACAGTCGACGATTTCCACTTCCTTTAATCCGGTTGGCAGCATTGTGACGGGCGGGAACGTGTCCTTTCTAGGCAACTTTTAGCCGATTATGAAGCACTTTGTAAAAACGACCTTGCTCTGGCTGGCGGTGTGCAATCTCGCCAGCGCCGGCGCGTTAGGGACATTCGAGAATCGCGGGCTGCTCTTGACGCCCACGAACATCAATGCCGTTCATTTTAACAATTACGGCACAGTTAGTTTCTCGTTGCTCAACCAGTTCACAAATCTCAACGGGTCGGCCATCAGCCCGGTCGGCGGCCAGGTTTTTCAAACGCGTGACACGCTTTATTACACCAACGGCCCCAGCGCCTTGATGGTGGGACAACCTGGGTTCGCGTTCGACGATGTGATTGGCGCCAAAATTCGCCCATCCACCGCCTTCGTCAACAAAGGCAAAATCGTCGCGCAAGATTTTCCCACCGTGGTGGGCAACGGAATCCTGAGCGTGGTCAACGGCACCGGCTTTGTTCCGTTCCCTCCGGGCGCCCGCTCCATTCCATCCCAAATCAAGATCAACGCGAACACAGTTTCGAGCCCCGGCACTCTCGCCGTCGGCAATGTGGGTTTGCTGGACGTCACCGGCCAGAATGTGGACCTCAGTTTCGGCATCCTGGCGGCGGGCTCAGTCTCGGACGTCGATAGCAACGCCCTTTATCTGAATACCGTTTCGG
>DASZMX010000151.1:0-37344 GCA_035551475.1 Verrucomicrobiia bacterium
TCTGCCCACCGATATTTATTCCACATTGCCCATCGCCTACACCGCCAAGCACACCAACTACGAAACCGTGGACGAGTTGCGTCTCATCTATGGCATGAACCTCGACTACCTCTACGGCGAGGACGCCAATCTCAATGGCATCCTCGACCCGAATGAAAACGACGGCGATGACCTGCCGCCCCACGATAATAAAGACAGCCGGCTCGATTCCGGCATCCTCGATTTTGTCACCGTGTGGACGCATGAGCCCAATGTCATCAGCAACGGCATTTCCCGCGTGGCTGTGACCGATCTCACGACGCTCTCGAATTTTTTCGCCACGAATTTCCCGGCGCTCAAGCCTACCTGGTCGGCCTTCGCCACCACGCCGCCCACCAACGTCCTCGACTTTTATGTCCGCAGCCAGATGTCGGCGTCCGATTTCCAGGAGGCCGAGCCCTTCCTGATGAACGCCCAGACCAACGGCCTGGTGAATGTCAACACCGCCACCGCCACCGCCCTGTCCTGCGTGCTCAACAGCACCAATCTCGCCGCGCAAATTCTCAATTATCGCCAATCCACTCCGCCCGTGGTCGCCTCCATCACCTGGGTCAAGGACGCCGTCGGCTCCGACCAGACGACCATCAACGAGATTGGCCAATACTTGACAGCATTCACTTTTCAATACACGGCCGACGTGGCCGCGGTGGGGCACAATGGGCGCGGCTACCGGCGCGTGCGTTTTGTGTTTGACACGTCCAGCGGCGTGCCCCAGATCATTTATCGCCAGGACCTCACGCATCTCGGCTGGGCCCTGGGCAAAACGGTTCGCGACGAATTAGCCCTCAACAACTAATGATTCCATTTTTCCAATCCCGCGCCGCCTCCTCGGTTCTCGCCCTGGCCTTGGACGGCAACCGTCTGGAGGGCATGGTCGTGCGGCGCGCCAATGGCGCCTTGCAGGTGCGCCAGACTTTTTCCGCCAACCTCGCGCTCTCGCCCCTGACCGGCGACCCGGAATTGGTTGGGCGCGAAATTCGGAATTGCCTGGATCAAGCGGGCGTGCGCGAACGCCGCTGCGCGCTTTGTCTGCCGCTCAATTGGGTCTTGTCCCTGCAAACTTCTCTGCCGGATTTGGCGGCGGAAGACCGCGCCAGTTTTCTTCAGCTCGAAGCCGAGCGCGGTTTTCATTCGGAGGATTTGCTGGTCGCCCATTCCATTTTCAAGACCTCCACCGGCGCCGGTTTCGCCACGTTGTTGAGCGTGTCGCGCACGAATGTCGCTATTTTGGAATCAGTCCTGGCGGCCGCGAAACTCAAGCCGGTCACGTTCGGCCTGGGCATCGCCGCCTTGCAGCCCGCCGAAGAAGATCCAACGCGCCGCACTTTCACCCTTGTCATCGGCGCCAACAGCATCGGCCTGCAAGTCACCGCCGGCGGCGGCATTGTGGCGTTGCGGTCGCTCGACGGCGCCATCGAAATGGAAGGCGCGCAAAAACGCCTTTCCGCCGATCTCATCGCCCGCGAATTGCGCATCACCTACGGCCAATTGCCTGGCGGCGTGGGCCAGTCGGGCGGAGTTCTCAAGGTGATTGGCCAGACGGAAATGGCGCGGCAATTGATCGCCGATTTGACGCCGCGCCTGCCCGCCATGGGCCTCACCTTGGAGGTCGTGCAAAAAGCCGCCAACGCTCCCGTCGAAGGCGCGTTGGCGCCCGAATTTGCTGTGTCTCCGGCGCTGGCGCTCGGCGCCGCTTTCGTGCAGGGTCGCCGCACCGATCCCGAGTTTCTGCCGCCGAAAATTCATCCCTGGCAGCAATTCGCCGCCACGCGCTTGTCCGCGCGCAAGCTGGCGTATGCCGGCGGCGTCGTGGGTTTTGCGGCGCTGTGCGTCGCCATCGCGTTCGGCGTCCAGCAATTTAAAATTCACCGCCTGCAAGCTCAATGGGACCGCATTTCCGCGCGCGTCGATGACATCAATCAGGCGCAGGATCAAATCCGCAAATATCGCGCGTGGTATGA
The DNA here is from genome assembly GCA_035551475.1 of Verrucomicrobiia bacterium. Lineage (GTDB taxonomy): Bacteria > Verrucomicrobiota > Verrucomicrobiia > Limisphaerales > Palsa-1400 > DASZMX01. The sequence continues at coordinate 2,001 of DASZMX010000151.1, forward strand.
CGACCAATTTCGCGCCCTCCAAACCTTGCGCAAATTGACCGAGGCTTTTCCGGACGACGGCGCGGTCTCCGCGAAGACGGTCGAGATTCGGAATCTCGCGACCGTGAGTTGCGCCGGCACCGCCCGCGACAACCAGGCTTTCCTCGCCATGCACGCGAAACTGGCCCGCATGGAGGGCATCGAGGCGTTGCACGCTGAGGTGCCGCATGGCCAAAAGCCGCTGCAATTTTCCATCAACTTTCAACTCGAAGGAGCCATCACCAATGGAAATTAAGAACCGCGAAAAAGCGCTTTTCATTGCCGTGGGCGTGGGCCTGGTGCTCTTGGTCGGCAATTATCTCGTGCTGAACCCGCTGGTGCGCAGCTGGCATGACCGCTCCCAGCGCATTGCCGATCTCACCGCCCGCCTCAATTCCGGCAACCAGCTTCTCGCCCGCGGCCCGGCGGTGCTGGAGCGTTGGGACCGCATGCAATCCAATTCGCTGCCGTCCACCGCCAGCCTGGCCGAGAGCAAATTGCTCAATGCCTTCGACGGTTGGGTGCGCGATTCCGGCGTCGCCCAGGGCTCTTTCCGCCCGCAGCTCAAGGAAACGGACGATAATTATTCCACGCTCGAATGCCGCGCCGATGTTTCGGGCGACATGCAAGGCATCCTCAATTTTCTTTATGACTTGGAGAAGGACCCCACGGCCCTTAAGCTCGATTCCGTGGAACTCACCGCGCGCGACGACACCGGACGCCAGCTCGCTCTCGTCCTGGAAATGAGCGGCCTCATGCTTCCCGCGCCTCAGCCATGAACCAACGCTTTCTCCCATTTCTGGTGTGCGCCGCGCTGTTGAGTCCACTGGCGGCATTTTCGCAGGAAGCCACCAATGCCCCCGCGAGCCTGGACAAAAACGCCTTCCAGATCCTCGTGCGAAAAAATATTTTTGACCCAACCCGCACCGGCGCCCGGCCAGTGGGCCGGCGCGCGCCGCGCGTGGAGTCGTTCACCTTTTGCGGCTATGAAGGGCCCGAGGGCGTGGCTTTCTTTTCTGGCGCCGGCGCCGGAAAGAAGCCGCTGAAGACAGGTGAAACCATCAATGGATTTAAAGTCGGCGCCGTGACTTTTCGCTCCGTCGAACTCAAGCCCGCCGACGGCCCCGCCGTCACGCTGGCCATGGGCTCCAGCATGCGCCGTGAGGAAAACGGCCCTTGGAAAACTTCTGATTTGCCCGCGCCGGCCGCCGAACCCGCAGCCTCGCCCGACGCCCCGGCCGCTGCGTCGTCGTCGTCCGCCAACGAAAGCGATATCATCAAACGCCTGCGCGCCAAACGTGAGGAGAATTAATATGAACAAAATCACCATCATGCTATGCCTCGGATGCCTCGCCGCGCCTTTCGCGCGCGGCGCCGACGCCGCGGCCGACACCAATGCGCCCGCCTCCGCTCCCGCCACCAACGCCGCCCCGGTCGAGCTGACCGGAACCAATGGCCTCGTGCTCAATTTCCACGACGCCCCGCTCGGCATGGTCCTGGATTATCTGAGCGAGAAGGCCGGTTACATCGTGGTCTCGGACGAAGACATGCGCCAAAAAATCACCTTGGAAAGCGCCACGCCCGTCAGCAAGGACGAACTGCGCGACTTGCTCAACACCGTCCTGAGCAAGAACGGCTACTACGCGCGTGTCGATGGCCGCACCCTCACGATCAAGCGCTCCGACAACGCCGCCAACAGCCCCGACACGCCGGTGTATGACGAATCCAATCCCACCAATATTCCGCGCACCGACACCATCGTGACGCAAATTCTGCCCGTGCATTCCCTCAATCCGCAGCAATTGATCAAGGACCTCGACCAATTGATTCCGCAAGGCGCCAAGGTCACGGCCAACGAAGCCGGCAACGCCGTTATCATGACTGCGCGTCAAACCGAAATTCATCACTTCGCTGAAATTGTTCATGCGCTGGACAGTTCCGCCGTGGCCTCGGTCGCAGTGTTTATGTTGAAATATGGCGATTCGAAATCGGTGGCCAGCGAGTTGAAGGAAGTTTTCCAAAGCGCTGACTCCACCGTGTCCCGCGCCAACCGCATCGGCGCGGGCGGGGGGCGCACCCGCTTCAATCCCTTTGGGGGCGGCGGCGGCTTTGGCGGTTTTCCCGGCGGCGGCGGCGGTGGTGGCGGCAATACGGATGCGGACAAGAATCCCAATACCCAGGCTGTTTTTACTTCCGATGATCAATTGAACGCCGTCGTGGCCGCCGCGCCGCCGGAAATCATGGGCGCGGTTTCCAATATCGTCGCGCAACTGGACCAACCCGTCGAGGATGTCACCTTGATGCGCGTCTTCCGCCTGCGCCACGCGGATCCGGTCGAAATGGCCGATGAATTATCCAGCCTGTTTTCCACCACCGGCTCGGATCAAAACAGTCGCGCGCCCGGCTTCCAATTCTTCCGCGGCCCCTTTGGCTTTCCCGGCGGCGGCAACAATAACAATTCGGCCAGCGACCGCATGAAACGCCAAACCCAGGTTGTGGCCGTGGCCGACGCCCGCACCTCCTCCGTCATTGTCACGGCCTCCCGCACTCTGATGGGCGAGATTGAAGGCGTCATCACGGAGCTCGACAAAGTCGATGCCCATGCCCAGGTCGTCACCGCGATCGACATTTCCAACGCGGACCCGGCTGACATTGAGTCCAGCATGCAAGCGCTGTTCCAAAGCCAGAATAACCGCAGCAGTTCCGTTCAAACCACCAGCCCGCTTACCACCCGCGCCCAGACCTCCGCCAATCAGCAAAGCTCCAGCGCCGCCACCAGTTTCGGCACCACCGGCGGCGGTGGCGGCGGCTCAGGCGTCACCGGACGTTAACCCCAACCTAAAAATCTATGACATCCAAATTGCAACGTTGCGCCCTGCGCATTCTCTTGACAGGGTTTTGCCTCCTCGTGGCGGCGCCGCTATTCGGTCAGACTCGCGGCGGCGGCGGTGGTGGTGGTTTTGGCGGCGGGGGCGGGGGATTTGGCGGCGGCGGCTTTGGCGGCGCGGGGCGCGGCGCATCCTCCACCTCCAGCTCCTCGACTTCATCGGGCGTGACCTATCCGCCCAACGGCACCGTCGGTTCCGCCAGCTATTATGTCGATGAAGCCTCCCACAAGCTGGTCGTCATCTCCGACGCCGACACCGCGCGTTACATCACCCAGGTCGTGTCCAATCTGAGCATCCCCAAGCCGCAAGTGCTGATCAAAGTTGTCTTCGTCGAAGTCACTTATAATAATTCCCTCGACGTTGGCCTCGAAGGCGGCGTCGTCAAGCATATCAGCGGCTCCACGACTCTTGGCGCCTCGAATATTTTCGGCCTCTTGCAGCAGGGCTCCGCCGCCACGCCGGGCATCACGACGCTCCCCGGCGCCGGTCTTTACACGATTGCCGGCGACAGCTTCACCGCCACGCTCCGCGCCATTGCCGAACGCGGCAAAGTGGAAGTGTTGTCCCGCCCCTCGGTGCTGGCTCGAAATAGTCAGCAGGCCACCATCGTGGTCGGCCAGCAAGTCCCGCTCATCACCGGCGTGACCTTTGACAACTTCGGCAACCAGCGCAACAGCATCGCCTACCAGAACGTCGGCATCATTTTGGAAGTCACTCCTTTCATCAACACCGATGGCACGGTGGAAATGATTGTCGCTCCGCAAATCTCCGGGGTCAGCCCCACCCAATCCCAGGCGATTGCGTTTGGCACCAATGGCTCCGCCATCACCGCGCCGTATCTTGACATCCGTTCCGCCAACACCGTGGTCGTCACGCCGGATGGCCAGACGGTCGTCATTGGCGGCCTCATGCAAAACAGCAAATCCAGCACCGACAGCAAAATCCCCGTTCTGGGCGACATCCCGTTGCTGGGCGCGCTGTTTCACCACAAAGTTTCCGCCGACACCAAGACGGAGCTTCTGATCTTCTTGACGCCTTACGTGGTCAAAACGCCGATGGACCTGGCCCGCATGAGCGTGGATGAACGCAGCCGCGCCGATCTCTCGCCCAAGGCCTTCACCGAAAAAGACCTGAACCGTTACCTCGACGCTCCGCCGGTGGTTCCGTCGGTCGGCGCGCCCGACAACGGCTCGCCCAGCGCCACCGCTTCGCCGCATGGCCGCCACTAAGCGAATGCTCCCATGACCACCCGTCGCAGCTGGCTTGTTTACGGAATGCTCGGCGTCCTTTGGGCGCTGCTCCTGGCCTGGCAGGTCATCGAGCATATGCGCATCCACGATGCGGCGCAGCGCCAGCTCATCAATCGCGGGCGCGACATTTCCACCACTTGCGGCGTGCTCATGCGGTCGCGCGGTTTTTTCGGCGTCATTTCCAAGGAGCGCCTTGAATCTGCCCTCAACGCCCTCGTGCATAACACCAATGAGCTGGAATCCGTCGTGCTGCTCAACGCCGCCGGCCAAACCGTTGCCCAGGCTGGCGCGCCCTTCGAATTTCCGTCCAACGAAGAATTGCGCGGCGGTGTGCGCTGGCAGGATCGCTCGATGACGCTCGAAATTCCCGTCGATCTCGGCACCAACGTCACGCCCGAACTCGCCCAAACCAATCTGGAGCTCGTCATCCCCGAGGAATCGTTGCGCGCCTTTCGCACCAATCGCCCGCCCCGCCCGACGGCAACCAATGACGCCTCCGAGCGCCCCCGGGAATTCCGCCGCCCGCCCGATCTGCGTTTTAATCGCCCGCCCTGGATGAACGAGGAGGAATATCGCGCCCTGCTGCAAAAAGCCGGCGTGCATAGCTTCGTCATTGTCATGTCGGCCGATCCCGTCGTGGAGGCCACGCAATACGATCTGCTGGTGCGCGCCATTATCGCCATTCTCGGCTCGCTCGGCGCCGCGGGCTTTGGCCTCGCCTGGCGCAACATGACCAAGACGTCCGAACTCCAGCTTCGTCTCGTGCGCGCCAGTGAATTGAACACGCATCTGAAGGAAATGAATCTCGCCGCCGCCGGCCTCGCCCACGAAACGCGCAATCCTCTCAACATCATTCGCGGCCTGGCCCATCTTATCGCCAAAAATTCCGACGCCTCGCCCGAGATTCGCGAAAAATCCGGCGACATCATCAATCAAACCGACCGCGTCACTGCCCAGCTCAACGAGTTCATCAATTACTCCCGCCCGCGCGAAGTGCGCCGCGCCCCCACCGATCTCGCGGCGGTCGTCAATGAGGTTGCCCGCACCCTGGCCTACGATATCGAGGAAAAGAAAATCAACTTCGTCGTGCAGGTCGAGCCGATCATCATTGAGGCCGACGAGCAGCTTTTGCGTCAAACATTATTTAATCTGGCCCTTAACGCCATCCAGGCCGTGCCCGCGGAAGGCTCCATTCGCATCCGCGCCAGCCGCCGCAATAATGAGGAAGGTTTCATCGAAATTTCCGACAGCGGCCCCGGCGTGGCGCCCGAGAATCGCGCCGAGATTTTCAAGCCTTACTTCACCACCAACGAGGAAGGCACCGGGCTCGGCCTCTCCATTGTGCAGCAAATCGTCCTCGCGCACGGCTGGGAAATTGTTTGCCTGCCGCATGAGCCCAAAGGCGCCCTCTTCCGCATTTCCCATCTCAAGTTGAAAGGGTAAAGTGAGGCATGAGCGAGACCCCAGCCAGTCCGCCGCCGCGCCTCCTGATCGTCGATGACGATCCCGCGCAACGCAGCCTGCTCGATTCCTTTCTCGCCACCCAGGGCTTTCGCACCGTGGTCGTCTCCTCCGGTGAAGCCGCCCTCGCCGCGTTGCGCCAGGAAAAAATCGACATGATGATTTCCGACGTGCGCATGCCCGGCTTAAGCGGCCTGGAAACCCTGCGCCTCGCCCGGCAGGAGCACGCCTCGTTTCCCGTTCTGCTGGTCACCGGCTACGCCGATGTTCGCGACGCCGTCGGCGCCATGCGCGATGGCGCTGTCAACTATCTTTCCAAGCCCATTGATCTCGATGAATTGCTCGCGTCTGTCCGCCAGGCCACCGGCCTTTCCCAATCCGCCCCGCTGAAATTTGACGCCGGCAAACAATTGCCGCCGCACCTCATCGCCGTCAGCCCGCTCATGCGCGCGTTGTTTGGCGATGTCTCGCTCGTCGCCGCTTCCGAGAGCCGCGTCCTCATCACTGGCGAAAGCGGCGTGGGCAAGGAAGTCATTGCCGACGTGCTGCACGCCTGGAGCCATCGCGCCGCCGGGCCGCTCGTCAAAGTCAATTGCGCCGCCATTCCCGAAACCCTGCTCGAAAGCGAATTGTTCGGGCACGAAAAAGGCGCCTTCACCGGCGCCGTCGCCCAGCGCATCGGCCGTTTTGAAATGGCCGCCGGCGGCACGATTTTCCTCGATGAAATCGCTGAGATGACCCCGCAATTGCAGGCCAAGCTCCTGCGCGTCACCCAGGACGGGCGTTTTCAGCGCATCGGCTCCAGCGCCGAAATCCAGGCCAACACCCGCATCCTCGCCGCCTCCAATCGCAACCTGGAAGAGGAAGTCAGGAATGGCCGTTTTCGCGAAGACCTGTTTTATCGCCTCAACGTCGTGGAATTGAATGTCCCGCCCTTGCGCGAGCGCCGCGAAGACATCCTGCCGCTGGCCAACCAACTCGTCAGCGAACTGACCCAGGGCCGCGCCCGCCTCTCCGCCGCCGTCGCGACGTGCCTGGAGCAGTATGCCTGGCCCGGCAACGTCCGCGAACTCCGCAACGCCATGGAGCGTTCCGTCCTGCTTTCCCGCGGCGACCTCATCCTCCCCGAGCATCTCCCCGCCCGCCTTCGCGCCGCCACGTCCTCCGCCAATTCCGCCGAAGCCCTCGCCGACGCCACCCGCCTCGACGAAATTGAATCCCAAGCCGTCCTGCAAGCCCTCCGCAAACACGATTTCAACCGCACCATCACCGCCCGCGCCCTCGGCATCAGCCGCCGCGCCCTCATCTACAAACTCCAACGCCTCCGCGAACTCGGCCACTCGGTGGATGCGTCGTAGCGCTCGTCGGCGCACTGCCTTACGATGTAATACCGTCAGTCACCACCCGCTCCTGTTCGCGCAGACAAAGCTTGTCAATTCGTCCGCGCCCTTTTCCAAAGCACAGAATTTTCCTGCGAAAGAGCGCTCCGAGTGTTGCGTGGCGAGTGAGCAACCCGGCGATCACTAGCGGATGACGTGCAACGGCGCAGCTAACTGGGATAGCATCAATGTTGACGACGGAGATGCGTGGAGCCGCCAAATACCCCGAGCGTCCCTCACGTCGCACTATGATAATTTTTATGTTTCTGCGAACACGACGGGCGGCGGTGGGATGATACAATTCAAGCGTCAAAAGCGCCTTGAAAACAGTTTCCACGGAACGCGAGTCCATTCCGTTGGAAGAGAAGATGCAAATGCCAGTTCGATCGAGGGCTTGTGGGTGGGGCTGCAATCGTATCAGTAACCGAATCCCCCAGCCTCCAACCGTGCCGCGCGCCGACTCAAACAAATAAAGTATGTGTTTTAACACGGCGCAAAGTTCGGTTAGAGGCGTCGGCGTGTGTTTTTATTGGTATCCAATTAGATGTCGTGCTGGCGCCCTGGCAAACGTCATCCGCGGGGATCATAGATCACGCCCATAAAGAGAATCGCTTCGGTTGAATTCTCCTGAATCACAAATAAAAACGGTCGATCCACGATCATCTCGAACGGCTTCGGCAGGTCGTTGATATCCACCAGTCCAATGGTGGCGGTCAGCGAGGTCGCTGCCGCCGCCTCCGTGCCCTCTTCATTGACGTCCACGTAGGTGGCTTGCGCTGCCTTGCTCACCGTGCAATGGGCTCCGATTCGTGGAAAGCTGTCACTTCCTGCGAAAGCCTGATGCAGTCCCAACCCTTCGAGCCATGGTTTGAGATCGTATTGACATTCCATTGTGAACCGCGGCAACTCTACCGTCCCCGATCTTTCTGCCATTTTCTCGAGCCATTCCTTCCAGTGAGGAGGTGTCAATTCGGGCAGGAATTTTGCCAGTCGCGCCTTGGGCAATAATACGTAGGCAGTCACGCCACCGCCGCGATAGGGCAACGCGGCCAACTGGAACTCTCGCGTTTCGAGATAGGAATATGATCCGTCTTGCGACATGCGCGGATGTAGGAATTTTGGCCCTACAGGCGGCTTAAATGACTTATCCTTGGTCAATGACTTCCTGAATTTTTCCATCCAGGATCCCTTGAAATAAACCGCGTTTACCGCCACTAGAACATCCTCTGGCTTCAGCCCATCGACCACGTTTGAAATTTTGCCGTGCGTTTGTTCGTTCACCAAGCCGTTGATGTGGTCCGCCGCAGCCGCCTCATCGGTAAAATCCAGATTGGACACCTCCGCGTGAAAACTTTCCCTCGTTTCGCCTATGAAGGCGGGCTGCACCGCAATGTCCTTGTTTGCCCACAAGCTGTTCGCGATCTCCAGGCGAACTCCGGAGTTGCCACTGGCCAACTGATCCAGCAATCGCTTATTGCGCTCGTTTCGCACGGTCTCCACCCAATCTTTCGCTCCCAGCGCCGTCTTGATCTCGGATAACGTTGCCTCGTTAGCCCCGTTTTCCAGCATCGCCAACGTGAACGCTACGCTGAGCGGGCTGATGAAAACATTCTTCTCCCGCCGCGCTTCTGTGGCCACCTTGAATAAGTGGATGGCAAAGGCGTTGTATCCCGTCGTTAATTCGGCCACTTCGGGCCTCTCGACCATCGTCAACCGTGGCGGCGACGCGTCGTTTCCGAGGTCTCGTCTTCGGCCCCAATGCCGACACCGCATGGCGACCATGATTCGCCAGTCTTCAAAATCCTCACGACGCCTGACGTCGTCGCGACCACAATTTGGCCCGTTACGGAGGTAAAAGTCGTTCCGGCTCCGTTGGTGCCATTCGGTACAGTAATTTGAAAATCCGTCCCGCGAATCCCGACGAGACCACACGGGGTTTGAATTTCGTAGCGTGAATTTTGGGAAACTTTCCTGACGTTTCCGATCAAACTTCCCGCAGTCAGGTTCAGCAGCGTCTCCTGGTCTGTCGTTCGTAAATCGCCCCAGAAGTTCATTTTGACAATTTGCAAAACAGTCTCTGCTTCGAGCCTTATGATCGAGCTGAACCCGTTCACGGAGATGTCTGCGTATCCATCCTTCGGCGTCCGTAACGTCACGCCTGGCGGTAAGGACATGCTGACGTTCAAAGGCTGCCATGGTTGATCGCCCACTTTAATTTCACAGATTCCTCGCTTACTCCGGACGGTGGCTCGCCCTTCCTTCACCTCGGCGGGAAGCAGCATCGGAAAACCAAAGAAGAGAAGAAAGAGCCCTACTGTAAAGCCGGCTTTTATATACGGTCAGCGTAATTCATCCGCCTTTGAAGTCAAACAAATTCGACGGAGAGATGCGCCCAGATGGATCACTCCCTCGGGTAATAGTTAGTTTTGGGGCACGGCGGGATCACCCAGCCAGCCGACAAACTTCCGATCCAAAACGCAGCCCTCTCACGCGCTCGCGCTGGTGTAATGGCGCATCGAGTAGCGCCAGAATAATTCTGAGGCGGCGAAGCAGAGCGCGCTCATGATGACGAGCCAGAGCATTTGGACGGGGGATTCGAGGCGGTTGACGAGCAGTTTTACGGGGACGTTCGAGACGAGGAGCATGGGGATGGCGAAGGTGAAGAAGGCTTTGAAAAATCCCTGGAAGGCGGCGTCGGGGAGGCGGGCGATGTTGAAAAGGTTGTAGTAGCCCCAGATGATGCCTTGCGCGCGCACCGTCCAGAACGCCACGGTGGAGAGCAGGAACATCAGCGAGTAATGAATCGCGATGCCTGTCAAGCAGAGCAGAAGGAAACCCGTGATTTGCGCGGCGCCGGGGGTGATGTGCAATTGATGCCCGGCATAGGCCATCACGCCGATGGCCGAGGCGGCGTTGACGAAGCCGCCCAAATCCACTTGCCGCAGCGAAATCAGGAAGCGCGTGTTGACGGGCAGGAGGAGCATGAAGTCGAGGCGCCCGGTGCGGATCAATTCGGAGAGTTGCGTGCAATTCGTCAGGAAAAACGCCTGGAACAATTCCTGGATGAAATGGCTGGCGCCCACCAGCATCACGACTTCCCATTTCGTCCAGGTTCCAATGTGGTCGGTGTGCAAATAGATGACGCTGATGAAACACAGTTGCAGCGCGAACCAAAGCAGCTCCACCACAATCCACATCAGGAAATTGCCTTTGAAACCCATTTCGCGCACGACCGAGTTGCGCCAGAGCGCGGCGTAGATCGTGGCGTAACGCTGGAGGCTGGACGCGGCGCCGGTCATGCCTGGGGAAAGGCGCCCTCGAAAAAGGATTCGGCCACCTTGCGCCGGTCGCTTGGTTTTTCCCGCGCCTGCATATCGGCGCTCAGCGTTTCTTTCCTGCCCGGTTTGCCGATGACGGCCATCGCTTCCACGTTAAAGCCGTCCGGCACGTTCAACTCCTTTTTTGCCCGCGCAAAATCAAATCCTTCCATCCCGTGTATGACCCATCCTTTGCGGGATCCTTGCAGCGCGAGATTTTCCCAGGCGGCTCCGGTGTCAAATGAATGCGTCACACTCGGTTTGCCGTTGTGGTCAAAGGTGGTTTTCGAAACGAACACCAGCAAGACCGCGCCGTGCTGCGCCCATTGCCGGTTTCCCTCTCCCAACAAGCCCAGGAACTTTTCCCAATGCGCGGTTCCCCGGCGCGCGTACAGGATCCGCCACGGCTGATTGTTGTAGGATGAGGGCGCCCATTTGGCCGCCTCAAAGAGCGGCATGATTTCCTCCGGGGTCATGGCCTCGCCCGACATGGCCCGAGGCGACCATCGGTCTAAAAAAATGGGGTCAATCGGATATTCCGCCTGCCTGGTTTCGCTTCCCTTAGTCATGGCTTTAGCATAACGCGCGGTTTCGGCCCGCGCCAGCGTTCCCGGGGGGAAATCTTAGTAAACCTTGCGCAGGTTCGAGGGCAGGATGTTCAATTCCGCCCGGTACTTGGCCACCGTGCGGCGCGCGATCACGATCCCTTTTTCCTTCAGCATCTTGACGATTTCCTGGTCGGACAACGGTTTGCTGGTGTTTTCCTTGGCGAACATTTCCGCCACCATATCTTTGACGCTGGTATTGGACACGCCGCTGCCGCTGTCGGTCTGGATGCCGGAGGTGAAGAAATACTTCATCTCGAAAATGCCCTGCGGCGTCTCGATGTATTTGTTGGACACCGCCCGGCTGACCGTCGTCTCGTGCACGCCCACCACTTCCGCCACCTGCACCATGGTCATGGGCCGCAAATGCGCCACGCCCTTGTCCATGAATTCCCGCTGGCGTTTCACGATCTCGTTGCCGATGTTCAAAATCGTCTGCTGCCGTTGCTGCAAGCTCTTGATCAAAAATTTGCCCGCGCGAATTTTTTCCCGGATATAATCCCGCACTTCGCCCGAGGCGTTGGCCTGCGCCATCAAATCTTTATAGGTGTTGCTGATGCGCAAATGGGGAATCTGCTCGTTATTGGTGGTCACCACGTAATCGTCCCCGACCTTGTTCACGAACACTTCCGGCGAGATGTAACGCTCGTCGTCCGGCATGAAATCGCGCCCCGGCCGCGGTTCCAGGCAGCCGATCCGCTCGACGGCGTCCTGCACCTGGTCCACGCTGATGCCCAGGGCCCGTCCGATTTCCGGCAATTTGCGTTTGCTCAATTGCTCGAAGCAATCCCGCACAATCCGGTATTCCACCGTTTTTTCCCGGCCCAACCGATCGAGCTGCAAAAGCAAACACTGCTGCAAATGGCACGCCGCCACGCCAGGCGGATGAAACCCCTGCACAATCGACAGCACGGTCTCGATTTTTTCCTTGGGAATATTGGTCGAGAACGCCAGCTCCTCGGTCGTGGCCTTCAAATAGCCGTGATCATCGATATTGCCAATGATCATCTCCGCAATTGACCGCTGGTCATCGGTCAGGTCGGAAAACCGCATTTGCTCCAGCAAGCTCTCCTGCAGCGACGTTCCCGCCACCAAGGAGTCAAACATAAACTGGCGTCGCTCCTCCGCTTCCTGGCCCTGGCGCGAGGGCAGGTTGGTCTGGGAAAAATGGTCGCGCCATTCCTGGTCCAGTTGCGTCAGCCGTTCGAATTCGGCTTGAAAATCATCCACCGGCGCGTTGCTCGGCTTTTCCGTGGCGGGATCGAACTTCACATCGGCGGGCGGCTCCGCCAGATCGGTTGGATCAGGCGCGTCGTCGCCATCGCTTTTGCTTTTCTCGGTTTGCTCGACTTCGGCCGCCGGAACTTCTTCGAGAATGGGATTTTGTTGCAGTTCCTGTTCGACGAGGGCTTTGAGTTCCAGGGTGGGGGCTTGCAAAAGCGCCAGCGATTGTTGCAATTGCGGCGCCAGGACTTGCGACAGCGACATGCGCTGCGAGAGGTGCAATCCCTGAGACATCAGCAAGATTCTAGCCAGCTTTTGGCGTTGCTCAAGCGTGAAGTCGGAAAAATCGAGAATTGAATTGCTGGCCCGCGCCCCAACTTCTAATGTCGCATCGTGTCAGCGTGTTTGACGATTCTGGGCAGCGGCTCCGCCGGCAATTGCGCCTATCTCGAAACCGCTGAAACTCGCCTCCTCATCGACGCCGGTTTCAGCGGGCGCCAAATCCGCCAGCGCCTCGCCACGATCGGGCGCGCGCCGGAAAGCCTGCACGGCATTCTCATCACGCACGAGCATTCCGATCATATCGCGGGTCTCGTCGGCCTCGCTTCCAAGCTCCAGCTGCCGGTTTATTGCAATCGCCTGACGAAGGAAGCCATCGAATCCCAGCTTGGCCTCACGCTCAACGCGCGCATTTTCAACACCGGCGCTTCGTTTGAAATTGGCGACATCAGCGTGGAAACTTTTCCCATTCCGCACGACGCCTATGATCCGGTGGGTTTTCTTTTGCACACGCCGGCCGGGCGTTTTGGTTTCCTGACTGATCTTGGCCACGCCACCAAGCTGGTCATCGAACGGGTGCGCGCGGCGCATGTGCTGCTGCTCGAAGCCAATCACGATTTGAAGATGTTGCAGGATGATCCGCGCCGGCCTTGGAGCCTCAAGCAGCGCATTCTCAGCCGGCACGGCCATCTTTCCAATGAAGCCGCCGCCGATCTGGCGGAAGAAATTGTCACCGCCGACCTGCGCCGGGTTTACCTCGGCCATCTCAGCCGCGATTGCAATCTTCCGCAGCTCGCCCACGACGCCGTCGCCACGCGCCTGCGCCAGCTTGGCGCCATGCACGTCGCCATCGAGTCCACCTCTCAGGATTTTCCCTGCCCAACCTTCTCGCTCTAATAGTGGCTATTGAAAGCCCGGTGCGATATGCTTTATTCGTTACGATATGGACGAACGCGAAATGAATCCTGACCAAACTGAAGCGGCGGGGGAAAATCAACCGGCCCAAACGCTGGCCGCCGATACGTTGACCCCGGAGCAATTTGAAGAATTGGCCGCCAAAGCCGCCAAGGCCGATGACTATTGGCAGCGCCTGCTGCTTTCCGCCGCGGATTTTGAGAATTACAAAAAGCGCGCCGCCCGTGAAAAGCAGGATTCCATCAGCTACGCCAACGAGGCGCTCCTGCAAAAATTGATTCCCATTCTCGACAACTTTGAAATGGCCATCGCCGCCGCCGCCAATGACGGCGCCGCCTCCAAGTCCCTGCACACCGGCGTTTCCATGATCGCGGGCCAGCTCAAGAACGTCCTGGCCGAATCCGGCCTGGAGGAAATCAACGCAGCCGGTCAAAAGTTCGATCCCAATTTGCACGAGGCCGTTTCTGAAAAAGCGACCGACGAAGTGCCGGAGGGCCACGTCGCCCAGCAAATCCGACGCGGCTACAAATTCCGCAACCGCCTCTTGCGCCCCGCCGGGGTCGTCGTCGCCAAGCAGCCCGCCTGAACGCAGTTCCCCCCAAAATGGCCAAACGAGATTATTACGAAGTCCTCGGCGTGGAACGCCGGGCCGACGAGGAAGAAATCAAAAAGGCGTACCGCAAGCTCGCCCTCAAATATCATCCGGATCGCAATCCCAACGACAAAGCGGCCGAGGAAAGTTTCAAAGAATTAGGCGAAGCCTACGAAGTCCTCGGCGACGCCCAAAGCCGCGCCGCGTATGACCAATACGGCCATGCCGCCTTTGATTCCCGCGCGCGTGCGCGCTCCGGTTTTCACGATCCGGGCGATATATTCCGCGACGTTTTTGGTTCGGGCAGCATTTTCGAGGATCTTTTCGGCGGCGGCCAAAGCCAGCGCCCCGGCGGCGCTCAGCGCGGCGATGATCTGCGTTACGACATGCAGCTCACGTTTGTCGAAGCCGCGCAAGGCTGCGAAAAAGAGATTACTGTCAATAAAATGGATCAGTGCGAGATCTGCCACGGCAGCGGCGCCGAGGCGGGGGCCGTCACCAAGCCTTGCGCCACCTGCGGCGGGCGCGGCCAGGTCTTGAGTTCGCGCGGCATTTTCAGCATTGCCCAGACTTGTCCTCGTTGCCAGGGCCGCGGCCAGGTGGTGGACAAGCCCTGCCGCACCTGCGCCGGGGCCGGGCGCCGTGAGCGCACGTCCAAGATCAAAATCAAAGTCCCCGCTGGCGTCGAAGGCGGCTCCCGCCTCCGTTCGACCGGCAGCGGCGAAGCCGGCGTGCGCGGCGGCCCGTCGGGCGATCTTTACGTCGTCCTGCACGTCCAGAAGCATGAAATCTTCGCGCGCGACGGCGATGACTTGATTTGCGACCTGCCCATCAGCTTTTCCCAGGCGGCGCTCGGCGACACCGTGGAGGCCCCGTCGCTCGATGGCCAAGTCGAGATCGAGATTCCTTCCGGCACGCAAACCGGCGCCACGTTTCGAGTCAAAGGCAAAGGCGTCAAGAACCTCCAGGGCTACGGACACGGCGATTTGCTTGTGCGCGTGCACGTCGAAGTCCCGGCCAAACTCAACGCCGCGCAACGCGCCAAGCTCGAAGAGTTTGCCCGGCTTTGCGACGAAAATGTTCATCCCATCAGCAAGGGCTTCCTCAAAAAGGCCAAAGGCCTGTTCCGCTGATGCACCGGTTTTATGTCGCGCCCGGCGAGGCGGGCGGGGATCTTCTGCGCCTGCCCGAGCGTGAGCGCCGCCACGCTGCGGATGTCCTGCGGGTCTCCCCCGGCGAAACTGTCACCGTTCTCGACGGTGCGGGTCGCGAAATCATCTGTCAAGTCAACGAGGCTTCGCGCCGCGACGTCACCCTCGCCGTTCGTAAAACCAAAGTTCATCCCGCCCCGGCTTGCCGCATCACCTTGGTGCAAGCGGTGCCGAAGGGGAAAATCATCGAGTCCATCATCCAAAAAGCCACCGAGCTCGGCGCGGCGGCCGTCGTGCCGCTTTTATCGGAACGCGTGGCGACCCGGGTGGAAGATGGGGATGCCGCCGCGCATAAAGCGGAGAAGTGGACCCAAATCGCCGTTGAAGCCATCAAACAATGCGGACAGCCCTGGCTTCCCCGCGTCTATCCGCCGGTCACCCTTCCGTCCTACCTGGCATCGGCGGAGGCCGTCGATCTCGCGCTCGTCGGATCGCTGCAAGGCGATGGACGTCATCCGCGCGCGCATTTTGAAAAATACCGCGCCACCCACGGCCGCGCTCCCGCCAGCGTGCGTCTTTGGATTGGTCCGGAAGGGGATTTTACGCCGGGCGAACTGGACGCCATCCGGCGCTCGGGCGCGCAACCGATCACGCTGGGGCCGTTGGTGCTTCGCAGCGAGACGGCGGCCCTTTATACCTTGAGCGTGGTCAACTATGAAGTGACAGCCGCGTGAACGGCGATCAATTCATCGAGGCATCTTGTTCCCCGGACGGCATTTCCATGCGGCGCGGCCGCGCGCCGTCCCAAAGCGGGCGCATTTTGAAATTCAGGAACCAGAAGGTGCCTGCCGCCAATCCTCCCAAGCCGTAAAGCACGACCGTGCGTGTTTCGTCCGATGCGGTTGATCCGGGCAGAAAAGGGATGCCACACGCGAGCACCACCACTGCGCCTATGATTAAAAACACTCGTCTGACATTCATATTGTTGTTTGGCCGCCTGCCATTTGCTAATTTCATGCCAACTCCCAGCTCCTTTGTCTTGTTCTAATGATAACTCATTTTGCCCAAAAACTTTCGCGCGGCTTTTCTGAAATAAACATCCGCGCCTTGCTTATCCGTTATGGAAAGAACTCCGACACATATTTTCGCGTTTCTGCCAACCTTGCCCAAATAACGTCCTGATCGAAAATGCCTTGCAGCCCATCTCGGTCTCGCGCCCAAATCCGTAATCAGAACCGACAAGTTTTCCAATATTGCGACACTTTTTTTGCGGAGCGCAAAACCGTTGACTATCCGCGCCGCCGCGCCCCTAATAATCCTTGTTCGTCATGTCCATAACTCCATCCGACATTCCATTTGATGATCATCGGCCTCCACGCATCCTCATTATTGACGACAATCCCAGCATCCATCGCGATTTCGAATTAGTGTTCCTGGACGAATCGGAAAACGCCGCCCTCGACGCCGATGACCAGCGCATTTACGGAGCGCCCGCCCCCGTGGCGGCCCAAAAGGGCGCCTATATTTTAGAGCACGCCCATTCCGGCCTGGAAGGCATTGCGCGGGTGACGCAGGACAAAGCCGCGCATCGCTACTTTCAGATGGCGTTTGTCGATATTCGCATGCCCGGCATGGACGGGCTCGAAACCATCGAGCGCATTTGGCGCATTGATCCCAAAATCCAAGTGGTCATCTGCACCGCTTACGCCGATTATTCGCAGGAGGATCTGACCGATCGTCTTGGCCACACGGACAAGCTGCTTCTGCTCAAAAAGCCGTTCGACAGCATCGAAGTCACGCAATTGGCCCGCACGCTGACCGAAAAATGGTATCTCGCCCGCCAAGCGGCGTTGAAGCTGGAGCAAATGGAATTGCTCGTTTCCCAACGCACGCAGCGGTTGATGGAATTGCAAGCCGACGCTGCCGCCCCCGCCGCGCCGCGCGACCAGGACCAGCCCGAGGAGCGCCTGCCGGTGATTTTGCTCGTGGCCGGTTCAGCCGACCTCACCCGCCAGGTTTGCGCGGCGCTGGAGAAAGACCATCAAACCACCGCCGTGGCCGACCCGGCGGCGGCCCTGGAGCGGGCGCGCGAGTTGGTCCCGGATTTGATCCTTATTGACGTTGCGCTGTCGGGCCTGGAGGGCCTGGCGCTTTGCCGCAGCCTGAAGGCCGATCTGGTGACCAGCCACATTCCCGTCATTGTCCTTTCCGCGGCGGAAACGGCTGATTATCAGTTGCCCGCGCTCGACGCGGGCGCGGACGATTATCTGCCGCACGCCCTCAATCCCGCCACCCTCAAAGCGCGCGTCGCCACGCTGCTGGAATCCCGCCGCCAGCTTCGTTCCCGGTTCCACGAAGGAGCGGCGCTGCAACCGCGCGAACTGGCGCTCAATCCGACCGACGCCCGTTTTCTGCAGCGCACCATCGCGGTGGTGGAGCAAAATTTGTCCGACTTTGAATTCGATGTGGACGCCCTGGCGCGCAGCGTGGCGGTGAGCCGCCGCCAGCTTTTCCGCAAATTAAAAGCTTTGATTGACACGACCCCCAAGGCCTTGATTCGTTCCGTCCGGCTGAAGCGCGCCGCGCAATTGCTGGCCGAGTCCCGCATGACGGTCACCGAGATCACCTTTGCTGTGGGCTTCCTTGACGTGAAACATTTCCGCGCCTTGTTCAAGGACGAATTCGGCGTCCTGCCCAGCGAATACATCAAGCCCGAGGCTAGCGACCCATCGTGAATTTGGCCGACTGTGTTCCCGCCATCACGGTGATTTCGCCCGGTTCTACCGCCCATTTCCGATCCGCTCCCCACACCGCCAGGTCCGCCGCGCGCAGGCGCAGGGTCACGGTTTTTTGGCTGTGCGCCGGCAGGTGCACGCGCTCAAATCCCTTCAATTCCTTCACCGGTGTCGCCACGCTGGCCGTCGTGCGCCGCACATAGATTTGCGCCACCTCGTCGCCGTCCCGGTCGCCGGTGTTGGACAATTCAAACGAAACCGTTTCATCCCCGCCCTCGGCCGGCGCCAGGGCCAAATGATTGTAAGCGAAAGTCGTGTAACTCAGCCCTTGGCCAAACTCAAAGAGCGGCGTCCCATCGCCGTCCACATACTGGTTGTTCTTCGACGGGAAATGATTGTAATACACTGGCAATTGCCCCATGCGCCGCGGGAAAGACACCGGCAATTTGCCCGAGGGATTGTTCTCGCCAAAAAGTGTTTCGGCGATCGCTTTCCCGCCGAATTCCCCGGGATACCACGCCTCCAGGATTGCCGGCACATGTTCCGCCGCCCATGGAATTGTCAGCGCGCGGCCATTTTGCAACACCAGCACGACCGGCGCGCCCGTGGAAACCACCGCCTCCAGCAACGCCTCCTGATTCCCGGGCAAGTCCAAATCCGAGCGATCGAAACCTTCGCCGGAAATTCCCTTCCATTCGCCCAGGCCCATGATGACGGCATCCGCTTTCCGCGCCGCCGCCACCGCCTCGGGGATGTTCTCGCCATCGGCAAAAAGCACTTCGGTTTGCGGCGAGACGATTTGCTTGATTTGCGCCAGCATCCCAAAATCCGCGGTCTCCTTCGTCACATCCGCATAATCGCCCAGCCGCGCCAGCGTGGCGTTGGTTCCAATCACCGCGATGCGCCGCAAATTCTTTTTCAGCGGCAACAGTCCGTTTTGGTTCTTCAACAGGACCATCGACTGGCGCGCCACTTCCAGCGAAAGCCGCAGATGCGCCAGCGACCGGCGCGTGGTTTTTTCCAGTTGCTCGTCGATGAAGGGGTTGTCAAATAAACCCAGCAGAAATTTGGCCCGCAACACCCGGCCGGCGGCGCGGTTGAGTGTCGCCTCAGAGACGGAGCCGTTTTTCACGCCGTCAATGATGGCGCCTTGAAAGACCTCATGATCAAAATCGTAAAACTGCATGTCCACGCCGGAATTGAGCGCCAGCCGCACGGCGTCGCCGGGCGAATTGGCCACATGATGCGCGTCGTACAGCCGGCGAATCGCTCCCAGGTCCGATAGCGCAAACCCTTGAAAACCCCACTCCCCGCGCAAAACATCATTCAGCAGCCACGGGTTCGATGTGCAGGGGACGCCGTCGATGTCGTGATACGCCACCATCACCGCCAGCGCATGGCCTTCGCGAATGGCCGGCTCGAACGACTTGAGCATCGTGCTGCGCATTTCCCGCTCGCCGGCATGGACTGGCGACGTGTTCAAACCGCTCTCGGGCGAACCGTGCGCCGCGAAATGTTTGGGCTCCGCGATTACGTTGTGATCGGTCGCCAGTGAATCTCCCTGCATGCCTTTCACATACGCCAATCCGAGTTGGCCGGTCAGATACGGATCTTCACCGAAATCCTCTTCCACCCGGCCCCAGCGCGGGTCGCGCGCCAGATCCAGCACCGGCCCCAGGATCATGTCCACGCCGCGCGCCCGGGCTTCGGCCGCGATGGCTGCGCCTGTGGCCTGCGCCAATGCCGGGTTCCACGTCGCCGCCAGATTCACGCTTTGCGGAAAAACGGTGTGATCGTAAGCCATGAAACCGTGCAACCCTTCCTCCAAAAAGAGCGCCGGAATGCCCCAGTGGCTGGAATGAATCACCCAAGTCTGCGCCGCGTTGTAGAGCGCGGCGTGCGGATACAAATCGTGAATCGATCCCACGCCGAGGGCGCCGAGCGTCTTTTCCGCCCGCGCCGGATCGAACGTGGCGTCCGGTTTGGCGTGAGTCACGTCCAAGGCCTGGCTCTTATCCAGCAAATCCTGGCAGCCGAAATACATGTCCAGTTGCCGCGCCTTTTCGGCCACGGACATCCGGCCCAACAGATCCTGCACGCGCGCTTCCACCGGCGCGCTTTTGTCTTGATACGTCATGTCCGCGGCGTGCGCCGCGGTCAGGGCCAATCCGGTCACGGCCACGCCGCGCCATAAATGCTGGGGGATGCTCATAATGGTTGAATTTGCATGCGATAAAAGCGGCTCGCGCCGCCGGCGGGAACTTGGATGGTTTGGATGCTCCCGTCGCCGGAAACGGCAGCTCCGATGGGATTCCAATCTGCGTCTGTCAGGTTGTCTTTATACTGCGCCTGATAGCGGAACCCCACCTGCGTGAGAAAGGACAAATTCACGGCGGCGCCACTCGTCGCCGCGGTGAGGGACACCGGTAGGACGGTGAGAGTCGTCGGCGCCAGCTCATAAAAATTCACGTTATAGCCGCCGTTGTCGGTTGTGATGCGGAGGGTTTGGGCCGCGCCGTTGTTGGTGAGGCGAACGAGATCGCCGCTCGCATTTTTCAAGGCCACCCAGGCAAAGCCGTGCCAGTCGCCGGTGTTCGGAACATCGAAGGTTCCCAGCTTCTTGAATGTTTGATTGACAGTGCCGAGTCCGCCGGTCACCACTGCCAGGCTCGCGGCATCGATCGTCACGGGCGAGCCGTTCGGGCTGGCGGCGCGCATATAGATATTGTAAACGCCCGGCGGAAACAGCCGCGTATAATTTCCCCAGTTTCCGCCGTTGTTCCAGCCGACGTCGTAATCTTCCAGGCCATCGTAGGCCGCGCGCGGCAGGTCGCCCGCATTCTCGGTGGCTAATCCGCTGGGGTTGGGCCGGTAGGCCGCATCGCCGCCGCTGGCGTTGTGGCAATCAATCAAATCCACGGCGGCCAATCCGGCATAACCATTCGTTTGCGGGCCGCTCACAAAATGGCCGCCGCCATAATCGTAATCTTCCGCTTCAAACGTGAAATTGTCGGGCGCAAATGTGTCAAAGGACACCGTCGCCGCAACCACGCGTCCGGCGTCATCGCGCGCGGTTAAGGTGGCGGTATAAGCGCGATTCACCGCCAGGCCTGTGTAGCTCACCTCCCAATTGGCCGGCGATCCGCTGAAAGCCAGGTTTGTCACCGTCACGCCGTTAATCTGGACCGTGATGTTGCTGGTCTCGATGCCCGCCGCCGAGGCGGCCGCGAAATCCAAGTCGTCCGTGTACTGAAACAACGCTTCGCCGTTGGGCGAAATCCCATAAAGCACGGGCAGGGTGGGATCAAGCTGCGCATAACTTGACAGGCCAAAATCGTTCCAGGCGTTCACGGGGTTGGTCGAGGCGTTCACCATCGTGCAGCCATTGTACGCGTAACAGCCGATGAACTCAGAAGTCGCGCCGGGCTTCCCGGAACCTGGGCTGAAGAAGACATTGTAGGGCGGGAAATTGCTCGTGCCGCTGTAGCTGATGTAGGCGGAATTGTTGATCAGATGAAAGACGCCGCCATTGACGACGCTGCCGATGAACGAATGCGTGTCCATGTGCGCCAGGTCGAAGCCGACATCCCCGCCATTGACGACGAAATCCAGATATGTGCCGCCCCAGAGGACGGAGCCGAAAAAGCGCGCGGTTCCCTGGAAATTGGTTGTGCTTAACACCGCCACGGTGGCTTGCGCGAGGTCGCCGTAGCCGCCGAAATTGAAAGTCGTCATGGGCGTGTTCACGGCGTTGATCTGGCAGGGAGCCGCCGCGTCCAGCACGAAACCGCGAATCGTCGCATCGCAATAGTTATTGATCAGCGTGACGTTCGGCCCGCGACCGTTCTCGTCGCTGCACCGCGCGAATTCGTTCTCGATGATGCTGAAATCCTTCACCATCGTTTCCGCGCAATCGCCCAGTTCATACATGCGCAGATAATGGGAAACAAAGCTCAACACCGGCGCCTGGATGCTTTGCGGCAGGCTGCTTTGCGAATCAAGATTGTCGATCCAGTAAGTCCAATTGCAGTGGCAGTCAACAATTGTTCCCGAGGACCCATGCCCGATGTTGTAGCCGAGCCGCAGGGCCCAGCCATCCACCATGTCCAGGAAATGATTCGTGCACGTGTAGGTGTCGAGATCGACATAGTAATACGGATTCGGGCAGCACACGCCGATGGCATAGACGTTCGGGCCGCGCCCTTGAATCGTCGGCGGGAACGGGATGCAATTGGTGTTTTGCGTTTCGTAACTGATGGTGACGCCGACCAAGCCGGCGCCCGCTTCCAAGGCGATCGCGGGAGGGCCGTTCGTCGTTCCTTGTCCGCCCAGCGGCTCCAAAATTGTGCCCTTGGCATGGCCATCGTTTCCGGGCCAGGTGCGGTGCCGCATTTCAAAGGAGCCGCGCAACTCCACGCCTGCCGGCACGTCCAGGGTGTTCGTAAGGCGGTACTTTCCCGCCGGCAAATAAACGATGCCGCCGCCGTTCGCGCCAGCGGCGTCGAGCGTGCTTTGAAGGGCCGCGCTGTCGTCGTGCGACCCGTCGCCGTAAGCGCCCCAGGGCGCTTCCGTGGCGACATACAAATTGGTTTTGGCGGCGTGGCGGGACAGAAAATCCTGCGCGACGTTCGTCCAATAAACAATTGGCAGCGTGTTGGATTGCGGGGCGCGCGCGTCCACCAAAACATTTCCGGCATTCCCGTGATTGACAATGTTTGGCCCGCCGCTGAACGTGCAGCCCGTGAAGGCCGCCCGCGTGGCGGTGGCGCTCAGGATGGCGTTGGTTACTCCCGAGAAGGCGCAATCCACCGCATTGAAAACGCCCGGCCCGGTCAATTGCAGCGCGTTGGAAATGGCGCAATCCTGGAACTGCATCCACGAATGCCAATCCGCTCCCGTCGAACTGACCGCCGGGCCATTCCGCCCGATGATCGTGCAATGGTCAAACATCGCGTTGGCGGCGTCCGCGGTGTTTGTGCGGTTGACAGCCACATTGCCATCGAGGGTGAACCAGGCGAACATCAGCCCAAACGCGCTGGGCATGTCCTGCGCGAGGAGCGCCGTGCCGCAATTGCTCACCGCCCCGCCGTAAAATGTCATGCCGGGCTGGCCATTGCTCGCGGCGTTCGCCTCGATGCCGACACTGTAACCGCTGATAAATGTGTCCATGCACATTTCGCCATCGACCCGGCGGAAACGCATGGCTTCACCGTTGGCGCGCATCCACGCCGCCTGCGGTCCGCCGAAAGCGGGCGCATTGGACACCAGGGACGCCGCCCAGATGTCGGGAGAAAAGCGAATGTCCTCGGCGTGGCACACGTCGAAAACCTGGTCGATGTCGATGCCGCGCCAGAGCGGCGATCCAATCACCGTGGAGAGAATGTTTTTGTCGCCGCCGCCGTTGACTGTTTCGATGCCTTGATAAGCGTCGATCAGCGCCACGTTTTGCACTACGCAATCTGAATCCACGCCAATGGCGTACGGATAGCTGACGATGTTGGCCGCGTCTTGATTGGGATGCCAAATGTTGATGCCGCGGAGGGCAGTGGAGGCGCTGAGGGTGATAAACGGCGCGTTCGTAGTTTGTCCTGCGCCGAAATAAACTTTGAAAGTGGTTCCCGTCATGCCGCCGGCGCCTTTGCTCCAATCCGTCCAATCGCCATGCAGGGTCACACCGGTGGGAATGGTGATGTTGTGATAAAACGCGTAATTGCCGGCGGGCACAAACACGACTCCGCCGCCCGCTCCGCCGGAATTGTAAGCCGCGTTCATCGCGGCCTGGAATGCCGCGCTGTCGTCTGTGATGCCGTCGCCGTGGGCGCCGTATTGTTGCGGCGTCGCCACCGCCACGACCACTTCGTTGGTGTTGAGCGTGGGCACGATCACGCGCGGCTCCAGCAAGGAAGTGTAGGTAAGCGTTAAGATTTTATTGACAGTGTCGTCTGTGATCGTGGCTCCGCTCGGCAGCGAACCGGCCACAAAGCCGCCCGTCCCGCTGCGGCTGCCGGCGTATTGCAGCAGCACATATGAGCCGGACTGCGCGAGATTCTGGACGTTCACGGTGATGGGCCCTGTGAGAACCAGGTTGCCGCTGTCGGAAACGAGGGGAACGCCGAGGTTGCGCATGCCGCCCAGGTTGAAAGTCATTTGCGCACCGCTCACGCCGCTGGCCAGCCGCGTCATGGCCAACGAGTGGAGGTTATCCGCCGCCCGGACACTTAATGTCCCGCTGTTAATAACGTAGGGCATGGGGGCGTTGTTGGTGGTGGAGAGCGCGAGGGTTCCGCCGCTGACGGTCGTGCCGCCGCTGTAGGAATTGCTTCCGCCGAGCGTGAGCGTGCCGCTATTGGTCTTCACCAGCGACAGGGCGTTGCGCAAGGCGCCGTTGAAGGTCCCGCTGCCTGCCACCGTCAGCATTCCGACCGAGCCGAGCGCCGAGCTCTCCACCGTGCCGCCGGCGCCCGCCAGGGAGCCGATGGTTTCGCGCTGGCCGTTCAGATCGAGGACTCCATTGCCAGTCAGCGTCACGCCGCCGCCGTCGTAGATTTGGTCGCCGCCTGTTCCTGTAATGATCGCTGTCCCACTGTTGATCGTCAGGCCGGGGCCGCCCACGGCGTGCGCGCTGCCTGCGGACTTGTTCAAATTAAAGACGCCGCCATTAAGGATCACGCCAATGCTCCCGTTGTCGGTCGAGCCGCTGGAGGTCCAAATGCCCGCGCCGGTTTTGGTGATGATGAAATTGCCGTTGTTCGGCGAACTCACCGAGCTCACCGTCGTCAGTGTGCGCCCTGCGGCGATGTTCCATGATTGGTTGGCGCCCAAGTCGAGCGCGCCGCAATCAATCGTCAAATCAACGGTGGCCGCGCTCAGGTCGATGCCGCCAGAACCGTTGGTTAAGATGGTGGTTCCGAGAATGGAAACCGCCGAGCGCGGGTTGCGAATGACAATGCCTTTCCAGGCTGCCGGCGCGCCCAGCGTATTGGCTGGGGTGGTCACGGTGGCATCCCAGATGGCGTTATCCGTGGCGCCAGGCGGATTGCCGCTCACCCAGCTTCCGCCCAATTCCAGATGGATGTTGTTGTCCGCTTTGATCTGGTCCCCGTGCGCGGCGACCGCGCCGCAAGCAGTCAATAGGAATAATAGCCGCTTCATTTGGCGCCCCACAAATCGCGGATAGTGTCTTCGGTGTTGAAACCTTGCGGGCAGGCGTCGCTGCGGCGGTTGGCCCAATACCATTTTGGCCCGTCGGCCTGTCCGGTGCGCAACACGCGGCTGCCGGGCATTTCGAGATGGCCGACGGGATCGGTGTCGCCCACCCATCTCCAGGCGTAGCGCAGCCAGTCATTCCGCTCGGCCTCGGGCGTGAGCGCGAACCAGGTGATTTCATCCCAGCCCCAGATGTACGGCGATTTGCTGGGTTTGCCAGGATTGTGGCTGCCGAAATTATCAAATTCCACGAGGTAGGGCAGGTGATCGCACGCCCAGCCGCTGGGCGTGACGCCGCCTTTGCTCCGTTTGAAAATTGAATCGGCGTAGCCCACTTGGAGAACGCCGTGGTGCGGCTGGCCTTCCACCCCGACAATGCGCAATGGAAACGAATGAAAATCGAACAGCAATTTCCCGTCCTCGACATAGCCGCCCGTCGGCGTGTGGGCGTCGCACAGGAGCAAATGCCGGCGCGCATGCGTCCGCGCGTATGCCCGGACTCGGCCCAGCATGTCTCGCCAACCTGCGTGTCCTGGATCGTTCCAGTCCATCAGCCCCACCTGCCCAAAATGAATCGCCTCGATGCCCGCATCGATGTAACAGGTCGCCAGGTAATAAAACCACATCCGCGTTTCCAACCGGCTCATGTCTGGCACCGAAGAGCCTTTTCCCCAGTGATCCACCTGCCGCCCGTCCTCGTACAGCATGTCTGCGTAGTGAAAATTGCGGTTGGTCGGCGTCTGTCCGAATTCCCGCAAGACAAACTCGGGGAGGGCGATGGTTTCCACGCCTTTGGTCACAATCTCAAACTCCGCCGCCTGCAAAATCATGTCCGGATCAGCCTCGTGCAGCTTGGCCGCATAGGGCTTGGCTTCGTGCAAATAATTGGACAAGTTTTGCTCCCGCCCCCACATCATCAGCGCGCGCCCGATGAACTTGGCCTTCGAATCGAGCAGCATTCGCATGTTGTCCGTGTCCTGCGGATGTGTCAGCAGTTCCGTGAAGGAAATCGACCGCCCCAGATAATTCTCCAAGATCCGTTGCGAGATGGTGGTGTCAAACGCGAAGTCCGTCAGCGCGGACGGAATGTGCTGGGAAAGCGGCGCCTCGCCGCGAATCATGCGGGTCGCGGCGCCTGTCAAACGCAGGTACCAGTCTGACGGCATGCCTTCATATGTGACAAAGTTTTGGCCCGCCGGCGTGGCATTTGCCACTTTGTAAATCGCCGTTCCCTCATTCACCTCGTCGAACATGCCCACGAAGACGCTGCGAATGCCCAGCTCGCGAAAGATCGCAAATTGCCGCCAGTAAAATTCGCCTTTCCGCCGCGCGATCGTCGTGGTTCCCGGCGCTTTGCGCCGCAAATTGTCCCAGGAAAATCCCGGAAAGGCCGTGGGCATATAACCTTTTCCCAGCGGCTTCAATTCCGCCAGGTCGCCCTCCCAGGAATTCGTCCGCACGCGATCCATGCTGGCTTCATCCCGGTAACGCCCCGCATCCCACGGGCTGATGGCGTCAAACATCCGATAAACCCTGGCCCACGCGGGGTCGGTGCGCGAGCCGCCGCGCAGCGTGCGCCAGCCCGGATCGATGCCGCCAAGCAAATAAACTCCGCCGTAGCGCGGATCATCCTGAAAAAAGCGGATCAACTCCTCGCCCTGCGCCGGCGTCCACGGACGGTCGGTGAACCCGAGCCCCCAGAGCAACACGACGGGCTTCCCGTTCTGATGCAGATACCGGGAATCGTCGCGCACTTTTTCCGTGTCGCATAAAAATTTCCAGTCGTTGATCACGGTCGCCGTGGTCGCGCCGGGCCCCATCGTGACGTCAAGCATCATGGCCCAGACGCGCCCTTCGCGGTGGCAGCCTTCGCGCACATTTTCCAGCACGTGATTGATGTGGCGCAAACGCTGTGGGCTCAGAGTTTCGCCCTCGAATCGGCTGACAAATACGCCGTCGATGCCGTATTCGCGCATCCATTGGCAATGCCGCAACGCGGGTCCGAGCGCGGAGCCGCTATAAAGTTTCGCTTCCGCGCCATCCGGCATTTTCAATCCCGGCACGGCGCACAAATCTTCCGGTGCGTATTCCGAAACGTCCGGCCACATATCCACGACGAAATGACCATCCGGCCCGCCGAGGCCGTGCCCCCAGTGCCCAAAATCCGAGCCTTCGCCGTCGCATGGCGTGTTGAACCACCCCTGGTATCCGCAGAGGACCTTGCCATTCAGCGTCGTGGCATCGACGACGCTTTCAGCGCCCGCCCGATCTGACAAATAAAGACCCAACAAAAGGCCGCACAGTGGCAATCGGAGATAATTCAAGGCCATATCATAAAAGCTGGGTCGCATCGCATTTTGACGATAGCTCAGGGGCGGGGTCGCGGTGTAATCATGCCAAAATAACGGTGCATTTGTGCCAAACGCCAGCCGGGAACTTTTTCGGCCCTGCGCCCTCTTATAAGAGCGGAAAGGTTTCGAGCTTTAAACCTGTCGCGCCAGAGACTAGCGTTATTTGGATGGATTCAGACCGTCGCACATTCTGCAAGACCGCCGCGGCCATCGTGGCGGGGGGCGTGGCGGCGGCTGTTCCCATTGGGGCCGGGATGTCGGCTTTGTTGAATCCGTTGCGGCCGGGAAGCAAAGACGCTCATGATTTCGTGCGGGTCGCCGCCCTCGATGCGGTGCCCAACGACAATGTTCCGCGCAAATTTTCCGTGGTGGCTGATCAGGTGGACGCCTGGAACAAGACGCCCGCCGTGCCGATCGGCGCGGTCTATCTGCGGCGCAGCCCTACGAACGTGGTCGAGGCTCTCAACGCCATTTGCCCGCATGCGGGCGGTTTTATTGACTATCTTCCGGCGGAAGCCTGTTTTCTTTGTCCATTGCACAAGAGCCTTTTCAATTCCGATGGCAGCATCAAGGACCGCTCCAGCCCGGCGCCACGCGCCATGGACACGCTGCCCGCCGAAGTGCGGGACGGGGCCATCTGGGTGAAGTTTGAGAATTTCCGCGCCGGCGTCGCGCAAAAAATCCCCGCATGAGCCGCCTTTTCGTCTGGCTGGATGATCGAACCGGATTGCGCGATCTCGCGCGCGCCTTTTTTTTCCCGCAAATTCCCGGAGGCGCGCGCTGGCGTTACGTGTGGGGCAATGCCGCGCTCTTCGCGCTGTTCGTGCAGTTTGTCACGGGCGTGGCCCTCTGGTTTTGCTACTCCCCGAGCGCGCAAACGGCGTGGGAAAGCGTTTTTTTCCTGCAAAATAACGTCGCGGGCGGCTGGTTCCTGCGCGGGCTGCATCATTTCAATGCGCAAGTCCTGACGATGTTGCTGGCGTGGCGGCTGGCGCAATCGATTATTGCCGGAACCTACAAGGCGCCGCGCGAGGTGAATTTCTGGGTGGGCTTAGGCCTGTTTCTCTTCGTGCTCGCGGCATCGGTCACAGGCTGGCTGCTGCCTTGGGACCAGAAGGGATATTGGTCCACCAAAGTGGCCACTAACATCCTCTCGATTTCTCCGGTGGTGGGGCCGTCCTTGCAACGCATTTTGGTGGGCGGATCAGATTATGGGCATCAGACATTGATGCGCTTTTTCGCGCTGCACGCGGGCGTCATTCCGCTGTCGCTGCTGGCGCTGGTCGTGGCCCACGTTTACTTGTCACGGCGGCATGGTTACGCCGCCACAGCCCCGGCGGCCGGGCCGTCGGTTTCTTATTGGCCCGATCAGGCCCTGCGCGACGCGGTGGCGTGCCTGGCGGTGATGGGCGTTCTGATTGTGTTGACCGTGCGTCATCACGGCGCGGAATTGGCGCCCCCCGCGGATCCCACGGACAACTTTTCGGCGGCGCGACCGGAATGGTTTTTTCTGCCGCTCTACCAATTCCTAAAATTGTTCCCCGGCGGCACCGAGATTGTGGGCGCGATTATTCTGCCAACTCTATTAATGG
The DNA here is from genome assembly GCA_035551475.1 of Verrucomicrobiia bacterium. Classification (GTDB taxonomy): domain Bacteria; phylum Verrucomicrobiota; class Verrucomicrobiia; order Limisphaerales; family Palsa-1400; genus DASZMX01. Next base: position 30,964 of record DASZMX010000151.1, read on the forward strand.
CGCTGGTGGCGCTGATGCCCATGACGGCGGCGCGCTGGCGCTGGGGACATCGGTTTAACTTGTGCTTCGCGACGGCCGTGGCCGTGGCAGCGGGGGCGCTCCTCTGGCGCGCCGTGGCGGCGGATCGCGCCGATCCCGCTTATAACCTGGCCAAGCGTCAATTAGAAATCGACGCCGCGCGGGTCAAGGTCCTGGCGGAATCGTCCGCCGGAATTCCCCCAGAGGGCGCCGTGGTTTTATTGCGGCGCGACGCCCTCACGCAAGGGCCGCGGCTGTTTGCGCGGTATTGCGCCAGTTGCCATCGGTTCGGCGGCCAGGACGGCATGGGCGGCGTGGTCGCCGGCGAGGAAAAGGCGAGCGACCTCAAGGGATTCGGGAGCGCGGCGTGGCTGACGGGCGTGCTGGATCCGGCGCAGGTCGCGTCCGCGCATTATTATGGCGGCACGGCCTTGAAGAACGGCAAGATGATCAAGTTTGTCAAGACGAAGGTGGCGTCGTTTACCCCGGAGCAAAAGGCGAAACTCCACCAGGTGATCGCAGCCGTGGCGGCGGAAGCGCAACTGGGGCCCCAACCCGAGGGCGACGTGAAGGCGGGAACGGAATGGCTGCGAGGCGAAATGCGCTGCGCGGATTGCCATCAATTTCGTGAGCCAGACGCCAATGCCTCAGCGCCTGACCTCACGGGTTACGCCTCGCGCGATTGGCTGATCAGCTTCATCGGGAACCCGAAGCAAGAGCGGTTTTACGGCGATGACAATGACCGCATGCCCGCCTTTTTGGACGAGCATGTCCTCAACGCCGGCCAAATCGCCATGATCGCCGACTGGCTGCGGTCAAAATAGCGTCAGGCCTTGATTTCCCAACCGGCGCGGTACTGGCGCTTCACGAATTGCGCGGCTTCCGGCGCGTTTTTCGCGGCCATGCCCGGGCCGTCCCACTCCAGTTTTTTGCCCGCGCGCAACGCCACGCACCCGAGCAGGATGATCTCTGTCAAGTAGGCAGCGATGTCGAAGTTGGAATAGGCCGTTTCATGTTTGCCGCTCTTGCAGGCGGCGATCCATTCCATGTGATGCCAGAGATCGGGATAAGGCTGGTCGCCCGTGCTGGCGACGAATGCGTTGCGCGGGAGCGTTTCGGGAATGCCCGCCACGGCGGGATGTTTCGAGGAATCCTGCAGCTCTTTTTCGTCCTTCAACTTGACGCTGAAATGGAAAATGCCATCGCCGTCGTCGGGCGAGAACACCATGCCTTTTTCACCGATCATGATGCAGCCGCTGTTGGAGACTTTGCCGAGCAATGCCTCGACATCCGCCGTCACGTCCGCCGGGGGCTTGTTGCCGCCGTCATACCAATGGAACGTCACCGGCGGCATCCCTTCGCGGGCGGGAAACTCAAAGCGGATGCTGGATTTGTCCGGGTACATTTCGCTGTTGATGCCGGACGAGCTCGCTTCCACCTCCGTGGGATAGCCCAGCTTCAAGGCGCGGAACGGCCAATTGACCGTGTGACAAGCCATGTCGCCGAGGGCGCCGGTGCCGAAGTCCAGCCAGCCGCGCCAATTGAAAGGCTGATAAACGCTCTGGCTGTAGCGCATGAGCTGGCCTTTTTTCTCCATGATGTCGGCCGGCCACGAGCCTTTGAACGGGCGATTCGGCGCGGTGCCGAGCCACAAGTCCCAAGCCAGACCGTCCGGCACCGGGTCGGAGCCGGGCGGGCGATCCATGCCTTGCGGCCAGACGGGACGATTGGTCCAGACATGCGCCTGGTGCACAGGGCCGATCAAGCCGGCCTGCACCACTTCGACGGCGCGGCGGAGGCCGTTGGAGGAGCTGCCCTGGTTGCCCATCTGCGTGGCAACTTTGTATTGACGCGCGAGATCGCGCAGCATGCGCGCCTCATAAACGTCGTGGGTCAGCGGCTTCTGGCAATAGACGTGTTTGCCGAGCTTGATCGCGCTGGCGGCAATGATCGCGTGATTATGGTCGGGCGTGGCGACGTCCACCGCGTCGATGCCCTTTTCCTTGTCCAACAGCTCGCGCCAATCCTGGTAGATTTTGATGTTGGGCGCTTTCTGGTGAATCTGGTTGAGAAAATTCGAATTGACATCGCAGAGCGCGACAATGTTCTCGCCGGCGGCGGCGCAGCATTGCAGGTCGGACTGGCCTTTGCCGCCCACGCCGATTTGGGCGATGTTCAGTTTGCTATTAAGATTCTGGCCGCGCAACAGCGCGGGGCCGCTGACGGTGGCGGCGCCGAGAGCCAGCGAGCCGTATTTGATAAAAGTGCGGCGAGAATGACGAGAAACGGCCACGTGCTTGTTCATGGCGAGTAACAAAATCCTCCCGGCGCTTAATTGCAAGGATTTCTTCTGCCCGCCTTACTTGGCCGCGTCATTCGTCTGCATCTTGTTCAGGCGGTCCACCAATTCGTTATATTTGGCGACGACCTCATTACGAGCGTTGATGCTATTGGTGTATTTCTGGATGAATTCATCGCGTTGCGCCACCAACTCTTTCATGGCGCCATTTTGCTTTTGGATGCCGGCATAGGCTTCATCCAATTTTTTTTCCAAATTGCTGACGGCGTTTTGGAATTGCGCGACATCATTGGTGAGAATGTTTTCGGTTGCGCGCAGGCGGCTGATTTCGTGTTTTTGGTCCAAAACCACATTGGCGTTGCTGGCGGCATCGGTCTTCAGGCTGGCCAGGCTCTGCTGCAAATCGCTGATCTGCCGGTCTGACGCGGCCAGGCTGTTGGTGTAACTTTGGATGTCCCGGTCGCGCTGATAGACCATCTGGTTTCGAATTTCGATGGCCTGGCGTTCGCGCGCCTGGTCATACCATTGCCAGGCGCACAAGCCGCATAAGCCCAAGGCCAGGAGCACAAAAAGATTTTGTTGGAAATTTCGCATGTTATCGGGAGGCCGGTTCGGCTTTGACGGAGAAAGCGACGCGGTCGATGCCGGCTCGTTTGACAAAGTCGAGGGCGTAAATCATGGCGCCGTGTTTGGCCTCGCGCGCGCCGCTGATGTAGACGGGCAAGTTCGGATTGAGGGCGTGGCGATTGGTCAGCAAGCCTTCCAATTCAGGAAAGGAAACCGGCTTGCCGTCCGCGAGCGCTTGCCCGTCACGATTGACGAATAATTTGACGATGTCAGGCTTGTCGGTGGAACTCGAGAGCGTGGCGGTGGGCAGGCTGGCCTTGAGGGTGCGCACCTTTTGCATTTGCAGGCTCACCATCATGAACGATGCGAGCAAGAAAAACATGATGTCAATCAAAGGAATGATTTCCAGCCGGGTGCGGCGGCGCGCGATGGGCGAGCGGATCTTCAATCGTTGGTTCCCCCGGCGGCGCCCGCCACCATGAAAGCAACCTTCTGCACGCCGGCCCGCCGCACGATTTCAAGCACATCGATTATGGACCCATGCGAGGTGTTGGCGTCCCCGCTGATATAAACCGGAAGATTCGTGTCGCCCTTGAAGCGGTTGCTCAGCGTCAAGGATAATTCCGGCAGCGAGACCTGTTTTTTCTCCAGCCACGGCACGCCGTTGGAATCGATGGCGATGTTGATCATGTCGGGCTTGAAATCGGGGCGGGCGGCCGAGGCCGCAGGAAGGTTGACCTTGATGTTCTGTGACCGGTCCATTTGCAAGCTGACCATCATGAAGGAGGCGAGCAGAAAAAACATGATGTCGATCAGCGGGATGATCTCGATCCGCGAATGCCGGCGCTTGACTGGGCTCGGCAGCTTCATGCCTGCGACGCCGCTTTTTTGGCCTGCACCATGACTTCCACGTTCGTGGCGGCGGCTTCCAGTTCAAATTGCAGGCGCGTGAGGCGGCCGGTGAAATAATTGAATGGGATCAGCGACACAATCGCAATCCCCAGGCCGCACGCCGTGGCAATCAACGCCTCGCCAATGCCGCCGGTGACGGCCACGACGGACAATTCCGCGCTGCCGACACTCAGGAAGGCGCGCATCAGGCCGGTGACCGTGCCGAGCAATCCGAGCAGCGGGGCCAGCGTCACCAGTGTGTCCATGACGTTGAGAAACCTTCCGGCGCGCTCCAGTTCAATCCCGGCGGCCAGTTCCAAGGCGCCCTGCAAGGAGGTGTTCACGTGGTTCAAACCGTGATGAATCATGCGGACGACGGGATCGCTGGAGCCTTCCGCCAATTTTGCCGCCGCCGCCGCGTCCTCATTTTCCAGCGCGGCGAGAACTTGTTCGAGCCGTTGCGGATCGCGCCGCTGCGACTCGCGCATCCACCAGAAGATGCGCTCGCCCACCACGGCCACGGCCACGAGCGCGGAAAGAAGGATGGGCCACATGACGGGGCCGCCTTCGAGGAAGAATGAAACAATGATGTTCGCTAGCATAAATAAAAGTTCACCGCATGAGGATATAATCAAACTGCGCTTCGTAGAGATGCCCCGGCTCGCCCTTCGGCAGCTTCCACCGCGCCGTCACCCAACTCCGGGTGAACCGGTCCAAAATCGACGAGCCGGAACTGTGTTTGATCTCGAGGGAGGCGATGCGGCCGTCGGCGTCGCCGGTCATTTGCACGACGACGGTTCCTTGTTGGCGGAATTTTTTGGCGGTCTCGGGATAATCTTCTTCACCCGGATTGGGCCGGTCGCCGCTTCCCCCCGTATTTGACAAAAACGTCGAGCGCAGAGACGGCGGTTCTTGTCGCGGCAGCATCGGCTCTGCCGGCGGCGCCGAGGCCAACGCGGCCGGGGCGATCAGCATTCCGATTGTCGGCACGGAGAAATTAACCGCGGGCGAATCGGGCACGACCACGACGGGCGCGGACGGAGCTTGCTCCGCGCGATTCTCCTCGGGTGGCGGCGCTTTTTCGGCGGTGGGCGGCGGTGGCGGCGCGGGCTCGATGAGCACGGGCGCCGCTTGCTCCAGCGGCGGCGGAACGGGCGGGGGCGGCGGATGCGTCCGGGCGCCCACGACGCCGACAAATAGAAAAAGCGCGCAAATCGAATTGATCCACGAGAGGCGACGGCCCGCCTGGCCCCGCGTGGAGCGCAAACTCCAGCGGGCCAGGTCGGATTTTAATTGCGAATGGGCTGTCAAAACAAATAACTCAACGTGCCGAAGAAGCCCGCGCGCTGGCCGAATTGCGCGGCGTTCACCCCGACGCCGCTGCCATCGCGCAATTCGTAGGTGTTGTCCGAGACGTTCTCCACGTCCAACCGCGCGCGCAAATGGTCGTGGCCGCTCCAGCGGAACATCTGCTCCACTCCCATGTTCACCGTCCAGTAATGCGGCAGCGAACCGCCGTTGGGGATATTGGAGCCGTCCGCCGCGGCGGCGTCCGTGCGCAATCCACTGCCGTAAAGCGCGTCGCAATACACCGTGGTGCGGCCACGCGCCTGCTTCCAAGTGTAGGAGACGCCGAACGATCCGCTCACGCGTTGGTCGTGATCCAGATAAATCCAGTTGTTGCGGACATAGTTGAGATCGGTTCCCGGGCCGTCGGCCCCAAAGAGGAACTGCGAGGAGCTCCAATTTTTGCCGCGCGCAATGGAATACGCAAGGTTCGCATAGGCGGAGAAACCGCCCTGGTTGTAGGAGGCCGTGGCTTCGACGCCGTAGATCAGCCCTTGGGTGTAATTAAAAGTGTCGAGCACCAGCGACTGGCCGAACAACCCGTCGTCCAACTGATTTCGCGCGGACTTGTAATAGCCATCCAAGCCCAGCGTCAGGTTGCGATTTAACTTCTGGCTGATGCCGGCGTCGAAGTAATTCGCGCGCTCCGCCTTGGGCGGGCTATTGACCGTGCTGCCGGTCGAGCCGGAGGTGCCATTGTAGGCGGTGAAATTCGGAGAGAAAACCGCTTCGGGCGGCGGCGGCGTGAAGTAGCGCGAGTAGCCGGCGTGCAGCGTCGTGGAAGCGGTGGGCTGATAGATCAAGTTGACGCGCGGGCTGATTTGGTTCTCGTGGTCGAAGGAGCTGTAGAACTCGTCAAAGCGGGCGCCGTAGTTGAGCGTCACTTGGGGCAGGATTTTCCATTCGTCTTGAAGATAGGCGCCGGCAAAAATCCCGTGCAGGACCTGATTGTCCGGAATGTTGAACGCCGGGCCGCTGGGATTTCCGGTCGCGCCCAAGGGAAACACTCCGGTCAAGGAATTGTCCGCCACATATTCGTCGAGGAACATGAAGCCTCCGCGAACGGTGTGATAATCCCCCAGTTGGTAGCTGGCGTCCAATTGCAGCCCGCCGGAATAAAGATTCCGCGCCACATCGCTGGCCTCGCCATTAAAGAACAGATCACCCAGCAGATCGGGTTCAAAATGGACGCGGCTGGAGCGGCCATATGCGGAGAGTTGATAGTTCAAGTCACCCGCCGATTTTTGATAGCTCAAAAT
>DASZMX010000152.1:0-25764 GCA_035551475.1 Verrucomicrobiia bacterium
CGACGAATTGAGCGGCGTGCGCAATTCGTGGGACATATTGGCGAGGAAATCGGATTTGTAACGGCTGGCTTGCTCGACAATCGCCGCCTGTTTTTCCAGCTCGATTTTGGCGCGCGACAGATCGTCCTTTTGAGTTTCGAGAATTTGTGTCTGCTCTTCCAATTGCGCGTTGGATTGCTCCAGCTCCACCTGCTGTTGTTCGAGGCGGGCCTGGGATTCCTTGAGGGCGCGGCTTTGCTCTTCCAACTCTTCGTTGGACACCCGCAGCTCCTCACTCTGGCTTTGCAACTCTTCGGACTGGCGCTGGGTTTCCTCAAGCAGCTCCTGCAGGCGCGTGCGGTATTGCGCCGAACGCAGCGCCACGCCCACGACTTCGCTGACCCGCTCCAGAAATTCGATGTCCGCCTTGTAACCGGGATGGAAAAATCCCAGTTCGACCACGCCATTAACTTCATTGTCCACGCGCGTCGGCGCGATCATGAGACGTTGCGGCCGGCTTTGGCCCAAGCCTGAGCCCACGCTCAAATATCCTTCGGGCACGTGATGAATCACCCGGGGGCGATGGTCTTTGGCCGCCTGGCCCAGCAGGCCTTCGCCGGGCGCGAACTTTTGCGTCAGGCCCTGTGGCGAAGGCACCGCATAAGTTGCGACAAGCTGATAGGCACCGCCGTCCTCGATGTAAACCGCGCCCACTTGCGCGTCCAAATATTCCGCCAGGAACGCCAGCGCTTTGTCGCCCAATTCGCGCAAGGGCTGGTCCCCCGCCATGCGCTCCGAAAGCCGCGCTTGCCCGGTTTGCAGCCAGTCCTGCCGCGCAATGCGGCGAAAGGCCCACGCCAAAAAGCCCAGGTTCACCAGCGTGACAATAAGAAAGGTCGCGGTGCGCAGGTTGCTGATCCGGTCGGCCCGCTGCGTGGCTTCCTCGTAGTTCGCTTGCGCGGATTTGCGCAGGTGATCAATATTGACGCGGATTTGATCCATCAAATCTTTGCCGCGATTGTTGCGGATCACTTCCAGCGCCGCCACGAAGCCCTTGTCGCGACGCAGCTGGATGGTCTTGGCCAGCTCTGCCATCTTTTGTTGAATTAAATCGGACGTCCGTTCCAGCTCCTCCTTGGAAATCTCGCCTGCTTGCACAAGTTTTTGCAGGTCGCCAACTTGGGTTTTGATTTTTGAGAGCGAGTCGGTGTAGGGCTGGAGGTATGCTTCGTCGCCGGTGATAATAAAGCCACGTTGTCCGGTTTCGGCATCTTTAACGTCGGAAGCCAAGTCGGGCAGATGATTCATGGCCTGCAATTGGTGGGCCATACGGCCTTCCGCTTCAATGGAAAGGCGTCCCACGCGAAACGTCACGGCCATGCTTCCCCCCAACAGGGTGGCGGCAATGGCAAAGATCACGAGCAGTTGGCGTCTCCCGGAACTTGTTGAGCTTGGTGCGCTGGACATCGCCCTAATTATTAGGCGGATGACACACTCATGCACAATTGGGACTTTCCCCGATTCAATGCCGCCGCCGCAAGGTCAATGGACGATGGGGTGGGCGCCTTTTTCTTCCACGAATTTAAGCCGTCCAATATGGCGGCGCCCGGCCAGAAAAATGCCCAACCCCACCCACGACGTCGCCGAGAGAATAACCGCCACCGGCATCATGCCGTGCGAATCAAACAATCCGATGCTCGCGGACGCGGCGCCCGAAATGCCGATTTGCAGGAAACCCAGCATGGCGGAAGCGCTGCCGATATTGTGATCAATGGGGGAAAGCGCGAGAGCGGCGGCGTTCGGATAGGCCAGACCAAGGCAGGACAGAAGCACGAACAAAAGGGCCAGCGTCGCGGCGAGCCCAAACCATCCTCCGATGACGCCAGCCAGCAACAACAAAGAGGTCGGACATACGACCCACAGCGAGCCGAGGAAAATTTGCTCGCTTGAAAACCGCCGCAACAGCAGCACGTTAATCTGGTTGCTGCCGATAAACCCCGTCGCCAACCCGGCGAAGATCATCCCGAACGTCCGCGCGCTGACGTGGAAAACCTCCATGAAAATGATAGGCGAGCTGGTCACATAGACGAGCAAGCCGGAAAAGGCAAACGCCCCTGCCACGGAGAACGTCAGGAATTGCGGGTGCCGCAGCACTTCCCAAAAATTCCGCAGGATCGGGCCGGGGCGCAGCGAGACGCTGTCATCCGGTTCGTGCCCTTCCGGCAAATAAAGCCAGCACACCAACAGATTCAGGAACGCGACCGCCGCCAGAATGATGAACACCCAGCGCCAGCCGCCATGCAGCGCCACGTAACTTCCCACCGTTGGCGCCAGCAGCGGTGAAACCCCCAGGATCAGGATGAGCCAGGAAATAATCTTCGCCGTTTCCTGCACCGGAAAGAAATCCCGCACCATGGCCATGGATCCCACCTGCGCCGCGCAGCCGCCCAGCGCCTGCAGAAACCGCAGCGCCGCCAATTCTTCAACGGTGCGCGCGCCGAGGCACAACAGGGAAGCCGCCATGAACAACGCCAGGCCAAAGTAGAGCGGAATCTTGCGACCCAACCGATCCAGCAACGGCCCATAAATGATTTGTCCGACTGCCAGGCCCGCAAAATAAGTCGCAATCGACAGCGAAATTTTGGCGGTCGAGACGTGCAACGCAGCCGCCATTTCCGGGAACGCCGGCAAATACATGTCGATGGCGAATGGGCTGAGCGTGGACAGCGAACCCAGAATCAGCACGATGAACAATCGGTTGTGGCTTTCTTTGGACATTAAAGAGCCCGCATGGAATGCGAAAACCGGGGCGGCGTCAAAGGCATTCCCTTTCGGCGCGCGGAAACGCCGCGCGCGCAAATGAACTTGGAAAAGCTTGACCGCCTGCGCCTGCCGCCTAATTTGGCGGCAGTTCGATTTGCATTTGATGAAAGCGATTTTGGCGTTGGAGGATGGCTCCGTTTTCCGCGGGTCTGGTTTTGGCGCAAGCGCCCAGGCTTGCGGTGAGGTTTGTTTCAACACCTCCATGACCGGCTACCAGGAAATCCTCACCGATCCCTCCTACAAGGGCCAGATCGTCAGCATGACGTATCCGCTGATTGGCAATTACGGCATCAACTCCGCAGACATTGAATCCTGGCAGCCGCATGTGGCTGGTTTCGTCATTCGCGAACTTTCGCCGATTGTCAGCAATTGGCGCGCGCAATATTCTCTCGCCGAATACCTGGAAAAACACGGCATCCCCGGCATTCAAGGCATCGACACCCGCGCCCTGACCAAAAAACTCCGGGTGCGCGGCGCGTTGAACGGTTTCATTTCCACCAAGGACATTTCCGACGAGGAGGCAGTCGCCCGGGCGCGCGCGTGGCAAGGCTTGCTGGGCGTGGATTATGTGAAGGAAGTCACGCATAAGGAATCGTTTGTGTGGGACGCCTCCGACCGGCTGAGCACGAATTTTCAACTCGCGTATGGCGCCACCAATACGCCCGGCGCCAAGCCGTTGCCGCCCGCTGACATTCCGATCGTGGCCTATGATTTCGGAATGAAGTACAATATCCTGCGGCGCCTGCGGCAGCAGGGATTCCGCACGCAAGTGGTGCCGGCCACCACGCCCGCGGCGGAAGCCTTGAAATACAAACCGGCCGGCATTTTTCTTTCGAACGGCCCCGGCGACCCCGCCGCGCTGGATTACGCGGTGCAGGCCGTGAGCGATTTGGTGGAGAGCGGCATTCCTATTTTTGGAATTTGCCTGGGACACCAGATTCTGGGACAAGCGGTCGGCGGCAAGACTTTTAAATTAAAATTTGGCCATCGCGGCGGCAATCAGCCGGTGAAAGATCTCGCCACCGGCCGGGTGGAAATCACTTCGCAGAACCACGGTTTTGCCGTCGATCCCAAATCATTGCCGTCGGACATTTCGGTGGACCGCATCAATCTCAACGATCAAACGGTGGAAGGCATGCGTCACAAAACCAAGCCGATTTTTTGTGTGCAATATCATCCGGAAGCGTCGCCGGGCCCGCATGATTCCACGCCGCTGTTCGGTGAATTTCGCAAACTGATCGAATCCAAGTGAACTCGTCCGCTAAATTTTTGGCGGGGAAACGGTTTGACTTGCATTGCCCGGTGGCGATAAGTTCAATTTCGCCAATATGGCACGACTAGTTCTTCTGAGCGAAGGGATGACGGGGAAGACGCATGAACTGAAGGTGGAGAAAACCACCGTCGGGAGGGTGGATGATAATACTTTTGCCATTCCAGACGGTTCCGTCTCCAGCCATCATTGTGAAATCATTCTGCGCAGCGGCGCGGTGATCGTGCGCGATCTCAATTCCACCAACGGCACGTTCATTAACGGCGCCCAAATCACCGGCGAAGCCTCGGTCAAGCCCGGCCAGATTTTGCGCCTCGGCCAGGTCGAGATGCGTTTGGAAGACGAAACGGCCAAGGCGCCTCCTCCCAAGAAATTGCCCGACCAGACGATGGTCATTCCGCAGGGCGTCAAACTGGGCACGGAACCTCAGACGAAAGTGGTGGCATTTGACAAGACGTTCACCAAGAAGAGCAATGTCGGCACCAAGGTTTTCATTGGCGTTTCTGTCGTGGTCGGCTTGGGGGTCATCACTTGGATAGTCGTCAAAGCAATGCAGTAACGCGGGCTATCCTTCCCGCAGCCAGCGCGCGGCGTCGGTCGCCGTGTAGGTGATGATAAAATCCGCTCCCGCCCGTCGCATGCCCAAAAGTGTTTCCAGCGTGAGGGCGCGTTCATCGATCCAACCTTTCGCGCCCGCCGCCTTGATCATGGCCAATTCGCCGCTCACCGCGTACGCCGCCGTGGGGTAGCCGAATTCCGCTTTGACGCGGTAAAGGATATCCAGATACGCCAGCGCCGGTTTCACCATCACCATGTCGGCGCCTTCCTGGATGTCCATTGCCACCTCGCGCAGCGCTTCGAGCGCGTTGCCCGCGTCCATCTGGTAAGCGCGACGGTCGCCAAACTGCGGCGCTGATTCCGCAGCTTCGCGAAAGGGCCCGTAATAGGCGGAGGCGAATTTTGCCGCGTAAGCCAGGATGGGCGTCTCCTCGAAGCCGCGCCGGTCCAACTCCGCGCGGATGGCGCCGACGCGTCCATCCATCATGTCACTGGGCGCCACGATGTCCGCGCCGGCTTCCGCGTGGCTTAACGCCGTGCGCGCCAGCAACGCCAGGGTCGGATCATTGCGCACGCGGCCGCCGCGCGCTTTGTCAATAATTCCACAATGCCCGTGGCTCATGTACTCGCACAGGCACACATCGGTGATCACCAGGAAATCCGCGCCGAGATTTTTTTTCAGGAGCCGCACCGTTTGCTGCACCGCGCCGTCTTTCGCGTAAGCGCCGGAGGCTTTCTCATCTTTTTTCTCGGGGATGCCGAAAAGAATGACGCCGGCGACTCCCGCCGCCTGGGCGGCTTGCGCTTCCTTGAGCGCTTCATCGGGCGAAAGTTGAAAGACGCCCGGCATGGCGCCGACAGCCTCGCGTCGTTTCCGACCGTTTCGCACGAAGAGGGGCAGAATCAATTGCGATGCGGCAAGAGAGGTCTCGCGCACTAGCCGACGCAGAGCGGCTGTCTGCCGCAAGCGGCGCGGGCGATACGCCGGAAATTGGCCCAAGGCTCCAAACGTCATGGGGGCAGGGTAGGGGAAATTGTGCGCCATTCAAGCCCGCGTCGTTCCCGCGCAAAAAACGTCTTTTGCTCAGAGCGGCAGGCGCTATCATGAATTGACGTCAACGATGAATCTGCTTTTTCGTCCCTCTCTCAGGCTGCTGGCCGTGTGCCTTCTCGCGGTGCCTGCCGCCCGCGCCCAAATTCGGACCTACACCGTTCCGAAAGAGCCGCCGCCGTCGGCTGCTCCCGTCAGTCCCACCGCGCCGACGCCCGCTCCCATGGCCAACATGGCCGATCCGATGAGCGGCGGACAAGTGCCGTTGCCCGATGCTTCGAGTCGCGCGGTGCGCTGGCAGACCCCGCCGGGGTGGCAGGAATTGGCGCCGTCGAGTTTTCGCATTGGCAGTTTTGCCATCGCCGATCCCAGCGGGAAAAAGGCGGAAGTGGCCGTCACCTCGTTCCCCGGCTCGGTCGGCTCCGAGTTGAGCAACGTCAATCGCTGGCGCGGAGAATTGTCTTTGCCGCCCGTGGAAGAAAATGCCATCGCCTCCGAGCCAGTCACGGTCGATGGCGTGGAGGGCAAGCTGTATGATTTTTCCGGCGGCTCCGCTCGCACGATCGTGGCAGACATCCCGCGTTTGGGCATCAGTTGGTTTTTCAAATTGCGCGGCGACAAGGAAGTCGTGACGTCGACGCGTCCGGCTTTTCTGGAATTTTTGCGCTCGGTTAAATTCGGTGGCGCTCCCGCCGCGCCTGCGGCTGCCGCCAGCATGCCCGCGCCGGAAACGTCTGCCGCCGGCGACGCTCCGAGATGGAATCCACCCGCTTCCTGGCGCGAGCAAACCGCCGGGCCCATGGTTTTGAAATCCTACACCGCGGGCGCGGACGGCGCGGCGACGGTGTCCATTAGTTCTTTTCCAGGCGATGTGGGCGGAACGCTGGCCAATGTGAATCGCTGGCGCGGTCAACTCGGACTTGCTCCGATTACGCAAGCGGATCTTCCAACGGCCGCCAAATCCATCAACGCGGGCGGCGGGCAGGGGACACTGGTGGATTTCACGGGCGTTTTTGCCAAGACTGGCAAGCCTGCCCGCATGGTCGCGGCGATTGTTCCGGTCAACGGTCAAATGTGGTTTTATAAATTGGTCGGTGATGAAACCGCCGTCGGCGGAGAGAAAGATAACTTCGTAAAGTTCGTCGAAGGCGTCCAATACCATTGAGATGATTCACCGTTTCATCAGTTTTATTTCGTCGCTCCGTTTGACCGTGGTTTGCCTCTGCCTCGCGATTGCCCTCGTGTTCACGGGCACGATTGCCCAGGTTTATTGGGGGCTTTACACGGTGCAGTCGGATTTCTTTCGCAGCTTCTTTGTTTATTGGCGCCCATCCGGCTCAGGCTTGAAAATTCCCTTGCTGCCCGGAGGTTGGCTCCTGGGATCGGTGTTGCTGATCAACCTGCTGGCGGCCCATATCAAGCGCTTCAAATGGACGGCCAAAAAAACCGGCATTTTCATGATTCACGGCGGGTTGGTGTTGCTGCTGGTCGGTCAATTTTTCACCGAACTTTTTCAACGCGAAAGCAGCATGCGCATTGAAGTCGGCCAAACCAAAAATTACTCCGAAGACAATCGCAAAAATGAGCTGGCAATTGTGGATGTGACCGATCCCCAGAAAGACATGGTCGTCGCCATTCCCGAATCCATGGTGGCGCAGGGCGGCGAAATCAAGGCGCCTGCGTTGCCGTTTACGATTCAAGTCGAAAAATATCTGCCCAATTCCACGCCCGCCGGCCCCATGTCGGGCGGCGCGGACAAATTGAAATCCGCCGATGGCATTGGCCAGCGCCTGCTCTTTACCGCCGCCGCCCGGGCGGCGCGCATGGATGACGAGGATCGTCCGGCGGCGCTCGTGCGCTTGGTTTCGGAGCGCGGGCCCATCGGCGAATGGATCGTTTCCACGTGGCTGTCAAAATATCCGTATCCCCAAAATCTCGAGGAAAATCTCGGCTCCTTGCTGGGCGTTTCATTGTCGCAGCCCCAACAATTCACCTATGGCGGACGGACCTATCAAATCGCGCTGCGCCCGATTCGTTATTACGAGCCGTACTCCGTGTCCTTGATCGAGTTCAAGCACGAGGTTTATGACGGCACCGACATTCCCAAGAATTTCGCCAGCCGCGTCCACCTCAACAACCCGTCCACCGGCGAGGATCGCGACATTCTTATTTACATGAACAATCCGCTGCGTTATCACGGCGAAACTTTTTTCCAGGCCTCCTTTGAACCCGATGACAAAGGCACCATCCTGCAAGTGGTGAAAAATCCGGCTTCACCCACGCCTTACATTGCCTGCCTCGTGATCGGTTTTGGTTTGCTCGTGCAATTTTTGATGCATCTCTACACCTTCGCCACGCGCCGCCGCCCGCAGGCGCCCGCGCCCGCCGCGCGGCGCCCGCTGCAAAAGGAGCCGGTATGAAACGCAGGCTCCCGTTGATCTTCGCCGCGGTTTTCGCCGCCTGGTTTCTTTCCGGCGCGCAACCGCCCAAGTCCGAAAACGGCTTTGACATGGCGGCGTTTGGCCGCCTGCCGGTGTTGCGCGACGGCCGCTTGCAGCCGCTGGATTCGGTGGCGCGGAATTCCCTCCTCACGATCAGCGGGAAATCCATTGTGCGGTTGACAAATGGACCGCCGCTGTCCGCCACGCGCTGGCTGCTGGACACGATGACGCGCCCGCAAATCGCGGACACGTACCCCATTTTCCGCGTGCAACATCCCGACCTCGGCGGTCTCTTCGGAGTGAATAATGCCACGCTCACCTCGCTTTCGTTCAACGACATCACCAACGAATTTGAGCATCTGCAATCGCAGGTGGACAAGCTCCGCACCACCGAGAGCAGCCTGGGCGACGAAGCGGAAAAACTGCGCACGCCGTACCAGAAGGATTTGATGCACCTTTGGAGCAGTCTCACGCTCTATCAACGCCTCAAAAACAGCCTCGAAGCCGAAGGCACGACCGATTTTAAAGAGGAATTGGAAATTTACGCCGAATCCATCACGCCCGGGAAAATGGCGCTGTTGCAGGCGGAGGACAAAAAGGACGCCAACCAGGAAGATTTGCAGCGCATCAGCGCCTTCTTCAATCGTTACCAGGAATTGGCGCGCCTTGCCGACCCGCTCATCATTCCACCGCGCCCTGATCAGCCCCGCAATGCATGGTCGAATATCGGGACCAATTTGCTGCAATCCATGCGCGATGGCGAAATCCATCCCGCGGCGCTTTCTTACGCCGCCCTTTCCACGGCCTACAATCACGCCGACGCGCCCGCCTTCAATCAGGCCATCGTGAAATATCGGGTCTGGCTTCAGGAAAATAATTTGTATCCCGCCCTGAAAAAGGGCTCCCAGGAATATTTCTTCAATCAGATGGAGCCATTTTACAAGGCGATGATCATTTACGTCGCCGCCCTGCTGCTGGGCTGTCTCTATTGGGTGAATCTCTCCGAATGGATGCGCCGTTCGGGTTTTGCGCTGCTGGCGCTGGCCTTTGTCATTCACACCTTTGGCCTGCTGTTTCGCATGTATTTGGAAGGCCGGCCGCCGGTGACGAACCTCTATTCGTCCGCCATTTTTATCGGCTGGGGCTCATGCCTGTTGGGCATTATTTTGGAGAGAATATTTAAAGGCGCCATCGGCCTGGTTTCCGCGGGATTCATTGGCTTCATCACCTTAATCATCGCGCATCACCTGGCTTTAAGCGGCGACACCATGGAAATGTTGCGCGCCGTCCTGGACACCAATATCTGGCTGGCCACTCACGTGGTTGTGGTCACCACCGGTTACGCCTCGATGTTTGTCGCCGGCTTGCTCGCCATTATTTATATCGTGCGCGGATTCTTCACGCGCACATTGACGCCGGACCTCGCGCGAAATTTGACCCGCATGGTTTATGGCATCGTATGTTTCGCCACGCTTTTTAGCTTTGTCGGCACGATTCTCGGCGGGATTTGGGCCGATCAATCGTGGGGCCGGTTCTGGGGTTGGGATCCGAAGGAAAACGGCGCGCTCCTCATTGTCCTCTGGAACGCCGTCATATTGCACGCGCGTTGGGGCGGCATGATTCGCGAGCGTGGTTTGATGGCCATGGCGGTGTTCGGCAATATCGTCACCAGCTTTTCGTGGTTCGGCGTCAATATGCTGGGCATTGGCCTGCATTCGTATGGATTCATGGACAAAGCGCTTTTTTGGCTGATCGCCTTCGATGTCAGCCAGGTTATTTTGATAGTCTTGACGTTGCTGCCCGCGCGTTACTGGGCCAGCTTGCGGCCCGCCGCTCCGACCTCTTCGCCCTCCACCCCCATCCCCGCATGAACGTGAAAACCTTGCTTGGCCTGGCCGCCGCCGCCGCGCTGCCGCTCCACGCCGAAAACGCCCGGTTGCCCTACGCCGCGATCTATCATATGGAGCGCATCCAGGGAGAATTGGCCCACACTTACACCAATCTGGTGGTCATCCTCCGCATCACCCCGACCGTCAAGACGAATTCTCTGCAAGTTTACATCGACGCCAAATCCGGCCGCATCCCCGTCACCGTCGGGCCCGACGGCGATTTCAACGTCCCCTTGCGTGACGACCTGCTCGCCGACGAAACCTGGATCGTCACCAACCAGCCCAAAGGCACCATGAAACTGGATTGGGGCCTGGCGCTCGCCGTGGACCGCGTCGCCAGCCCCACCCGATATGGCCGCCTCATGAAACCCGTGCGCGATTGCGAATACGTGGAAGCCCGCATGCGCGAAGTCCTGCCCACCACCGCCAAGATCAACATCACTGGCCTGAAGATCACTTTTCCCTCCACCGCCGCCTCGCCCTCCGTCACCATCCACAGCCGCACCGGCCTACAAAAACTCGGCGCCGGCCCCCAGCGCGACGTCATTATCCCCCTGAATGCCGCCTGGCTGGACGAAGACCCCGAGATTTCCTTTTCCGCCCCGCCCGAGAAACAGGAACTCATCGGTGATTAGCGCGAAAAGCGTTTGACGCCCGCCCGTCAGCCCCCTAAATTACCCGCTCTTGGGTTCCAAAGTAGCTCAATGGTAGAGCACGCGGCTGTTAACCGTGGGGTTGTAGGTTCGAGTCCTACCTTTGGAGCCATTTCTGTTTGGCTTCAAAATCAAGGACTTAGCGAAGTGGGGAAGCGGCAAGAACGGTCAAGTGCCAGCAGTTTGAAAATCGCTCACGTTGTCTCGCACGTTTCAGCGTATCTGAAGCCGGTACGGTATATTGTCGCTTTCAAAGTTCGTGGACATTTTCGGCAATGACACAACGACCCTCGTGCCCGTGTCGGTCCGATGATTGCAACCCATTGAAAATCGCGCCACAACATTAGCCACTAAATTCCTGATGAGCGGCAAACAATGGCTCGGACTTTCATTGACACGCCGGAACGAAAGTCGAAAACTGCCGTTATGGCATCCCGACTTTCCAAGAAGTTGCGTGAGGAAAACCCAGCAACCTTACTGGCTCTACTCGTCCGCCACCGCAATCGGATGACCGACGAATCAGTCTCTTTGATGTTGTTACGGCAACGGATGCAGGCGTTACGCAACCGGCAAAGAGCGCGACAAACATTTGCTGGACGAGGGTGAGCTTAAGAGCGAAGGGCTTATGCCTCCTCCAAACGAGATAATTGCAGTCGTTTTCGATTTCGACGACACGCTGGTTCCCGACTCGACAACACTTTTTCTGGCCTCTCGAAATATCGATACCACGGACTTTTGGCAGACCCAAGCCAAGGCATTGATTGACGAAGGGTTTGAGCCAACGCTTGCTTACCTGCAATTGATGCTCGAACGGGTTGGGACTGAGAAGGCTCTGGGCTGCCTGAAACGTTCTGATTTGCATAAATTCGGCGGGACCTTGGACGACAAATTCTATCAAGGTTTGCCGCAAATGTTCAAAGACCTGCGGAATGTCGTTCGGAAGCTCAAGAACATTGAAATCGAATTCTACATTATCTCGAGTGGTCTCTTGGACATAATTCGAGGCAGCAAAATCGTCCGGGATAATTTCAAAGCGGTGTACGCCTGCGAATTCCAAGAAAATGGCGTTGGTCATTTGGCGCGAATCAAACGATGCATTTCATTCACGGAGAAAACTCGGTACCTCTTCGAAATAAATAAGGGACTGCCGATTGACGGAACACATCGGAATCCTCACCTTGTCAATAGGGACATTCCAGAAGCAAATCGACGCGTCCATTTCTGCAATTTGATTTACGTCGGAGACGGCTTGACGGACATCCCGTGTTTTTCCCTTGTGAAAAAGAGCGGCGGGACAACATTCGGGGTTTTCCATCCCGAATCAGAACAATCGGCAAAGCGCGCTTTGCTGGAGTTCCTGAGGACCGACCGCGTTGTCAGTTGCCATGCTCCAAAGTATCGGAAAAGCGATGAATTGGGTTCGTTGTTGCGAACCGCCGTCATCCAAATATGCCAGACTATTGACCTTAAACGGCAGGGTGCGCTGGGCTCATGACAACGAAGACACATGTTGTTTTAACGGATTGTTGGTTGCATTAAACTACGTCTCGCCGAACCCCACACGGTTTAGCGAAAAAGTTGCGACCATCGCTCCGGTTGACCGTGTTGGCACTTGGAAACATGGAGATTTGACTTTGGTTTTCCGCAAATCGATTACCAGATTTTTCCAAAGCGATTTGCCGGACGATGAAATCCGAAAGCAGATTACTACCGAAGCGAAGATTGACATTCAGACTGTGACTTTCCGCCCTGCTGAAGTTGTTTAGTGAACTGATAGTTTCTATGGCCAATCCCGCAAATAATGGCCGAACTTCGCCGTTTTAGGTGCTAGCAAACGGCACGTAAAAACGTGGTGACGGAGTAAAGAAGATTTCGCTTGATTTACGAGGAGAAATATGTCAGCGGGCAGTGAAAACTAGCCAGGCTGGGTCGTTTCAAAACCAGCCACTTCAGGCGCGTCGTTCATATCACGGGCCCAACGCGTCGCGCCAGGTATCGTTCGTTTTTTAATGCGGGAGGGAATGCTCCCCGCCGATGGAGCATGTGGGTTCGTCTCCGACTTTGCCGATAGTGTAGACACCGCCCTTGGGGCAACGAGGGATCTCGCCGACCGGCCCTCTTTCTGTATAGGGGAGTATGTCGTTCCAAGTGACTGCCGCACCGTTCGTTTTGTTGTGTTCCAAAGCCCATTGTGCTTTGGCTGCGTCAATCAGTCTTAAATTATTCGTGCAGGCATTGCTGCTGGGGGTTGACCGTGCGCGGATAAAAGTTGGTATTGCCCAAGCAAGGCAGGCAACAACCCCAGCGGCTGCGATCACGATTGATAGTTTTTTCGTCATGGGTTCAGTGCTGATATAATTAACGCCGGGTGGCGCCGTTTGTTTCGCGCGTGTCCAACATGGACGCTCGGCGCAACGAGTTAAAACGAGCCGGGGCCGCAAGCTAGGGCTCGGCAGCTCGGCCCCGGCTCGTTTTATCTCGCTACGACGCTCCCAGAAAAACCTCGATACGATCGCCATAAAATCATATTTTAGACCTATCGCATGTCGGACAATTGGCTCATTCTAATCCCGAAATCTCCGAGCTATGTTCCTTCCCTGGAAGCGCAGGACCGAGCCGTCGCCCTCGTTAAAACTATCGCACCCGAATCGGACGAAGTTAAAGCCGAAGTAAGCAAGTATCCGCGGTTGATTGACTGCGGCGCAAATTTGGAGAAAATCACCTGCCCCAATTGCCATGTGGAGCTGCGCGTCGATTGGTGGGCTGATTGGGTGTCCAAGGAAGAGGAATTAAATTTCCCATTAAAACCGACGCAATTACCTTGCTGCGGCACGACCCAATGTCTGGCCGACCTCTTTTATGATTGGCCGCAAGGATTTGCTCGCTTCAGCCTAGAGGCGATGAATCCCAATATTCCAGACTTACCGCCAGGGGCAGATCTCGGTTTTGAAAATATGCTGGGATGCAGCCTTCTTAAAATCTGGCAACATCTTTAAGACATACCGCAAAATAATTTGCCAACCTTGGCGGATACGTTCTCTATCAACTCGTTTCAGAGTGGCTGGTTTTGAATCGACCCAGCCTGGCTGGTTTTCAATTGACCGGTGACATTATAACACGCCTCGCGTCAAGAAGGCCTTGGATAAGGCTGCAGAAAAAACGGCGTGGGTTTATAGGGAGCGGATGAAAGCAACCAATGCCTGGACTTCGGTGTGAGACAGTTTTGCGCCAAATTTCGGCATTTCACCTTTTACGCCGTTTTCGATGAGGGCGGCGAGGCGGGCCTCGGATTTTCGCACGCCGTGCAAGTCCGGGCCTTCGTCGCCGGTGGCGTCGGAGGCGTGGCAATGAGCGCAATTCATCAGGAACAACCGGCGTCCGGCGCTGACTAATTCTGATTGACTGTAAGGCGTTTCGGGCGTCCCGGCGGCTGGCGTCAATTTTTCCGCGGGGGAACTTCCCGCGCCGGTCGCGCCGAAGTTGAACGTCAAATAAATGGCTAGGAGCGCGCCGGTCCAGGGCGCGAGGCGGCGAAGCACGGGCGGCAAAGGTCTCATGGCTAATGGCTCAACCAAGGGCGGCGTCCACGAGCGCCAGGCTATGGTTGCCTTCAATGTAATTTACTTCTGTGATGCCGAGCGTCTTGGGAAGGATCGCGGGGTCCACCTTCATCGGACCTGGTTTGGGCGCGGCGCCGGGTTTGGGCTGGGGGAAGGCGGTGGACATGGCGGTGTGAAACGTCACGTTGCCCTCCACTTTTTTCATGGTTTGATGGATGTGGCCGTTGAGAACGGTGACGGAGCCGAAGCCTTTTAAATACCCGAGCGCGCGTTCCGCGTCCTCGGTGCCCCAGCCCCAAGCGGGATAGATCGCCCAAAGCGGCACATGGGCGAAAACGACGATCGGCGTGCTGCTCGAGAGCGAGCTGACATCGTCTTTCAGCCACGCCAATTGTTCTTCGCCCAAACGGCCCAGGCCGCCCTCGGCAATGTTCAGCACATTGACAAGACCGATGAAATGAACGCCTCGTTGATTGAAGCTGAACCAGCCCCCGTCTGTGGTGTTCTTGCCGTGACGCGCCATATACTCTTTGCCGTTGTCGCTGATGACATCGTGTTCGCCGGGCACGAAGAAGATTTGACCGGTCTTGGCGGTCTTGAGCAGTTGATCGAGCGTGTCAAATTCCTCGGGCTCGGAAAGGTGGGTCAAGTCGCCGGTGTGCAAGATGAAGTCCGGAGCCTGGGGGAGCGCATTGATCCTGGCGATGGCCTGTTGGAGCGTGCCAATGACATCGGTGTTGGCCGGCTTGTTAAAGCCAATGTGGCTATCGCTGATTTGCACAAAACTAAAATCGCCGCGGGACGGTTCCGCGGCCCAAGCGCCCGAGGGGCTTAAAATCCGAGAGGCCAGGACGCCGCCGCCGACGGTCCAGAGCACGCCTGTGCCAGCCCAGGCCATGCATTGTAAAAAGCCGCGGCGATCGACGCCGTCGTTCGCGGAGTTGTGTTCCAGGTGGTCGGAGCCGGCCGGGAGCCGGCGAAGTTCTGTGATTCGTTTGTTTTTCCGCGCCGCCGGATTTGCGTCAGCGCATCAGGTCTGAATTGCCTCGGCCGGCGGAAAGCGGACGGCGCTGGATTTCTTGGAATTGGGGAGGCTGGGCGCCGTTGACGGCGGCAATGGTCATGAGCGGGTTGGTGATTTTGTTGAGCATCACCGTTACGCGTCCTTCCGCCCAGCAACAATTGGCGCGTGAACTTGTGTCCGGTCATGTCCGTTCTTTACAGGCCGGCCACGAACTGGATGTCGCTTCGACCGATCAACACACCGTCAAACCTTGGTTCGAGGGGAAGCTGGATTTCGCGCCGCCGGTCAAGGACTTGGCCGCCCAAGGCTATCCGCTCATGGGCGGTCGGCTGGATTATTTGACAGACCGGCCGGTCGCGGCGCTGGTTTTTCAGCGCCACAAACATGTCATCAATCTTTTCGTCTGGCCGGGGGATGCCCGAGATTCCGCGCCGGCCGCCGGACCCGCTTTTCATGGCTACAATCTGGCGCACTGGGCCGCCGGCGGAATGACCTTTTGGGCCGTGTCCGATTTGAACGAAAAGGAATTGATGGATTTCGCCCGCGCGTATGCGCCATGACCGTCTGCACATCAGCCGGCGCGGCATCGTGATGGTCAACCTCTGATGAAAAATCCGTGGTAATTTGGGGAATCTTTGTCCAACCTGAATTGCCGTGGCCAATCCGTCGAAAACAACAAGCTCAGCCGCGTCCAACCAACCCCGTGATCCAAGTGGGGAACACGAGCGTTCGTCTCGCGGCCGTTACGCGGCTTTCGTGCGTAACTACATGCTCCGCCAGTTGGACCAGGACGAAGGCGAAAATAAACCGATTGAGCCCAATCCGGACCAGAACGAAACTCCGGACAGCGCCGCCGAAAAGAAAACGCGCCGACGCCAATACCTGCGCGAATACAAACAATGGCTCTGGCCGCATCGCTACGAGGTCGGCGGTCTCTTTGCTCTCGCTTTGATTGTCGCGGGGCTCGAATTGGGCGAACCGCTCTTTTTGCGCTACATCGTTGACCACATTCTTTTAAAGACGGGGCTTTCCACGGCGGAACGGATGCGTTCCTTGAATTTCGCCGGCGCCTTGTTTGTCGGCGTGGTCGTGCTCTCGCGTTTAATTGGAGCGGTCAAAGACTACCGGCAGCGCCGCGTGAATGTGAACGTCATCCTTTCGTTGCGTCGCTCGTTATTCGACCGGCTGCTTCATCTGCCGCTGCCGAGTCTTTGGGAGATGAAGACGGGCGGCATTCTTTCGCGACTCACCGGAGACGTGGAAACAACCACCGGCTTGCTCCAACTGGCCATCATGTCGCCCGCAGTCTCCATCATCAGACTGCTGGTGGCGATCGGCCTTTTGCTCGCGCTTAATTGGAGACTGGCGTTGATGGCGCTGGCAATTATCCCGGGCGTCATGGTGATAAGCTTTGCGTTTTCCAAGCGCATCCGGCCGATTTACCGCTCCGTGCGCAAGGATGTCGAACATATCGACGGGCGCGTGGGCGAAACCATATCGGGAATTCGCGTGGTGCGCGCGTTCGGGCGCGAGTTGCGGGAATTGGCCGGCTACCTGGTGGGGCGGCACACGGTCCTGCGCAAGGAGATGTTTGCCCAGCGGCGTGAAATGATTCTTTGGACTTCCTGGGGGCTGCTGCTGGGCGCGGTGAATGTCGTGATCGTTTGGTATGGAGGTTATCTCAACATTTCCGGCGGCGCCTCCATCGGCGATATCATGGCGTTTCAATGGTACACCTTTCTTTTGCTCAACCCAGTTTGGAATATTGTGAATTCCTTTTCAGAACTGCAACGCTCCCTCGCGGCCATGGAACGCGTGTTCGAAGTGCTGGCGATGGAAAAGGACAAACCTGACAAACCGGGCGCGGCTCCGGCGCCGGTCAGCGTGCGCGAAATTGAATTCCAAGACGTCGAGTTCTCCTATCGCCCGGGGCATCCGGTGGTGCGCGATTTCAACGTGGTCGTTCCCGGCGATTCGGTCGTCGCGCTGGTGGGAAGAAGCGGCGCTGGCAAAACCACGGTGACGGACCTGGTGGCGCGGTTCCATGATCCGACCCGCGGACGCATTTTGCTCAACGGCGCGGACATTCGCGACCTGCGCCTCGCCACTTACCGCGATCTGCTGGCCATCGTGCAGCAGGATGTCTTTTTGTTTGACGGTTCGGTCCGTGACAATATTGCCTATGGACGGCAGGACGCGACTGACGCCCAAGTTGAGGACGCCGCGCGGCGCGCCAATGCGCATGAGTTCATTGTGAAATTGCCGGAAAAATACGGCACATTCATCGGCGAACGCGGCGTGAAACTTTCCGGAGGGCAGCAACAGAGGCTCGCCATTGCCCGGGCCATGCTGAAAGCCCCGCAGATTCTCATCCTCGACGAAGCCACCAGCAACCTTGACACCGAGAGCGAACAACTGATCCAGGCCTCGATGGCAACCCTGCTGGCCGGTCGCACTACCTTTGTCATTGCCCATCGGCTTTCGACCGTGCGCCGCGCGGATTTGATTCTGTTGCTGGAGGAAGGAAGGATCGTGGAGCGCGGCACGCACGAAGAACTCATGCGCCTGGAAGGCCGCTATGAATCCATGGTGCGCCGGCAAATGGATTCGCAGGGCGAATTCGCCTGACCAGCAGCGGACCCCACGAGCGCGGCGCTCCCGCCCGCGTCATCTCAAACTTGGCAATTTTTTTACAAACGCGGTTGACATGCAACCAAAAGGTTGCATAATGAAACCGTGGTGGTTGCTGAAGAGGACAAAGTGTTCAAGGCTCTGGCGGATGCCAGTCGCCGGCAGTTGCTGGACCGGCTGCGCACCAAGGGCGGACTCACGCTCGGGGAGCTATGCCAGAAGCATGACATGAGTCGTCAGGCAGTGACCAAGCATCTCGGTTTGCTGGAGGCGGCGAATCTCGTCGTCACGGTGAAGCAGGGGCGCGAAAAGCTGCATTATCTCAACCCGGTTCCGATCCACGAAATCTACATGCGTTGGATTGGGAAATTTGAGCGGTCGCAGGTTCAGGCGCTCTTCAACCTAAAACAAGCATTGCATCAAAACGATTATGACAAATCCTGAGTTTATCTACACCACCTACATTCGAACCACGCCGGAAAAAGTGTGGAACGCCATCACCAACCCTGAATTCACGCGCCAGTATTGGGGCGGGTACGAAAATGTGTCCGATTGGAAACCCGGCTCAAAATGGGCGCACGTCGCGAATGACGCGGCGCGCAGCGTGATGGTGGGCGGCAAAGTCGAAGAAAGCGTGCCGCTCAAGCGGCTCGTCTTGACATGGGCCAGCCCGTCAAACGAGGCGGATGTTTCACGCGTCACTTTTGAAATTGAGGCGATCGAAGACATGGTGCGCCTCAATGTTATCCATGGTGATTTCAAGCCCGGCTCCGATATGAAGGAGAAGATTTCGGGCGGCTGGCCGCGCGTCCTGTCCAGCTTGAAGTCCCTCCTCGAAACCGGCGCCGCCCTGAAGGTGATGTCCTGCAAGACATGTGCATCGGCCGGCGCCGCCAAGCTGGAAGCTGCGGCGTAAACAAGGGCAGAGCCTCTTGGTGCAAGCTCGCGATTAGTGGCGGCAGGCGAGAACTTTGGCGGCGGCGAACCTCAGGTTCAGGACTCCGGCTCGGGCTGGCTATCCGCGTCCCAGGCCTCGTCGTAACGGCGGGTTTGGGCGCATTTCCACGCGCCACGGACCTTGACCATCTGCACGATTTTGGTTTCGACTCGAGATGAATCATCCTGGAAGGCAAACTGATATTTCAACTCCACTTTGTCCGCGCTCAAATTCTTGCGGGCGAGGATTTGAAATCCCTGGAAGGCGGCAAACTCGTTTTGTGATCGGGCGTGAAAGGTCGCCTTGTCGCCCATCCAGGCTTTGGCCGTGTTCATCGCTTGCGGATCGGTCGCGGCGATGACGGACTGGTAATCACCCATCGCGCGCGCCCAATACCGCGATTCCCAGGCGGCTTCAGGCGTCGTGTTGCCGGCGTCCACCAACTGGGTCAAGGTGAAAAACTGCCCCTTGACGGCGGCGGTGGCGGAAGTGGTCCGGGCGGCGCGCCAGCGCGCGTCCAGGTGCGCTTGAATTCCTTTGACGATCAGGGGCGTGGTTCCAGCGGCGAGGAGCGCCAGCGCCCCGGCAGCCGTTAATGCTTTTGCTTTTAGTGATGCCATAATTTTTACGAAGGTTGCGGTAGCGCCATAAGCCGCCGGGCCGCTGGTTAACGCGAATGCCGTGGCGGATCGCGCCAATCCAGCGGGCGCGACGTGATTGACATGAGCGGTCATCGCGCCGGAGATCAGTTCCGTGGTGGAAACGACGCCGCGTTGGCGAAAGAATTGCCGGAGTTTTTCCGTCGCGCGGTGCAGCCGAAGCCGGGCCGCGCCCTCGCTTGCCCCCAAAATCGCGCCGATCTCTTTCATGCTCTTGCCCGACATAAAGCGCAACACCACCGCGTGGCGATCGGCCTCGCTTAAGGTGGCGATGGCGCCGTCCAGCAGCGGGGCTATTTGCGTCCAGACATCGGGTTCGGTTTTGTCCAGGATGGTCTGCATATAAGCCGTCTGTTCGCGACGGGCGCGTTGACTTTCGCTCTTCATAAAAGCCAAAGACGTCCGCCGCGCCGTTTGATAAAGCCAGCCCTCAAGGATGACCGCCTTGCCCAGCGCGCCGGATTTCCGCGCCAAAACGACAAACACGCGCTGAGTAATTTCCTCGGCCTGATGCCGATTGCCGACATGACGCAACGCCACGGAATAGACCTTATCAACATGCCGCGCCACCAGCGCGCCAAACGCTTCTTCCGAGGCGTCCTTGACGTATCGGCTCAATAACGCGGTGTCATCCAGTTCCTGCATCTATCTATTAATGGTCGCCCACCGAGAAAACGTTACAAACAATTTCGAGGCTGACCCTCCCTGTTTGCGTTCGAAGTGAAATTCAATTGGCCATGCGCAGGAGCAACGTCTATTGTTTTTCGCGGGGGAAGCAATTTTTGAATCAAATAAATTGAACGGCTCAACTGGGTCGAAAGTTCGCTTCACTTTTCGCCAAAGAGCGCCTTGAAGTCGCGCGCACCGTGATAGACGTGGTTCACTTGAATCCCTCCGGCCATCGCGCGATAAAATATGAGGTAATTCTTAAAACCTTTGATGTGCCATGAGCGGACATCGCGGAGCCTGGGATTGCGAAACTGAAGCGGCTTGCCGAGTCCGGGATTGGCGGCGAGCATCTTGAACGTGTCGTAGGCCGCTTCGATAACGCGCGTGGCGGCATCGGGATTATCTTGGGCGATGAAATTCCAAATGCCCCAAAGCTCATCCTCAACGCAGGGATCGAGGATATATTCAGGCATTAGCGCGGGCTTCTTTTATCCGTTTGCGAAGCCGGCGAAATACTTTCTCGCCATCCACGCCCTCGCCCCGGTCAAGGCGGTCAATGCTTTGCAGCAACTGGTTTTCCAATTCTTCAAGTGTCCTGGGAGCCTTTGGCAGGGAGTTAGCGTGGTCTTCTTTGAGACGGCGAAGCCCGGCGCGGACGACTTCGCTCGCCGTTTGATACAGCCCGCTTTCGACTTCTTTTGCCACAAACTTTGCCAATTCCGGCGTCAGCGATATATTCATGAGGAAAACTCCGACAAAATTCACTCCATCGGCATTTTACCGCGAATAACAGGAATGAGTCAAATCCTGTTATTGATGTTTTGGCAACGCGGCTTGGTGGGGCGCCGGGGAAAAGTTTTTGCCAATCGCACGAGCTGCGACAGCTTCCGAATTTTTTCCGCGAACGGTTCGCGCGCGAATTGCTTTCTTAGCTCCTGCTTCATGACGCTGGCGAGCTAAGTTTATGCCGCTGAAGGATATTTTCCAGTTCAGATTTATCGATGTCGGCTTGGGCCATCATTTGCTCAATGCGAGCCTTATCCTTGGCGCGGCCCACGCTGGCCGCAATGGCCACGATGTGCTCGGCGCGAAACACCTTTGCGGGGACCCCTTCGTAATCCATCCGCTCCGCTTCGCGCACGGCTTCCTCGGTCAGCCCATTTGCGGCCAGAAACGGCACAGGAAAACCGTGCACCATGAGATGCTCCCGATCGACCTGCCAACCGCACGCTTGCAGGTGCGAATAAATGGCGGGAACGCCTGCCGCCAAGCCTTTATCCTTCGGGATGAAGAAAATGTCAGCGTCATAGGTGGCGAAGGCTTCAACATAATAAATAGCCGCAGGGCTCCACCCAACGCCCAATCTTCGATTATCTCCGCGGCGATGAGACTATTGGCGGCTCGCATTACGTCGGCCAACGGCAGGCTCTCAGGTGTTTGGTTGGCGGCCATTGCTTTTAAATCATCTTCTCCCCCCGCCTTTCCGACTTATTCGTAAGGTTGTGATTATCAATGGAGCGGGTGAAGGGAATCGAACCCTCGTTACTGGTAAAGTGGTTTATGGTGGTTTTGAATAGGCTGTTTTCCTAGCAAAAATGCTTGATTTGGTGTATGATTACTTGCACTACTTGCACTTGCTATGGCTTATCTTTACCGCAAAAACCGCTCGCCCTTTTGGTATGTCGTTTACTTCGACACTGACCGGAAAGAGGTTCATCGCTCCACCGGCCTTCGCGCCGACAATCCGAACGACACCGCCAAAGCCAAAGCCCTGCGTGCTGAACTAGAAGCCAAAGAACACCATCGCGTCCCGGTGGTCAATAGCGAAGGTTGGGATACCTGGGTGCCGAAATACCTAGAACGGCACTGCGAAAGCCCCCTGACGCTGGAACGCTACAATACCAACTGGAAATGGCTGTCGCTCTGGCTTCAAACGCAGCGGTTCCACTCGCCCCGCGCCATTACCTATCGAAACGCTCTTGAATACGTTGACTGGCGGACAACCTTCAAAAAGAAAAGCGGGAAAACCGTGGGGCGCAATACCGCCATCATGGAATTGAAGCTCTTTGCTATGATTATGGGTGAAGCGGTGCGGCTCGGCCATGCCGATGCTAACCCGCTGGTCAGCCTCAAACTTCGGCGGGACAAATCACCGAAAAAGCCTGAAATGACGGACAAGGAAATCAGCCAGATTCGGGAAGCGTTAAAAGAGGAACCGGAGTGGATGCAGGTCGCCTTTGATATTGCCTTGCACACTGGCTGCCGTTTGCGGGAAACCCGGCTGCCGATGACCTGCATTGATTTCAAAGAGAACAAAATCACGTTTCCTGCGCCCAAGGGTGGCGAAGATCGGGCGTTTTCCGTCCCAATGCCATCCGCGTTGCGTCCGCTGTTTGAACGCCTCCGCAAAACCAAGCAGAAATTCACGCTGGAATTTCCATTCCAGCCTTCGCGCCGGTGGCAACAATTTTTCATCAAAATCAAAAAGCCGCACCTGTGCTTCCACTGCCTACGCGTCACCTATGTAAACCGGCTTCGCCGGGCCGGTGTGCCGCGTGAGGCTGCCATGCGACTGGTCAATCACTCGTCGGAACTGATTCACCAAGTTTACCAGCGTGAAAAAGTCGAGGATGTGGCGCAATGGCGGGATGCGGTGCAATTTCCAGAGTAGAATAAATCATTTCCCTTTAAATGCGGCCGGATAAGCCAGCATTAGTCTCTGCGTATCGTCTCCGTCAATAATCCCAAAATGAACGATCTCGCCAGTCATGGCAGATTTTGCAATGGCGAAAGTGCGCATTTGCTCAAATACAGATTGGTCCAGTTGGTTCCAATATTGAAGCATGAACAACTCAGCGTCAGATTGAAACAAACGCTGAATTTGGTCGCCATTTTTCCCAAAATCCTTGGGTTTTAGAATGCCTTTCTTACCCTTACCCTTGAAAGCAAAAGCGCCTGATATTCGTTTTCCATTAAGTCGAATTTTCGTAGAAAAAAGATCGTTTTTTTCGCCACCCCAATCGGTAAATT
This sequence comes from Verrucomicrobiia bacterium, assembly GCA_035551475.1. GTDB lineage: Bacteria > Verrucomicrobiota > Verrucomicrobiia > Limisphaerales > Palsa-1400 > DASZMX01. Next base: position 23,175 of record DASZMX010000152.1, read on the forward strand.
TACCGCCTTCTCCGATGATTTTCTTAACGCCATTCTTAAATTTATTCTCGGCTATTGGCCTCATGGGTTGTCCTTGCGAAATTCGCTTAACCTTGGAAAAACTACCAATGTCATCTATCGTCACATTTTTGATTGTGAACGATTTTGCCGGGACTTTAATCACTACGCCCCCATTGTTAGAAGGCCGGGGATTAACCTTGGTTGGCAATTTTGCTAAGTTTTTGCCATTCCTTGCCAAATTCAAAATTTTGTCCCGGTATTGCGAGAAGAATAGATCGCTGCCTTTTTTGTAAACGAATTGCCCCCCTATTTTTTCGCGCCGGATCATGTTATTTGCAAACAACTTGGTCGTGACTTGAAGAATTCTAACCCGTGAAAGCCCCGTGGCTTTGCGCAAGTCCGCTTGAGTTTTAACGGCCTTTTTGCCTCGATAAATAGCTTCAAAAACCTGCTGACAATGTTTTGATCGCGCAAGAACTTTTGCGGCATGAGCCAAGTTGTCATTTAGATTTGAAAACTTGTCTGAAACACTGGTCGTCATAAAAGCAAAGAATCACTCCTCATCTTTGAATCGCTTGATTCCACGCGCAGGAAACGCTCGGCTGAAGTTCCCTTGATCCATTTGAAGTGCCCGCGCTACCTCGCCTTGGGATGCTCCAGCCTTTAACAGCAACAAAATCAAGAGTCGCTTGATTGAGTCCAGTTCTTTGGCGATGGGGTCTTGGTCATTGCCTTTCTTCGTCATATTATTTCCTTCGTTTGGGCGTCAAAAGTGTTCGGATGCTTTGCACTGGCGACCCAAGGATTTCCGCGATGTCTTTAGCATCCAGTCCCATGCTGGCAAGATAGCGGGCCAAATCGCCCGCACCTTGGTTGCGTTTTGTTTTTGGGCCGAAATTGGTATCACCTAAAAGTTGCCGCAAAGAAAGAGCGATTAAAACGTTAAGTTTTCTGGAAATGTCATGTTCTTCTTTTTCTGTCATAAAATCATTTGCTCTTTTTGAAACCTTGCAACATCTCACCCACTTTCGCGGTTGAAACGTGAACTCGTTTGCCGATTTCACCTTGAGGCACACCGCCATTGGCCAACTGAACCGCAAGCAGGTTTTGGAGCAACTCGATCACTGTATCGAGTTTTTCCTCTATTATTTGGTCATGGTCTTTTGGCATAAGCTACTTTTTAAGTTGTTTGAAATGCTTAACAATTCGGCTGACCCGGTGAATATCCACACCTACAATTTCCCGGATTTGAAGCTGGCCTATACCGGCCAAACCAAGTTGGATAATCATCAAATCGCGTAGAAGGTCTTCAACTGTTTGTTCCTTTTTCTTCGCCATAATTATTTTCTCCGTTTTTGGGTCTTTCGGATGCCTGTAAGCTCTTTGTTAATGTGAATATTTGTTCGCCCCAATATCTCCGCGATCTCCTTGGGTTTCATTCCCAACTCGTTCAAGATTTCTATTTTTTGACGAAGCGTAAGTTTTTCCTCATCTTTTCCCCGAAGCAAAAGGAAAATTATTACCTTCAAAAGCTTGTTTGTTGATTCTAGCGCGTTTTCATCCATAGATTTACAGTATATTTTAAATCCAAAATGCGGCTCAATAATGTCCGGCAGTAATAGAAATATCAATTCCCTTAGCAATTACGCCGGTTTGCCGCATTACTACTCTCTGATAATTATTGATGCGTGTTTACCAAAAGCCAATGCTTTTGTCAATGCGATGGCAAAATTGGTGATGTGGGCGTAATTCCCGCCGAAGATGAGAACGAGGTCGGCCAGTTGCGTTGAGTGGAAGATATTCCTTATGTCGTCGAAACGATGGTCTGCTTGCGGACAAAGGCCAACATTTCCGTAACTTGCTCGGAGCGCGTCCAGTTTGATTCCTCCGAGGTTAATTGAAATGGCACAAGTTCGGCAGCTAAAGCGGCATCTTTGATATGCAATCGGATTGATGTGGGGTTCATTTGCCCTAACGTGGCAATGGCCCAATGTTGTGCCCGTTGTGATGGATGTTTTCGAGCCTGTACCAATCGGGGAATTGACAGTTGCGCCGGAACTATTTTAGCCAGGATATACGAGGCACCGGCAATTTTACGATCTGAACTGTCCGGATTTGTTAAAATCGCGGCCAACGCATCCGCAATTTCGGCATTTAGTTCCGGGCCGAAGGCACAAACTGCGTGTACTCGTTCTTCATCACTGGGTACATCAAGAAATTCCAAAAGCCGCAAATAATCTCGAAGGCCATCTTTTCCAAGTCCCCATATTGCAGCTTGCCGGACTTCATCTCCGACGAAGGCCTCACTGCTGGCATATTCGGCAAGGAGTTCGGCGCACGAAGGGGCAAGTTCTGTTCCGTGAAATTCGGCGAGCGCCAGAAACGCTTCCATGCGTAAATATTCTATCTGTGGGTTGTCAATGGCACTCCGCAATAATTCTAAACCGCGATTATCACCAAGCCGAATCAGTGAGGCAGCCGCCTCCAAAGCAACCCGCCCTTCCTGATCGTTATTGGCGATGTTCGTAATTGCAGGCAAATCACGACTATTGCCGACAACACCAAGTGCTTTTACGGCTACAAATCGGTC
>DASZMX010000153.1:0-18193 GCA_035551475.1 Verrucomicrobiia bacterium
GCCGTTTCTATGATGTAATGAATATCCGCCGGCGCCGGGTGCGGGCGGCGGAAACTGACGGCCCATTGGCCGTTCGTCACGACCGCCGTGAGCGGATTGGGGCTCGCAGCCAGGGGATCGGAGGCGAAGGCGTATTCCACCAGGTTGGGCAGGCCGTCGTGGTCCGGGTCCGCGCCATCGGCCGCGCTGCCGGCATTCAGAGTTCGCCCAAAATTAGTTTGACGCCATAAATCCACCGGCGCCAGGCCGGTGGTCGCGCCCACGGCATCGCTGGCGGGCGCGGCGCCGGCGGCGTTCGTCGCCACGACCCGGTAATAATAGGCCGTCTGCGACGTCGCGGAATAATCCGTGAAATCCGACGCCCCGGCTCCCGCCGTTCCTGCGAGGAGGTAGGGCCCGCCCGGACTCGTCGCGCGCCAGATTTCAAAGCCGGTTTCGTTGCCCGCGTTGTTGGTCCAGTTAATCGTCACTTGCGACCACGTCAGCCAGCTCACCGAGAGGAAGGAAACCGGAGCCGGCAAAGCCGCCGACACATTGAGCGTCACGGGGAATGATTCGGCGGGCAAATTGGCATCGCTCGTATTGACATTGAGCGTGGCGGAATAAGACCCTGGCGCCAGCCCCACAGTGTTGAACGAAATCGGCAGCTCCGCGCCGCTCCCGCCAGGGATCAAGCCCGCGGTCGGCGCGGTTTGCAGCCAGAGGGCGGGCGAAATCAAAATCGCGAGGTTTGTTTTCAAGGCCGTGGCGACCGTCAATCCCGCATTCGCCGCGGCATTTTGGACGCCCACCGTCACGCTCGTTTGGCCGCCGATGCTTTGATATTGCAGCACGATTTCGCCGGAGCTTTTCAGGATGATCTGCCCGGTCAACGCGCCGCCGCCGGTCACCGGCGACATCCCCTGGAACTGCACCGTGAAGGTTTGCGCGATCGGATCCTGCGCCGCATAAATATGACTGTTCGCGGCGACTTTCATATCGCACCAATACCACGCCACACAATTGCTCGGCGCCGCGGCGCTGGGAAACGTTTTGGCTGCGGAAGTGTCGCCGGCAAACGGGCTGAAGGTGATGAAACCGTTCGGCGAAACATAAATTTGCGAAAACATTCCCGGCGTTTGGCCGCCGTTAAAAAACGGAAAGTTGAATCCCAGGTTCATCGGGCCGGCGATGCCTTCGTCCTTCGCCGTCTTGCCCGTCAAGGCCGCCAAATTCGTGCCCAAATCCACGCCGGTTCCTGAAATATCTTTCCACGCATACCACGGCCCGCCGACTGTTTGCGAGGTGACGGCTTGATAAACCACCGGCGACACGCCGGTGACGGAGAGGTTGTAGGCCAGCGGCAATCCGCCGCTGTTGGTGATCGTCAGCGGCAACGACTCGGGCGGCGCGTTGGCGCCGAGTGTTTCGGTGAGGGTCGGAGCCGTGACACTCGCTTGCGGCGGATGCCCGGCCCATAACGCCGCCGATCTCAAAATAGAAGGAGTGGAGAGCGTGACATCCGCGCCGCCGGCCACCGTGAAGGAAATATTGCTCAAGACTCCGCCCGACGCCGGATCCCACCACACGCCCGTGTAGTCGCCATTCTCCAACCCGCTCAACGTGGCTTGCGCGGACACCGCCGCGCTGGCGTTGGGCAGGTAAATATTCGTGCGATGCCACAGCCACAACGCCGCGAAACCGGGATCAGAAACTTCATACGCGCCAACGATTGGGACGTACGGATTCAGCGTGATGTTTCCGATCACCAGCCAATCCAAGCCGGCGTTGGTCAGCACGAGCGTGTGCGGGCCCGGCGTCACGTTCATCGTCAAGACAAAATTGGTGTAGGTATCGCTGCTCGCGCTCGGAAAATCGACATTGGTCGTTTGCGCATCCAGTTGCACCGTCAGGCTGGAACCGCTCGAGGCGGTCTCCACCACCTGCACCGAAACCGTGCCCGCCTGTGGGAAATTCACCAGGAACGTGTAGCCGTTCGGCGTCATGTTTTTGTGGTACACCCCTTGCAAATAGCTCGGCAAACTCGCGATCCCTGCCGGCACGGTCTGGCCGATGGTGAAGACGCTTTGCGAGGCGAAATTATAACCGCCACCCGGGCTGATTTGCAGCGGGCCGTCCTGCGAAGAGAGAATCGCCGGCTGGCTTTTGGCGAGCGCCGGATGGCTGCCCAGCCCTGACCGCGCCGCGAAATCCGCCGCGGAGCGCATCGGGATATAATCCGAATTCGTGTCAATCACATCCCAATACCAGATTTGCTCCCCGCCGGATTGGGCCGCCATCAGCCCCGCAAAAGCTGTCGGCGTCTCGCCCAGATGCGGCGTGAAATCCAGCCCGCATTCCGCGCCGAACACCGGGGCGACGGGCTGCGCGCCGCTGATCGTCGGCGCGTCGCGAATGCTGCTGATGTAGTCGTTCGGATAATCGTGATGCGTGTAATAATCCGTGGCATCCCAGATCGGCTCCGTGAGATCGGAGCTGCTGGTGATGAGATGATGATACGCATCCTGCGCGCGCAAAAACGCCGCCATTTGATTGTGCCAGCTTTCCACGAGATTCCATTTGCCGGCTTGCGCGGCGTCCGTGAATTGCACTTCATTGAACAACTCCCACGCCATGACGGCGGGAGAATAGCCCCAGCGCGCCACGGCGTAGCGCAGCTTGCGCTGCGTGTAGGCCAGCGCGGTGGCGTTGGTGAAAAATTGCGTCGCATCAGAGAGGAAACCGCCATTGGCCACATTGTAGGGATTGGACGGCCATTCAGGATCGACCGTGGAGGAATACTGGCCGTGATGCTGCAAGGTCATTTGAAATTGCACGCCGGCCTGCTCCGCGGCGGCCACGATGCCGTCCCATTTTTGCGCCACCGTCAGATTCAGTTTTCCCAACGGCGCGCCCGCGGTGATGGGCCAATCGAGGTTCTTGCCGTCCCAATCGTTCATCCAAATGCGCGACCAATTTTCGCGCGAGCCGCCCATTTTCGCCAAAATGGATGCAACGGTGCGCGTGCTGTTAATGTCCCAGGCGTTGTCGTGGCCGAAGGGAAAATAGCTGCGCCCATCGCTCGTCATAAAACGGGTGGGATGAGCCGGATCAACGCGCACGAAACCCCGCGCAGTCGGCGGCCCAGCGACCTGCCAAAATCCCGGCTGCAAATTTCCCACGGCGAGCGTTTGCCCATTGAGCGTGATGCCTCGCACCGTGTAAACGCCCGTCATGGTCGGGGTGTGGCGGACGCGCCACGTCGTCCCGCCGTCGAAGAAAGCGGGCAGGCTGAGAGTTGTGCCGTCAGGTTGCCCCACGGTCACGCGAATGTCAGCCACCGTGTAGTCAAAAGGATTGATCGCGCCGAGCGAGCCGACGGTGAACGACGCCTCCAGCTTCGGGTAGGTGGGTTGGCCAAAAGCGAAATGAGACCAGAGCAAAGCAATGAGGAAGAGCCGCCTTTTCATGTTTTGTGATTCGTCACTATGCCTTTGCTTCGCGGGCCGCGCAAACCATATCGGGGTTGCTTCACGCGAAGGCTTTGGCTAAGACTCACTCATGATCGTCATTATCAGCGGCACCAACCGACCGGGCAGCAACACCCGCAAAGTCACCGCGCGAGTGGAGAGCATTTATCAGGCCCTGGGCGTGCCTTATACGCTGCTCGACCTGGCGGATTTGCCGCCGGAAATCCTTTCGCCCGCCGCCTATGCGGAGAAGCCGCCGAAATTCGCCAAATTCACCGACGCCATCCTGGCCTCAGAAGGCGTGGTGATCGTGACGCCTGAATACAACGGCGGCTTGCCGGGCATCCTCAAGTATTTTATTGACATGCTGCCATTCCCGGAAAGTTTCGAGCAGCGGCCGGTGTGTTTTGTCGGCCTGGCGGCGGGCATCTGGGGCGCATTGCGGCCAGTGGAGCAATTGCAGGCTATCTTCGCCTATCGTAACGCCTACATTTATCCCGAGCGCGTGTTCATGCCAGGCATCGGGCGGCTGCTCGAAGCCTCTGGCCAGCTTAATAATCCCGAGATCGTCGGCCGACTGGAAAAACAGGCGGCCGGTTTTGTGCGCTTCGTGGAAAGCCTCCGCGGCAAGAAGCTCAAGGTGTAAGGTATCGGGCTGTCTCCGCGACTGATTAGCGATGAATTGTTTCAAGCATCCCGTCGCCGCCGTGGGGGTCTGCGCCTATTGCGGACGCGGACTATGCAGCGCCTGCGCCCCGGATGCTGCGCGGCTGGTTTGCTCCCCGGCCTGCGAGGCCGCGCTCACCCGCGACGGGCAAGCCATGCAGATGATCCTGCAAAAAAGCGTCCAAAGCCTGCGGGCCAGCGCCTTCTATTGTTATCTGTGCGGCGGACTCTCCGCCGGCGCCGCGGTCGCCGCCTATTTCATGCTGCCTTCGCCCTTTCTAATTTACTTTACAGGCGCCTGCGCCGTGGCCTTGATTTCCTCCGGCGTCTGGTACGGCCGCGTGGCCAAGCGGCAAGGTTAAGTCCGGCGCCGGATCGTTTCGAGAAACCCGGTAGAACAGTTCGCGATCGGCTGGATCAGCGACGCGCTAGCCGCCCTTGGTGTCTTCCGACCCACGCACATAGCTCTGCGGCTGCAAATAGCGCCACGGCAAAAAGTGGCCGTCAGGGAGGGGCTCCGCCGACACCTGCGCCGCGTAGAGCTGGGCTTCGAGTGAATTTTGGGCGGAAACCCTTTTGATTCTGCGCGGCCATGGCAAGGGAAGATCGCTGGAGGGCTCGTACTCCAACTCGATGCGATACGGCAGGTCGTCCAAAATGATCTGGGTCACGGCGCCGTCCGACTGGCGCACGAGGCGACCGCGCAAACCTTGCGCCATTTTGGCTTCGTGCCGGGCCTCGTATTCCGCCAACTTCTGCGCTTCGCGACGGCGGCGGTCTGGAATTTCCTCACCGGGCTTTCCCAGCCGAATTGAAATGTTCTTGAGCCGAGATTTGGCGTTGTCTGCCAAGGCCGCCGTGAAATGATCGCCATTCCATTGAAAAGTCCCTGGCTGCGCGTCGGTCAGTCCGAGCATGAGACAGAAATGAACCGGCGCCAGGCGTGCGCGGAAGGCATTCTCCAGCGTGGTGTTGGCCGCCGCTCTGTCACGCAGCAGGAAAAGCGGATGGTTATAATAAAAATCCGTGTCCGACGTGCGGGCGACGGCGGCGGGGGCGGTGAGCTGGCGGAGGTCAAGCGGCGTCGCTGGGGCTGCCAGCGCCGCCGCGGCCGTCGGCGCTTCGATCAGCAGAAAACGGCCTGCGGAAACCGCCGCGGTATAAAAATGAAGGCGGCGTTCCTGCGGCAGGTCCGGCGAACGGGTGGCATGCGTTATTTCGTATCCTATGACGAAGCGCGCCAGAGGCGGCGGCGCCGTCAGGAGATCGCGGAGATCACGCATGACCTCTTTATGCCATTGCGCCCGATTTTGCGCCAGCCGCGAACGCTGATCATCGGGTCTTGAGCTGCAAGATCGTGATGGAGTAAGGCGGCAGCGTGTAGGCAAACGTTGGCTTGAGACCCGCCAAGGGCGTGGCGACGGGATGGATCGCCTCCCGGTTGTCAATTGAATTGGCATTCTCCAGCGCCGTGCCGGCGAGCGTTAAGGCCGTGCCCGCGGGATCGACGGCGAGGCCTTGGAGCGCGATCGACAAGGGCTGGGCCTCGGCGTGAGGGTTGACGAGCTTGAGGAATACTTCACCGGTCTGGCGGTTCTTCGTGGCGCTGTACGAAAAAGCCGGGTCGTTGGCTGCGCCCTTGAGGATCGCGTCGCCATGATGGGCGCTGAACATCTGGATGGCGTAATAACTGGGCGAGCCGTAGGAGTTCAAGGCGTCGTAGCCAATCAGATTGGGGCGCCACTGGCGCGCGCCGGGGTTCACATTCACGAACAGCGGCGCATAACATTCCATGACGATGAGATCGGAGTTGCGCTCCATTCCGGCCATCCACGCGGCGTCGGCGAGGGCGGCTTTCAAGACCGGCGTGGGCGGAAGCTTTCGCGAGGGGCTTTCCCAGGGCTTGGTGTCTTCGTAGGCGGCCCATTCGCCCACAAAAATTTCCGGGCCATGGCGGTCATACGCTTCAAACTTCGTGGGCGAGACCCGCTCGAATGTCGCGGCGGAGTCATAATAATGCTCGTCCAAAACCTCGGGATGCCGGCTATGCACACGTTGCTCGACGGCGTGTTCCGTCCCGACGGTGGAAATGCATTTCAGGTGTGGATACTTGGCCTTGATGGCGTCGTAAAATTGCGCGAAACGCGCGTCGTAACTCCCGGATTTGTCAAACCAATCTTCGTTGCCAATTTCCACGTAAGTGAGCGGGAACGGCGCGCGATGACCGTCCTTGGCGCGGGCGCGGCCCCATTTGGCGCTGGAGTCGCCCGTGACGTATTCGATTTCATCCAGCGCGTCCTGCACGTAAGGTTCCAGCGCCGGCCCGGCGTCGATGTGATGGCCCTTCAAATTGTAACCGGCATACACGGCCAGCACGGGTTGCATGTGCAAATCTTCGCACCATTCCAGGAATTCCAGCAGGCCCAGACCGTCGCTGGAGCGATAGCCCCACGGACATTGATGGCCGGGGCGATGATCCAGCGGGCCGACCGTCTTTTTCCAGTCGAAGCGCGTTTCCACCGTGTCGCCCTCGACGTAATTGCCGCCCGGGAAACGCAGGAAGCTGGGCTTCATGTCCGCCAGCTTTTGCATGATGTCAATCCGATTGCCATTGGGCCGGTCATGCCACGTCGGCGGAAAAAGCGAGACGAGATCGAACCAAATGGCTCCCGGCTTGTGCACGGCCAGGACCAGGCGCGCATCGGTGGTCGGCGCGGTGTCGCCGGTTTGCAAGGTGACGGCATACGATTTCCACCCGGCTCCGATGTGCGCGACTTTGCCCTCGGCATACAACGTCAACCCGTCGCGGCTTTCGAGGGAAACTGTGACCGGGCCGGTGAAGCCATCGGCGGCCCGCGCGAAAAAGGAAGCGTGATATTTGGTATGCGGCCGAATGGGCATGCCCCAATAGCCCTCATTGGCCACGCCCGCGCGGCTTTCATCGGACACGGTGACGGCATCCAAACGCAAGCCGTTGGTCAAAACATCGTTGAGCCCCTCACCGTGGGCCAGGCGCATCGTGGCCACGGCGCCCGTCCCTTGCACCAGCGACCAATGCACCGGCGTGGAATCGTTGTCGAGGAAAGACCGGTTCTGCACCAATTCGGCGTACAATCCGCCGTCATACGAATGATTAATCTCCTCGGTCATCAACCCGTAATGCAACGGGCTGACCGAGCCGGTAATTTGATTGACATCGATAGTGAGCTGCAGATCAGCCGCAGGCAATGGCACGGCGGCCATGAGCATAGCGGCGGCGGACGCGAGGACGAAAGATAAGCGCGTTTTCATTGACAGTGTTGAGCCGGAGCCTATGCGGACGGCTGCCGAAGGGCAATCGCAATTACGCGGCGGCGACGGTCAAGGCGCGGGTCAATTCCACGAATTGCGCGAGCGAGACTTTCTCCGCGCGGATTTGCGGCGAAAGCCCGAGCTGGGCAAAGGCGGCGGCGAGACGCGGTTCCGGCCAATCGCCTTTCAAGAGTTTGAACATCATTTTGCGCCGCTGCGAAAAACCGCGTTTGACGACTTTTTTGAAGGCGCCCTGAGACGCAGGCGGCAGCAGCGGCTCCGGCCGGCGCAAGAGCGTGAGGCACGCGGAATCGATGTCGGGCTCCGGGAAAAAACAGGTTCGCGGGATGCGGAACCAGCCACGCGACTCGTAGCGCAGACCCAGCAGCAAGCCGAGCACGCCATAATGCTCCGTGTCCGGCGCCGCATCGATGCGCTGGGCCACTTCCAATTGCAACGTCGTGACCATTCGATCGGGCGGTTCCGCCGCTTCGGCTAATTCCACCAGGAGCGGCGAGGCTACTGAGTAGGGAAGGTTCGCCACCAATTTCCAGCCCGCCCAATGCCGGTGTTCCCGAACATATTGCAAGCCGTCGCCGTGCTCCAGGCGCACGGTCGGCGCCGCCGCAAATTTTTCGCGCAGAAACTCCATGAGACGCGCGTCGAGTTCGAGGGCCAAAACTTCGCCCGCATCGCGCGCGAGCAGCGCCGTCAGCGGCCCAAGCCCGGGGCCCACTTCGAGGATTTTGTCCGTCGTCTGAATTTCGGCGGCGGCGGCGATGCGCTCCAGTTGGTTTTGATCGTGCAAAAAATTCTGCCCGAGCGATTTGGTCAAACGCACTTGATGCGCGTTGAGCCATTGTTTCATTTCCGACAATTTCATGCGACGGCGAGAAGGGAAGCCCGCAGCGCGCGCACGGTGGATTGGAGCTGGGCGCGCGTGATCGTCAACGGCGGCGTCAGGCTGATCACACTGGCGTCCGCGCCTTCCGGCAGGAGAATGAAACCGCGCTGCAGAATATCTTTGACAACACGCAGCGCCCGCCCCGGCTCGCGCAATTCCAAGCCCAGCATGAGCCCGCGTCCGCGCACCGCGCCGGATTTAAGGCCGCGCAATTCTTCCGCGAGCCATTCGCCCAGCGCCGCGCTGCGTTCCGGCAGGCGGCGGCGTTGCAATTCCCCGATTTGCGCCAAAGCCATGGCGCAACCGACCGGATGCCCAAGAAACGTGCTGGTATGGATGGCCTCGCCCTCGGAGCGCGGCCACGCCTTGTCAATCACATCATTTCGCCCCACGCAGGCGGAGAGCGGAAATCCGCCGGTCAACGCTTTGCCAAGGCAAACCAGATCGGGCGCGGTCTTTTCGTGTTCGCAGGCAAACCAGCGTCCCGTGCGGCCGAACCCGGTGTAAATTTCGTCCAGAATCAGCAAGGCGCCGGATTGATCACACGCCTGGCGCAAGACGCGCAGAAAGCCGCGCGGAGGAACGTGAATGCCGCCGCGCGCCTGAATCGGCTCCGCCACAATGGCGCCAATCGATTCGGTCCGGAGCAAGCGACGAATTTGTTTTTCGACCGCCGCGAGGTCTTTCGCCGTGGCGGGAAAAGGCACAAAGCGCCCGAACTGCCGCAATTGCGCCGCGAACGGTCCGCGAAAATGCGCGCGATGCGTGGCGTTGAGGGCGCCGTAGCCGAGGCCATGATAACCGCCGGTGAACGCGATGATGTCTCGTTTGCCCGTGGCAAGAAGCGCCGTCTTCAACGCGGCTTCCACGGCTTCAAAGCCGGAATTGCAAAAAATGGTTTTGCCGAACGTGCGTCCGCCCGACCAGCGTTCGAAGGTCAAGCCGCTGAGGGCGCGGGCCAATTCGGCCTTTCCGGCGTGGGGATGCACATCGCCCATGGCGTGCAGCAGGCGGCCCATTTGTTTTTGCCCGGCGGCCACCACGCGGGCGTTGGCGTGGCCCGCGGCGGCGACGCCAAACGCGGCCGTCAAATCTAAATATTTCCGGCCGGCCGCGTCCCAGACCTCCGCGCCGCGCGCCCGTTCCCAAACGATGGGCCAGCCGCCCGCCGGATCTACCCACAGCACGTTGGGCGATTCGTATTGGCCGAGCAGCCGGAGGACGCGGTCGGATTTGGTTTTCACAGGTTGTCAAACACTGCGCTGATCCGGCGGCCAGATGAATTTATGCATCTGAAGCTGGAACCGCGCCGGGACACGGTCGGCGATCATTTGCTCAACGAGCTGCGTGCGCGTGAGCGGCGTCTGGCCCTCCGGGACTTTCTTGAGCGATTTATCCTGCTGGCCGGGCTGCAGCGGAGCGACCCACGAAAACAGGCACGGACAAATCTGCGCCAGCTTGCGCTCCTCCAAAACGCCGCGCGCCCAGGCGTAATCCTCCTGCGTGCCGATGACAAACTTCACCTCGTCGGTGGCTTTGAGGTGCGCCACGTTTTCCCAGCGATTCCGCGCGGACTCGCCGCTGCTCGGGCATTTGAGATCCATGATCCGATGCACGCGCGGATCCACGGGCGCGATGTCCAGCGCGCCGCTCGTTTCCAACAATACCGTGTAACCGCCATCGCAAAGCGTGCGCATCAAGGGCAAGGCGCCTTTTTGCAGCAGCGGCTCGCCGCCGGTCAACTCCACGAGCGGCAGTTTTTGTCCGGCGGCGGAAGCATACGGCGCGGCCAATTGCGTCACGCGTTCCAGAACTTCGCCCAGCGGCATTTTGCGGCCCTCGGTGAACGCGTATGCGGTGTCGCAGTAGGAGCAGCGCAGGTTGCAGGCCGTCAAGCGCACAAAAACGCACGGCCAGCCCGCCCAGGCGCTCTCGCCCTGCACGCTGGCATAAATTTCATTGATCACGAGCGTTTCCGACATGGCCGGATAAGATAGCGGCTGGGCGCGCCGATGGCGACGTTGATTTGCCCCGTCGCCGGGGAAAGTTTTGCCAAAGGCGCCGCCATGCCCTATGCTTGACCCGTGCCAATCGTGGCGGAAAAAGCGGATCGAGCCTGGCGGAAATCGCGGATTGCGGCCCGCCTGCTGTTGCGCAAGGAAAAAGGGCCGTTGCGTCCCCGCGATCAGGCGCTGGCCCGCCGCCTCGCGCAGGATCCCGAGGTGAGCAACCGCCTGATTGAGCAGGGCCTTTATTTCTTGGGCATTGGCGCCCGCAAACATGAGTTCGACCGAAAACTGGTGGAAGGGCGAAATTAATTGGGCCACGCCCGCTGGGCGCTTGCTGGACAAATTCCTGGCGGCGCTGCCGGACGACCGCGCTTTTCATTTTGTCCTCTTTGGTTCGGCCCCGCTCCAATTGAGCATCGATCATGCGCTGCTTAGCGCCGACGTGGACCTCTTTTCCGAAAATGAAGAGGAGGATTTGGCGGCGCTGGTGGAGGCGGCCAAGCTCGGCAAAAGCCAGGGCGGAATTTATCTCGAGCCGGGCCATTCCTTGAGTTTTCGCGCCAGCCCGCACTGGCGCGCGCGCGCCCGCAGCCTCACGCGCCGCCGCGCGACACTGACGCTGCCGCATCCGCACGATGTTTTGATCGGAAAACTGGCGCGGCTCGACGCGAAGGATGTGCAGGCTTTCCGGCGCGTCATGGAGTTGACAGGACATCCCACGGCGGACGAATTTAAAAAAGACCTGCAAAACGCGGTCGATTTATTCCGTCCCGCCTTTGACGACGACTCTCCCAATCGCTATCCGGAAAACACGCGCCGTTTGTGGCGGGAAGTGTTTCACGCCGAAATCGACCTGCAGCGCGACATCATTGCGCCGGCCTTGGCGAAGCGCCGGGAAAATTACGGCGAAACAACCCCCGACTACAAACACTTCCTCGAAAGGTGATCAAAGCGTCTCGATCGGGTGGGACGTGATGCGGATGTCGAGCTGCGCGAAGCGGCGTTTGAGGGTTTGCTTGAATTTCAGGAAGAATTTGTTGTGGGCGGGAAGATCGGGCACATCCACGTAAAAAAGGGTGAGCTTGTCACGGAAGGTTTCGCCTTTTTCCTCCCACACGCCGCTGAGCGGCGCGGTTTTCAGGGCGGCGCCAAATTTTTCCTTCAACTCGGAAAAGGTTTGGGCCAGCAGCGCGCCGGGCACAGGGCGTCCGTCATTGAAGGTCAGCGGCGCGAGAATTTCGTAACGACGCAAGGCGCTCATGACGGCGAGGGCAGGGGAATGCGCTCGGCGAGTTCGGCGGCGGGATAAGTCCAAATCTCTGAGAGCGTGGGATGATAATGCGGCATGGCCGCCAGCTCGTGGACGGTCATGCGTTTGTGCATGGCGGCGATGATTTCGTGCAGCAACTCGCCGCCCGACGGCCCGACGCATGAGCCGCCCAGAATCTCGCCCGTCGCCGGATCGGCCAGCAACTTCACAAAGCCATCGGTGGCTTCCATGATGAGCGATTTCCCGTGGTCGCGAAACGGATAGCACGCGGTCAAATAGGGCAGGTTGCGGGCGCCCGCCGATTTCTCCGAAAGCCCCACCATCGCGACTTGCGGCGAGGTGAACACGATACTGCTGAGCAAACGGTAATCAATGTGGCGCGGACGATCCGGGTGCAAAATATTATGCACCGCGATTTCGCCCTGCTCGATCCCAATATGCACAATCGCATAAGGCCCGGTGCAATCGCCGGCGGCATAAATATGCGGCAGGCTGGTTTGCATGCTGGCATTGGTTTCGATGCGCCCATAATCGAGCGCCACGCCGATCTTTTCCAGGCCCAGCCCCGCGGTGTTGGGCACGCGTCCTGTCGCCAATAAAATTTCGTCCGCCGTCACGCGCTTGGTGCGGTTCTGGTGCGCAAAGGCCACGCCTTTTAAGCGCCCGCGGCGAAAGGCTTCCACGATGCGGGTGTTGCTGATGAGCTTGACGCCTTCGCGGCGCAGCACGCGCGCCAGGGTTTGGGCGGCGTCGGCGTCGAATTCGCGCAGCAATTGGCCGCTGCGTTGAATGAGGGTCACCGGCACATCCATGCGGCCATAAAATTGCGCCAGCTCCACCGCGATCGGGCCGCCCCCCAGCACAATCAGCGAGCGCGGCGGCTCGCGCAATGACAGCGCCTCGTCGCTTGTCAAATATCCAACACTCTCCAGCGAGGGGGTCGGGGCCGGCGCGATGGTTGAGCCGGTCGCGATGATAAAATGCCGCGCCCGCAGGCTCGCCGGGACCGCCTTGGCGCCGCGCCCGGGCACGGGTTGCAAGCGTAGCGTGTGCGCGTCGGTGAATTCTCCGCGCGCCCGCAGGAGGGTGAATTTCCCGCCGGTCAACTGTTTTTGGCGATAACGCGCGAACCCGCCGACGATGGCATCCTTGCGCGCCATGACGGCCTTGAAATCGAAACCCGCCTTCGGGATGCGCAACCCCCACGCTGCGCCCGTGCGGGCGCTATGCAGCACATCCGCTGCGTGCAACAGCGCCTTGCTCGGCATGCAGCCGCGCAGGATGCAAAGCCCGCCCATCTGCCGGCCGCCTTCCACCACCACCGTGCGCAAGCCCGCCGAGCCCGCTGTGCGGGCGGCCGCATAACCGCCGCTGCCGCCGCCAATTACCGCGACGTCATAATCAACATGTGCTCCGGTGTGAGGCATCGTTTCGTTGTCACCAATCTGCCGCCGCCCCGCCAGACGCGCAACGCCGATTCTATGCAAGATTCTCCTCCCGCCCGCTGTTACCTCTGCTTTTTCCTGAGAGCGCCCAAAAAATATACAAATCGGGTTGACCGAAAAGCGCTTATTTGCTTATGATCAGCAGGTTAAAGCCGAAATGGGATGAAAAATAACATCTTTTTTTGGCGGGTTTCCCGAAATTGAGACCATCGGGGAAACCGTGACAAGTGATTTAAAATGAGGCACTTGAGCGAGTTGAGATAAGAGTGAGACGCGAGGCATGTAAACTGCTCATTAATGGGACATTGCGGGTATGAGAATGAGGCAATTGAGAAAGAAAAAGTAAAAGCAATGAAGCAAGCAATTCACAAAGCAGCAGTCGGAATCGTCGGTCTTTCGTTATGCGCGACCTACGCGGCCAAGGCCACCAGCATCACCATCACCGATATTTCGGATTGGTCGAAAGCGGAGGTCGTAAATCTTACTTTGACGTCCCCCACGCTGGGCAGCAGCTATGATGGCGGCGTTTATTCCGGCATTAACACCTTCCAAATCACCGCCAACGGCGTGACGTTCGATGCCAACGGTTTTTGCATCGATCCGTATCATTGGAGCGTCGGCGGCACGTATTCGGATGATGTCGTCAACCTCTCCAACGCGCCCAAGTCGCCCGGCCCGATGACCCCGCAAGCCGCGCTCGACGTGGAAAAATTGTGGGCGGAATATTATACTGCGGCGCTGACCGACAGCTCGGTCGCCGGCGGTTTGCAACTGGCGATCTGGGAAGTCGTGGCCAATAGCATTGGCAACAGCGAATATTTTTCCATCGATGCCGGCCAGAGCGGCCCCGGCCAAATCGGCGATGTCGCTTTGCAGGACATTGCGTCCCTGGCGACCTATAGCGGGCCGCTGGCGGACTTGGTGGGGTTGACCTCGCCGACCGGCCAGGACTACGTGGTGGCGAACTTTGTTCCGTCCGGGTCCTTGCCGCCCTCGGTTCCGGACCAAAACTCCACCTTCGCGCTGTTGGGCATGGGCATGGTCGCCCTGGCCGCCGCGCCGCGCTCGATGCTGAAATTGAGCCGCATCAAATCCAAATAATCGCGCCCTGCGCAGGGCCCACTAATCTCGTCGCGCCCGGTGTCATTGACATGGCATCGGGCGCGCCACGTTTCGCCGCGCCTCCTTCTTTGACAATCCCCGGCGCTGCACGAATAATGCAGGACCGCGCTTTTTACGCCTGATTGAAAATGAGAAGACACGTCCTCCCCCTGCTGGTTGTCCTGGCAACTCTGGTTTCGTCCGCGCACGCCGCGGCTCCGGTTCATTTGGCTGCGGAACCTTTTCCGCTGACGCAGGTTCGTTTGCTGGATGGGCCGTTTCGGGACGCCATGCTGCGGAACGAGCGTTATCTCCTCAGCCTTGAGCCGGACCGGATGCTGCACAATTTCCGCGTCAACGCCGGCTTGCCCGCACCCGGCGAACCGTACGGCGGCTGGGAAGGCCCGCACAGCGAGGTGCGCGGGCACACTGTTGGCCATTATATTTCCGCGTGCGCCCTGACTTACGCCAGCACGGGAGACGAACGTTTCAAGGAGCGGGTCAATGTGATGGTGGCCGCCTTCGCGCAATGCCAGGCCGCGCTCGCCAGCCAGGTTTCTCATCCCGGTTACTTGTCGGCGTTCCCCGAATCTTTCATCGACCGGGTCGAGACCGGAAAACCCGTGTGGGCGCCTTGGTACACCATCCACAAGATCATGGCCGGCCTGTTGGACGCTGCGCAGCTTTGCGGCAACCCCCAGGCTCTGCCGATGGCGGTGCAAATGGCCGACTGGGTGAACTCGCGCGTGAGCCATTTGTCCGTGGCGCAAATGCAAGCGTCGCTCGGGACCGAATTTGGCGGCATGAACGAAGTCCTCGCCAATCTTTACGCCATCACCGGGAATCCCGAGCATCTCCGCCTGGCCGAGGCTTTCAATCATCGCAAAATTTTCGATCCGCTCGAACGCGGGGAAGATCATCTTGACGGCATCCATGCCAACACGCAAATCCCCAAAATCATCGGCGCCGCCCGCCAATACGAACTGACCGGCGATCCGAATGACCGCCGCCTCGCTGATTTTTTCTGGCAGGAAGTCGCGTTGCATCGTTCCTACGTCATTGGCGGCGACAGCGATGAAGAACACTTTTTTCCCGTGCAGGATTTCGCCCGCCATCTCACCGCCCAGACCTGCGAAACCTGCAACACCTACAACATGCTCAAGCTCACCCGCCACATTTTCGAGTGGGAGCCCGAGGCCCGCGTCATGGATTTTTATGAGCGGGCGCTCTACAACCACATTCTCGCCTCGCAGGACGATAACGGCATGTTCGCCTATTTCCTGTCCCTCAAGCCCGGCCACTTCAAAACCTTTTCCACTCCCGAGAATTCCTTTTGGTGCTGCGTGGGCACCGGCATGGAAAACCATGCCAAATACGGCGACACCATTTATTTCCACAGCGACAACGCCCTTTACGTGAACCTGTTCATTCCTTCCGAACTTTCGTGGCCGGAAAAACATCTCCATCTCCGCCAGGAAACCCAATTCCCTGACTCGGACGTCACGCGCCTTAGTTTCGAAGCAACCCCACCCACATCTTTCGATTTAAAAATCCGGTGGCCTTCCTGGAGCGACACTTTATCCATCCGCATCAATGGCAAGAACCAGAAAATTTCCGGGGCTCCCTCCTCTTATGTCACCCTTCATCGCCGCTGGCGCGAAGGCGATTCGGTGGCCATCCAACTTGCGCAAAAACTCCGCACCGAATCACTCCCCGGCGACACCAACCTGGTCGCGACCTTGCGCGGCCCGATCGTGCTGGCCTCAATCCTCGGGACCAACGGGGTGCCCCATCAGGAAACCCCAGACCAGCTCGACCTCGTCAAAATCTCCGACCCGCCGCTCTCCCCCGAGGCCAACGCGCCGCTCGTTCCCCTCTACAAAATCAAGCAAGAGCGCTACGTCGTTTATCGCGACAATTCCGGCCCTAAATAACTGTCAATCATCCAGCTGATCCGGCTCCGGGAAAAGTGGACGGGGCAGGGGAGGTTATGCCGCAAAAAAACGGCGGAACCATGAGAAAGAGCAAACACGGTGACCAGGATCCAGACCAGCAAGAAGCCGATTACCCCCGCAATGTAAAGGACTGCCTTTATTTCGGCCGGCGCTTTATCTTCCAGAGCTTCCAGTCAAACTGCGCCCTCTTAAATGCACCATAGCCGCTTACCGCCACCAATAGGAAACACACAAAAATTGCGATGCGGCGCTGCCCTTCAGACAATGGCTCACCGTTGTGAAAGCGAAACTTTTCTCCGCTGGAAAGCGCCGTGACCAGCATCATCACAAAAAAGAGGAAGACGATGTAGAGCGAACACGCCTTCATCGCGCGATAAATCTTTTTCACGGCGAAGATGTGGGAGCGCCGATGATCACGTGGAAGGAATCAACGAAATTTCCCGAGACTTTGGACGGGTCAATAATGATTCCACCGTAACCAACTCCGTAGTTCACTCCTATTGCCGCGTTTCTGGTTCTGAATTACAAAATTTGCGCCGCCAACTTTATTGGCAGCGCCGCCGTAAATTGCAGGCGCCGACACGCTTCCACTGCTGCCAAATGATGGCGCTTGGAATCCAGTGGCTGCTTCTTCCGCCGTTGCCGTTTTCGGAGTCAGCATGTTGGGAAAGGCAACCAAAAGAATGCCGGGAACCAACGGTATGAGAACGTCAATCAAGTTCATCCTGCGGCCTGCGAAAACAATTTCGCTTTCGTTTGGTCTCGGATTTCGAGGCGATGGGCGTCCGCATCAACTACAATGTTTCGACATTTGCAACCGCGGCCCTTTGTCGCAGTAGACGGTATAATGCTCCCGCAGACGCTGCACTCATAAAACAGGTCGCTTCCAACCGGATAAGGCTTGGCTGTGTCAAAGTTCCGGTACTGGCGATGCTCTCTTTCCCATTTTTCTTTCTCTGCCCTTCGGCGCTCCCAACGCGCAGCGAGCCATTTGACCGCAAGCCAGTACACCGCGAACAACGCAATTCCAGCGGCAAGTGCAATAATCCAAACTAGCGCACTCGACAAACCGGCACGCGCCAAAAGCGTCTTGGTCAAAGCCGCAACACTGATGGCAAGAAGCCACGGAAAAAGTTCAAAGATTGTCATTTACCGCTTAAACTGGTTGAAACAGGTTGTCCAAGCCAATTGACAGCACTGCCCGCTGCGCCGCCAAGCCCCATGCCTAATGGCGTGGGCAACCCCGTGGTGAATAATGTTCCCTCACGCGCACCCAAGGTCAGAGAACCTTGACCTAGTGCGCCTGCCCATCCCTGATCGGCCACCATTGCGGCCCCGCGATCAAGCGTGTTCCCCCACATCGAGTAATAAGTGTAAGCGTCCCGTGACAAACTTGTCTGGCCTACCTCATAATAGGCCATCTTCGTTAGCAAGGGCGCATTTGCCACCTCGGCCGAAATTGACGTTGAGCTGAGGCTCGTAGCGCGTATGGCCGTTGTAGCGAAACCGGTTCCCAACGAACCAACAACACTGGCGCCTGCATCGGCGAGATTTGCCCCATTCTGTGACATGCCTGCTGATTGCAACGCCAATGAAGTCAACGAATCCACGGGTTGCCCTGTCCACATTTGGCGAATGCCTGCTTGAAATGTGTCCACCCCGTGCGCTCCCACGGCTGCACCGCCCACCGCCAAAGCGCCAAACCCGACAGCACCCACAACAGTGGGACTTGCCCCTACTGCCGCAGTGCCAGACGTTACCGCAAGAGTATATCCCCCTGCGGCTTCAAGCCCTCCACCAATCGCCCGCAGTCCTCCCAAGAAACTCGTCCACGGCCCCAATCCGAACGGGTCAACTTCACTAATGGGATTACCGTCCGCGAAGGCATAGAAGTTGAGGCCGCCGTTGAACCCCGACGGGTCAGCGTTGATGAAGCGCGAGATGTACGGATTGTAATATCTCGCCCGCATGTAGAGGAGGCCGTTGGCGTCCGTTTGCACGCCGTAACGGCCATTAAATAAAAAGGGCGTGTCAGTTGTTCCCATGCGATAGGTCGTCGTCCCGTAAGGACTGTATTCAACGAGATCGGTGACGCTGCCGCTG
>DASZMX010000154.1:0-23122 GCA_035551475.1 Verrucomicrobiia bacterium
GTTGTGGACTGAAACTGATACGTGAATCCGGCATCCGCATAAAACTCAATCGTGAACGCCTTGGATGCAATGAACGGATAAAGGTACGGCTGGAAAGGAAGCACGTTGGGATAAAAGGTTGTAAATATCGGGGTGCCACCAATGCCCTTTGAATAATCCGAAATATCCGATGGGCCCCAAGTGGCTGCAAATTGATTCGCCATTGGTTGCATTGGGTAATTTTGCATCGTGTGATTTGTGGCAGCCGAAAGCCATGACCACCCAAGGCCCGCAATCACCAAGCCCCCGCCGTTAGCAACGTAGGTGCCGACCTCGTCAATCTCTGTTTGGCTGAATGGACTCCAAGCGTTGCCCAAGATCAGAACAGACGATGAATTGAGCAGGTTTACGTTCATCGGCGCGCCGGATGAAACGACGCTGAACCCGTTGGAAACCGCAACCTGCCTCAGCCACGTTGAACGGTTATTGTAAGCCAGCCATTCTTGGTGACCTTGGGAGATAAACAGAGTTTTGGAACCTCCGTTGTCCAGCCAATTGAGGGTGTTGGCAAGAAACCGGGTATTGTCGTAACGGTTGGCACTGTCATCCCCAAAGAATCCCTCATGCCCCAGCATGACAATCCTTCCGGCTCCGTACGTTCTCGCCATGATGAACCGGGATGGATATGAGGCGGTGGGGGAGCCAGCCACGATGTAATGCCAACTGGCATCCGTTGGCAGAACGGGGCCGGGGCCGCCATTATCAAACAGTTGACTAACGCCTGCCACGAGGGTGGCGTATGAAGTCGCGGCGCGAACGCCAGCGATGACAGAAAAGGACACGGCTAGCGCGATCAATTTTGTTTTCATGTGATGTGTTTTTTAAGGAATGAGGGGCGGCTCAGTTGGTTCCGAGCCGCCCCTTGGTTCTCAGGTGCCGTTTAAAACGGTGACGAGCAAATCCGCTGAGGGAACGGCGTTGTTCGCTCGCATGTTCATAAACGGGATTGGTGGTAGAAACCGCGTGACAGAGGGGAAAGGCGCGACCCAGCGCACCCAAACGAGGCACCTGAGAGCGCCCAACGAGGAATGCGCCAAGCCGCGCCAGAGGGCGCGTGCTTGGATGAAGGGCCTCGTTAGAAAATTCTCAGGTTTTCGTTTGCCCCTGACCGTTACGCTAAATTTCGGGAGGTATGGAAGTCCTTTGAAACATCCCCGTCAACAGTTTTATGAACAGCCGTCAACCAATCTCTTGACGGCACAGTCAATTACTTGTACGATTACGATACTTGGTGGAGCGTGAGGGACTCGAACCCTCGGCGTTTCGATTTTACAGACCGACGCCGCACCATGCACGCCCCGTCAAATCATGGCGGCCATCGGGGGTTTCTTAGCGGGAAACCCGATGGCCGTCGGATTTTTTACCGATAAACTTGTCTCATAAAAGATCGTTTCCCATCCCTCTCCGATTGAATAATGCGCTTCTGCTTGCACAGCTTTTTGCAGATCGCGTAGGTGATAGCGTAGAGGTCAGAGGCCTTGGTTCGCACCCCTCCATTGCTGATTGCTGTCACAATCTCCGGGACGAACAAGCTGCCCTCCTGATGGTTTTCAATTACGTCAAAGACTGCATCCGTAATTCCCATTTTGGAGTACTTACCCTGGGGATGCGGCGTCGTCGTGCTGGGGACATCTAACGGAATGGGGTCATCCGACCCGTCGTCACGGAACGCTGCCGCATCACGCACCAGCATCGTTTCAAACGCCTCAATGGTGGCAGCTATCTGTGCCCGCGTTTTGGTGTGACTCTCAATCGCCGACCCCAGTTCGTCATACTGGCGTTTGAGACTTTCAATTTTAGCCTGTATCAGTTTTCCTGCCGCGTTGAGCATTAACTAACATAACCCTAGCCGTGATATTTAGTCAATTTAAATTTGCCCCAAGGGTTTGGGAAGTATACAGTCCCGCCCGCTGAACCCAGCAAAAAGCTGGACGGATGGCGTCTTCCCACCACAATTGCAGCGTGAACACAGGCGCGGCGCAATTCGTGGCGGAGCAGGTTCGCGGGATTCCGCGTTCGGGCATTCGTGATTTTTTTGACATTGTGCAGGGAATGAAGGATGTCATTTCCCTGGGAGTGGGCGAGCCGGATTTTGTGACGCCCTGGCATATCCGCGAGGCGGCGATTTACGCGTTGGAGAAGGGCCGCACGACCTATACCGCGAATCTGGGGTTGCTGAAACTGCGGGAAGCCATTGCCGACAACGTCGAAAGAGACTTTAACGTCAAGTATGACCCGAAATGCGAGGTCTTGATTGCCGTGGGGGTGAGTGAAGCAATGGACCTGGCTTTCCGCGCGCTGATCAATCCCGGCGATGAAGTGGTCTATCACGAACCCTGTTACGTGAGTTATGCGCCCGGCATCACGCTGGCCTACGGCAAGCCGGTCCCCGTGGCCTGTCTGGCCCAGAACGCTTTTTCGGTCACGGCGGAGGCGATCGAACGGGTATTGACGCCGAAGAGCAAAGTCCTTGTCCTGAATTTCCCGACCAATCCCACGGGCGGAACGATGTTTCGCCTGGAATTGGAAAAAATCGCAGCCCTGGCGCGGCGCCATAATTTAATCGTCTTGACGGACGAGATTTACTCCGAGCTGACCTTTGAAGGCGAGCACACCAGCATCGCCTCGCTGCCTGGAATGAAGGAGCGGACGGTGTTTCTGCACGGCTTTTCCAAGGCGTATGCCATGACCGGCTTTCGCATCGGCTACGCCTGCGGGCCGGGCGAGGTGATCGAGGCCATGATGAAGATTCATCAATACTCCATGCTGTGCGCCAGCATCATCGCCCAGGAGGCCGCGCTCGAGGCCATTCAGCACGGCAAACCGGACACCGTGGCGATGCGGGACCAGTATTGCCGGCGCCGCAATTTTATTGTGGGGGCGTTGAATGAAATGGGATTGCCCTGCCATTTGCCGCGCGGGTCATTTTACGCATTTCCGAGCATTCGCGGCACTGGGTTGTCCTCGAAAGAGTTCGCGGTGCGATTTCTGGAGGCGGAAAAGGTGGCCTGCGTGCCGGGCGGAGCGTTCGGGCCGAGCGGGGAAGGCTATTTGCGCTGCTGTTTTGCCACGGCGTTTGATCGCATCGAAGTGGCGATGGAGCGCATGGATCGCTTCCTCAAGAGCCTTTAATTGGACTTGTAGCGCGACGCGCGGTCGAGCCGCCGGGAAAGTTCGCTGGTGTAATTCTTGCCGAGCGTTTGCTTGTGGCTCGCCGCCCACTCGGTCAGTTTGGTCGTGCCAAGCGGCGGCGCATCGACCCAAAGCCGGTTTTGCATCAAGCCGGCAATTTCGTCTTTGGTGATGACGACGTCGTGCACCATTGCGCCCGTGATCTGGCAGCCAAGATAACCCAGAGCCGGCGGCAGGCCGATGATCAGGCGGCGCAAACCGAGCGTGCGCGCGATCATCTCCACCATCCCGCGATAGGTGAAGGTTTCCGGCCCGATGGCATTGAGAATTTCATCGCGCACCGCGAAAGCCCGCTCGACGGCGCTGGCCGCGAGGTCATCCACGTGGATCGGTTGCAAACGATAATCGCCGCGTCCAAACACTCCATAGACAGGGAGCCGCCGCAAGGCCCACGCGATATTATTGACAAGAACGTCCTCGCGTCCAAACAGCACGGCGGGGCGCAGGATGCAATAGGAGACGCCCAGTTTGACCAGCGCGGCTTCCAGCTCGGCTTTGCCGCGAAAGTAGGACAGCTCGGAATGGATGTCGGGATTGGTGATGCTGACGTGGACGATGCGCCGGACGCCGGCGCGCCGGGCGGCCTCGAATAAAATCTTCGTGTTCGCCACGGCTTGCTCGTGCGTGAAAAGTTCGTGGTTGAACCGCACCCAGTAGGTGTTGATCAACGCATGGGCGCCCCGCAGTGATTCCGCCAGACGCTCCGGATTGTCAAACGAAAGGGGAAAAGCCGTCACCTGGCCGGCGAAGGAATTTTCACGCGCGGGCGAATTGGTCAGCGTGATGACTTCGTGCCCGGCGGCGAGGCACCGTAGCGCGACGTAACGGCCCGAGTAGCCGTAAGCTCCTGTGATGGCGACGCGCATCGATTTTTATTTCGCGCTGAGCTTCACCAATTTCACATCGACCGACCCGGCGTTGGTGGCGATCACGTCGATGCGCTCGTTCGCCTGCGCCGCCAGCACGTTTCCCACTTTGGAGGCGGTGGCAATCGGCGCGCCGTTGCGGTCTAAGATGGCGAATTGCAGGTGCGGAAAAACCATGTCGCTCGTCAGGTTTGTCACATAAAGGGAGCCTTTGACGCCGGTGATCCGGCCAATCAAGGAAACTTTGGAGGCGGCCAGCCCGGCGTCGATTTTGGCGACGATCTCAACCGGTTTCGGCGGCGGCGCCGGTTCAGCCGTGGCCGGGGGCGGCGCCTGATTGAGGTCTTGCGCGGTGACGGAGCTGGGAGCCTGACGCTGATTCGGATCCTTCATGATCGGACGCAAAAGCCGATAGGGGGAGGGTTGGGCCTGGACGGAGAGGGCGGTCACTGCGAGGCAGAGGAGGAATCGTTTCATAACGCGCGCACTCCGCCATTATGGCACAAGCAAACCTAAAAGCCCAACGGCATTTTTTCTAAGCTCGGATCAGGGTTGGCGCCCGGTGCGCGAAACGTGGCTCGCAGTATATTGAATAATGAAAGTTCAACTCGCAATCATCCTCGCCAGCGTCGCGACGGGAGTCCTGGCGCAAGGTGCGGCGCCGCATCCGGCTGTTATTACCCCCCGCGCGACGGCCGCGCAACCGAATTTGCCGCCGCCCGGCGGCATGATGGCGCCAGGACCTGTCGGCGGGACCATGGCGCCCGGTCCGGTGGGAGGCCAATTGGCCCCGGGCGCTGTCTCTGGAGTGAATGGGACGCCTAACGCCCCTGTGCCCTCCACACCCGTTATTACTCCCAATGCCACGTTGCCCGTTACGCCCGTGCCGGGAACCGGGCCGGCGGGCGGCAGCTTGGACGCCTCGGGCGTCGGCGGTGTTCCGTCGGTGACCGTAAGCGGCGCCTCCAGCGCCACTGTGCCCGCCGGGGGCGCCTTAAATGGGAATGGAGTTGGAGGCGTGATTGTGACCGGCAACACCAACGGCATCGCGCGCTAAACTTTCCGATTCGAGGCGGCGCTCCTATGCGAAAGTACTATGGGAGTGGGCTGGAATTTCGAGCATTGTGTCGTGTCCCAATGCTGCATGAAAACTATTCGAATCTTACTGTGCTGCTGCGCTGTCGTCGCAGCTTTGGCGCCTTGTTCCTGCCGGGCGGACGTTCAATATGCCGGGGTAAATTTGTCCGGCGCTGAGTTCGGCATGACCGTTTTGCCGGGAACGGTCCCCCAGAATTATTCGTATCCCACGTTCGCCGAAGTGGATTATTACAAAAGCAAGGGCATGAATTTTATCCGATTGCCCTTTCGCTGGGAGCGATGGCAGCACACGAATTTCGCCACGCTCGACGCCACGGAATTGGGTCGCGCCCATCCGTTCATCGCTTATGCCACCTCCAAAGGCATGGCGGTGTTGATCGATCCGCATAATTTCATGCGGTATTATCCCAACCCGCGATCCGATTACCAAACATCCACCGACGGTTTGGTGGGATCGAGCGTGCCCGACGCCGTCTTCACGAATTTTTGGTCGCAAGTGGCGGCCATTTACAAGACCAACAATCTGGTCTTCTTTGGCCTTAATAACGAGCCGGCGAATATGTCCACGGATACGCTGGTGGTCTCGGAAAATGCCGCCATCACGGCCATCCGCGACACCGGCGCCACGAATCTTATTTTTGTGCCGGGCAACGGTTACACCGGCGCGTGGACGTGGACGCAGAATTACTACGGCACGGCCAACTCCCTGGATATGATCAAGATCGTGGATCCCGGCAGTAATTTTGTGTTTGAGGCGCATCAATATTTGGATCAGGACGGCTCCGGCACCACGACGAATATCTATGGCGGCACGGGGGTCGGCCCGGCGCGCTTGTCCACCTTCACGCAATGGCTGCGCGTGCATCATTACACGGGATTCCTGGGTGAATTTGCGCTGGCGAACAACACAATCGGCGGGACCGGCCAGGGCGGCGCGACGCTGACGAACATGCTGAGCTACATCCAGACCAATTCCGATGTCTGGCTCGGCTGGGCGTGGTGGGGCGGCGGCCCGTCGTGGGGAAATTATATGTATTCCATCGAGCCAACCTCGCTGGGCAAGGCCAACCAGGCGGACCGTCCGGTGATGGGCGTGGTCAAGCATTTTTTCCCATTCCCGTCGGCGGCGTTGCGGATCACGAACAGCACGCAGTTGAGCTTCACGCCGGCGCAGGGGTTTATTTATCAATTGCAAAGTTCCTCTGACCTTTCCGCCTGGAACCCCTCGGGAGCCCCGTTTGCCGGCTCCGGCAATGTCACCAATATTTCTCTGCCCGTGAGCGGCAACTCCAGCGGCTTCTATCGCATCAGCGTCGGGCACGCCCCCTAGGGGCGGTTAATAACTTTCCCTATACTGTGAATAAGTTCAGGTTGACGGAATTCCTCCAGAAGGGGAGAGTTTCATATTGCCCCTCAGCGGCGGGTAAGTTGTCTTGGCGCAATTAGTTTGATGGAAGTTGGCTTCGAAATCGGCTTGTACGGAATCGACGTGCTCAGCGGGAATTTGGCTCGCAGCATGGCTCAGCACGATATTTCCGTCTCGGCCAGCCCATGCCCCGGCGTCGCTCTGGCGTTGCCGCGCGATTTCATTGCCCTGGGGGTGAACGTGGTGGCAGGCCTTCCGGCGCTGACGGAGAGTTTGCGGCATCCCGCGATTTTGATTTTGCGCGCCCCGCGCGGCCCGCTGCTGGACGCGGCGTTCGCCGATGCGCTGGCGTTGTTGCGCGGCGGTGATTTGTTGGTGGACGCCAGCGATTCGTGGTTCAAGGATGCAAGTTTGCGCGCCCGCGCCGCGGCCGCCAAAGATATTTCCTACCTGGCGATGGGACTCGCGCCCAATGAGAACTCGGATTACCCGATTCTTTTGCCGGGCGGCCGGCCGGAGGCGGTGGACCGGTTCCGTCCGTTTTTGCACGCCGCGGCGCCGTTTGCTTTTGCCGGGCCGAAAGCCGGTTCGCTGGGCCTCGGGCCGTCGGGGCATTTTATCAAAATGGCGCACACCGCCATGGAAAACGCCGCGGCTGAAATTGTGCGCGAATGCCGCACGCTCCTGGAACGCGGCCTGGGCGCCGAGGCGGGGGATGTGCTGCGGACGCCGCGGGTTGATCCGTTGTTTGAATACCTGCGCTCTCCGGGGCCGCTCGCGGGCGCGCCGGAGGATCGCGAATTGGCCTATTGGGCGGTGCGCGCCGGGCATGAATTGGAAACGCCATTATTGACACTGGAAGCGGCCAGCGGGGCGCGCGCGTGGGAAAATCGCGAGGCCCTGGCGGAGCCGTTTTGCCAGCCGCACCGGTCGTATCCCAGCGACAGCGAAAGCCTCGTCGTGGCGGTGCATGGCGCGATGGCTGTCGCTTTCATCATCGCCTACGGGGAGGCTCTGGCGCTGCTGAACGCGGCGTCGGATCGCCTGGGTTTCCGCATGAACATCCCGGAGATCATTCACTTATGGCGCGGGGGAACGGCTTGGCGCAGCCGGTTGCTGGGTGAGATTCAGGCGGCGTTTGAATTGACGCCCGGCCTGCCAAATCTATTATTTGACGACGATTTTTCCGAGAAGGTGATGGAATTGCAGGAGCATCTTCGCCACGCCGTGTGGCAGGGGGACGAATGGAACATCCCGACGCCCGCCCTGGCGGCGGCGCTCCGTTATATTGACACTTTTCGCGATGCCTGGCTGCCCATCAATCTCGTGCAGCCCAGTGATTTTCATTGGACCCCGCGCCCGGACCGTCCGCTGGCGCTGGCCCCGGTGGAAAGCGAATGGGAAGAGGATAGTTTAACCGCCTCGGACACGACGCTGGTCTAAGGCCCCGCCGCTTTCGTGAACGCGCTGGCGACGCGAATGTTGGCGGATTTTGCCACGTCCATCACCCGCACCACCTGACCCCAGGGCGCATCCGTGTCGGCGCGAATTGCCAGGGTCACATCCTTGTTTTGCGCCACCGCGTCCAGCAGGCGCTGTTTTAAGGCGTCGAGCGTGACCGGCTCGGTTTTGAGATAGAGCGGGCCTTGTTTGGAAATGGTCACCACCAGCGCATTGTCCATCGCGCCGGCCTTGGCTTGTTTGGATTCCGGGAGGGCCAGGCGCACGGCGGGCTGCTGTTTAAATGCCGTGGTCACCATCAGGAAAATCAACACGACGATCAGCACGTCGATCAAAGAAATAATGATGACGGTCGGCGTGGCGCGGCGGCGGCGGGCGATGAATTGCATGGCGTCAGGGCGTGCGCGGCTCGGACAAGGCGCGCGGGGCGTCCTCGCTGTGATATTGGCGGATGATGAAACCCTCGCAGAGCGCCGCGAGTTCAATCGCCATGTTCTCAATTTTTTTATTGTAATAACTCCACGCGATAAGCGACGGGATGGCAGTCAACAAACCGATCAGGGTGGCATTGAGGGCCAGCGCTATGCCCTTGGCCAGCGCGTTGTTGTCGCCCAGCCCGTTTTCTCCCATGCCGGCAAAAAGCGTGATCAGGCCGTAGATGGTGCCCACCAAGCCGAGCAGGGGAGCGACGCCCACGACAATTTCAAGGACGACCAGCCCCCGTTCCAGGCGCGAGATTTCGTGGCGCGCGGTGGTTTCCAGGGCGTTGCTGTTTTCCGCCTTGGGCCAGGAACGGCGGGATTCCGCCAGCAGCAAAAGGCGGCTGAGGACAGAGGGATGCTGCTCGCAGATGCGGCGCAGCATCGGCGCGTCGTCCGCGCCGCGAAACGTCTCGAGCGCCGATTCCAGCGCGGGAGGAATCACCTTGTTTGCGCGCAAGGCCAGCCCGCGCTCGATGATGAACGTCAGGCCCGCGACCGACGCCAGCAGCAACACTCCAATGATGATGGTCTCCATTTTCGTAAACCTAACTCATTCGTTTTCGTAAAAAAAAGTAAATCGCACGTCGCGATGGTCCGCGCCGATGTCCAATTGCATCTGCCGTGGCCAGGGCTTGTAGGGCGCCGGGTCGGAAATCGCCTGCATGCAGATGAAGCCGGATAATTCGTCCACGGTGTTCTCGACCACCTTCACGCCCGTGACGCGGCCCGTGGGCAGGAGCTGGAATTCCACCACGACTCGCCCCGGCGGCGTCGCGCGCGGATTTTTGAGCAATTGATCCCAGCGCGTTTGCACGGCGGCAATGAATTCCCGATCATAATCGCCGTACGAAGTGGCCATGGCGGCGAAGGATTCGTGGCGGATTTCGTTCACGCCGCCAGCCTGGCGAACTTTTTGGCCCACTAGGCCGCGCTGTTGCAGCGCTTCCTGAATGGTGCGCGGGCGGTGATGCTCTGGTTGCGCTTCCTCGGCGGCGCCGGTGTCGCCGTCAGCTTTTCCATCGTTGGCCTGGCTTTTGGGCGCGGGCTTGCTCATGGCGAGGTCGCCCGGCGTGGCAGTGGCGCGGGGCCGCGCCTGGCTGGCGGCGCGCTCCGGTTGCTCTTTTTCGTCGGCCTTGGGCGCCGGCTGCAAGGGCTGCGCCTTGGAATTGGCGGCGTCGGTGGCTTTCAGGACTTTGTCCTGATGGCCGGTGATGGTGGGGACGTCGGAGGGTTGCTTGATTTCCTGGTTGGCGGCCACGCTATTGTTCGCGCTGTAATATTTGGCGTTCTTGGGCGGCTCCTTCACGGCCTGCGCCGGATCGGTGTCCACAAAGATCAAGGGCGGCGGCAACGGCTTGGGCTGGGGCGGACGAACTTTGACCGTCATCGGTGTCAATAGTTTTTTCGTCAGGGCCTGCATCCAGCGCGGCGCCGCCAATTCCTGCCACCAACCGCGGGACTGCCCGCATTTCCAAACGCCAAAGCACAGCAGATGAATGGCCAAAGACCAGGCCAGCGCGCGGGGCAAAAAGCGCGCGCGCAATTGGGACTGGCTGGATTCCACCGAAGTCATGGCCGGGGAATGTTCACCCCTTATCGCGCCTGCTTCAAGGGCAATTCGAGTTGCCGCACCGTGGGTTCGCCCAGCCCGCTGAGGCCGAGGCCCAAGAGGCGGAGCGGACGGCGCGCCAGGTTGTCGCGCGCCATGAGGTGGCACGCCAGGCGGTAAATCTCGCTGGCCTCGCTCACCGGCTCCTCAAAGGTGATTTGGCGTGTGAATGTGGTGAAATCGCTGTAACGCACTTTGACCTGCACCGTGTGCGCGCCGAGCCGGTCGGCTTTCAATTTCGCCGCCAGCTCGTCGGCTTGCGCGCGCAGGCATTGCCGCAACAAAGGGCGATCATTGGTGTCGCGCGTGAAGGTTTCCTCGCTGCTGATGCTTTTGACGCTGCCGCCCGTTTCAACCGGCCGATCGTCCTCGCCGAGGGCGCATTGCCGCAGCACAGGGCCAAAGGAACCCAACAACGCCCGCAAATCGCCGGGATAATCCTGGGCGTCGCCAATCAGCGCGATGCCGGCGTCTTTCAGAATTTGTTCGGTGACTTTGCCCACGCCGGGAATCGCGCGGATGGGAAAGGAACGCAAAAACTCCGCTTTCTTTCGTTCTGGAATTAAGGTCAGGCCGTTCGGTTTTTGAAAGTCACTGGCAATTTTCGCCAGCAATTTGTTGGGGGCGATGCCGATGGTCGCGGTGAGATTGCGTTCCTGGTGGATTTGTGATTTCAGTTTTTTTGCCAGCGGCACGGAGGCTCGCAGCGCCGCGTCCGGTTCGGTTTGTCCCGTGATCACTGGCGAAAAATCCAGATACGCCTCATCGATCGAGACGGGCTCAATCACCGCGCCGGCCGCAGCGAGGATTTGCATGATGGCCTGCGATTCCTCGCGGTAGCGCTGCATGCGGGGACGAATAAAGACGCCCTGGGGGCAGAGACGTCCGGCGGTGACGCTGGGCATGGCGGAGCGCACGCCGAATTTCCGCGCCTCGTAACTGGCGGCCGCCACAACGCCGCGTTGCGTGGGGGGCGAGCCGACAATCACCGGCTGGCCGCGCAAATGCGGGTGATCCCGCTGCTCCACCGAGGCGTAGAACGCGTCCATGTCCAAGTGGAAAATGACGCGTGGCGCGCCCGCCATATGTCAAGCAAACGGATCAACGCCGCTCGGGCGCACGCGCAGGCCGGTTTTTTCCTGGGCTTCGGCAAATGAAACCATGCCATTGCGCGCCGTGCAGCCGGCGTAAGGATCGTTCGTGATGAGCAGATTGCCATCGACATCCAGATAGTTGGTCAACTCGGCGAGATGCGCCGCCGCGCTGATCAGGATGCTGGACTCGATCATGCAGCCCACCATGGTTTGCAAGCCGGCTTTTTGCGCCGCCTGCAACGCGGCGAATGCTCCGCTCACACCGCCGGTTTTCACCAGCTTGACGTTGACGCCGTGATAACATTCCGCGCAATGCGCGGCGTCGCTGGCGTGATGGTAGGATTCATCGCCGAAGATGGGCAGCGGCGAACGGCTTTTCAGCCACGCCAAATCCTTCGCTGGTGTGCCGGCCGGCATCGGTTGCTCGATAAATTCCACGTTCGGATCCTTGGCAAACCATTCGATTTGCTCCAGCGCCTCTTCCCTGGTCGTCCAGCCTTCGTTGGCGTCCACGCGCACGCGTTTGGCGGGGGCGGCGCGGCGCAGGGCTTGAATGTTTTCCCGGTCCTGCGGCACGCCGACTTTTAATTTCAGCGCGGGATAGGGGGCGGCCTCGGCGGTTTTCTCCTGCACCCGCTCCGGGGTGTCGATGCCAATGGTCATCGAGGTGATGTGCTTTTTTTCCGTGAAACCCAGGCCAAAATAATCGCACACGGCTTTCCCCGCGGCGCGGGCGGCGCCATCGATCAACGCGGTGTTCAGCCCGCACACGGCGGAATAGCTGAGGGGCGCGAGCGTTTGCAGGTAAGCCATGCTGCCCTCCACGTCGGCGAGCGAAAGTTTCGCCGGGTCCACGCGGCGCAGAAATTCCTGGATGCGTTCGGGCGTTTCGGCGTAACGCTTGGTGGTGGGGGCCTCGCCCAGGCCGGTGAGGCCGCCATCTGTCAAACGCACAAGCACGGTCGCCGCCACCAACGCGCCCCCGCCGGACTTGGCCCCGCTGGAGATGGTCCAAGTGTGCCGGAGCTTGAGATCAAACGGGCGGAAGTCCAATTTCATAAACAGCCTAGCACACACTAATCCACGCGGCTTGGCAAGCAATCAAGGCCGCGCGTTATGGCGCGTTTTAATTCTGGCGCACTTTCTTCAGGCGCTTAAAAATACCTATTCCTGTGGCTGCCACTCTTTATGATTTAATCCCGCGCGACGAGAAGCTCGGCAACGATGTTTTGCTGGGGCGTTTTCTGGAATACGCCGAGGCGCGCGGCTTGCAGCTTTATCCGGCGCAGGAGGCGGCCATCCTGGAGTTGTTCGAGGAGAAAAATGTCATCCTCAACACCCCGACCGGCTCGGGCAAGTCGCTGGTGGCTGCGGCGCTGCATTTTCAAGCCATCGCACGGGGGCGGCGCTCGATTTACACCTGCCCGATCAAGGCCCTGGTCAACGAGAAATTCATGGCGCTTTGCCGGGAGTTTGGCCCGGATAACGTCGGGCTGAGCACGGGCGACGCCTCGGTGAATCGCGACGCGCCGATTCTGTGCTGCACGGCGGAAATCCTCGCGAACATCGCCTTGCGGGAAGGGGCCGCCGCGCCCGTCCAGGAAGTCGTCATGGACGAGTTCCATTATTATGCCGATCGCGAACGCGGGGTGGCCTGGCAGGTTCCGCTGCTGACGCTGCCGCAAACACGGTTTTTGCTCATGTCCGCCACGCTGGGCGACACGGCGTTTTTCGAGGAGGAATTGACGCGCCTGACCGGGCGCCCCACCGTCAGCGTCACATCCACCGACCGCCCCGTGCCGCTGGAATTCGCGTTTTCCGAATTGCCGCTGGCCAAGACTTTGGAAAGCCTCGTGGCCGATGGGAAGGCGCCGGTGTACGTCGTGCATTTCACGCAACTGGAAGCCGCGCAAAGCGCGCAGGATTTCACCAGCATCAACGTGTGTTCGCGCGAAGAAAAGGCCGCCATTGCCCAGACGCTCGAAGGCTTCAAATTCTCCAGCCCATATGGGCCCGAAATTAAAAAGTGGCTGCGGCATGGCATCGGGCTCCATCACGCCGGGTTGTTGCCGAAATATCGCGTGCTCATCGAGCAACTGGCGCAAAAAGGGCTGCTCAAGGTGATTTGTGGGACGGACACGCTCGGCGTGGGCATCAATGTTCCCATTCGCACGGTTCTTTTTACACGGTTATGCAAGTTCGACGGCCAGAAAACCGGCATCCTGAGCGCGCGCGATTTTCATCAGATCAGCGGGCGCGCCGGGCGCAAGGGCTTCGACGACCGCGGTTGGGTGGTGGCGCAGGCGCCGGAGCATGTGATCGAAAATCTAAAACTCGCCGAAAAAAGCGCGCGCGACGGCAAGAAGACGGTGAAGCGGCAGCCGCCTGAAAAAAATTTCGTCAACTGGGACAAGAACACTTTTCTGCGTTTGATCAGCGCGCCGCCGGAACGCCTCACCTCGCGCTTCGCGGTGTCGCACGGCATGCTGCTCAACGTCCTCAGCCGGCGCGGCGACGGCTGCGCCGCGATGCAAAAGCTGATTCGTGATTCCCACGAAACGCCGAAGGCGAAGAAAGCCCACGTCGCGCGCGCCTGGCAGCTTTTCCGCTCCTTGCTGGACCGCAAGATTATCGAGTTCATCCCGAAGACCGCCGAGGGGGTTTATCTGCGCGTGAATGTGGAGTTGCAGGACGATTTCTCGATGGACCAGGCGCTGTCGCTGTATCTGCTGGACACGATTCCGCTGATGGATCCGCAGGCGCCGGATTATGCGCTGGTTCTGCTCACGCTGGTTGAATCCATTCTCGAGGATCCCGACATCATCCTGCGCAAACAGCTCGACAAGGTGAAGGACCAGAAAATGGCGGAGATGAAAATGGAAGGCATCGAGTACGATCAGCGCATGGAGGAGTTGGAAAAACTGGAGCATCCCAAGCCCAACCGGGAATTTATCTACAGCACGTTCAATGCTTTTGCCGCGCGCCATCCGTGGGTGGGGCAGGAGAACATCCGCCCGAAATCCATTGTGCGCGAGATGTTCGAGGAATTCCGGTCATTCGCCGATTACATCAAGATTTACGAATTACAGCGGGCCGAGGGCGTCCTGCTCCGTCATCTCAATCGGGTGTTCAAGGCGCTTTCGCAAAATGTGCCCGATGCCGCCAAGAACGATCAGGTGCGCGAGATGGAGCTTTATCTCAGCACGACCATCAAGCAGGTCGATTCCAGCCTGCTCGATGAATGGGAGAAAATGCGCAATCCCGATTATCGGCCGGGCGAAACGAAGGAAGTGCGACCCGCGGGCGCCGAAGAAGCGGCGGCGGATGTGACGCGTGATGTCAAAGGTTTCACCGCCGCCATTCGGCATAGCGTCTTCACCTTTTTGCGCGGCTTAACGATGGGTGATTTTGAGCAGGTGATCGGCGCGCTCGCCTCGCCTTTGGATGGAGAAGGCCAGCCTTGGACCGCGGCCCGATTGCGAGCGGCGTTGGACGCCTATCATGCCGAGCATGATTATCTTTGCCTGGATCCCAACGCGCGCAACGTTCGGCACACCTACGTCACGGTGGCGGACGATAAAAAAACCTGGCGCGTGCAGCAGATGCTGGTCGATCCCGAGGGGCAAAACGATTGGGTGGCCGAGTTCGAGATCGACCTGGCGCAATCGCGCGCGCGGGGGGAACCCTCCCTGCGGTTGCTGCGCCTGGGCAGCCTCACGTGATCAGGCCGGAATCGTGCGGCGCAACGGCAGGCGGACTTTGAATCGCGTTTCGCCGGGCTTGGATTCGAATTCGATTTCTCCGCCGTGCCGGTCGGCCACAATCCGGTGGCTGATGACCAACCCGAGTCCGGTGCCGGAGCCGACCGCCTTGGTGGTGAAGAACGGCTCAAAAATGCGCGACTGAATCTCCTTGGGGATGCCCGGGCCGTTGTCGGCGATTTCCACAATGATATAATCATCTTCCAGGAAGGTGGCGACGCAGAGCTTGCCTTTCCCGCCTGCCGCGTCGATGGCGTTGTCAATTAAATTGGTCCAAACCTGGTTCAGCTCGCCGGCGTAAGCCATGAGGCGGGGCAGGGTGCGGTCGAAGGCCCGGCGCACCGTGACGTTTTTCAGTTTGTGCGTCAGCATCGTCATCGTGCTCTCGATGCCTTCGTGAATGTCGATTTCCTGCATCGGCGATTTGTCCATGTGGGTGTAGGACTTCACCGCCTTGACCAGCTCCACCACGCGGCTGGCGCTGTTTTCCACCTGCGTGACGAGCAGTTTCAGATTGAGGCGCGCCTCGATCCAGCTCAACGCGGCGGCGTGGCTTTTCGTCGGCAAACCCGCCAGCAACGGCTCCAGCCACGCGGCGTCCAATCCCGCCGCGACGAACGTTCCCGCCAGTTTCCAGCCTTCGGCCACCTGATGCTGCTCCAGCCAGGTCCCAAGCGCTTCCTCGCGGTCGCTGCGCGCCACCGAATCCAAGGGCGGCGCGGTTTTCAATCGCGCCACGGCGTCCTCGGCGGCGGCGAGCAATCGGTCCCAGGCCGCCGGATCCAACGCGCGAATCAATTCGCCGAGGAGCGCTTGCGCGGCCTCGGAAACCTGTTGCAAATAGGAGGCCGAGCGCAACGCGGCGGAAGCCGGGTTGTTCAATTCATGGGCCAGCCCCGCCGCCATGGTGCCCAGCGAA
Source organism: Verrucomicrobiia bacterium (assembly GCA_035551475.1). Taxonomy (GTDB): domain Bacteria; phylum Verrucomicrobiota; class Verrucomicrobiia; order Limisphaerales; family Palsa-1400; genus DASZMX01. The sequence goes on from DASZMX010000154.1 coordinate 15,888, forward strand.
ATCAATTTTTCCCGTTGCGACGCGTAACCCTCGATGTTGCGAAATCGTTCCGCCACCGTGCGCAAAATTTCCTGCGTCACCGAGGGGCACGAGCTTAGCATTTTCCAGAATCCATCCTTGTCGAGGCGGAAGAAACGCGCCGTTTTCGTGACGCGCGCGGTCGCGAGCCACGGCGAATCCAACAGGATCGCAATTTCCCCCATGAAATGGCCGTGCTTGCTCACCGCCATGAGCACGTCCTGCTTGTCATATGAACGCCAAAGCTGCGTCTCGCCGGAGAGCGTCAAATAGAAGAAAGGCGACATCTCACCTTCGCGCGCCACAATCGATTTGGGCGGCAGCTCGATGACATCGCCCAGCCGAATGCAGCCAAGTTGATCGTCTGCCAGCCCGGCGAACAGCGGCGTCTGGCGGATGGTTTGGAGGGTGGCGTCGTCCATGGCGTCAAAGGGTTCCGAGGTATTCGTGAATGAGTTTGACGGCCATCGCGCCTTCGCCGACGCCCGAAGTCACGCCCTTGGCGGAGCGATGCCGGACGTCCCCCGCCGCGAAAATTCCCGGCACGCTCGTTTCGAGGTAGAAGGGCTCCCGGTCGGGCATCCAGCCTTTGGGACGGCGGCTGCCGTTTTGCAACAAATGCTGGCCGGAAATGATGTAACCCAGCTCGTCGCGCTCCACCACGCCCGCCAGCCATTCCGTGCGGGGCAGGGCGCCCGCATATATCAACAGGGCCGTGGCCGGCACGACCTTTTCCTCGCCCGTGTGCCGCTGGCGAATGGTGATGGTTTCGCAGTGATCGGTTCCAGTGACCTGTGTGACATTGGAATTCACGAGGATGGAAATATTTTTGGTCGCCGCGATTTGATCTTCGAGATATTGCGACATGGTGGTCGAAAGCGCCTCGCCGCGAATGACCATGGTAACCTGGCGCGCAAATTTCGAAAAATACATGGCCGCCTGGCCCGCGGAGTTGGCGCCGCCGACGATGAACACGTCGCCGCCGCGATACGAAACGGCATCGCTCATGGGCGCGTAATAATGCACGCCGGCGCCCAGCAGGGCGTCCGAGCCGGGAATGTCCAATTTCCGGTAGGCGATGCCGCTGGCCACCAGCACCGCGCGCCCGGCGACTTCGCTGCCGTCGGCCAGCTTCACCACGCGCGAGGGCCCTTCCACGCGCAGGCCGGCGACTTCCTGGGGCGTGAGAATTTCCACCCCAAAACGACGCGCTTGCGCCACGGCGCGCCGCGCCAAATCGCCGCCGCTCAAGCCCATGGGAAAGCCGAGATAATTTTCAATGCGCGAACTGCGCCCCGCCTGTCCGCCCGGGGCTTCGCGCTCAATCAGCAGCGTGCGCAATCCATCCGCCGCGCCATAAACGGCGGCGGCCAAACCGGCGGGGCCGGCGCCTACGACCACCAGATCGTAAAATGGCGAATCCGCCTTGGTTTTCAAATTGAGTTTCGCCGCGACGGACAGCGCCGACGGCGACGCCAGGAAAGAGCCGTCTGGAAACACGACCAGCGGCAGCTTTGAAATTTCCGTCTTGCTCGTCGCCACCAGTTGTTTGGCCGTTTCGTCACTTTCAATATCGAGCCATTGATAAGGAATAAAATTCCGCCCCAGAAAATCGCGAATCTCCACGCCCGCAGGCGACCAGCGATGCGCCACCACGCGCACACCTTCGAACACCGGGCGGTAATCCGCCTGCCAATCATCCAGCAAGTCATCCACCACGCCGTACAAGCGCTCCTCCGGCGGATCCCACGGCTTCATCAGATAATGATCGATCTGGACGGTGTTGATCGCGCGAATCGCCGCGTCGGTGTCGGCGTACGCCGTCAGCAGCGCGCGTTTCGCGTTGGGATAGAGTTCCAGCGCCTTTTCCAGGAATTCGACGCCGGACATGTTGGGCATGCGCTGGTCCACGAGAAACAGGGCGATGGGGTCGTTGCGCAGCTTGAGTTGTTGCACCGCCGTGAGCGCCGCCGCGCCGGAATCGGCCGCCAGCACGCGGTAACGGTTGCCATATTGCCGCCGCAAATCCCGCTCCACCGCGCGGAGCACCTCCGGGTCGTCATCAACTGTCAATAAAATTGGTTTCGGCATAAATTATTTATCTTCCGCGGCGCGCGCCGCTTCCTCCGCCTCTTGTTTGGCCTCTTCCCGCTCCATGGCGCGGGCCACGCGGTAAATGGCGATAAAGCCGGCCGACAAAAATAACACCGCCGCGGCCACGCCGAGCATCCCGTCGCGCCGCTGGCTGGCGGGCAAGGCCCACAACAGCCCCACGATCGACACAACCGCCAGCAAAGCGACGAACACGAGCCCGCCCCACAGCCATTTTACGGCCACGCGTGATTTCATAACTTTGGCGCCGCGGCGGCCGCTTCCAGCGGATAATTCTCCGCGCGCCAGGCATCGATGCCGCCGAGCAGCGGGCGCACGCGCGTGAAACCATTGCGCCGCAGCAGCAGGGCCACGCGGGCGCTGGTGATTTCGTTTGGGCACGAGCAATAGACGATCACGTCGCGATCGCGGGGGATTTCGTAGCGCCCGGCCTTGACATCATCGAGAGTCAAGTGAATGGCGCCCTGGATGCGGGCAGGGTCGTGCGCCAGCTCTTCCAGGGAGCGCAGGTCGAGAATCGTGAGATCTTCGCCGGCCTCGAGCAGGCCGCGAAGATCGCGCACGTTGATGCGGGTCATGCGCAGTTCGCCCAGCAGCCGGCGGCGCTGCCAATACTTGAAGCCCAGATAGGCGGCGGCCGCGCCCACCAGGAGGCAGAAGGCGCTGGCGCCCACGCTGGCGATGGCTTCCTCGATGCGCTCAATCTGATTGCTGAAGACATAACCCAAACCCAAAAACGTGGCGGCGTAGAGGAGGGAGCCGGCGCCGTCAATTAGAAAAAAGCGCGGCGCCCCAAGGCCGGCCATGCCGGCGAGCGGCGGCGCGACCGTGCTGAGGCCGGGCACAAATTTCGCCATCATGATGCCCTTCCACCCGTAGCGCGTGAACACCCCTTGCGTCCGGCGCACACAGGAATCCGGCTCCAGCGAAATGCGGCACAGCAAGCCGAGGACTTGATTGCCGCGAAAGCGACCGAGAAAAAACCACAAACCGTCGCCCATCAGGCACGCCAGCAGAGTCAAGCCAGCCGCCGTGGCCGGATTGAGTTTTCCGGCAGCGGCGAGCGCGCCGGCGGCCAGCAGCCAGGGCAGCGCCGGAATCGGCAAGCCCAACTGCTCGACCAACACCGCGCCGAACAGAATCGGCGCGCCATGCGCGATGAGAAATTGGCGGCTGTCAGCCATGATTTCAGCGTTCGATGACCTTGTAAAAACGGTTCAGGATCTGGTGGCAGCCGCGTGGTGATGTCATTGCTTGTGGATCGCGCGCGACCGCCCCCGCCTCCGGGTCAGGCAAAAATAACTGTCGCAAAAATAATAGTCAATTCACGGCGGCGCGGTTGGAAAGGGGATTTTCGTGCGTCAACCGGATGGCATCTTGAGATTTTTGCTGAATCCGTTATGCTCGTGGCGGATTTAGGAATTGAATTCCGAAACACACATGCGCGCCCGAAACATTTTGTACGCGGAGGATAATCCGGACGACGTCCTTATTTTCAAAATGGCTTGCAAGCGCGCGGGGTGGGCTCAGCCCCTCCATGCGGTGGAGGATGGAGAAACGGCCATCGCCTGGCTTAATGGCGACGCCCCGTACGCGGACCGCGAGAAATATCCGTTGCCCGATGTCTTGCTGCTGGACTTGAAAATGCCGCGGAAAACGGGTTTCGACGTTTTGGAATGGGCGCGCAAATCCGCCAACTTTGCGGCGCTGCCGGTGATCATTCTGAGCTCCTCCGACGATCCGCGCGACATGAAGCGGTCCCTGGAGCTTGGCGCCACGGGTTACGTGGTGAAGACGGCTTCGTGCGAGGAGATTATCGCGCGGTTGCGGGCGCTGCCGTAGGCGCGCTCTCCAAATCGATCCAAAAACGGCTGCCGACGCCTTCCTCGGCTTCGACGCCCACTTTGCCGCCCATGCGTTCAATCGCCTTCTTGACAATCGCCAGGCCGACGCCGGTGCCGGGGTATTCGCCCGCCTTGTGGAGACGGTGAAAAACGCCAAAAATCTGCTCAAAATATTCTGGGGCGATGCCGATGCCGCGGTCCATGGTCCAAAGCCGCACAAACTTGCCGCGCGCTTCGGCGGAAATTTCGATCTCGGGCCGCGCCCCGTCTTTCTTAAATTTCAGGGCGTTGGAGAGCAGGTTGGTGAGGGCGGTGCGCAAGGTGATTTCGTGGGCGCGCACGGTGAAATCAAACGGCGCCAGGTCCACCTGCGCTTCCGCCTCGCGAATCTGGAATGCCATTTCCTCGCAGACCTGGGTGGCGACAGCGCGGAGGCTCACGTTTTCCAATTTCATTTCCTTCCGGCTCACGCGTGAATAGGCCAGCAGGTCGTCCACCAAATCCTCCAGCCGCGCGGCGGCGGATTTGATGCGCGTGGCGAAATCGCGTCCGGTCTCGCCCAAGGTCTCGCCGTAATCCTCCAGCAGGGCCTGGGCGAAGCCATGCTGCGAGCGCAAGGGCCCGCGCAGGTCGTGGGCGATGGTGTAGCAAAAAGCCTCCAGGTGATTGTTGATTTCCTCGAGGGAGGCGGTGCGCTCTCGCACGCGCTCATCCAACTGCTCGGCGTGCTTTTGCAATTCCCGCTGCGCGGCGCCCAAAGCTGTCAATAATCGCGCCTTTTCCTCCGCCACGGCCTGCAATTCGTCCCGCTGCCGCGCGAGCTCAAAAAAGACGTCCGCCTTGCTCCGCAGGATGTGCGGCTCGATGGGCTTGACGAGAAAATCAACCGCGCCCGCGTCATATCCGCGAAACCGCCGCTCTTTATCCGTCGCGCCGGCGGTTAAAAAGATAATGGGCGCGCGGCGCGTGCGCTCCGTGCCGCGCATCAATTCCGCCAGTTCAAACCCGTTCATCTCGGGCATTTGGACGTCGAGGAAGGCCAGAGCCACATCGTGCGCGAGCAGCAGTTCCAAGGCTTCGGGGCCGGAGCGCGCCTTCAACAATTCCAAGCCGTCGCGGCGCAGCAATCCTTCCAGCGCGATCAGGTTGGACTCGAGATCGTCCACCAGCAAAAACTTGACGGGTTTGGCGGCCATTACGCTGCGCCCTCCTCCGGCAGACTGGCCAGCAACGCCGCCAATTCCGCCAATCCCATCGCCCGCGCGCCGGGGCAAGCGGCCAGCGCCGCCTCCGGCATGGCGGGGCATTGCGCCGTTTTGGGATCTTGCGCCAGCGCCATCCCGCCGGCCGCGCGGATTTTGCGCAAGCCCTCCGCGCCGTCCGCGCTGGCGCCCGTGAGGATCACTCCCACGACATCCGAACCGAACGCGTCCGCCGCCGAGTCAAATAAAACATTGATCGAGGGCCGGGAAAAAAGCTCCGGCTCCTCGCTGGACAGCGCCAGCGCGCCGTCCGTCTCCACGAGCAAATGATAATTCGGCGGCGCGAAATAGGCCACGCCCGGCCGCAGCTTTTCCTTGTCCTCCGCCTCCTTCACCGCGATGCGGCATTTGGGGGCGAACAATTCCGGCAGCGCGCTGCGCGTGTCCGGCGGCACATGCACCACCAACAAGATCGGCCACGGATATTTTGCGGGCAGGGCGGGCAGGAGTTTTGACAGCGCCTCAATCGCTCCCGCCGAAGCCCCAATCACGACCGCCCGGTTTGTCATGCCCCCTCCTTTTGGTAAATGCGCTCGGCCCGCGCAAAATCCGAGAACGCCCCGGCCTGGGCCGAGAAGCGCAGGCTTTCGCGCGCGCCCAGGCCGAGGAAACCCTTGCGCACCAGCGCGTCCTTGAAGAGGCCCACCGCGCGGTCCTGCAATTCACGGTTGAAATAAATCAGCACATTGCGACAGGAGACCAATTGCATTTCCGCGAACACCGAATCAGAGACCAGGCTGTGGTCGGAAAAAACCGCCCGCTCCCGCAAGGTCTTGTCAAATACAGCGCCTCCGTACGCCGCCGTGTAATAATCCGAGAGCGAGGTTTTGCCGCCCGATTCCCGGTGGTTTTTGGTGAAGAGCGCGATGCGGTCCAGCCCATACACGCCCGCCTGCGCGGTTTCCAGGGAGGCCGCGTTGATGTCTGTGGCGTAAAACAACGTCCGATTTTCCAAGCCCTCCTCGCGAAACAGGATGGCCAGCGAATAAAGCTCCTCGCCGGTGCTGCACCCGGCCACCCACACCTTGAGCGAGGGATAGGTTTTCAGATGCGGAATGACTTGCCGCCGGAGGCAGAGAAAGTAGGCGGGGTCGCGGAACATTTCGCTTACCTGCACCGTCAAAAAACTCAGCAGGCGCGGCAGGGTGGCCCCATCGTGCAGCACTTTTTCCTGGAGCTTGGAAAAGCTGTCGCAGCCGAAACGCTCCCGCGCCTGGGACAGCCGCCGTTTGAGCGACGCCATCGAATAGCCGCGAAAATCGTAGTGGTATTTCTGGAAAATGGCTTCCAGCAAGAGCCGCAATTCGATGTCCTCCGTTTCCGCTTGTGGGCTTCTCATCGTGGCATCCAGACGCGGATAAGCGAGAGGAGTTTTTCGACATCCAGCGGCTTGGCCAGGTAATCATTGGCCCCGGCGGCAATGCATTGTTCCTGATCGTTCTTCATCGCCTTGGCGGTTAGAGCGATGATTGGCAGCCGGCGCCAGTCCGGGTTTTTCCGAATTTCGCGCATGGCGGTCAGGCCGTTCATTTCCGGCATCATGATGTCCATCAGGACAAGATCAATGCGCGGGAGGCCGTCGGTCCCGGCTCGTTGCAAAGCTTCCAGGGCTTCCCGTCCATTGCGGGCGATCACCACTTTTACGCCCCGCGGCTCCAACAGGCTGGTCAGCGCAAAAATATTTCGCACGTCGTCTTCCGCCACGAGAATGCGGCGCCCTTCCAGCGCGGCATCCCGGCTGCGCGCCTGCTCCAGCATCCGTTGTTGTTCCGGGGGCAAGTCGGAAACGACCTGATGCAAAAACAACGTCACTTCATCCAGCAAACGCTCCGGCGATTTGGCGCCCTTGATGATGATGGACTTGGAATATTTTCGCAGACGCTGCTCCTCATCCAGGCTCAATTCGCGCCCCGTATAAATGATCACCGGCGGAAATGAATAGGTTTCTTCCGCGCTCAACGTTTGCAGAAGCGAAAACCCGGAAGCGTCCGGCAGGGTC
>DASZMX010000155.1:0-16269 GCA_035551475.1 Verrucomicrobiia bacterium
CAGGTAAATCAAGCCCAAGGCCTGCGGCCCGACCAGGCTGGATTTGTCCAGCAAGGCGTTAAGGGCGGTGCAGGCCGCCGCCGCGCCGAGGCCCGCGCCATATTGCCAGGCGGGGGATTGCGGGGTGAAACTCCACCCTGGGCGGGGCGCAGCGTCTGGCGCCTGCTCCGGCCGCACCACATGCAGCTCGATATGGCCGCTGTCGCGCACCAACCGCCGCAACAGCGCGCCGCCGCGCCACCAGTCAAACATATTCTTTCCCCCGGGTTTTCCCACCACAATCTGGGTGACGTTCTGTTGCCGCGCGACGCGCATGATGCCCCGGGCCACATCGGCGTCCGCCGTGGTGATGGCCTCGGCGCGCAGTTCTCGCGCCAGCGCCAGGTTGCGCGTCAGGCGCTCCTCGTCGGCGGGAGGGAGCGGCTTGGGTTGCGCCACGTGCAAGGCGATCCACGGGCAATCCAGATTGTCCGCCAGACGACGCGTCCACCGGATCATTTGCTGGGAGTACGGGCTCGCGCTGACCGCGACGAGCAGGCGATGCCCCGACTTCCAGGGGCCGGAAATCTGCATGGCCTGCAAGTATTGATGAACGTCCTGGCCGACGTGATCGGCGGCGAGGCGGAGCGCCATTTCGCGGAGGGCGTTGAGATTGCCTTCGCGGAAAAAATTCATCATCGCCTGCTCCGCGCGCTCCGGGACGTACACTTTTCCCTCGTCCAGGCGCTTGAGCAATTCCTCCGGCGGCAGGTCGATCAATTCCATTTCCGCGCCGTCCAGCACGCTGTCTGGAATGGTTTCGTGGACGGTGGATCCGGTGATCTGCCGCACGGTGTCGATGCGGCTTTCGGCGTGCTGCACATTCATCGTGCTATAAACGTCGATGCCGGCGTCGAGCAATTCGATGATGTCCTGATAGCGCTTGGCGTGGCGGGAGCCCGGGACATTGGTGTGGGGCAATTCATCGACGATGGCCAGTTGCGGGCGGCGGGCCAGGAGGGCGTCGAGATCCATTTCTTCGAGCGTGACCCCGCGGTATTCGAGCTGGCGTCGCGGGACGACGGGCAGGCCTGTCAATAAGGCTTCGGTTTCCTTGCGGCCGTGGGTTTCAACGTAGCCGACAGCCACGGCGCGCCCGGCGGCGTGGGCGCGCTGGGCGGCGCGAAGCATGGCGTAGGTTTTGCCCACGCCAGCGGCCATGCCGAGGAAAATTTTGAACTTGCCGCGTTGATTCCTGGTCTCGTCCTTTTGGATCGCGGCCAGGAGCGCGTCCGGATTGGGACGGTCATCGGTCACACGTCAAAACTATAACGCGAACCGCGCCGGACGCACTTCCGAAAGAGCGATTCGCGCCGTTTTAACGCTTTTTTAATGTCACTGCCGCGCGCACAAATTGGAAAACCGCCGGCAACGCTCGGCGACGACGGGGCTGATCTGGCCGTTCATCACCTGGTGCGGGGCGTTCCAGAGCGCGTAATATTCGAAATCGGTGGGGGGGCGGTTGTAAATCTCGCCGAATTGGCGCACGCGCCGGTCCATGACGCGCGCCGCCACCTCCCGCGCGGTATGCGGGCTGGTGTAGGCCCTTGAAGTCGTGACACTTCTCCAGATGGCGGTGCGCACCTGGTACCGGCTGATTTCGCCGGCGCGGCCCACCATTTGGTCGTTTCCGCCGGTTTCGATCATCCAAAGAGCATCCAGGCGGTTCATGCCCTGCGCCGAAACCGCGCACAATAAGAAGAGCGCCAACGCTTTCATAACACCGTATCAATAACACGCCCCTGCGTCCCGACAATCCGCGCCCCTCCTGAAAAAGCGCCTCGGAGAAACCCCGAGCGGTTTAATGCGTTTTTAACGATTTGGCCCGGGCTTTTAATTATTCAGGGACGGCGGACGGGTTCATGGTGGGTGGAGTTATGAGTGATCTTATTTTCGTCGCGGTGATGGTGGGGTTCTTCCTGGTCTGCGCGTGGTATGCGCGGTTGTGCGAAAAACTTTAAAAAATTATGCATGCCTCTGGTTGGTTGCAATTGGCTCTTTATATCATTGTCCTCGGTTTGATCACCAAGCCGGTGGGGCTCTACCTTTGCCGCGTCCTGGACGCCGGGGGACGCACGTGGCTCGATCCTCTGCTGCGCCCGCTGGAGCGCCGGACCTATCGTTTGATGGGCGTGGATCCCGGCAAGGAACATAACTGGCGGCAATATACCGTCGCGATGCTGGCGTTCAGTTTGGTGAGCTGCCTTTTCACCTACGCCATTCTGCGCCTGCAAAAATGGCTGCCGCTCAATCCGCAGGGGTTCGATAATTGCAGCCCGGACCTGGCCTTCAACACGGCGGTGAGTTTTACCACCAACACCAATTGGCAGTCGTACAGCGGCGAATCGACCATGTCGTATTTCTCCCAAATGGTCGCGCTGGTCATCCACAACTTCGCGTCGGCCGCGACGGGCATTGCGATCGCGGCGGCGCTGGTGCGCGGGGTGGCGCGGCAATCGGCCAAGACGATTGGCAATTTCTGGGTCGATCTGGTGCGGGTCACTTATTATTTGCTGCTGCCGGTGTGCGTCATCTTCGCGGTGGCCCTGATGTCGCAGGGGATGATCCAAAATTTCCGGCCTTACACCGTGGCCACGCCGCTGGACGCGAGCGCAACCAACCAGCAGGTCATTGTGCAGGGTCCGATGGCTTCGCAGGTGGCAATCAAAATGTTCGGCACCAACGGCGGCGGGTACGCCAACGCCAACGCCGCGCATCCGTTTGAAAATCCGACGCCGCTTTCGAATTTTCTGCAAATCCTTTCCATTTTCGCCCTGGGCAGCGGCCTGACCTATTATCTGGGGCGCGAAACCAAAAATCAGGCGCACGGTTGGTCGGTGTGGGGCGCGATGATGATCTTATTTGTTGGCGGCGCGGTTCTCTGCTGGTGGGCGGAGGCGGCGGGGAATCCGATTCATCAACATCTCGGCATTCTGGCCGCGGACGGCAACATGGAAGGCAAGGAAGTCCGGTTCGGCATTTTCAACTCGGCGCTCTTCGCCACGATCACCACGGACGCTTCGTGCGGGGCGGTCAACTCCATGCACGATTCCTTCATGGCGCTGGGCGGATTTGTGCCGCTGTTCAACATCATGCTCGGCGAGATCATCGTCGGCGGGGTGGGCGCGGGTTTGTATGGGATGCTGGTTTTTGTGGTGCTGGCCGTGTTCATCGCGGGTTTGATGGTGGGCCGCACGCCGGAATATCTCGGCAAAAAAATTCAGGCCTATGACGTCAAGATGGCGATGCTCGCCGTCCTGGTCTTGACAGTGTCCATTCTCGGTTTCGCCGCCTGGGCCTCGGTGTCGAAATGGGGCCTGGCAGGCTTGAACAACACCGGGCCGCATGGCTTGACGGAGATCCTCTACGCCTTCAGCTCGGCGAACGGCAACAACGGCAGCGCCTTCGCCGGACTGAGCGCCAATACGCCCTGGTACAACACAACCCTCGGTCTGGCGATGCTCATAGGGCGTTTCCTCATGATTGTGCCGATCATGGCCATGGCCGGCTCGCTGGCGGCGAAAAAAATCTCTCCGCCCAGCGCCGGCACGTTTCCCGTGGCCGGGCCGACGTTCGTGGTGCTGCTGCTGGGCACGGTGTTGCTGGTGGGCGCGTTGAATTATCTGCCGTCCCTCACGCTGGGGCCGGTGGTGGAGCATTTCCAGACGCGGCACGGCAAACTTTATTGATTTTATGACACACAAAGCTCCGTCTTTATTTGACTGGAAAATTGTCGGCCCGGCGCTGCCGCAATCGGTGTTGAAATTGGATCCGCGCCTGATGATCCGCAACCCGGTTATGTTCGTGACAATGGTGGGCGCGGCCATGACCACGGTCGGAATTTTTACGCGGCCGGGCGAGCGCGGTTTCATTGTGCAACTGGCCGTGTGGCTGTGGTTCACGGTGTTGTTCGCGAATTTTGCCGAGGCGGTGGCGGAAGGCCGCGGCAAGGCGCAGGCGGACACGTTGCGCAAGGCGCGCAAAGACACCGTGGCGCGCCGCTGGCGCCAAGGCGCCGAGGAGCGCGTGACCGCGACCGAATTGCAAAAGGGCGACGTGGTGGTGTGCGAGGCCAACGATATTATTCCCGCCGATGGCGACGTGATCGAAGGCATCGCCAGCGTGGACGAAGCGGCGATCACCGGGGAATCGGCGCCGGTGATTCGCGAGAGCGGCGGCGACCGCAGCGCGGTGACGGGCGGGACGCGGGTGTTGAGCGACCGTATTCTCATTCGCATCACGTCCGAAAAAGGAAACACGTTCCTGGATCGCATGATCGGCATGGTGGAAGGCGCGCGGCGCCAGCGGACGCCGAACGAGATCGCGCTGACGATTCTGCTTTCGGCGCTCACACTGATTTTCATGGTGGTGTGCATCACGCTGAAACCGTTTGGCCTTTATTCAAATTCAGATTTTTCCGTGCCGGTGCTGGTCGCGTTATTGGTGTGCCTTATTCCGACGACGATTGGGGGATTGCTTAGCGCGATTGGCATCAGTGGCATCGATCGTTTGATCCGCCGCAACGTGCTCGCGATGAGCGGGCGCGCGGTGGAGGCGGCAGGCGATGTGGATGTGCTGTTGCTGGATAAGACGGGCACGATCACCTTCGGCAATCGCATGGCGACGGCTTTTCATCCTGCGCCCAACATTAAGATTGAGCGCCTGGTGGACGCCGCGCAATTGGCCTCGCTGGCCGATGAAACGCCCGAGGGCCGCTCGATTGTCGTCCTCGCGAAACAACAATTCAATTTGCGCGGGCGCGAGGTGGCGGATCCGCCGCCAACGTTTGTGGCTTTCACCGCCCAGACGCGCATGAGCGGCGTCGATTTTCCGCAAGTCAACGGGCATCCCGCCCGGCGCATTCGCAAAGGCGCGGCGGCGGCGATCCATGCGCATGTGGACCAGGGCGGCGGCCTCTTCCCGCCGTCTGTCACACAAACGGTGGAGGCGATTTCCAACGCGGGCGGCACGCCGCTGGTCGTGTCCGAGAACGCGGAAACGCTCGGCGTGATTCAGCTCAAGGACGTGGTCAAAGGCGGGATTAAGGAGCGCTTCGCCCAATTGCGGAAGATGGGCATTCGCACGGTGATGATCACGGGCGACAATCAATTGACGGCCGCCGCGATCGCCGCCGAGGCGGGCGTCGATGATTTCATGGCGCAAGCCACGCCCGAGCAAAAGTTAAAGCGCATCCGCGAAGAGCAGGCCGCCGGACATCTCGTCGCCATGACCGGCGACGGCACCAATGACGCGCCGGCGCTCGCCCAGGCCGACGTGGGCGTGGCCATGAACACGGGCACCCAAGCCGCGCGCGAAGCCGGCAACATGGTCGATCTGGACAGCAATCCCACCAAGCTCATTGAAATCGTGGAAATCGGAAAACAACTCCTCATCACCCGCGGCGCGCTGACCACCTTCAGCATCGCCAACGACATCGCCAAATATTTCGCCATCGTCCCGGCGATGCTGATGGCGACGTTCCCGGAGATTTCGCCGTTGAACATCATGGCCCTGCGCAGCCCGCAAAGCGCGATTCTCAGCGCCGTCATTTTCAACGCGCTCATCATCATCGCACTCATTCCGCTGGCCTTGCGCGGTGTCGAGTACAAACCGATCGGCGCGCTGGCAATGCTGCAGCGCAACCTTGTGATTTACGGCGGGGGCGGCGTGGTGATCCCGTTCCTCGGCATCAAGGCCATCGATCTGATCATCACCAGCCTCAAACTCGTTTGATTTATGAAAGAAATGATCTCGCATTTGCGCGGCGCCGTCATGGCCACCGTTCTTTTGGCCGTCGTCTGTTGCGGCATTTATCCCTTGCTCGTGCTGGCCGTGGGGACCGCGCTCTATCCGGCCAAGGCGCAAGGCAGCCTTTTATTTGACTCCAAAGGCCGCGTCATCGGCTCGCGGCTCATTGGCCAGAATTTCGTCGCCCCGCAATATTTCCATCCCCGTCCCTCCGCCGCGGGCAATGGCTACGACGCTGTCAACTCCGGCGGCAGCAACCTCGGGCCCACCTCCAAAAAGCTGGCCGACGCCATCGCCCAAAACATCGCCGATTACCGCGCGCAAAACGGTCTCGCGACCAACGCCCTTGTCCCCGCCGACGCCGTGACCGCCTCCGCCAGCGGCCTCGATCCCCACATTACCCTGGCCAACGCCGAGCTGCAAACCGCCCGTGTCGCCCAAGCCCGCCACCTCGACGTCGCCGCCGTGCTCGCGCTTGTCCATCAACACACCGACCCAGCCAGCCTCGGCTTCCTCGGCGAACCCGGCGTCAACGTCCTGGAACTCAACCTCGCCCTCGACGCCTACAAATAGCGCTGCCGAGAACTTGATGCCTCTCTTGCGTCAGAAGCATTGCTTGTTCCGTTTAACGCGCTGTAGGCAAATTTCGTCACGCCGCTATTCGGGTCGCTCTACGCTCTCAAATTGCCAAACTCATTCTCGGCACGCTCGCGCCTCCGGACGTCACAACGCGGGTGTCGGTGTTGGTCTGCAAGGACAATTCGGCATACCTCTCCACACAAATGTTGCGCCCCGCCAAATCATAAACATTGTGCGTGGCCGGCCCCGTGCTCACGCCCCGGGCGTCCGGCAGGACGCGATCTTGCGCATACACCACGTGATTCATCTCGTCATACGTCTGGCGCGTGACCGTCCCATCCGCATACCCCGTTTCCACCAGGTTCCCCAAGGCATCGTAGGCGCTGGTCGTCGCATACCCCAAGGCGTCGGTCGCCCTGGCCACCCGGCCCGCCCCGTCGTAAATAGTTTGACCCACCCGCCCCAGCGGATCCGAGAGGCAAATACTTGGTTGCAAGCCGGATCTCGGTCAGCTAATAACAATCTCATATAGCTGGACGGTCGCATCCATAAGCGGAGGCGATCCGGGTGCTGAGAGTGAAAAAACCTTCCACAGCACCCTTAGTTAACCGGGACAGCGCCACGAGGCGTTTGGATGTTCAGTTTGATGTAGGCGATCTTTCCTTCGTCTTAAGAAGCGTTGGTAGCTGAGAAGCCGCGCCAGCGTTCGTTTTCTTGGCGCCGCGCGTGCTATGGTTGGCGTGTCAAGTTCAAATCAAGCCGCCTGCGCTCACTTTGTGTACATCCTTCGATTACTCCGAATGTAATCAGAAAGGTGCATCGCGATTGTTTTCGGTACCCTGCAAAAAGCCTCATCCAAGTCAGCCATACGTTTCTCTTTATACGGCTTTGTGAATGCCTCCCATGAGTTGCCGGATTCCACTTTCTCTCCGCGATAGTCGTGCCGCTGATATTCGTCCAGCGCCTCTTCAAAAAGCAGAATGAACGGGCCAGCCGAAATTAACCGAAGGTCTTCAAGCGTTTCCTTGTTAAGCGCCCCTTCGCTATTCCAGAAAAATTGATGGAAACCACCGTTATCGACCTCATTCTGCAGCCGGAACCCGTTGTAAACGCATCGCCATTGTTTTGGGAGCTCGCGAATATATTCAGTGCGCTCCCCTCCTTTTAGGCCTCTGACATGGTCTAACATCGCCTGCCATGCTGCGTATGCAGGATTCTCACTGTCAATCTGCCCCTCAGTCAAAACTAGCGTTTTTCGCTCCATGGCGGCTAATACGGGTAGGTGCCCGCTTTCAGTTCTTGACCAATTATCAGAAGCCTGGCTCGGACAGTGCCTGGCAAAGCACTTTCCAAATCGCGAGTCAGTGTCTGATAGTAAACATCCGTATGCAATTCATCGTAGTACGACGAATCAAGAAATGCTCCGTTGGTGGCATCGTCAAGGTCGATGTGCTCACGCTGTAAAATCGCTTTGGCCGTAGCCGCCCTTCCCACGCTGCTTCCCAGCGCATCTGCGGGGAACCGGTGGTTTGCGCGGTTTCGATGACGGATATACGGTCGCCCACGGGGTTCAACCCATAGACATATTCGCGCAATAGCTTCGTCGGGCTGGTCACGATCAGTTGGGTCAGACGGTTCTGCGCGTTGTAAAAGTAAAGGTGCGCTCCGCCACCAGGATAGGTGACCGTGGCCAGATTGCCGGCGTTGTCGTAGCCGTAACGGGTCGTGTTGGTCCCGCCGCCCGTGGCGTTGGTCACCACCGCCAGCCGGCCCAAGGCGTCGTAGCTGTAACCGAGGCTGAGGTCGGCGGTCGTGCCGTTGGTGATGGCGCCATTGGTGGCCACCACGCTGCGGCGATAAGCCTGGATCGTTTGCACGCGATTGTCCGGGGTGTAACTGTAGGCCAGCACGCCTTCGGGGCAATCTTTTTTCAGCAGCCGCTGCCAATTATCGTAAGCGTTATAGGTGACGCGATTGGTCACGTTGTTGGTCGCGGTCGTGATCTGGGCCACCTGGCCCGCCGCCGTGTAGGCGAAGGTCTCCAGCGTGTCGGCTTCCCCGGGATTGATCGCCGGCAGCAAACGGGCCGCCACCCGCCCCATCACGTCGTTGGTCGTGACGCTCGTTTTACCGCGCCAATCGGTCACGGTCGCGCGCTCGACCGTCACGCCGCTGCCCGCCGCACGTCGCTGTAGGTCGTGCGCTCTTTGGTTCCGTCGGACAGCATCCGTTGCGTGCGCCGGCCCAGGGCGTCATAGGCGAACTGCGTCACGCCGCTGTTCGGGTCGGTCTGCGCGATGAGATCGCCAAACTCATCGTAGGCATACGCCCAGACCAGGGCGTGCGCGTTTCCCGCGTCCACCGTCACGCTGGTGACCAGCCCGCGCCAATCATACGTGTAGGCCGTTTTCACCCCGGCTTCGTCCGTCTCGGCGAGCTTCTGGCCCAAGCCGTCATAGGTGAGCGCCGTCTCGTGCCGCGCGGTTTCCCCGGCGTTGAGCGGATAAAACGTGTAAACTAAACGATTGCCCCCGTCATATTGATAATCGGTCTCGCCGCCCAAAGGTTCCAGCATCGCCGTCTGGTTCCCATTGGCGTCGTATTGATAGGAGGTTGCCAACGCCCCGCCCGTCGGCGCAATCGGCGCGTTGTTGCTCGCCACGCTCGCCAGATAATTGGTGTAAACCAGCGTGTTGGTCCGCCGCCCCGCCGCGTCATATTGGTATTGCGTCACCGCCCCGTTGGCCGCCATCGCGTAAATCACCCGGCTGTTCCAGTCATACACGCTCCGGGTCAAGGTCGTCCGAGTCCCATTGGTCGCCACCACGACGGTGGGCGCGCTCGCGCCGCCAGACGTCACGACGCGCGTGTCGGCGTTGGTCTGCAAGGATAAGCTGGCATACCTCTCCACACAGATGTTGCGCCCCGTTGCGAGTCAAATCCGAGAGGCAAATGGTTGCAAGCAGAGTCTCAATCAGGTAATCAAATCCCATATAACTGGACGGTCGCATCCAATTACCGAAGGCGATCCGGGTGCTGAGAATGAAAAAAATCTCCCACAACACCCAATTAACCAAGACAGCGCCACGAAGCGGGCACGGCATTTGGATGTTCAGTTTGATGTAGGCGATCTTTCCTTCGTCTTGCGAAGCGTTCGTAGCCGAGAAGCCGCGCCAGCGTTCATTTTCCTGGCGCCAGGCGTGCTATGGTTGGCGTGTCAAGTTCAATTCACCAATCATCGGTATTGATCCCTGACATACCAGCAAGTTCGCGCAATTTGTCAATTAAGTCAGGCCGCATTTCCAACTCAAATTTGCGTTTTGCTTGCATCATGTCCTTTAAGAGCTTTTCCTTTGAAATCAAGCGCAACGGCGATAGCCCGCAATTGTGAGCACGATAGATTGAATTGCTCAATTCGCTTTGCTCATCCAAAAAACCATCGGCATCAAGAAAATAAGCACCCGACTTGTAACACTCCAAAATGGAGAGGAGCATAGTCTCAAACGACCAAAATGCAACAAACGGATCAGCACCAAACGATACGAACCAAATATGACCAGATGCGACTTTGGGATTGGTTTCGAGCGCGTAATAGTCGCCTGCTAAGTCTTCGCAGAGATAAAACCATGACGCGCGCCATCGTATTTCAGGATCGCCAGCAACCGAACAAAGCTCTTTAGTCGTGTCAATACAATCTTCTAGCGATGGAAATAGAAACCTTGGAAATATGCGTGCATCACTAATCCGCCTCTCACGAACTCCGTCGTGCCATCGGTAGAGATCAAGAATTTCGTCTGGTAGCGCAAGCGGCAATCGAGCCAGCGAGTTGGACATCTGTTTTTCAGTGGCCCCA
Organism: Verrucomicrobiia bacterium; assembly: GCA_035551475.1. Classification (GTDB taxonomy): domain Bacteria; phylum Verrucomicrobiota; class Verrucomicrobiia; order Limisphaerales; family Palsa-1400; genus DASZMX01. The sequence continues at coordinate 10,220 of DASZMX010000155.1, forward strand.
GGATTCAAATTAGACTCGATATCCACTCCCATCTTACGGGCCTCCTTAGCAATTTCATCGAGGGTGACGATTATTCGACTCATGGGATCACCTTTACATAAAACGGGGCACCATAGAACATGTGATTTTGAATATAAAAAGCGTTGTGTTTTCCTCCCTGTTTCCACTGTTCACGGTTCGGCGCTGGTTGAACATCCGCTGGTGTGCCGCCTTCTAAGGTCGTCGCAAACGGATATTCATCCCAGGAGTTGCCCGACCCCGGACTTTGGATGGCAACTTTTTTTAATGCAAGCTTTCGCTGGATTCCGCTAAGCAGCCCAGGACCAGTATAATGAAGTAGGTTCCATTGGGGATGCGTCAATTGGAGAGTAGCGATCTTCGGAGCAATTGTGGGGAATTCGCCTCGACTGTAATACATGGTTGGGATGTTTTGATCGGATTCATCACCAGTTAAAATCAACGCGGCTGCCACGGCCAGGGCAGCTTTGACCGTGCTTTTTACAACGCTTCGTTCAATTGCCTGCTCAGCCACGGTGTCTACTAACGCCTCGGTCGCCTCCATGTTTTCGCCAATTGCCTCAACAGCAAATCCCTCCAAAAAATGGCCGCTAGGATCGTCGTTATTTACGGCATCGGCTTGGCAGTACAAATACTTGTGTAGGCTCAGCGGTTCTTCCTGCCGCCCCTCATAACTATCCATCGTCCAGAACCGCCCCAAATCGGGTTTGTAGTAGCGGGCGCGGAGGTAGTACATGTTCAGGTCCGAGTCCCATTGCTGGGCGGCGTAGCGGTAGGTGTTGGAGGTGGTCCCGGACGTGGCCAGAAGGTTGCCCGAGGCGTCGTAATCGTAGCTGGCGAGGAGGGTGGCGGAGCCGTCCTCCAAAATGCGGACGTTGCCTTGGCCGTCGTAGCCGTAATAAATGGTGGCGGCGCCGGCGGTTTGCGAGATTAGGCTCTGGCCCCAGGTGTAGGTCGCGGCGGGCGCGTTGCTGACGTTGCTGTATTCAGCCAGGACCTGGGGGTAGCCGGTGGGGTTCTGGTCGTCCACGAGGTAATAGGTCGTGGCGCCGCTGACCGTTTTGCGCACGCGGTTGCCCTCCTCGTCGTAGCCGAGGGTGATGGTCGCGCCGCGCGCGATCAGCCGGTTTTCCGCGTCGTAGAGGTCGCTCAAGGCCACGCCGCGATCCACCAGCGTGTTGCCGTTGGCGTCATAGTTGGGGTTGGCATTATTGGGCGCGGCGTCGTTGTCCAGCAAGTCCCGCCGGTCGTAGGCGAAGGTTTGGTTGGTCAAGGCGTCCACGGGCGTGATGGCCAGGCCCACGGCGCGGTTGAGCCGGTTGCCGTTGGGATCGTAATGATTGGTGATGGCCCCCGCCCAGCCGGAGCTGTTGGTCAAGGTCTCGCGCGTCAGGCGACGGGCGCGCGGCGGGGTTGGCGCGGCGCTGCCGTCGTATTCCCATGCCTCCTTCCAACGGACTTGCGGGGCGCCGGTGGTTTGCGCGGTCTCGACCACGGACGTGCGATCGCCCACGGGGTTCAATCCATAGACATATTCCCGCAGCAATTTTGTCGGGCTAGTTACGATCAGTTGGGTCAGCCGGTTCTGCGCGTTGTAACTGTAACTGTGCGCGCCGCCATTGGGATAATTGACCGACGCCAGGTTGCCGGCCCCATCATAACCGTAACGGGTCGTGTTCGTCCCGCCGCCCGTGGCGTTGGTCACCACCGCCAACCGGCCCATGGCGTCGTAACTGTAACCGAGGCTGAGGTCGGCGGTCGTGCCGTTGGTGATGGCGCCGTTGGTGGCGACCACGCCGCGGCGATAAGCCTGGATCGTTTGCACGCGATTGTCCGGGGTGTAACTGTAGGCCAGCACGCCTTCCGCGCAATCTTTTTTCAGCAGCCGCTGCAAATTGTCATAAGCGTAATAGGTGACGCGATTGGTCACGTTGTTGGTCGCGGTCGCGACCTGGGCCATTTGCCCCGCCGCCGTGTAGAAGAAAGTCTCCAGCGTGTCGGTCTCCCCAGGGTTGATCGCGGGAAGCGTTTTCGCGGCCATCCGCCCCATCACATCCTCTGTCGTAACGATGGTCTTGTGGCGCCAATCGGTCACGGCGGTCTGCTGGACTTTCACGCCGGCGCCAATATCCGCGTAACTGGTGATCTCCTTCGTTCCATCCGCGAGCATTCTCAAAGTGCGCCGGCTTAGGGCATCATAAGCAAATTGCGTGACGCTCTGGTTCGGATCGATTTGCACGCTTAAATTGCCCAACTCATCATAGGCATAGGTCCAAACCAAGGCGTTCGGGCTACCCGCGTCCAACGTCACCGATGTCAGGGCCTCTCGAAAATCATGAGTATAGGCGGTGACCACCCCCGCTTCATCAGTCTCACGCGTCTTTTCGCCCAAACCATCGTACACGACAGCCGTTTGATGCCGCGCTGAACCATCTCCCAACGCAGGATACGTCGTCAACACAAGCCGATTGCCACTGTCGTAGCTGTAATCGGTTTCCTTGTTGTTGGCATCCGTCACCGTCGTCTGGTTTCCGTTAGGATCATATTGATAAACTGTGCTCAACGCACCGCCGGTCGGCGCGATCTGCGTTCCCGAATCAGTCAACGCCACCAAATAATTGGTGTATACCAACGTGTTGGTCCGCCGCCCCGCCGCGTCGTAACGAAACTCCGTCACCGCGCCATTGGCGGCCATCGCGTAAACTACGCGCCCGTTCCAATCATACACGCTCCGCGTAAACGATGCTCTAACTCCATTGGTCGCTACCACGACCGTTTGCATCGTGACCCCAGCGGCGACCTGCGCGCGTGTGTCGTTTTGTTTGGCAAGGGACATAGCAGACCAGCGTTGCACGCAGATGTTGCGCCCCGCAGAATCATAAATATTGACCGTCGCCGGTCCCGTGGTCACACCGCCGCCATCGGGCAGAGCGCGGTCTTGGGAACACAAGACATGGCTCATTTCATCGTACGTCAAGCGCGAAACCGTCCCATCTGCATACGCGGTTTCAATCAAATTGCCGCAGGCGTCATAGGTGTTGGTCGTGGCGCGCCCCAGGGCATCCACGGTTAAGACCACTCGTCCAGCAGCGTCATACACAGTGCGGCTGGCGCGGCCCAACGGATCAATCGTTTCCACCACGCGGTTCATGGCATCGTATTCATACTGGGTCACGGCGGACTGCCCGGGCACCCCGTCGATCGTGCCCGTTCTCGCCTCCGAGATTCGATTGCCGTTCGCATCATAGGCGTAATTGACGGGCGCGAAAACACCAGGTCCCGGCGTGACTCCGTCGCTTCCCACCCAATTTTGAGTCACGCTGGCCACCTCGCCGGGGAAATTGCCCACTCCATAAGGCTGCGTGTAATATGCGTAGGTCGTCTTCAAGGTAAATGGCACACCGGGGGCTTGCTGACTGGAGGCGGACACCAACCCAGCCGCCAGAACCTTGCCCGCCGCAGTAATGGGTTGGACATAAGCCATGGTCGTCTGACTGCCTGTCGGATCGGAAGACGTAAGGAGATTGCCATTGGCATCATAACTGTTGGTGGTCGAATAGCCGTTGGCATCCGAGGCCAACGCTGGCTCGTTGAAATCATTAAGCTGTGTCAAGGTGGTGTTGCCCAACGCATCCGACTGGCTAACCGGCCTGTCCAAATTATCGTAGCTAGTCGTCTGCGTATTGCCGTAACTATCCGACTGTGACACCAACCGGCCTCGCGTGTCATACGAGTAACTTGTCCCCGTGTAGCCCGAGTCCGATATGGCTTGTTGTGCTCCAATCACAGCGCCGGAAGCGTCGTGTTGCACGGTGGCGACCGAGTTGGATCCTCCTACGCTGCGGCTCACGGTCAAAGTGGTTCCGGATAAGCCGTTGGTTGAAACCCGGCCCAAAGCGTCCGTTTGTGTCACCATCGTCCCATCACCGTCCCCCAATCCACCATAGGTATTTTTCAACACACAAACGCCGCGAGCATCCCAAACCTGAGTCAAACGGTTTCGATCCGCGCCGCTAGAGCCGTACACATTCGTGATGCCAAAATAGACGCCGTTGCCACGGTCCACCAATCGATCCACTTCGATCAGGCGTCGATCGGGCGTCGTATTCGTAAGCACGTATTTTAACACCGGATAAATGGGCGAAGCCAACGTCGCGCTCATCGTGTCAAACACGCTTATGGTCGTCAGTCCGCTGTTTGTCGCATAATGGAACTGAACATTTCTGCCATTGGAGTGGCGAATCTCGCTTAATAAGGAAGCGGAATTATAATTATACGTGAGAGTATTTAAATTGGCATCAATGACTTGCTTCAATTGCCAGCCGGTTTGGCCTGGCTCATACACATATTGAACGCCGTTTGGCGCGGTGTAAGTGAAGGAATCGGGAACGAAAGGCGCTTCTTCGTCATATCCCTCCGTCAACGTGAAGGGGGCGTCGCCCCATGAGTCCAGGGTCGAAACTCCCAGCATATCTAACCTGGCCAAATTCGCCTCCTCACACGTCAGCGTGCCTTGATTCGGGGCGTAAGGCACAAAGGAAAGTTGAATATACCCGCTCACATTCGGTTCGCCCTCGCAAGTCAAGGTCGGCGCGAAAAAGACCGTATTACCGCCCGGCAGAATGATCGTAATAAGGTGCGAGGCAGTTTCCGCCGCGTAGAACGCATTCAATCCATCAAAGCCGGCTTCCACCCAATCTGCCGATAAATCGGAATTGCCAATTTGCAAGGAGGCGGAGTCCCAATTCCCTGTCCATCCCACTCCGAGATTTCCGGGGGCGTTCGTGGTTTGGCTGCAATACGATCGTGTCAGAGCAATCGGCAATCCCGGAGCAGGAAGCTGCAGATCGGTCACCGACGTTTGATAAGTTGCCAGCGGGGGGACGATCGCGACTTGCAAAAAGGCGCTATACGAAGAGTAGGATTCTCCTCCAGGATTGCCGCCCAAAATCTGTTGGGTGGAGCTGGCGGGCGCCGCCACCACCTGTGCATAGACATTGTGAGACCCTCCCGGCACATTGAACCACGTCATTTGCGCCATCGGCGCCTGGCCCTTGCCTATGATGCTCTGATTATCGTAGAAATACACTTCGCCAGCGTGGGCGTTGGTGGACGCGATCGAGGCCGTCAGCGTCAAATTCGTTGGCCCGCTCAACATCAAGCTATCCCCGCTGACAACTTTATGATCGCCAATCGAAAGGATCACCTGCGATGGAGAGCTGGAAACAGGTTGGTTGGTATAGCCGATGGTCACAGAAGAAGGCTCGCTATAGCGTCCTTGGGCGTTCACGGCGCGTACATCAAAGGTAAAAAGGGTTCCGTCCTGGATGTTTGTGCCATCTGGAACTCCGAAAATATAACTCTGCACCGGTCCATTCGTTAGAAGAATGTCTGGGGGCAAGGATTGAGACAATTCAAAGCGCACAGCTCCTGGGCTGGCGGCCCACGACAAAAAGATGTTTGTTCCACCTTCGTTGGCGGTAAAATTTGGCGGCGCGAGCGGCTGCAACGTTGCCAGAGGCATAGCGAATACTTCCGAAGAATCGGTGGAGATGCCCGACGCCAATTGCGCTGTTATGACATAATAATGAACGACGCCGTTTTGAATCCCCACATGATGAAATGAGCTGGAGCCAGTGGCCGGGTTGACTATGTCGTACGGGCCGCCCGACTTGAGCGAATGTTTTACGATGTAGTAGCCCGTGGGCGCAATCGGGTTCCACCTTAGCGACACGAATCCGTTGCCCGCGGTGGCAATCGCGGCCAATTTCCCATCCGCCGTGGGAATGATGTTGCTCGCGAGCGCGTAAATTCGCACGAAGTTTGTGTCGAGAGCCGCCACGCGGTAGTCGTAGGCGACTCCATTTACCACGTTGGTGTCCAGGTAGCTCAGGCCGTAGCCCGTGTCCGAAATTGTTTCGTAGTCGCCATCAGACCCTCCGTGCAGCTTTCGTTCGACATAACATTGGAATTTTGGCGGGTTGCCCAGCGATTCCCAGTCCAAATATACCATGCTGTCGAACGCCGTTGCA